>NZ_JAZAQQ010000007.1:245886-326330 GCF_036861315.1 Pseudomonas sp. S3(2024) | reverse complement strand
CGAACAACTCCCTGTAGGAGCTACCGAAGGCTGCGATCTTTTGATCTTGAAAGTCAAAAGATCGCAGCCTTCGGCAGCTCCTACACGTATGCGTGATCGAAAAATCTGCGCTCGATAGGTTTTCTCCAACACCGAGATAGACCGGCTAAATAATCAACCAAGCTGATGTTTACTATGGAAAACCCTGAGTGGTTGCTTCGGCTTTTTTGATCGATCCTGAGGCACTGAAACATGCCCACGGAGCACATCATGGCCAGTTCAATCATTACCTCAGCCAAGCGCGGCGCCTACTTGGCCATCGGTCTTTACCTGGCCTTGGTGCTGTTTGTCAGCATCGCCGCGCAAACTCAACACAGCTTCGACGCACCGATCCAGGTCGCACACCCCGGCATCCAGTTCGAACACCGCGCAGACGTGCTGGTTGATCGCGCTGAACTCGCAGGAGTGGGCGGCGCATGAAAGGCTACAGACTCTGGGTCATCGCCAGCCTGGCACTGATGACCAATGGCGCGGCGTTACTCGGCTTTGGCCAAGGCTCGGTGGGTGCGCTGGCGCGGGCCATAGAGGTCAATCACAGCATTGCGCACAACATCGAACGGGCCAACGCCCAAGGGTTGCTGGCCGGCAATCCGCCAATCAAGGCTGAGGTCGATTTTCTCGGGCCGTTTGAAGTGGATTGCATGGCACTAGGCATGTGCAACGCACTCGCCTAGACAACACGAACCACTGTGGCGAGGGAGCTTGCTCCCGCTGGGTTGCGAAGCAGCCCCAAATGCGGCGATCCCCTATTTCTGATGATCCGTGTTGAATGGATTTGCGACTGCTGCGCAGCCGAGCGGGAGCAAGCTCCCTCGCCACAGGTGTTCGGCAAGCAAGAAGAGAAAGTTATTTCTTCATGATTGAGGTGAACAGCTCGGAGTCGAGGAAACGCTGCAACCAGACCTGCAACCGCACATAAGGCGTCTGCGCAAACCACTCGCGATCCACATGCGCAAATTGCCGAACGAACGGCAGCAACGCGATATCCGCGAGACACGGATGATCACTCAGCAAATAATCCCGACCTTCAAGCAACCCATCCAGCCGCTGCAAAAACAACACCCCCTCAGCCCGATAAACTTCCATCGGTTGCTCCGGATAGCGTTCGGCGTACTTGTAGCGGTTCAAATGCACCTTGAACCCCTGATCGTTAGCCTCGATCACCCCGGCAATCCGTGAATCACCACCGAGCAGCCAGTCATCCGGATCATTCTGTGCCAACGCCCAGCGCATGATCTCCAGACTTTCATCAATCACCTGCCCATTGGCATCCAGCACCGGCACCGTGCCCTTGGGCGAGATCGCCAGCATCGCGGCCGGCTTGGCCTTGAGGCTGACTTCGACGATCTCCACCGGTACGCCCGAATAACGCAGGGCCATTCGCGCGCGCATCGCGTAAGGGCAGCGGCGGAACGAATACAGCGTGTTCATTTCACCTCCAGTGTGCTCAAACCGTTGCCTTGGCGTTGTACCTGAATCTGCACCGGAATCCGTTCGTGCATTTCCTGCACATGGGAAATCACCGCGACCTTGCGCCCCTGCGCCTGCAAGCCGTCGAGTGCATCCATGGCCAGTTGCAGCGACTCCGGATCGAGGCTGCCGAAGCCTTCGTCGATGAACAGCGATTCGATCTTCAGCGTGCTTGAGGCCATCGATGCCAGCCCCAGTGCAAGGGCCAGCGACACCAGGAAGGTTTCGCCGCCGGACAGCGAATGCACCGAGCGCAGTTCGTCGCCCATCTCCGTATCCATCACCAGCAGGCCGAGCATGCTGCCACCGCGTTTCAGGCGATAGCGTTTGACCAGTTGGCGCAACTGCACGTTGGCGTGATGCACCAGCAGGTCGAGGTTGTAGGCCTGGGCGATCTTGCGGAACGTGTCGCCGGTGGCCGAGCCGATCAACGCATTCAGACGCGCCCAGCGCTGGTACTCGGCATAGGCGTCGGCAATCTGTTGCGCGAGTGCCTGATTGGCGTTTTTCCGGCGCTGATCTTCGGCCTGTTCGGCGCGCAGTTCGGCGCACTGTTGCTCGCTGAGGTTGAACTGGTTCTGCAGCTCGGCGAGCGCGCTGGCGAGTTGCTCGGCATCAAGATTGCCGTTGTGCTGCGCCTGATGATCGGCCAGGCGTTGATCACGTTCCTGCAGCAGCACCTTGGCCTGTTCGATGGCTTTTTCGTTGTGCTGCAAGCGCTGGCGCAGTTCACTGAGCTGCGTGTCATCGATGCGCAACAGGTCTTCGAGGCCGCCGTCATCCAGTTCAGGATGGCGTGCGCGCCAGTCGGCAATTTTCTGCGTCAGTTCGTCGTCTTCGCTTTGCAGCGCCTGCAAGCGTTCTTGCTGAGCCTTGAGTTCGGCGCCAATCTGCACCCGTTGCGTGCGCACGTTCTGCAGTTCCGCAGCGGTGCCGGTTTCGGCGTTGCGCGCCTGATCCACAGCCTGTTCCAGTTGCTGCTGCCAGTGCTCGGCGCTGCTGTGTTCGCCCAGCAGTTGCGCGAGTTTTTCCTGACTGGCTTGTTGCTGCTCGGCCAGTGCACTGAATTGCTGCTCGGCGCTTTGCAGCTGCTGTACGCGGCTGAGCTGGCGATCCTGTTCTTTCTCCAGCGTCTGCTGGCGTTGTTGCTGCTCGGCCAACTCTTCTTTTTGCTGCTCGACCTGCGCCAGGCGCTCGGCAATCTGCCGGTCCAGCTGCATGAAGGTTGCCGCTGGCTCGACGCGCAAGGCTTCGAGGGTGTCGGCCGGCAGCAGGCTGGCGAACGCGGTGAGTTCTTCGTCGAGGCGCTGACGGTCGCTGCTCAGTTCGCGTTGTTGGTTGCTCAGGTGCTGCGCCGCTTGCTGATGCGCGGTTTCGGCATTGCGCAGTTGCTGGGTCAGACGCGCCGCGTCCTGTTGCAGGGTGAGCAGGGCGCTCTGGCGTTGTTCGTCCTGAGTGATGCTCTGGTTCAGTTGATCGTTCTGCCGGGTCAGCCAGGCGTCACGTTTGTCGGCGTCCTGATTCAGCAACTGAGGCGCCAGCGGATGGGCCTCCAGACTCGGCGCCAGTGCCAGCAACTGGGCGTTCAATTGCTCCTGCTGTTGCAACAGCTCTTTCTGCCGGGCGATCACACCACCGACTTCTGCGCGCAGCTCAGTGAGCTTTTCCTTGAGCTGATCGACCACTTGCTGGGCGTTGGCCTGTTCGCTTTCATCATGACGGCCGAGGCTTTGCAGCAGCGCTTCCGGCTGATGATACGGATGCTCGTTGCTGCCACAGACCGGGCACGGCTGATCGTCCTGCAACTGCGCGCGCAACTCCTCGACACTGGCGCTGCGGGCCAGACGCTGGCGTTCGAGCAGTTCACGGGTGACGTTGAGGGTTTGTTCGGCGACGGTCAGCTCGGCCTTGGTTTTCACCCCGTCCTGGGTCAGACGTTCACGTTCCTGCTGTGCATCGAGCAGGCGCTGTTGCAGCTCTACGCCGCGTTTTTCCAGCTCCTGCTGACTGGCCCAGAGCCGCGTCAGATCTTCGATGGCGCGCAGTTGTTTGCGGTTGTCCTGCAACAGGTTGCCAAGGATGCCGATCTGCTCGGCGACGGCATCCGGCTCGGCGCCGGCCTCTTTGAACAGCACTTCCAGTTGCTGTTTTTGCGTGGCCAACGCGTCGGCGCTGTGCGCGGCGTTCTGTTCGAGGGTCGCCAGTTCGGCCTGGCCCTTGTTCAGGCGATTGCCGATCAGCATCAGCTGTTGCAGGCGATCGCGATAGGCATTCCACGCATCGCTGAGCGGTGCCAGTTCGGCACTCTGCTCCAGCTCGGCGGCGATTTTCTGCAAGCGTTCAGCGACTTCGGCCTGTTTCGTCTGCAACGCTTGAATCGCGCTCTGGCCTTCGGTGCAGGCTTGCTCGGCGGACTGCCGGGCCTCGGCGCTGAGTGCGGTGTCCTTGGCGAGGCGGGCGAGGGTGCTTTGCTCATCGAAGGCCTGACGCAGCAGCGGGGCACTTTCGCTGTGCCGCTGCTGCGCTTCGCTCAGGGCGATTTTCGCCGCATCCAGCGCCTGTTCCAGTTGCGTCTGGCGTTCTTTGAGCTCGCCGTGCTGCTGAGTGTGCGCGGCGATCTGTGCCGCCAGCGGCGTCAGTTGCGCATCGAGTTCGGTCTTGCGCGCGAACTGGTGACGCTGCGGGGCGAGTTGTTCCAGGCGCGTCAGTTTCAGGCGTTCACCCGCCAGACCTTCCCACTGTTGCTGCGCACTGTGCAGTTGCTCGGCGGCGGCTTGCTGCGCGTCCTGCAACTGGCGCAAATCCTTGAGCCAACTGTGCTGTTGTTCCAGTTGCTTGAGTTGCGCCTGCTGCAACTTCAGCTGTTGCTGGGCAGCGTTGAAACGCTCATCCAGTTCGGCCCGGGCTTCGGGGGCCAGCGGGGTGACGCCCGTGGCTTGATCCTGCAGCAGCTTGTGCGCTTCGCGGGCCTCTTTGGTCTTGTCGAAGGCGCGGCGGCCAAGGCGGGTGTAGAGCGCGGTGTCAGTGAGTTTTTCCAGCAGTTCGCTGCGGTCGTTGTCATCGGCCTTGAGGAACGCGCTGAACTCGCTCTGGGCCAGCAGCACGGCGCGGGTGAACTGTTCGAAATTCAGGCCCAGCGCGGCTTCGAGCTGGGTCTTGTATTCGCCTTTCTGGCTGGCGAGCAGTTGATCCTGATCGATGTCGCGCAGGCTCTGCCGACTGGCCTGCAGTTTGCCGCCGGCCTTCTCCCGGGCACGGTTGGCTTCCCAGCGCGCACGGTAACGCCGGCCATCGACGCCGACGAAATCCACTTCCGCATAACCTTCACCGGTACCACGGCGCAGCAAGGTGCGTGGGTCGCCGGTGGCGATTTCGCCGTCCGCATCCGGAACCTTGGCGTCACGGCCAGTGTTGTTCAGCCGCGGCACGGCGCCGAACAACGCCAGGCACAGGGCATCGAGCAGGGTACTTTTACCGGCGCCGGTCGGCCCGGTGATCGCGAACAGGCCAGCACTGGCCAGTGGTTCGGCGGTGAAGTCGATTTCGAACGGCCCGGCCAGCGAGGCGAGGTTCTTCAAACGAATGGCGAGAATCTTCATGGCTGCTCGCCCTCCATCTGTACGTCCTGCAGCAGTTCGGCGAAGTCCTTGAGCGTCTGCTCATCGACCTCGTTGCCATAGTTGTCGAGCCAGGCGCGACTGAATAGCTCCTGCGGAGTGAGTTGATCCAGCTCGACCAGCGCGCTGCCGTCGTCGCTGCCCTCAGCGCCACGGTTGCCGGCGTACTCGGCGGCGATCCGCACCAAGCGCACGGCTTTGCCTTGCAGGGCGTTTTCCACCTGATGGCGCAGATCCGGCTGTGGCTCGTCGAGGGTCACGCGCACTTCCAGCCATGGCTGGCGCTGGGTTTCGGCGAGCAGATCGATGTTCGGCAGGTCAGCCAGTTGCAGCAGAATCTCCGCCAGTGGCGCCGGACCGATGCGTTGCAGGTTGACCGACCTTGGAATCAGTTTTGGTTCGACACTGACCAGGGTTTCGCCGTCGAGGGTGACGTCGAGAATCTGGTGCTGATAGCCGATCTCCGAGAACGACAGCGGAATCGGCGAACCGCTGTAGCGGATGCGTTCTTCACCGTTGACCTTCTGCGGCTTGTGCAAATGGCCGAGCGCAACGTAGCTGATGCTCGGCCCGAACAGGCTGGCGGGCAGCGCTTCGGCGTTACCGATGATCAGGCTGCGCTCGGAGTCTTCCGAGACCGAGCCGCCCGCCATGTGCGCGTGACTGATGGCGACCAGCGCCTGACCCGGCTGGCGCTTGGCATTCGCCGCTTCGATCAGCCATTCATGCACCTGACCGATACCGCGCAGATAGTTGTCGCCCAGATGCGCACCGGTCACCTCGGCTGGACGCAGGAATGGCAGCGCCAGGCACCAAGCGGCGATTTCGCCTTGGGCATTCGGCAGTGGCAGCAGCAGCCGTTCGGCGTCGAGCTGGCCGTCATCCAGCCACAACACCCGCCCCAGTGCATGGGTGCGCAAGCGGCGCATCAACGGCGCCGGCAGTTCGATGCGCGAGCCGGAATCGTGGTTGCCGGCAATCATCACGATGGTCAGCAACGGCTGCTGCTCGTGAGCGCTGACGACGAAATCGTAGAGGCGTTCCTGGGCTTTGACCGGCGGATTGACCGTGTCAAAGATGTCACCGGCAATCAGCAGCACATCCGGCTGCGCCAATTGCAGTTGGCGCAGCAGCCATTCGAGAAAGCACGCATGCTCGAAATCGCGCTCCTGGCCATGCAGGTTTTGCCCAAGGTGCCAGTCGGAGGTGTGGAACAGACGCAAGGTGGACTCCGCTACAGAAAGAGATGATGGCCGCGGGGAAATGATGGGCGGCTGAAGAGGGGGGAGTTTACTGGCAAACGGGCGGACTTGCCCAAAGGCTTGAAAGATCAGGAGGTCGTGGCCGATGCCGTCTGTCGCTACTGTCAGATCTGACAGTAGCTGGCCGACAGCATTGGGTGATGGGATAGCGCAGTCGCCAAGGCGTCAGGCCGGGGCTTTCTGTCACTTGAGGAGTTGCTTGTATGAAAACGCAATCACCATCAGCCTCTACGTCTTCTGATCCAGGCGTGAACGCGCTCAAGCCCATAAGGATCACCAAACTCAAGACTCCCGTGCAGGGCTATGACGGTGGTTTGCCGGTGGCCGCCGTGGAGGGAGGCGTCGAATTTCTGGTTCCTCCCTGGCTGGTCATGGAGGCG
The DNA here is from genome assembly GCF_036861315.1 of Pseudomonas sp. S3(2024). Classification (NCBI taxonomy): domain Bacteria; kingdom Pseudomonadati; phylum Pseudomonadota; class Gammaproteobacteria; order Pseudomonadales; family Pseudomonadaceae; genus Pseudomonas; species Pseudomonas sp. S3(2024). The sequence continues at coordinate 319,562 of NZ_JAZAQQ010000007.1, read as the reverse complement.
GGTGATCTGCTTGAGGTGTTCTGGGGCGACCTGCAGGCGCCGGTTTGGAGTAAAGACATCGAGCCGGAAGATGAAAACGAACTCATCAAAGGGGTTATCGATGAGGGGCATATCCGCAGAGGTGAGGCCTATCCGGTTTTTTATCGAGTGACCCGGCCGTTTCAGGAACCTGAGTCAACACCGCTGCAAAAGTTCTTCGTCAAACTGGATCGCCCCGGCGGCTTCGATGACGACCAGTCAACGCCCGGCAACCAGAACCTGCGCTACCACATTCCCCAAAGCATCATCGACAATGGCGTCGGCCCCGAGGAGGCCGCGGCGGGTGTGCCGATCACGATCCTGCCGTACCCCTTCATGCGTATCAACGACCGTGTCAAAGTGGCGTGGGGCAGCGTAGAGAAAGTCGTCCTTGTCGAGCAAAAACATATTGACGACCCTGACGCTAACCCGCTGGTCGTGACCATCGATCAAGCACTGATCGAGGAGGCGGGCGACAGCGCCGGGGTGATCGTGACGTACCAGGTGATCGACGAGTGTGGCAACTATCCCGATCCACGTTCCCTGTGGTCGGCGCAAACCCGAGTCGTGGTGGATCTGAAAGGAAATCGGCTCGATGCGCCGATCGTGCTGGAGGCCGATCCGCAGACTTACGAAATCGACCTCGACGAATTGAACGATGACGACGTGAACGTTCTGGTCAATACCCCCGCTGGCAACTTCCAGGAGCAGGATGTCGTCGCCTTGACCTGGCGAGGAATCAACGCCGAGGGCGTACCGATCAACCATGGCCCGGTAGAGCTGCCGGTGACGCGGGTCGGTGTTGCGCTGGTGTTCACTGTTCCGAACGACAAGGTGCGAGCCATTGCCAAAGGCCGGGCCAGTGTCTCCTACATACTCAAGCGAACGGGCGCGGCCGATCGGCCGTCCAAGACCGTCGGCATCTCGGTGACGGGGGAGACCTTCCGACTGCCGTCTCCTACGGTGGACGAAGCCCCTACCGGTACGCTGAACCCGGACGAACGCTGGGCCACCGTGCGCATTCCATGGTTTGCCGGACGCGCCGCCAGTGACCTGTTGACGCTGATCTGGGAGGCCACGCGGCCCGGCGGTGGCATCGTCTATTACGAAGACCCGCGCCCGGTTGGCGATGTACCGGATGACGAGCCGGTGTTGCGCAATGTCTCGAACGCGGAGATCCAGCGTTTCGACGGCTTGCAGGTCTCGGTGTTCTATACCGTCGCCAATGATGATGAGGCGACACTCAACGTGCGCGAGTCGTTGCCGTTCGAGATGCAGGTGGGCGAAGTGCAACCGCTGTTCGTGACGCCGCGCGTTGAAGAGGCGGTGCCTGGCACGTCGTTGATCGATCCGGAAGCCGTCCCACCGCTGGGCTGTAAATTGATTGTGCCGTATCTGCAGACACTGCCCGAAGACCTGGTGAATTATCGCTGGCGCGGTACGGGCGGTAACGGCAGCACCACTGGCTCACTGCGTCTTACAACGCAAACTGCGGGTAAGGAAGTGCCGTTCACGGTGCCTAAACAGTTTGTGACCAACAACCTCAATCGCCGGATTGTCATCGACTATTTCATTGTGCGTGACGGCAAGACCCTGGGTTACTCATTTCCACTGACCTTGCGGGTCGGCAATGCCCTGCTGGATTTCGATCCGCCCTCAATTGACGACGCGCGCGGCGACCAGATTGATGCGAGCGCGGTGCCAGCGGTAGGTGCAACCGTGCGTCTGGCTGCGGCGTATGGCCTGAGGGTGGGCGACAGCGGTGAGATCCGCTGGATCGGCGTTGCCGGAGGCGGCACCGCCATCGTGCCGTTTCGCGTGGAGAGCGGAGAAGCGGGGCGCGACAAACTGATCAGCGTGCCGCAGTCGGTGGTGTTGGCCAACGTCGGGCGGGAGATCTCGCTGGACTGCACCGTGGTGCGTCAGGCCGGTGGTCGCCAGTATTCGCGGGTGGCGGTTTATGACGTGCGTGCATCGCTGGGGACAGGCCGGTTGCTGGTGATGGGCGCGCGCTCGCGGGGGAATTACCAGATTTATGGCGGCGGGACTGCGTGGTTGACCGCGCTGGATGCAACCACCCGGCAGCCGATCAGGGCCTGGTGGCGGTATAACGGCGAGGAGGGCGAGGTCAGCGGCACGACTTTCCGCGACACCCGCCCGGACCGGCTGCTGCATGTGCGGATCAGCGATGATCAGGTGACGATCAATCCGCAGAACCTGTGCGGGAACGGTAATTTTATATCCGGCCATGAAGCAAACAACGCGGCCTTTGCAGCACGGACTGAGCGTGGCGCCCTGGTGGCATGGGGCAGCCCTGGTCGGGGTGGAAATTTAGGAGATTTGTTACCGGCCATTTCTGATGCCATATCGCTGAGTGCCTGCGGTTATGCCTTCGCGGCACGTCAGGCCAGTGGCGGGGTGGTGGCTTGGGGACGCAAAGAAGACGGAGGATTGGTATCCGAACCGGTCAGTCTTATGCGGGATATCGTGGCAGTGAGCGGCAACGGTTATGTGTTCTGTGCGCTACGTCGCGATGGAAGTCTGGTGGCGTGGGGAAATCCCGGTTTGGGGGCAACGCTTCCACAGCCGATACCTACACTAAGGAATGTCGTCAAAGTGATTGGCAACACCTACGCCTTTGCTGCGCTTCGGGCCGATGGTTCGGTCGTCGCTTGGGGGCACCAAAGCTACGGAGGTAATGTGCCGGAGTCCATCGGAAAAATGACTGACATCGTTGATATAGTCGCTACCGGTTACGCCTTTGCGGCCCTGTGTGCCAATGGTTCAGTGGTGGCTTGGGGCAGTGCCACTCATGGGGGGGATGTACCTGCCGGGATTGGGATATTTGAAGACATTGTGGAACTGAGCGGAACCGGAGCAGCCTTTGCCGCGCGACGTAGCAATGGCAGCGTTGTTGCCTGGGGGAGCGGGGCACACGGCGCAAACGTTCCTGCGCCGATCGCTTTATTGACGGATATCCTGACGGTAACGGGTAACAATGGATCATTCGTCGCACTGCTGAGCAGCGGGCGTGTCGTGGGGTGGGGAGCTCAGGTAGTTCCAACGGCGATTGCATTACTGACTGACGTCGTACAGGTAGTATGCGGGGGAGTTGCTTTTGCCGCACTGCGGGCCAACGGTACTGTTGTAGCCTGGGGGGTTGCTGATCGAGGTGGTGTAATCCCGGATGCCATTGCGGCCAGATTGATCAACGTCCGCGCCATTTATGGCAACACCCATGCCTTCGCCGCGCTGACCTCCAGCGGCGAAGTCGTGACCTGGGGCCGTGGCCCGGCCGGCGGTAACAGCGATGCCGTCGCCGATCAGCTCAACGGCAAAATCTTCTACGAAGCTACAGCGTTGTCCCGTGGTTTGGGGATGCGTGAGACGCGACTGCTTGAAGCGGCGGAAAGTGAACAAACCTCATAACACCGCCAACGCCTGAAAGATCGCAGCCTGCGGCAGCGCCTACGACTAAATGTAGGAGCTACCGCAGGCTGCGATCTTTTGCCTTTTACTTCGGATAAAGCGGCGGCAACCCACTGTCACCCACCGGATCCTGCACCCGCTCGGCCGCCGGAATGGTACGGATCGCCCGCCACAAATCCTCGCCCTGCCAATGCTGCCCCGTCTCGCTGTACAGCGCGCCATTGAGCCCATCCAGCGCATCCGACAACGGCACAAACCGCGCCGCCATATCCGCCAGTGTCTCCGGCTGCTGCCGCGCCCACGCATCGAGTGCCTGCCGGGTCGCTTGCGGATCATTCGCCTGGCACGCCCGTTTGATGTCGTCCAGTAAGGTGCGCGGGCTTGGGCCGGTTTGCGCGGCGCGATGCACCGCCGGTTGCCAGCGCGCACGCCACCACAGGCCGAAGCCGAGCAGGGTGGTGCAGGCGAGGATCAGCGTGCTGAGTTTCCACCACCACAACACATCGTTATCGGCGGCGTTCACTTGTAATGTGCCGGCCGGGGCGTCGACCTGCAGGCTCGGGTTGTTCGCTACTTGCAGGGTGCGCGCTGGCAGGCTGGTGTGTTCCAGATGATCTTCGAAGGTGTTCCACCATATCACGTCGACGGTCGGCAACTCGATCGCGCCGCTGCGGCTGGGCACCAGCGCTTCGCGTTCTTCACGGCTGCCGATCAGGCCGCGCTCGCCGCTCTGGTTGCTCAGCACCGGTTGATCCGGGTAACGGCGCAGGCCGTTGGCCTCTGTGGCGGGCAGGGCCGGGAGCTGCGAACTGGCCAGGCCTTCGGCCTTCAGGGTCAGGCTGCGGGTCAGGGAATCGCCGACCTGAAGGTGATCCGGCTCCGGGTTCCAGCTTTCACTCAGGCTCAGGCTGCGCGCGGGCAGCCACGGTGCATCGGCCGGGTAGGTCAGCGGTTTCGGTTTGACCGTCAGCGGAATCTCCGAGGAACTGACGCGCAACAGCTTGCCGGGTTTGGGGCCCTGCGCGGTCGCGTCCTGGCTGGGCTGCGTGTCGACCAGCGTGGCGCTGAACGTCTGCGGGGCAATGAGCAGCAAGCCGCTGTGCTGCGGGTAGATTGCATAGCGCATCTCGATCACGCCATGGCGCACGCCGTTGATGTCTTTTTCGTAGGTGCGCGTGTCGCCCAGTTGCTCGATGCGCGCGTCGGCGATTTGCAGCGGGGTCAGGCTGCTGTCGTCGTACAGCGACACCGAATGGTAGATGCGCAGGGTCAGGATCGCCTGGGCCTGCACGTACACGCTGGGCTGGTCGAGGCTGGCTTCGATGAACACCGGATCCAGGTTGTTTTTCTCTTCGCGGGTGTCGCTCTCGACCACTTGCACGGTGATCGGCTGGCTCTGCACCTCACCCAGTTGCAACGGCGGAATGACCACACTGCCGTTCTCTTTCGGCAGCAGGGTGATGATCCAGCGCGTGGTGGCGCGGTTGTCGCCATTGAGGGTGTTCAACTGGTTGACCTGGCGTGTGCCACGTACCTCGAACAACGGCTCCAGCGGCGTCAGGTCGGGTTTGCCGAACTGCGTGACATCATCCGTTTCGAGGGTGAGTTCGACCGTCTCGCCGGAGTTCAGTCGACTGCGATCCACGCTGGCCGTCAGCTCGGCCGCCTGGGCGGTGGCCGTGCAGAGCAGCAGGGGCAGCAAGAGAGCGGTGAAACGGGTCATCGAGTTTTTTCCTGATCCTGATGTTGTTGCTGTTCGTACCAGAATTTGCGTCGCAGCAATTCGCCCGGGTCGTCGGGGATCTTGCCCAGCCATTGTTCCAGTGCCTGACGCTGCTCGCCTTCGAGGTTGTCCTCGCTCGGACGCAGCGTCGGCACGGTGTCGGTTTCTTCCGCTTCATTGCTGCCCGGCACTTCGTTGGGGCCTGGCTGCGGCGGGGTGGTCGGCGGCGGTTCGTTGGCGGACTCGCCGGGCTGCGCCTCGCTCGGGGTGTCACTTTTCACCGCGGGTGGTGGCGCGGTCGCTGGTGGCGATTCATCGCCGGGCACGTTCGGCTGCGCCGGTTGTGGCTGTGGTTCGGCCGGTGGCGGGGTGTTCTTCTGCTTGAGCAGGTTTTCCACCAGGGCCTTGTTGGTCAGCGCCGGGCGCAAATCCGGTTGCAGTTCCAGCGCTTGCTCGTAGGCATCGATGGCGGCTTCCAGCTCACCACTTTTCGCCAGCGCATTACCGCGATTGTAGTGGGCGCGGGCATCGCTGCCTTCGGCGAAACGCTGAGCGGCGCCACTGTAATCGCCGGCCTCGTACAACGCTACCCCTTGCCACTGATGATCTTCGAAGTGTGCGGCAGCCTCGGCCGGGCGTTTCTGCTTGAGCAAGTGCAGGCCCTGTTGGTCGGGGCGCAGCCACAGGTCTTCGAAGTCAAAAGCGTAGCTCGGCTGCGGCAGGCACAGCAGCAAGGGCAGGCAAAACAACCAGCCACGTCGTCCGGCGCAGGCGGCCAGCAGCAATAGCGGCAACAACAGCCAGTAACCCTGATCGGCCCAAGTGTCGAGGCGCACGGTCTGGCCATCGTCGCGCAGGCTGCGCGGGCCATCGAGCAGACCGAGGGCGCGCAAATCGGATTCGTCGAGACGCGCGCTGTGATATTCGCCACCGACGCTGGCGAGGAATGCGCCAAGGCCCGGGCTGTCGAGTTGCGGCACGCGAATCGCGCCCTGTTCGTCCTTGAGGAAACTGCCGTCCTCCTGGGCAATCGGCGCGCCTTCAGCGGTGCCGATGCCGAGCATCAGCAGTTGCGCCGATTGCTGGTCGAGGGCGCGGCGGATGCCTTGGCGTTCTTCTTCGGTCAGCGAGGAGCCGATCAGCAGAATCCGTCCCTGACCGAGCGCGCCTTGCTTGAGCAAGGCCAATGCTTTGCTTACGCCGAGATCAGCGCGATGGCCGCTTTCCGGCATCAGCGACGGCTTGAGGGCGTCGAGCAGATTGTGGCTGGTCGCCAGGTCATCCGACAGCGGCACCAAGGTGTGCGCGCTGCCGGCGTAGACAACGATCGCGGTCTGCGCATCGCTGCGTGCCTGCAACAGGTCGAACAGCTTGCGCCGGGCCTGTTCCAGTCGCGTTGGCGGCGAGTCAGTGGCGAGCATTTCCGGGGTCAGCTCCAGAACGACGACCAGCGGGTCGGCAGGTTTCTGGCTGGTCTGTTCGACGCGCTCCCAACTGGGCCCGAGCAGGGCGACGATGGTCAGCAGCCACGCCACGCCAAGGGCGACCCACGGCAGCTTGCTGGCGCGGCCATTGCCACCGCTGAGCAGCGTCGCGTGGAACGCCGGCGGCAGAATCATCTGCCAGCGTCCGGCGCGTTTCTGCCGGTGCCATAGTTGCCAGATCAGCCAGCCGAGCAGCGGCAGGAGCAGCAGCCACCAAGGGCGGAACCAGTGCGGCCAGAGCGCGATCATCGGCGCCTCCGCAGACGCAGGCGCTTGAGACGCTCGCGCCAGTCAGGCAACGGACTTTGCAGATACAGCTCCTTGGTAAACAGGCGTTGCAGCGGATTGTCCGGCCACAATTCGCGGGCGACCAGCAACAGGCTCAGCAGCAGGGCCAACGCCAGTGGCCACTGATACAAGGCTTGCGCCGGGCGCGCCTGGGTTGGTTGCTGGGTCACCGGTTCGAGTTGATCGAGGGTGTCCCGGATCGCTTGCAGCTCTTTGCCGTCGCGGGCGCGGAAGTACTGGCCGCCAGTGGCATTGGCGATGGCTTTGAGGGCCGGTTCGTCAAGGTCAAGGCTCGGATTGACCCCGAGCAGGCCGGTGCTGCCACTGTCTTCGGGGTCGGCGCCGATGCCGATCGGGTAGATTTTCACCCCTTCGCTGGCGGCCAGTTTTGCTGCGGTCAGCGGATCGATTTCGCCGCCGTTGTTGGCGCCGTCGGTGACCAGAATCAACACCCGGCTTTGTGCCGGACGCATGCGCAGGCGCTTCAGCGCCAGACCAATCGCATCGCCGATGGCGGTGTTCTTGCCGGCGATGCCGATGCGCGCTTCATCGAGCCAGACGCGCACGGTATGGCGGTCAAACGTCAGCGGTGCCTGCAGATAGGCCTGACTGCCGAACAGGATCAGACCGACGCGGTCGCCATCACGGCTTTCAAGGAAATCCCCGAGCAGATGCTGGACCAGCGACAAGCGACTGACGTCTTCGTCCTGCCACTGCATGTCGGGGAAATCCATCGAGCCGGACACGTCCACCGCCACCAGCAGATCGCGGCCGCTGGCGGCGATCGGCAACGGTTCGCCGAGCCATTGCGGACGCGCCGCGGCGCTCAGCAGCAACAGCCACAGCAGCAGGAACGGTGCTTGCTGGCGCCACGCCGGCAGGTTGGCGCGGGCCCGGCGCCGTGCCAGACCTTCGAGGTCGGAGAGGAAACTCACGCGCAGCGCCGGCTCGCCGCTGTCGGCCACCGGCAGCACCAGACGCATCAGCCACGGCAGCGGCAGCAGCACGAAGATCCACGGCCAGGCGAACTCAAACATGCTTGCGAATCCAGGTGTCGACGGCTTGGGTCAGGCCGGCGATGGCTTTGTCGTCGAGTTTGCATTCGGGTTTATAGGCGCCTTCGACCAGCACCATCCAGCGAGTCAGGCCGGCGGCCGGGCAACGGTTGTCGAGAAACGCCAGCCATTTGCGGCCATTGAGCGTGTGGCTCTGGCTGTAGGGGTAGTGGTTGCGGCACAGGCGTTTGAGCAGACCGTTGAGCTGCTGCAGCCAAGCCCCGGCCGGTGCGCCGTCGTAGGGTTTGGGCATCTGGGCCAGTTCGGCCAGCGCGGCGATGCGCACAGGGTCCAGCGGTTGTTCGGCGCGCACGATCGGGCGTTTCCTGATCGGAATGAACCGACGCAAACGCCACACTGCGAACCCAAGCAACGGCAGCAATAACAGCAGCAGCCACCAGCCCGGCGCCGGTGGCCAGAAGTCGATGGGCGGCGGGGAGATCAGCGGTTGCAGTTGTTCGAGGCCGTTCATCGACTGCTCCCCGGGCGCTGCGGATTGAGGAACTCGCGCATCTGCTCGACCATTTCGCTTTGCGTGCTCAACGGCATCAACAACACCCGCAGTTTTTGCGCGACCAATTCCCAGCGGGCGATGCGTGCTTCGGCCTGAGCGCGATAGGTCTGGCGCAGCTCGAAATTCAGCGTGTCGAGTTCCAGTTGTGCGCCTCTTTCCGCGAATCTCAGCAGCCCGGCGGCAGGCAGGGCGTGGTCCAGCGGATCGGACAGCGGCAACAACAACAGATCGCAATGACGCGACAGCAGGCTTAGTTGCTGCTCGGCGCTGTCGGACAGCGCGCGCTCGTCGCAGATCACGATCACCAGGCTGCCCGGGCGCAACACCTCACGCGCCCGGCGCAGCGCCACGCCGAGGGCATCGCGGTCCGGTTCGCGTTCGCTGTGCAGCGACTGATTGACCTTCACCAGGCGGTTGAGCAATTGCAGCAGGCTCTGCTTGCTGCGGCGCGGTTTGATTTCGTAATGCTCGTTATCGCCGAACACCAGTCCGCCGACCCGGTCGTTGTGCCCCAGCGCGGCCCAGCCGATCAACGCCGCCGCTTGCGCTGCGAGCACTGACTTGAACATCAGCCCGGAGCCGAAAAACAGCCGCGTGCTTTGCTCGACCATGATGAAAATCGGTCGCTCGCGTTCTTCATGGAACAGCTTGGTGTGCGGCTCCTGGGTACGCGCGGTCACGCGCCAGTCGATGGTGCGCACGTCGTCGCCGGCCTGATAGACCCGCACCTGATCGAAGTCGACCCCGCGACCACGGAATTTCGAGTGATGCAGGCCGATCAGCGGACTGCGCTGACTGGGTGTGGAAAACAGCTGCACTTCGCGCACACGGTGGCGCATCTCGATCAGATCGGTGAGGCTGATGCGGATGCCCGGTTCGGACGGCAGGTGGGCGTTCATGGGGGTCAAGCGACGGCTACGACGTCGAGAATCCGCTGCACCACCCGATCCTGATCGATGCCGGCGGCTTCGGCTTCAAACGACAGAATGATGCGGTGACGCAACACGTCGAACAGCACGGCCTGAATGTCTTCCGGGCTGACGAAGTCGCGCCCGGCCAGCCAGGCGTGGGCCCGGGCGCAGCGGTCGAGGGCGATCGAGCCGCGTGGGCTGGCGCCATAGGCGATCCACTCGGCCATTTCCGGGTCGAACTTGGCCGGGGTGCGCGTGGCCATGACCAGTTGCACCAGGTATTCCTCTACGGCGTCGGCCATGTACAGACCAAGGATTTCCTTGCGCGCGGCGAAAATCGCCTGCTGGCTGACTCGGCGTTCCGGTTTGGTTTCGCCATTCAGCGCTTCGCCACGGGCCTGCTGCAGGATCCGGCGTTCGACGGCAGCATCCGGGAAACCGATTTTGACGTGCATCAAGAAACGGTCGAGCTGCGCTTCCGGCAGCGGGTAGGTGCCTTCCTGCTCGATCGGGTTCTGCGTGGCCATCACCAGAAACAGCGGCGACAGCTCGTAAGTGCTGCGCCCGACACTGACCTGACGTTCGGCCATGGCTTCGAGCAGCGCCGATTGCACCTTGGCCGGGGCCCGGTTGATTTCGTCCGCCAGCACCAGGTTGTGGAAGATCGGCCCTTGCTGGAACACGAAACTGCCGGTTTCCGGACGATAGATCTCGGTGCCGGTGATGTCGGCCGGCAGCAGGTCCGGGGTGAACTGGATGCGATGGAACTGGGCTTCGATGCCCTCGGCGAGTTCTTTGATCGCTTTGGTCTTGGCCAGACCCGGAGCGCCCTCGACCAGCATGTGGCCGTCGGCGAGCAGGGCGATGAGCAAACGCTCGATGAGTTTTTCCTGGCCGAGAATCTGCGTTGAAAGAAAGGTTCGCAGCGCCAGCAGCGCTTCACGATGTTCCATCGGTGACTGTTCCTGGAAAGGGGTGGCCACAGGCGTTCGGATAACGCCGGGGCTGGGGGCGTTACTTTAATCCATCGAGGGGGGCGGCGACTAACGGCATTTTGCGCAAAGTGCGGGAAATGACTGGGGGATTTGTTGGAATTTTGTAGCAGGGGAGTGATTGGTTGCCGGTACCGGCCCTATCGCGAGCAGGCTCACTCCTACAATGGATCGTCGTACACCATACCTGTAGGAGTGAGCCTGCTCGCGATGAGGCCAGTCCAGCCGATATCAAATCTGGCTGATATAGGTCCCGGTGCCATCAAGGATGTTCTTCAGGGTTTCTTCAACTTCAGCCAGATCAACCATGTCCGGGTTGAAGGTGATCTCCAGCACATCATCGCCATTCAACGCATCGGCATCTGCCGCAGCGATTTCGATCTTCAGCAGGGTCTTGGACAGGGTGACTTTCACGCCGTCGAGCGTCGAAGGCTCGCCATCCAGGGTGATCTCCAGCTCGTCCTCGTCCGGATAGCGGCTCATCAGAAACATGTCGCCCTTGTCGCTATGGCAGCAGAGCATGGCCATGTTGTCTTCTTCGTCGTCGCACGGGTTGACGATCAGTAGGGCGGTGGTCATTTGCATGGGGGAATTCCTGGCCGACGGGCGCTAAGTGCAATCGAAAGCGCGATTTTGCCAGCCTTGGCGCATTTGCGCTGCTCTCTTGCGTGGGTTGCTTTATTGACGACTGCAACAAGAGGGTGCGTGAAACCTGGCGGAATCAATGAAAAAGGAAAATTCCGACAGATGAATTCTGGGTTGAGGGTTGAAATTTCCGAGGACGCCGCAGGGAAAATTACTTGTTTGAACTTGGCAGCCATTTTCTGCTTTTTCGCTTGTTTTATCGCCACGATTGTCATTATTTTGCGGTTCGAACGCAAAGGAGTGCGTCATCTCAAACCGAAAAAAGGGACCTCTTTCAATGCATCCGTATTTCGAACGCGCTGAGGAAATTGCACACCTGTCCGACGATCAGATTGAGCAGATTTATCAGCGATATCTGGACGGAGAAAAAAGCGCTGCGCTTCTGGTCGAGTATCAGATCCCTGCCACTGTTCGCAGCTTGCTCAAGGTTTTGCCGCCGATTGTCAGTCAGGATCTGAAATGCCCCTATTGCGATGTGCCGATGTGGGTACGTCGGCACGCCCGGGGCACTCCGGTCTCGCAGCGTCATCCTTACAAGTGCATACGGTGCGAGCACCGATACTCTGCATCCGCCCGCCATGGCCGACGCATGGCGTGTACTTGCCAGGCATGTTGCCAGGTTAATCAGCAACAATTGGCGGCGCAGGCCGAGCGTGATCGACGCGAACTTGAATCGCGCTTCGGTGTACCGAGTCCCGCGGTGCCGTATTCGACCCTTGGGTTTGTGCAGAAACTGACGTTGCTGGCCTTGCTTGACGATGGCAATGGCAGCCATCCCGAATGGATCGCGCCGTTGAGCGCGACATCCCGAAGCGAACATCTGGCACCGAGCGTCGAGGCCAGCGAGGAAAGATTGAAGAGTCTGCACGAGGCGGGCGTGTTAACGGTCGCGACGAGCTCTGATATCAGGGCCTTCGATCGCACTGAGGGTTGCAGTATCAGTGACTATTCTGCAGTGCGCTGGCAGCCTAATGTGGCACTCGGCGGCGTTGCGCGCTGTAATCGGGAAAGCCTGTACCTGACGCTATATCAGGAGTTATCCGGCGAGATTCAGGTCGCCTGGAAGAGCGAACTCTACGGGCTGATTTTCGATCTGGCCCGAGAAGAATCGCTTCAATACATCCGAGTGCTGGCCAACGAAGTCAGTTTTTCGTTCACGGCCGAGGCGCGTGCCGAAACGGTTGTGGGGCAACTCCTGCAGGATTTTTCCGTAAGCCAGCTCTACTACTTCGCCCGCCTGGCAGTAAAAAACGCTGCGCACTTCTACGCCACCGGTAACTCCAAAGGTCGCAATCATGCGTCCAACACCATCCCGCGCAACATGCTCGGGACCGCTCAGGATGCCCTGACTCGGAACTGGCGCAAAAACGCACACCGTGATTCGCGGGTACCGCAATCGGCGTTACATCGGTTGTTGTATGACGTAGTGCTCAAGGACAGCGGTGCCGGGTTTTCCAAGTCGCCGGGAATGTATTGGCGCGATGAACTGGTGCCGCAGTTCTTCTCCCGTGCAGCTTTTGACAGCGACCTGCTCGGTCATTTGAGGCTGTTTTGCCGAGAGTGTGACTCCAGCAATATCGACGCCAGCATGGATAAATTGATCCTGAAAACCATGTGTTACGACTGTGCCACCGTGAGCAAATTCAGGGCGTTCGAGGAGCTGCCTGACTGATGTTTATGGGGGCTAAGCGGCCCAGGAAAAAGGGAAGGCATAAGCTCAATGTGGCTGCTTTCCTTTTTTTCTTCGAGGTGGTTCCTGAGGATGTTGCCTTGAATCTTTTTTGAGTTCTGAGGGCTGTTTTCTAAAGTGCATGATTGTGCGGTAAGGAACGTAAAACAGGAGCTGAAAGAGAATCGGGGGGAGTAAGAATACGAAAAGAAAAACGCCTGAAGAGTACGTTGAATAGAATAGAAAATTCTGACCCATGATCCTCAGTTTTGAGTCGCGGCTCATGAGGTCGGTGGAGTTTAAATAAGCTTCATAGGTGAAGATAGAGCAAAATAAAAGCAGGGCAATGAGCGATAAGGAATATTTTATGAGTGAAAGTTTGTTTGCTCTTTCAAATATCTGGTCGGATATTTTAAAGCATCGGTACAGGAATATTAAGCTGAATATTGGCGCAAATACCGCAATGTAATTCGTGGTTATCCTGGAGCTTAGAGGGAGTTTGGATGACCAGAAGCCGATGTTTTCGATCAGATAGTTTTGTAGAGCAGAATCGAGCAGCATAGGATGGTGCTCGTTAATGATTGGAACTATTAGGTTGATGAGGAGGATCGGCGCCAGCATGGATATAAAACATGCGGTTGATATGGATGGCTCAGGAGTGTTTTGCACCGTGTAATCCTTGTTTGGTGGCCGGCTCAATTAATTGAACCGGCAGGCAGAGTATTAATGCGCTGGCGTCGTTTCAACTAGCGTGAATACTGTGTCATTTATCTTTTCCACGGTTTTGGCATCGAGTAAAGCGGCAACGCCAGCCACGAGGAGACCGGTAGCGACTACAGCAATTACGGGTGGAAACGAAAAAGCAGCTAGCACTGGTGGTGCTATGAGAGCGACCAGCATCCCTGCTCCGGCTCCTGCGGCAATGCTTTCGAATTCGAGTAACAGGGGTTTCCAGTTTCCATCCTGAAAACCGATGATTGCCTTTTCCACAACAGAATGCGCCTGCACGATTTTTCCGGTTACGCCAAATCCTTTGGCGAGCCGATTGACACTGTCCATGTAGGACGCCTTGTCCAGCGCGTTCAGTGCGTCGACAACCGCACGGGTATCCTGCGGGCTGAGCCTTGCATTCGGGTTGGTTCGCACCTGCTCGAACGTTCGCAGCGCCTCGTTGTAGCTCCTGATCTTTTTCCCTGATACATCCTTTTGAAGATCCATCACCACTTGATGCAGCTTGACGCCGTATTTCTCGAGGATGAATTTGTTCGCGTCGGCGACGTAAGCCACCGCGCGTTTGTAGTCATCAATACGTTTGGCCTCCGCTTCGGCAGCGATCCGCTGTTTTTCTTCCTCCAGTCGCAGAGCAGCCTGAAGCGCCTGCTCTTGTCTTTGCGCCTCTTCAGCTTGTCGCGCCGCTTCGGCGGCCTGCTGTTGGGCGAGGGCCTCGGCCTGTCGCCGAGCTATTTCGGCATACAGCCTGGTCTGGCGGTCTTGAAGATTTGCGATTTGTTCGTTCAGAAGCATGGCGTCGTAAGTGGCTTGTAACTTCGCATATTGTTGCGACGTTTTAATATCCCTTAATTTTTGCTGCAGCTCGGTGTTTTTTTGAAAAAGCAATTCATTGACAATGTTGGTGGCTTTGTTTAGCCATGTATCGGGAGTAGGGTGGGTCAGCGGTGGGTGCCTGCTGTCTATAATGTTTAACTCTATTTGCAAGCCTTGTTCTAAATTGTGCTTTTTTTCCAGATAGTCACTTTCTATCGCCAGTGTGAGCCCATGCATCGGGTTGCCCAGCGGATAATTCTTGAGAATATCTCCGCGAATGGTGCCAGGGTTCAAATTGATGATTTCCCAGGAGCCATCGCCGTAGATTATTGTTGTCGGAAGTTCAAGTTGTCGCATGTGTTGATTCCTTTCTTTGATAGAGACCCGTTCCGTGGGTCAGGTTGACAAATGATGTCTGGTTTTTTATGGGGTGCGCTTATATAGATAGCACTGCAGATTTTTGCGTTCAAATCGTGCTGTAGGAATTCGGTCTTCAAATTATGTGAGACATTTCTTGTCAGTTTGTAAGCATTCTTTAGTGTGTTTCTACTTGTTGTTTTTATTGGTTTTTTTAGTGCGAACAATCGAAGGCTGTGTAAGCTTTGGCTGGGTGATTTTCCAAGGAGGAAAGGTGTGGCAGGAACGAATTTCAGGTAATCGGTCATTTCAGGTGCGCTTGCCTGTTGAACGGCCACCTGAAGCGCGAGAATTCTCTTTGGCTGCTAATGTTTACCGGTGCGCGGGGCCGCGTTTACGTGCCAATGACCGAATATGTCGCAGCACCGCAAGCAGACACATTGTCGCACCCATTAAGCTGCGCAACGGATGAGCACCCGTAAAGACATTGTCGGCAGCCTCGACAGTCGTTTTTGCAGATGCCCATTCAATGGAAGGTGAATGTGACCTGAGTGTCTCGTCCAGCTTCACCCACCTGTCCCCTGTTTCCTCTGCCCGAGAATCAGGAACAGGGCGACACAAGCCCCGAAAGGGGTGTTGCACGCGACGCTTTCCATCAATAACAAGCTTAAGCGGAGTACCACAGATGGCGTTCTTCACCGCAGCCAGCAAAGCCGACTTCCAGCACCAACTGCAAGCGGCACTGGCGCAGCACATCAGTGAACAGGCACTGCCACAAGTGGCGCTGTTCGCTGAACAATTCTTCGGCATCATTTCCCTGGACGAGCTGACTCAACGTCGCCTCTCCGACCTCGCTGGCTGTACTCTTTCCGCGTGGCGCCTGCTTGAGCGCTTCGATCACGCGCAACCGCAAGTGCGCGTCTACAACCCTGATTACGAACGCCACGGCTGGCAGTCGACCCACACCGCGGTCGAAGTGCTGCACCACGACCTGCCGTTTCTAGTCGACTCGGTCCGCACCGAGCTGAACCGCCGCGGCTACAGCATCCACACCCTGCAGACCACCGTGCTCAGCGTACGTCGTGGCAGCAAGGGTGAGCTGCTGGAAATCCTGCCGAAGGGCAGCACCGGCGAAGGCGTGCTGCACGAGTCGCTGATGTACCTGGAAATCGACCGCTGCGCCAACGCGGCCGAACTGAATGTGCTGAGCAAAGAGCTGGAGCAGGTGCTCGGTGAAGTGCGCGTCGCGGTCGCTGATTTCGAGCCGATGAAGGCCAAGGTGCAGGAGATCCTCACCAAGCTCGATAACAGCGCATTCGCCGTCGATGCCGACGAAAAGACCGAAATCAAGAGCTTCCTGGAATGGCTGGTGGGCAACCACTTCACCTTCCTCGGCTACGAAGAGTTCACCGTTGTCGATCAGGCCGATGGCGGCCATATCGAATACGACCAGAACTCCTTCCTCGGTCTGACCAAACTGCTGCGCACCGGTCTGACCAACGAAGACCGGCACATCGAAGACTACGCAGTGAACTACCTGCGCGAACCGACCCTGCTGTCGTTCGCCAAGGCTGCGCACCCGAGCCGCGTACACCGTCCGGCCTACCCGGATTACGTGTCGATCCGTGAAATCGACGCTGACGGCAACGTCATCAAGGAACACCGCTTCATGGGCCTGTACACCTCCTCGGTGTATGGCGAGAGCGTGCGGGTCATTCCGTTCATCCGTCGCAAGGTCGAAGAAATCGAACGCCGTTCCGGCTTCCAGTCCAAGGCTCACCTGGGCAAGGAACTGGCGCAGGTGCTCGAAGTGCTGCCGCGTGACGACCTGTTCCAGACTCCGGTCGACGAACTGTTCAGCACCGTGATGTCGATCGTGCAGATCCAGGAACGCAACAAGATCCGCGTGTTCCTGCGCAAAGACCCGTACGGTCGCTTCTGCTACTGCCTGGCCTACGTGCCGCGCGACATCTATTCCACCGAAGTGCGCCAGAAGATCCAGCAGGTGCTGATGGAGCGCCTGAAGGCCACCGACTGCGAGTTCTGGACCTTCTTCTCCGAGTCCGTGCTGGCTCGCGTGCAACTGATCCTGCGCGTCGATCCGAAGAACCGCATCGACATCGATCCGCTGCTGCTGGAAAAAGAAGTTGTACAGGCCTGCCGCAGCTGGCAGGACGACTACGCCGCACTGACCGTCGAAAGCTTCGGCGAAGCCCACGGCACCAACGTGCTGGCGGATTTCCCGAAAGGCTTCCCGGCCGGCTACCGCGAGCGTTTCGCGGCGCATTCGGCCGTGGTCGACATGCAGCACCTGCTGAGCCTGAACGAAAAAAATCCACTGGTGATGAGCTTCTATCAGCCGCTGGGCCAGGTGTCCGGTCAGCGCGAGCTGCATTGCAAGCTGTACCACGCCGACACCCCGCTGGCCCTGTCCGACGTCTTGCCGATTCTGGAAAACCTCGGCCTGCGGGTGCTGGGTGAGTTCCCGTACCGTCTGCGCCACACCAACGGCCGCGAGTTCTGGATCCACGACTTTGCGTTCACCGCGGCGGAAGGTCTGGAGCTGGACATCCAGCAACTCAACGACACCCTGCAGGACGCGTTCGTCCACATCGTCCGTGGCGATGCCGAGAACGATGCGTTCAACCGTCTGGTGCTGACCGCCGGTCTGCCATGGCGCGACGTGGCGCTGCTGCGTGCCTACGCGCGTTACCTGAAGCAGATTCGTCTGGGCTTCGACCTGGGTTACATCGCCAGCACCCTGAACAACCACACCGACATCGCTCGCGAGCTGACCCGGTTGTTCAAGACCCGTTTCTACCTGGCGCGCAAGCTGGGCAGCGATGATCTGGAAGACAAGCAACAGCGTCTGGAACAGGCGATTCTGACCGCACTGGACGATGTTCAGGTGCTCAACGAAGACCGCATCCTGCGTCGTTACCTGGACCTGATCAAAGCCACCCTGCGCACCAACTTCTATCAGACTGATGCCAACGGCCAGAACAAGTCGTACTTCAGCTTCAAGTTCAACCCGCACGCGATTCCAGAGCTGCCGAAGCCAGTACCGAAGTTCGAAATCTTCGTTTACTCGCCACGCGTCGAAGGCGTACACCTGCGCTTCGGCAACGTTGCGCGCGGTGGTCTGCGCTGGTCCGACCGTGAAGAAGACTTCCGTACCGAAGTCCTCGGTCTGGTGAAAGCCCAGCAAGTGAAGAACTCGGTCATCGTGCCGGTGGGTGCGAAGGGCGGCTTCCTGCCGCGTCGTCTGCCACTGGGCGGCAGCCGTGACGAGATCGCGGCCGAGGGCATCGCCTGCTACCGCATCTTCATTTCGGGTCTGCTGGACATCACCGACAACCTGAAAGACGGCGCGCTGGTACCGCCGGCCAACGTCGTGCGGCATGACGACGATGACCCGTACCTGGTGGTGGCAGCGGACAAGGGCACTGCGACCTTCTCCGACATCGCCAACGGCATCGCCATCGACTACGGCTTCTGGCTGGGGGACGCGTTCGCCTCCGGTGGTTCCGCCGGTTACGACCACAAGAAAATGGGCATCACCGCCAAGGGCGCGTGGGTCGGCGTACAGCGCCACTTCCGCGAGCGCGGCATCAATGTTCAGGAAGACAGCATCACTGTGGTCGGCGTCGGTGACATGGCCGGTGACGTATTCGGTAACGGCCTGTTGATGTCGGACAAGCTGCAACTGGTTGCCGCGTTCAACCACATGCACATCTTCATCGATCCGAACCCGAACCCGGCGACCAGCTTCGTCGAGCGTCAGCGCATGTTCGACCTGCCGCGTTCGGCCTGGACCGACTACGACACCAGCATCATGTCCGAAGGCGGCGGCATCTTCTCGCGCAGCGCGAAGAGCATCGCCATCTCGCCGCAGATGAAAGAACGCTTCGACATCAAGGCCGACAAGCTGACCCCGACCGAACTGCTGAACGCCTTGCTCAAGGCGCCGGTGGATCTGCTGTGGAACGGCGGTATCGGCACTTACGTCAAGGCCAGCACCGAAAGCCATGCCGACGTGGGCGACAAGGCCAATGACGCACTGCGCGTGAACGGCAACGAGCTGCGCTGCAAAGTCGTGGGCGAGGGCGGTAACCTCGGCATGACCCAACTGGGTCGCGTGGAATTCGGTCTGAATGGCGGCGGCTCCAACACCGACTTCATCGACAATGCCGGTGGCGTGGACTGCTCCGACCACGAAGTGAACATCAAGATCCTGCTGAACGAAGTGGTTCAGGCCGGCGACATGACCGACAAGCAACGCAACCAGTTGCTGGCGAGCATGACCGACGAAGTCGGTGGTCTGGTGCTGGGCAACAACTACAAGCAGACCCAGGCCCTGTCCCTGGCGGCGCGTCGTGCCTACGAGCGCATTGCCGAGTACAAGCGTCTGATGAGCGATCTGGAAGGCCGTGGCAAGCTGGACCGTGCCATCGAGTTCCTGCCGACCGAAGAGCAGATCAACGAGCGCGTTGCGGCAGGCCATGGCCTGACCCGTCCCGAGCTGTCGGTGCTGATTTCGTACAGCAAGATCGACCTCAAGGAACAGCTGCTGAACTCGCTGGTGCCGGACGACGACTACCTGACCCGCGACATGGAAACGGCGTTCCCGCCGACCCTGGTCAGCAAGTTCTCCGAAGCCATGCGTCGTCACCGTCTGAAGCGCGAGATCGTCAGCACCCAGATCGCCAACGATCTGGTCAACCACATGGGCATCACCTTCGTTCAACGACTCAAAGAGTCGACCGGCATGAGCCCGGCGAACGTGGCCGGCGCCTACGTGATCGTGCGTGACATCTTCCACCTCCCGCACTGGTTCCGTCAGATCGAAGCGCTGGACTATCAGGTCTCCGCTGACGTGCAACTGGAGCTGATGGACGAGCTGATGCGTCTGGGCCGCCGTGCTACCCGCTGGTTCCTGCGTGCCCGTCGCAACGAGCAGAACGCTGCCCGTGACGTCGCGCACTTCGGTCCGCACCTCAAGGAGCTGGGTCTGAAGCTCGACGAACTGCTGAGCGGCGAAATCCGCGAAAACTGGCAGGCGCGTTATCAGGCTTACGTCGCGGCCGGTGTTCCGGAGTTGCTGGCGCGTATGGTGGCGGGTACCTCGCACCTGTACACCCTGCTGCCGATCATCGAAGCGTCCGACGTCACTGGCCAGGATCCGGCCGAAGTGGCCAAGGCCTACTTCGCCGTGGGCAGTGCGCTGGACATCACCTGGTACCTGCAACAGATCAGCGCGCTGCCGGTTGAAAACAACTGGCAGGCCCTGGCCCGTGAAGCGTTCCGTGATGATGTGGACTGGCAGCAACGTGCGATCACCATCTCCGTCCTGCAACAGGGCGACGGCACTCAGGACGTGGAAGCACGCCTGGCGCTGTGGATGGCACAGCACGAAAGCATGATCGAGCGCTGGCGCGCCATGCTGGTGGAAATCCGTGCTGCGAGCGGCACCGACTACGCCATGTACGCCGTGGCCAACCGTGAGCTGCTTGACCTCGCGTTGAGCGGTCAGGCGGTGGTGCCTGCGACTGCTGCGAATGCCGAGCTTGAACTGGCCTGAGTAGTGGTTGAATGAAGAAGCCCCGGTGTCGTGAGATGCCGGGGCTTTTTTATGTCTGGATTTTGTGGTGTTTGTTCCGGCCTTATCGCGAGCAGGCTCACTCCTACAGTTGGAATGCGTTTTCCCCCTGTAGGAGTGAGCCTGCTCGCGATGAGGGCCTGACTATCAATACAACTTATGTGCTTGTTTGTTATCCAGCATCGACACTTTATCTGTCGGTCTGGTCAATAAATTACTCAGCGACTGATCAAACTTCTGCAGCGCCCGCACTTGCACATCCTGCTGTTGATTAATATCAGCGACGATCTCTTCCGAACGTTTGAAGTCCGCCCAAACCGGTGTCAGTTCTTTGGCCTCCGAACCTTTCGCCGTGCCGATGTAATTCAACTTCGCATCATAAAAATCCGCGCTGACATCGGCCTTAATGTCGGAGCTGCGCGAGGTAATCAACTGGCTGTGGGTGTCGACGATCGCCACCACATCGGGGTGCGCCGCGCGCAGGCTCTGCATGTCCGGGTACACCGTGACCGAGCCGAACTGCCGTTGCAGCGAGGCCTTGACCCAGTCCACGGCCATGTCCGGTTTCGAGGTGTTGACGTAGGCGTCGTGGATCGGCTGCACCAGCAGGCTCTGGCCGAAACCGGTGCCGGCGTTGGCCTGATAGTCACGCAGATATTCGCGGTTGGTCAGGGTGCTGGGGCTGTAGACCACGCCCAGTGAAACGCCGGGACCGCTTTGCACCTGGGCGGCGCTGCTGCGGCCGACCGGTTGGGTGAACAGGGTATCGAGGGACGACACCGCTTTCGGCGCGGTGGGTACTGAACAGGCGGACAAGGCTAAAACCGATATCGCCAGGGTACTGGCAAAGGCAAGTTTCATGGTGAATCTCCCGTGAAGCAACTTCAGTCGGAAAGTCAGCGTTGTCGCGGCTGTTTGTGACGGGCGCACGACAGTTGATTCAGACTAAACCCGCCAACCTGTAAATAAGCTGACAATTTTTCGAGTTGTGGCGATGCATTAGTTTTATTGGCTTTAAGGCGAATCGGTTAATTGCCTCGGGAAATAAAAAGGCGCAAAACAGTGTTTTGCGCCTTTTTATTTATGGCTGTGCCAACAACCATCAGTTTTTCAAGGGGATCAGTACTTGCTCGTCCGGGGCCAACACCATGAACACCAGCAACTTCGCCGGTTTGCTGTTGCTGGCGTTTTTCGACACCAGATGTTCGGAGCCGGCCGGTTCGTACCAGAACTGGCCTTTCTTGTAGGTGATCGGCTGTTCTCCCTTGACCTGGGAAATCACTTCACCTTCGAGCACGTAGGCCATGGCGGTGCCGTCGTGTTTGTGGGCGATCGAGGACTGGCCGGGTTTGTAGTCGACTTCGATCATCATGGCTTTCTTGCCGGGGGCGTTTTTCAGCATTTGGTCTTGCAGGACGGTGACTTTCTCGGATGGGTCGTGAGCCAGGGCGGCGGCAGACATGGACAGGGCGAGAACGGCGGTGAAGAGGTGCAGGGCTTTCATCTTGGATCACCAGTTGGGGAGGGGTGGTGACCACAGTAGTCTGCGGGGTGGGGTATTCAAACGGCCAATATTCGGGAAGATCGGGTGACCAATCAGTCGTTCGGCGGTGCGGCTGAATACGCCTTCGCGAGCAAGCCCGCTCCCACAGTTGATTGCATTCCAATGTGGGAGCGGGCTTGCTCGCGAAGGGGGCAGATCAGACGATCGGGAAACTGTTGAAATCCACACTATTTGCCAAGCGGCTATCAATCAGGTCGATAAACCCCTGCGCCTCGGGCCGGTTGAAGTGCGCCTGCATTGCCGCTTCCGACTGCCAGCGTGCACTCACCGTCCAGCGCTGGCTGTCCTCGGGGCAGCGGTCGACCATGTAGGCGTCGCAACCCGGTGTCTGGCGCAAGGTGTCGACGATCTTCTGCAACTGCCGGCCGAGTTCTTCCGAACGCCCGGCGGCGGCGCGCACCTGTACGGTGTTGATCACTTCGTTGGACATTGCTCACACTCCTGAATCAGGCCGGACGAATCCTGCTCATTGAGGGATAACGCCTGTGCAGAATAGGCCTGCACCTGCTGATCACCAATAACCAATCGGCGGTTAATCGCCCAGACCAATCATTCACGCCACTTGTTGCAGAATGTCGCGCAGGCGATCCAGAGCGGTGTCGATATCGAGGGTTTCAATGGCGCCGAAGCCGAAGTACAGACCGCTCTTCACCGGTTGCCGGTAATGGAATCCGTCGATGGAATACAGCCCGACCTCGACTTTTTTCGCCAGTTCGATCACCAGCGCCAGGTCGATCGGCACCTTGCACAACACCGCCATGTGGAACCCGGCACTGGGCGGAATCGCCTCCAGCCACGGCGAAAGATCACCGGCCATGCGCGCCAGAATCCGTTCGCGGCGCTGGGCGTAAATCGTATGGCAACGGCGGATGTGCTTGAGCAGGCAGCCTTCGGCAATGAACTTGGCCAGCGCCCATTGCGGCAGGGTCGAGGCGTGCAGGTCGGTGAGTTGTTTGGCGCGGATCACCGCTTCGAGAATCGCCGGCGGCAGGATCGCGTAACCCAGGCGCAGCTCCGGCAGCAGGGTCTTGGAGAAGGTGCCGACGTAGGCCACGATGCCGCGCTGATCAAGGCTGAACAGTGAGTCCGTCGGCCGCCCTTCGTAGCGGAATTCGCTGTCATAGTCGTCCTCGATGATGATCGCGCCCAGCTCATAAGCGCGGGCGAGCAAGGCTTCCCGGCGCGCCTGGCTCATCGGCATGCCCAGCGGGAACTGGTGCGACGGCGTGACGTAAATCATCCGCGTGCCCTCGGGAATCTGCTCGACCACAATCCCCTCGGCATCCACCGGGATTCCGACCACTTCGGCGCCGTGGGTGCCGAACAGCAACCGCGCGGGCGGATACCCCGGATCTTCCATCGCCACCCGACTGCCGGGGCTGATCAGCACGCGAGTGATCAGGTCCAGCGCCTGCTGCGCGCCGTTGCACACCACGATGTCTTCGTCCTGGCAGTTGATCCCGCGCGAAAACGCGATGTGCCGGGCAATCGCATTGCGCAGCGCCGGCAGGCCTTCGGGCACGCTGTAGAAGCCTTTGGAGCCGGCCATCTGGCGCATCGCGTGCGACACGCAACGGCGCCAGTCGTCATGCGGGAACTGGCCCTTGCTGGTGGCGCCGCCGATGAAGTCATAGCGCAACGAACCTTCCAGCGACGGGTGGCGCAAGAACACCGGCAGATTGCGCCAACGCTCGATCACCTCGGCGCTGGCCAGTTCGGTGTGGCTTTGCTTGCGCTGAATCTGCGCCGGGCGGGCGTTGACGTAGGTGCCTTTGCCGATCACCCCGGTGAGGAAATTTTCGTAAGTCAGCTGCGCGTAGGTGTCGGAAATGGTCTTGCGCGAGATCCCCAGTTGCTCGGCCAGCAGACGGCTGGGCGGCAACTGCGTGCCGGCGGCCAGACGCCCGGACTCGATGGCGCCGCGCAGCTGGTTGTATAGCTGGCCGGCGAGGTCCTTGCGGCCATTGATCACGACGTGAAGTTCCATACCGACGCGGCTCCGGAGGGCGATTGAAGTGTCGGCCAGATTACCGCTGTTGCGTGATTGGCAGTAGTTGCGCAGCACAAAAACCCGAAATTGGTCACCATCCCCCTTGTAGGAGTGAGCCTGCTCGCGATGAGGTCGGCACATCCAACATGGCGGTGACTGAATGACCGCTATCGCGAGCAGGCTCACTCCTACAAGGTTGTGTGTTTGGCCGGGGGGCAGTGGTGTAGCGGTTTTCCGTGGAATTGGGGCTGTAACGCCGGCAGCTCTGCGCTTACCGTGAACTCATCATTCCGCTTCCCGAGAGCTGCCATGTCCCCGCGTCTGGACTACTACAACGCATCGCCCAAGGCGATGAAAGCGATGATCGCCATGGAGGCGCTGACTAGCGACCTGAGCATTGAGGCGCCACTGTTGCAACTGATCAGGATCCGCGCTTCGCAGCTCAACGGCTGCGCGTTCTGCACCGACATGCACTCGGTGGACGCGCGGCGGGCCGGGGAGAGTGAGCGGCGCTTGTATGCGATCGCGGTGTGGCGCGACAGCGGCTTCTTTAACCCCCGTGAACGCGCCGCACTGGGCTGGGCCGAGGCAGTGACGCTGTTGGCCGAGAGTCACGTGCCGGACGATGTTTATCAGTTGGCCAAAGCGCAATTCAGTGAGGCGGAACTGGTGGATCTGACCATGGCCGTCACCATCATCAACAGCTGGAATCGCCTTGCAGTAAGCTTCCGCCAGACCCCCAGCGACTGACGTGCACATAACCCTGTGGCGAGGGAGCTTGCTCCGCTGGGGTGCGCAGCAGTCGCAAAACCTTTGCATGCGGTCTGTCAGTCAAAACCGGTTCGGCAGGTTTGGGGGCGCTGCGCACCCCAGCGGGAGCAAGCTCCCTCGCCACAAAGTTTGGTTTTCAGTTTGGTGGGCGCTGTGGTTTGACTGAGGTGCCGAAGGTGTTGCCCATGCGTGTTCCAGTTGCGGCCGGGGTTGCAAGCCCAACCTGATTCGGTGGCCGCTTGTTCACCGGCACATTCAGCGCTTCCTGATTCTTCTGCGCAGCCGCAGCGCCTTCGGGATTGTTGCCCATCTGCTGACTCAGACAATCGTAATTCGGCGCCTTGTAGCCGCCCACCGTCACCTCCACACAGCCCAGCGGCTGTTCGGCGTGGGCGCTGGCGAAAGCGCTCAGCAGCAGCCCGCCGAGGGCGATTTTCCACAGTGATTTCATGCAAGCCTCCTGGCCGGCCCGAAGCGGCCGTTCTCTGAATGCAGTCTAGTGCAAGCCTCGCGCGAATCCCGTGATGGTTTTTTTGCACCGCCCGTCACACCAGATTCATAAACAGTCATCAGGATGACGGTTTTCAGGGGTACGTCAGCCGTGCAGCGAGGCAGTTCCAGGGACGGTCTTCAGCGTTCAGCGACTCTCGTGCGCCGGGTGAGTCTGGGGCTGCTGCTTGGCTGGTTCAGCGGTGCGGCGACAGCCGAACCGGTGCCGGCGGACTTGCGTATGACGCTGCACATTCCGGCGCAGGATCTGGCCCGGGCGCTGGATCAGTACAGCCACGCCACGGGCGTTGCGGTGCTGGTCGACAGTCAGTTGAGTCGTGGCCGGCGCTCGTTGGCGGTCGATGGCGAATACACCGCTGCCGATGCGCTGCGCCGTTTGCTCGGCGGCAGCGGCCTGATGGCGCGTTATGCCCGCGACGATGCGTTCACCCTGCAAGTGGCGCAGGTCGAGGACGTGCCGTCGGCCCCGGACAAAACCACCCCGGCCAGCGCCGCCGTGAGTCGCAGCTACGCCACCGCGGTGCAAGCGGCGATCGAGCGCAACCTGTGCCGTTCGCCGCTGACTCGTCCGGGCAGTTATCGCGCGGTGTTGCAGGTCTGGGTCGGGCGGGACGGCGTGGTGCAGCACAACCGGTTGGTCACCACCACCGGTGATGTACGGCGCGATACCGCGCTGGTAGAGAGCTTTCGCAATCTCAGAATCGACCGGCCGACGCCCAGCGCGTTGCGCCAGCCGGTCACGTTGCTGTTGTTACCGGAGTCGTCAGGGAAACGCATGGAATGCACCAAATGGGAAGGAGTTTCCGGGGGATGAAAGACACCGGACAAGGTTCGATGGTCCAGCTGTTCCTGACGTCCTACGAGGACTTTCGGGTGCGCTTGCGCCGCCGTCTCGGCTCGGAAGACCTGGCCAACGACGTGCTGCACGAAACCTACCTGCGGGTCGACCGCATGGAAACGCCGCCGAACCTGCTGCGGCCCAATGCCTACCTCTATCGCATGGCCCTGAACATCGCCGCCGACCGCCGTCAGGCCGATGCGCGCCTGCTCACCGGCGAGGAAGTCGAAGAGCTGCTGCAGATCGGCGACGAGGCGCTGGATCCGGCGCGGGTGGTCGGTGGGCAGAAGGAAATCCAGTCGCTGCTCAGCGCCCTCTACGAACTGCCAGCGCGGCGTCGCCGAATCTTCATCGCAGCGCGGCTGGAGGAGGCGCCGCACCTGGAAATTTCCCAGCGCTTCGGCATCTCCACGCGCATGGTCGAGAAGGAAATCAAAGCCGCATTGGGCTTCTGCGCAGCGAAACTGGAAAGAAAAGTGTTTCAGCGGTTCGGTCGCGGGGCCGGAAAACCGTCATCTGAATAGTGCCCGATCAATTCGTTGAGAATCTGCGCGTTTGAACATCTTTCGACTGACACCTGCCAAGCCATCGGCGGCCGACAATCTGCACAGCGAAGCCCACGACTGGTTGGTCCTGCTGACCTCCGGCCGCGCCACCGTGGCCGACGCCCGCGCCTTGCGCGACTGGTGCGCGCAGAGCGCCGAACATGCCCGCGCTTTCGAAGAGGCCAAGGTGTTGTGGCACAACCTGCAGCCTGCCGCTGAAATGCTGCAGTCGCCTCGGCGCTTCGGCCGGCGCGCGTTTCTCGGTGGCGCCATCGCTGCATCGGCGGCGTTCATGCTGGTGCGCGGGACGATTCCCGGTGGCTTTGGTGGCCTCGGCGCCGATTACATCACTGAAGTCGGCGAGCAGCGCCGGGTCGAACCGGCCGATGGCGTGAGCCTGGAACTGAATACACAAACCCGCATTAACCAGCGCTCCGGCGATGACGGCGTGCAGGGTTTCGAACTGGTCAGCGGCGAAGTCGAAGTACAGACCGCGCGGTTGCCACTGGCGATGCAGGCCGGGGGCGGGTGGTTGCGGGCGAGTCAGGCGCGGTTCAACCTGCGTAACACCGATCAGCAAGTCTGCGTGACCTGCCTGGATGGTTCGGTGGACGTCAATGTCGATGGCCGCAGTCTGCGTTTGCAGCCGGGTGAGCAACTGACCTATGACGGGCAACAGGTGGGCGCGGTGCAGAGCGTCGACACCGCCGCAGTAATGAACTGGCGCCAACAAGTGCTGGTATTCAACGGCGCGACCCTCAGCCAGATGATCGACGAGATCAACCGCTACCGCCCAGGCATGTTGCTGCTGCTCAACCGCGAACTCGGCCAGCGCCGCGTCCAGGCCCGCTTCAGCCTCGACCAACTCGCCGGCGTCGCCCTGCTGATCCGCGACGCCTACGGCGTCAAATGCACCGAACTTCCCGGCGGCGTCGTCGTCCTCAGCTAACCCAATCCCACCACTCCCTGTGGGAGCGAGCTTGCTCGCGAAGGCGGCCTTCCAGCCAACTCATCTCTCTCAGACTGCATACCATCCACTTGTAGGAGTGAGCCCGCTCGCGATGACGGCCCGACAGCCGACCAATATCTACCGGCTTGTGGGAGCTGACCTACCAGCGATGACAGCTCACATGCCAACCATTCCCCAACTGACCAAACCCAATCCAACTGTGGGAGCGGGCTTGCTCGCGAAGGCGTCCACTCAGCCAAATCATCATCAACTGACCCACCGCATTCGCGAGCAAGCCCGCTCCCACAGGGTTTTGCGGCGATGCTGACTACTCCAACGGCCCCATCACCTGCCGATACCGCTCCACCCCCTGCGCCGTCTCCCGCGTCAACCGCACCTCCAACCCCAACGGATCCTCCCGCCGATTCCCACTCAACTGCCGCCAACCCTTATCCACCTCCCAAACCCGCACCTGCACATCACTCACCCCCTGCAACACCGCCAGCCCAGCCCCCGGCGCCGGCAACGGATAACGACTGCGCGCCTCAGCCACCGCCCGATACAACGTATCCCCCTTGACCCACCAACGCACCCGCTGCAAAGCCCCAGGCTGATCCGCCGCACTGCGAATAATGTCCAGCCGAAACCCCTTGCTGTCACTGCTCCGCACCGTCAGCGCAGGCGGCGCACTCGGCGGTTCATCATCCACGCCAACCTTCTTCGGCTCGGTCAATTCAATCCCCGCACGCATCTCCACATCACGCTGCAACTGATTCAACGCCCGCAACAAACTGTCACTCTGCTCACTGCTCGCCTGCAAATGACTGTCCGCCCGCGTCACACTGTCCAGCCCGCGCCAGGCAATCAAACTGACCACCGCCATCAGCAGAATCGCGACCATCACCTCGATCAGGGTAAAGCCCCGTTGATCGTTCATTGCACACTGATCCTTCCACTGGCATCGCGCAGCACACTCAGCCGATTCAGCCCGTCAGACAAGGTCAATTGCAGCGGCGGATTGATCCACTCGGCGTTGAGCACCACCTTCTGCTTCGGCTCCACCCGCACCTCCAGCTTCGGACTCTGCCAATTGCGCGGCCGCAACTGCGGGTCATCCTTGAAATGCTCAAACCCCCGACCACTGTCACTGCGCCGACTGAACCGAAAGCCCTTGCCATCACTCACCCAAACAATCGGCCGACCATCCGCGCGCGCCTCCGCCTGCGCCACCTGCAGCAACTGCGCCACACGCTCGGCGTCCTTGCGCAGCAACTGCAGCGGATCCGGCTTGATACTCAGACTGATCGCCGCACTGGCGATCCCGATGATCACCAGCACCACCATCAACTCGATCAGCGTAAAGCCCTGTTGCTTGCCCACCTTCATCGGTTGCGCGCTCCGTTGCGTCCTGCCCCGTCCAAAAAAGCATCCTGCACGGCCAACATGTAAGACGTGTGAAATAAAACCGTGAGAATTGCCGCGTAGCCTGTCAGCAGGGACTAAAAGGAGATTCAGCCCATGATGCTCACCACCCGCATATCCCCCCCGCAAACCGTCCAGGCCCTCGCACTGCTCGCCGCCCTAGTCGGCGTCGCGACCTGGTCGGCGCTACTCCTGACCTCCGCCGAATCCCACACCCCACCAGCGCCCCCGCAAATGCTCGCGGCGCGCAGTGACAGCCCGGCGTTGCAGTGGTTTTCCAACCAGACGGCACCGGTGGACATCAAGGTGAGCGGGGTGATGGCGGGCAGTCGCGGGGCGGTGGCGATTTTGAGTTTGAACGATGGGCCGCCGAGGAGTTTTTTGCAGGGGGAGGGGGTGGGGCCTGGGGTGAAGTTGGTGGCTGTGGAGGGGGATGGGGTGGTGGTTGAGCAGGGGGGGGAGAGGGTGAGGTTGGGGGTGGAGAGGTTGGGGGAGGGGGTGGAGATGCCTAGGTTGGTGAGGCCGTGATTTCTAATATTGAAGGAAGTTGGTTTTATGGTTTAGACAGATGCCATATTTTCCTGCCATTAGATAGGCGGAGCAAGATTCTGTAATTTAGTAATTACAGCGAGATGAGCCGTACCCAAGAGAATTATGAAAAGCCCGTCAGACCATTTTTCATTAGGTATGCGGGCTTGTCAGGTGAATATAAGCTGAATTTAAGTTATTTATATAAGGGGGTAAATTGTCTTTTTCTGGATCAAAACTATGACCACGTTAAATATCCTGATGTCAGCTGTTTGAACCGGCTATCAAGTGGAGCTTTGCCATTGCCCGGTATATTGGCAAGGAGAAAGTCGATGCATTCAAGCAATCGCTGATTGACTACACCTGATTTCAGCTTTTCTAAAGCTTTACATGCTTGTTTTCGGCAAATCTCTTCGCTTAACTGGAGTTGTATCTCGTATGAGGTTAAAGCCGCAAGTGCTGATGGAGCCCAAGCGTCTCCTAATAAAACAAGGAGTCGGTCATAATATTCTGCGCCTCGTGGCGAAACTCCATTGTTATATGTTCGGCCATTACCAATACGACACATGAGAAATACTTTTATCAGTTTTGGGCCGAAGTTCTGTAGTATATCTTGCTGGTTGTGGATATAAGACATGATCTCATCAGCTACAGGGGCTTCATGGTGATAATTATCCCAAGCGTGATGTTTTTCTAGCAATGTGTCGACCAGGCCATCAACTAAGATTGCACGCTCTGCGTTTGAACGGAAGGCATTACCGTTGACAACCTGGAAAAACTGAGCACCAAGATCATATTTATCTTTGTGAAGATTTGTATTGTATCCTTCTAATGTCAGGCCAAGGCGATATTTGAAATCATCGTTGCTTGCACGCCAAACAGGTATAGATAAAAGTGAAATATTTTTTCGAACTTGTGGGTCCGTATCATGAGCTACGTATATTCCAAACATTGTTCTCAGAACGTTCCCACAGTGGTGAGAAGCGAGCTCATTGATTTTTAAGGTTATTCCAGCAAGATTGGCGGCGTCTAGCGGCTGGGTGTAACTGCGTAAGTTTTGAATAAATGCCTGAACCTGTAGTGCGGACTCTGTAGGTCGGTCTTTCAGGACATCTTTAATGCAGTTTGTAAGCCAAGCTAGTAATTCATAAGCATTGATAGTGTAATTAGTTGGGTGCGAAATGCCTATGTCATTCCGCATGTCAAGCATATGTTTTAGTTTTTTAGATGTGGTTTCGCTTATTAGTTCAAGTTTACGGCATGTATCAAGCAGCGTCGAATCCTTTACTGAGCGAAGATCCTCCTCTGTTTGATAAAACTCTCTGTTTTTTCCGCCAATGGCTGCGTCGTAGAAAATATCAAGGCCGTAAGCTATAACTTTTTTGTGAAGGTCTAGGACTACTTCGTTCCATATTGCGTTGAGGGAATAATCGAAAAGACCGAATCCCGCGCCTACTACAAATTTTGAGAGATATCTAGCACCTTGCTTGGCTTCGGGAGGTAGTGACTCAATAAGTGCTGGCAAGCTCTGCCCTATGATGGCTCTGTCTTCAGCAGACGCAATAATATTGTCGTGCGGTAGTCCAATACTTTGCAGTACGTCCACAATCATCTGTGCTTGCGGGTCAACTAACTGCATTTGTGGTTTTTGAATTAATTTGTTCATCGATGATTCCCTTCTTTGACGGATGTGTTAGCTCGGCTGCGAAAAATGACCTAGGCGACTAGTAAATTAGTTTTTTATCATTAATGCAGGCCAGAAGGCTGGGTTTATGATGTAGGATATGTCCGGTTTTTTCTTTATTACTCCGCTCATAAGTTGGGCGCTGTAGTTGAAGTTGTAAATGTATTTGGCATCTCCTTCAATATCTAGGCCAATAAAACCATACCAGAGAAGTAGATCAAATATCTTTTCAATTAGTGACTCATCTACACCGAAATCTTTCAGGGCTGAGTGGATTTCTGTCTTGCTTAATATTGCTTTGCTATCTATAAAGGCATACAAGATATCGTCCACATGGCTTTCTACATCTCTTATTTCATAATTTATGTCTATAAGTAGATCTGTTGAGTAAGCTGCCATTCCTTTTATGATGTCGTCACTATCTATTTGCTCGTGATTTAAGTTTATGGCGAAGCTTTTACATTGGCTGATGAGATTTAAAAGAAATCTTGGCCTCATTAGAGATCTGTCGATTAGAAACTGGGAGCTTTCTTCGCCGTCAAAGTGGCTTACACAGAGCTTCGGCCAAAGACCTTGGAACTGCTCTTTCCCGGTAAAGTTGTTGGCGACAATCCTTAATCTAATAAGCTCTCGAAGTAAGTCAGGATCAGTCCAGTCAAGAAGAACTTTTGCTTCTTTGCCGCGATCCGATGTGCTTTTCACTAGAAGTTCATAGACGTCATTTCGAAGGAAAACGATAGTGTTCACAACAACGCTTGATCTGCCGAACTGACGCTCGATTTTTTTTGTTGCATCAATGAGCGCTCTTACTATTAGCAAGTCTTCTACTTGTAGTCCAGAGGTTGGCCACCCTTTATCAAGATTGTCAAATAGTAGCCAGCAAACATCTTTGTGTCTCATGTATTCTATGATTTGCTCTGTAAGCTGCTTCACGTCATGGCAATAGAGGAGTTCAGTAAGTTGGCCTGTTGAAAGTCTAACTTCGGTGGCGGTGCCATGCTTCGACCGATATTCAGTGGTTATCTTTTCCATAAGGATGCTCATCCTTTCTGAAAAATCACCCTCGCTATCGTATCCTTCGCTGTTATAAAGTTTGGCTAATTTTTGATATGGGTCGTAAAGATGATGGTTGTGTATATGGGCCTCACGGTCTTTTTCTAAGATTTTGTAGCATATTTCCAAAAGTAAGACATACTCCCAGAATGCCATGATAGTGTGTTGAAAAGTGCCCTCCTCTAAAAAAGATAAAATCAGTTCCTTGAATTTAATTAGCTTGTAGCCGTCGGGTTTGAGATCTAAAACAATATTTCCATTTTTGTTGCGTTCTCTATCGCGCACTTGTAGAAATATGGCTGATTTTCCAGAGCCTTTTCGTCCGACTACAATGTTGGCTTCACCTCTTAAAGATTTTAAAAAAGGATCCGTCTTTAAATAGTAGGATTCTAGCGTCCGCATTTCGTTTTCTGCGGAGGTTGCGCCTAGATCTAGAGACTGTAAAAATGTATCGTTTGTAGCTATGTTCAGCTTAACGTCTTGTTGAAAGGATTCGGCTACGCGTCCTGCGAAATCCGCTATATAGTCGTTAATGTCATTCGGATGAAAGGTAGTATTTACAAAGTCGCGGTAGTCAATTGGAACGGGACCTTCGCCATCCTGCAAGATACAGAGTGCTTTACCCATTCCATCAGCCAAGCCAGCAAGAAAAGCACCCCGCATGTTATGGGTTTCAGCACCGACAGATCGAAAAGATAACAAGGGTATTACTACTCCATGGGACTGCGATATTTGACTAATCGCGTCGTTCGCAGAAAGCCTTGGTTGTTCATTAGGGTCGAATGATCTGAAGAGGTATCTTGCTTTTTTTATGCGGGAAACAATGCGCGTAGCCCAGTCTGTTTTATGCAGCCCTTCAAGCAAGTACACAGGGGACTTGTTATTTATTCTATTGGGTATTGGTATCGGGGCTGAAATAATTGCTGTCTTTATGAACTCGCTTAAGTCCGCTGAATTTTGGTATGTTTTGTACCCCAAGGTGTCGAATATTCCTATTTCTCGAATTGAAGGAGTTCCCTCTTTTATGCTTTCATTTCGAGTGATTAGAATTCTTTTACCTATTCCTATTGCGAATCCTATTTCATAAGTGACATTGAAGTTTAGGACGGAAATATCAGCGACAAAGAGGTCTGCTTGTTTAATTCCAGTTAAAACCTCCCCTGCGATAAATTGACCGACTATATCTAATGCTCGCCAGGATTTTATAGATAGGTTGTTGTTTTCGTTAGCTACAAGTATAGCTCGTTCAATAGTCTGACCAATTTCATTAGGTGAAGCTGCATAAGCGAAGAAGCCAGAAAATTTGGCCATAACAAATCCCTGTTTAAAGGTCTTTTTTGCTTATAAAGAGCATTTTCGCAACGCTCCACTCCCAATCGTTTGCAACCAGTTATACGATCCAAGCTAGCTGTTTGCCACCACTCTGTCCAGAGCTCCGGATTGAGCTGATCTTAGATCGGTGGGAAGGTCGCGTTGGCATCATGCCTCGATAGAATTTTTTGAACGGCCGCTTTTAGCTGATACAAGACTCTGGAGATGATCGAGCGTTCGGACAGCCTGCCTCCGCAGGCCCCATGCAATGATGGCCGCGTTTGTTGGGCCTTCGTCCTAGAAATTATTTCCCGGCATGAGGGGAAGGGTCTGTCGCGGGTACGTAACGGAATGAGGTCCCGATAAACGCCAATGTTTAAAAAGACATCTCCAAACACTCTCTCAGGCTACATATCCTTGCGCCTTTGCCTACAGCTACGCCAGAATCCGCCGGCTTGTGCGCTTTGTACCTGGTCTTTATCGTCTACGTGTCGCTGGCAACCCAGCGACCGGGTTTAGCGACCCGACCAGGTATAAGTACAACGACGCTCCAGTTTGTCGCAGACGTTTGCGACGACGATATGGTGGCTGTGCGTGGGAGACCTTCGGGTCTGCCGGGTCTTATACCTCTCGGTTCGCTAACCCGCGTACAGCTGCCACCCTTACTTGTTTAGCGACGGGTTTTGGTGGTTCCACCAGGTATAAAAATGGAGCTTCACCATGATCAAACCAACACCCAACCCGCCCGAAACCGCCTCGGTTTCCCCCTACGAATCCATCGATTCCAAAAAACTCCACGAAGCCGCCGACCGCGCGCTCGACCATTACCTCTGTCCGCCCGGTTCCACGCCGCCGCCACGTAAACACCGTGGGATGTATGCCGTGACGGCGGACAACAAAACCGAAGAGCTGCTGGTGGATGCCAGTGAAACACTCGCTTCGGCCAAAACCCTCGCGCAGAACATTGCCAGTTTGTTGCCGGTGTCGCAGCGGCACGCGCTGGCGGGGATTGCGCAGTTGATCATGCTCGGGGAGTTGGCGGTGAATCGGGCTTTGGATAATTTGCAGTTGCCGGGGTGATGTAGGTGTCGGGGACACCCGGTGATTGATCGGGTGTTCATTCTGGCGCCTTCGCGAGCAGGCTCGCTCCCACAGGGTTTCAGGCTGATTGCGGATGTCGTGTGGGGCATGCGTTGTTTTTGTTGCCTGAGATGTTTGTGTAGGAGCTGCCGGAGACTCGGGCCGCGATCGGACGATCTTTTGATTTTGGTTTTAAAAGATCAAGATCAAAAGATCGCAGCCTTCGGCAGCTCCTACAGGGGGCGATTCAGTAGGGTTTCCAGGCGGGCCAGAGGCGGGGCGTCTTGGTTGCGGTTGAAAACCTGGATGCCGACTTTGAGTAATCGGCCATTTTCAGCCGTGGCGATGGCCTGTTCGCAGCGCAATAGTAGACGTCCTTGGTCACAGTCCTGCGCTTTTAGTCCTATCGGCAATCGACCTTCCAGCCGCAACTCCGCCATGCGTGTCTGCGCCGCAATCATCGCAACCGAACGATCCCGCAAAACCCCGCTGCTCTGCGTCATCAACCCCGCTACACGCACAGCAGCCGACATCGCCACGGCAATGATCGCCAGCGCCACCAGCACTTCAATCAGGGTGAATCCGCTTTCTCGGGAGCGCGTAGGCATAGATGGCCCAAAACCAAACCACAGCCCTCGACCCTAACCCGCGTCCTTGACGGCTTGACGACGAAAACTCCCGAGGATTTTCAACATCCCTGACATATCTTCTTGCAACACTGCGCGTCGAATCGAATCAAGCCAAGGGAATGTCGAGATGGATATCGCGCAGTTCAAACAGCCCGGACGACCGAGTCGGATGCCCCGCGGGCAGCAGGGTTTTACCCTGATCGAGATCATGGTGGTGGTGGTGATTCTCGGGATTCTGGCGGCGATGGTGGTGCCCAAGGTGCTCGATCGGCCGGATCAGGCGCGGGCCACGGCGGCGAAGCAGGATATTGGCGGTTTGATGCAGGCGCTGAAGTTGTATCGCCTCGATCACGGTACTTATCCGAGCCAGAGTCAGGGTTTGAAAGTGCTGGTGGAGCGGCCGGCGGATGCGAAGAACAGTAACTGGCGTTCGTACCTGGAGCGTTTGCCGAATGACCCGTGGGGTCGTCCTTATCAGTACCTCAACCCCGGCGCGAATGGCGAGATCGATATCTTTTCTCTCGGTGCCGACGGTCAGCCTGACGGCGACGGCGTGAATGCCGATATCGGTTCCTGGCAGCTGTAAGGCCGGCGATGAACAGCCAATCGACCCAGCAGGGGATGGCGATCATCAGTGCGCTGCTGATTGCTGCGGTGGTCGCGGTGATTGCGGCGGGGATGTTGACCCGGCAGAGCGTTTCGACCCGCGCGCTGGAGGCGGATCAGCAGCGGGTGCAGGGGCGTTGGTTGTTGCACGGTGGGCTGGAGATCAGTCGGCAGTTGCTTTGGGATGCGCGGCAGCGTGATCCGTTGACCCGGCTCGATCAGCCGTGGGCGCAGCGCTTGAATGCGCAGGGTTTCGAGGGGCGGCTGGAGGATGAGCAGGGCAAGTTCAACCTGCGCAATCTGGTGGCCAACGAGCGTGTCGATGAGGCGCAGGTGCAGGCATTTCAGCGGTTGTGCGAGTTGATCGGCATCAGCGCCGGGTTGAGTCAGCGCATCAGTCAGCGGGTGATCGGCTCTTATCCGTATCTGCTGAACCCGCAGATTGCCGAAAACACCGCGAGCAAAAACGCCTTTGACAGTGGCCGCGCCACGTCGCCGAATGCGTCGCGCAAGCCGCAGAATCCGAAGTTGCCGATGCTGCGCAGTGTCGATGATTTGCGCAGCGTCGAGGGCGTGAATGAGGCGGTCATCGGCAAACTGGCGCCGTACTTGACGGTGATTCCGGCGACCACCTGGCTCAACGGCAATACCGCCACTGCGCCGGTGTTGGCCGCGTATGTGCCGGGGTTGTCGCTGGAGCGGGCGCAGGCGCTGATCAATGAGCGCGATGCCGGGCGCTGGTTCATCAACCGTGGTGATTTCGTCAACCGTTTGCGCATGCCCAATCTGGAGCTGACCAGCGTCAAGGTCGGCATCACCAGTGACTGGTTTCGTCTGCGTGGCGAGGCGCGGCGGGATCAGCGGCGGGTCAGCCTCGATGCGTTGCTGCACCGCAGCGAGGATCGTCTGCCGCAGGTGATCTGGTCGCGGGTGGGCGTATGAGTCAGTTGCGTGTGAGTTTGCCGCCACTGGCGGGGTTGAGTCTCGACAGTGAAATGGACTGCGCGTGGCTGGACCGTCAGGGGCAGGTCATTCGTGAGCAGCGCCTGACCTTTAGCCAACTAGGGCAGTTAGCGAAGCAGCCAGCGCTCAACATTTTTCTGCACCCGGCGGACAGCCTGCTGGCGAGCATCGACCTGCCGCCATTGCCGACCAACAAGACCGCAGCGGCGGTGCAATGCGCGGCGCAGGCCTTGATGCTCGGCGACTGCAATGACATGCACATCGCTCACAGTTCGCGGGATGAAGCGGGGCAGGTGCAGATTGCCTGGGCGCCGCGTCAGCGTTTGCAGCATCTGGGGCAACTGCTGAAGCAGGCCGGGTTGAATCTGCGCGGCTTGTACCCGGCGGCGTACAGCTTGCCGGTGCTGCCGGGCACGGTGGCCTGTCGGCAGGACGGCCATTTGTTGCTGCGCGAAAGCGTGCAGGTGGCGCGGGTGCAGCCGCTGTTCGACGACGAGATTGGCGATTGGCTGCTGACCTGCGGCGCGCCGCTGCACTGGATCGGTTCGGCAGCGCCGGCGGAAGCGGAATTGCCGATGGCCGAGGCGCAGCGCTGGGCCGGGCCGTTGCCCGGTTGGGGCTTGCAGGGTGCGGTGCAACAGCAGCGCAGCGAGCATCGCGGTTGGGGCCGGGCGTTGGGGCTTTGCGCCTTGGCGGTGGCGGTGTGGGTGATCGGCTTGAACCTGTATGCCGCCCGCGAAGCCAGTCAGGGCCAGCAGCTCAAGGCGCAGATGGCGCAACGGGTGAAGCAGGCCTTTCCCGAGTTGCCGGTGATCCTCAATCCGCTGCAGCAGGCCCGTCAGCAACTGGCGGCGCGGCAGAAGGGCGCGGCGGAGGACCCGGCGCAGCCGTTTAATCGGCTGGTGTTGCAGGCCGGCAGTGGCATGCCGTTCATGGCCGGCACGGTCGAGCGCCTGACGTTTGTCGACGGCAGCTTGCAGTTGAGTCTGTTGGCCGACGCCCGGCGCAGCGCCAATGACAAGGACAAGGACTGGCAAGCCGCATTGGCCCAGGTCGGGATTAGTGCGACGGCTGACGATGAAGGCTGGCTGCTGCGACCGAGTGACGAAGTCACCACCCCCGACGAAAGCGCTGACGACAGCGGAGCAGAAGATGAATAAGGCATCGCTCGCGGTGTATCGCGCCCGTTGGCAGCGTTTCAGCGCTCAGTTGCAGCTGCGCTGGCAAGCGTTGGCCCTGCGCGAAAAACGCATGGTCGGCGGCATGGCGGTGGTGCTGCTGGCGCTGTTGGTGTGGGTCGCATTGATTCAGCCGCCGCTGAAAAAAATCACCTATTGGCAAGCCGAAACCCCGAAGTTGCGCGCGCAGACCGAAGCCCTTGAAGTGCTGTTGCGCGAGGTCAGTGTGCGCCCCGAAGGGCAAAGTCTCGCGCAGTCTCTTGAGCAGACGCTGCAGACCAGCGGCTTGGCCGGGCACTATCAATTGCAGGCCGGGGAGGCCGGCGCGTGGCAATTGACGTTCGACGCGGCGCCGGCCGATGCAGTGCTCGATTGGCTGTTGAGCACCCCAGCACAGCTTTCTCTGCAAGTGGTCGAGGCTCGTCTGCAACGCGCCGACAACGCTTCGACCGAAGTCACTGCCGGCACATTGTCAGGCACCGTTCGCATGGATCAGGCGCTGGGCGCTAAGGAAGCTTCATGAAGGGGTCAGGATCCAAACCGGCGCGCATGGCGTTGCCGATGCTGCTGATGGCGTTGAGCGCGTGCAGCAACACCACCACGCCGCCGAATCAGCCGCCGTTGCTGGTAGACAGCGAACTCGGCCGCCCATTGGCCAACACCCAGCGCAGCGGTGATGCGCTGCTCGATCGGCAACGCGCCCAGGCACAAACCGCACCGCAACCACGGCAGATGCACAACATCACCGAACGCGCACGCAGTGGCGGCGCCCCACGCGGCAGCACACTGCCGAGCAATCCGCTGGGCGATCAGCCGGTGACGCTGAATTTTGTCGATGCCGATATTCAAGCGGTGGTGCGCGCGTTGTCGCGT
The DNA here is from genome assembly GCF_036861315.1 of Pseudomonas sp. S3(2024). Taxonomy (NCBI): domain Bacteria; kingdom Pseudomonadati; phylum Pseudomonadota; class Gammaproteobacteria; order Pseudomonadales; family Pseudomonadaceae; genus Pseudomonas; species Pseudomonas sp. S3(2024). Next base: position 280,839 of record NZ_JAZAQQ010000007.1, on the reverse strand, counting down.
TCCACCGGCCAGCAGTTTCTGGTCGACCCTCGGGTCAAGGGCAGCCTGACGCTGGTCTCGGAAGGTCAGGTGCCGGCGCGCCAGGCTTACGACATGTTGCTCGCGGCGTTGCGTATGCAGGGTTTCAGCGTGGTCGATGTCGGCGGCGTCGCGCAGGTGGTGCCGGAAGCCGATGCGAAACTGCTCGGCGGGCCGATCTACAGCCCGGACAAACCGGCTGGGAACGGCATGCTCACCCGTACCTTTCGCCTGCAATACGAGAACGCGGTAAACCTGATTCCGGTGCTGCGCCCGATCGTGTCGCCGAACAACCCGATCAATGCCTACCCCGGCAACAACACCATCGTCGTTACCGATTACGCCGAGAACCTCACTCGCGTCGCCCAGTTGATCCAGACCATCGACACCCCGAGCGCGATCGACACCGACGTGGTGCAGATCCAGAACGGCATCGCCGCCGACATCGCGCCGATGGTCGCGGATCTGCTCGACGCGCCGGGCAACGACCCGACGCAGAAAATCGCGGTGATCGGCGACCCGCGTTCCAACACCATCATCATCCGCGCCGGCAGCCCCGAGCGCACCGAGCTGGCGCGCAACCTGATCTACAAACTCGACAACGCGCAGAGCAATCCGAGCAACCTGCACGTGGTTTATTTGCGTAACGCGCAAGCGGCAAAACTGGCGCAGGCCTTGCGCGGGCTGCTGACTGGCGAGAGCGACAGCGGCACCAGCGACAGTGCGCGTTCGGTGCTCAGCGCCATGGGCAGCAACGGCAACAACAATGGCGGTTCGGGGGCGCAGAGCGGCACGCAAACCAGTGGCAACACTTCGACCACTTCCAGCACCGGCAGCACTGGCGGCAGTTACGCCCAGGGCAGCAACTCGACCAGCAGCAGCGGCGGCAATCAGGCCAGTGAGCAGAACGTCGCGTTCAGCGCCGGCGGGGTGACGATTCAGGCTGATGCGACCACCAACACCTTGCTGATTTCCGCGCCGGAGCCGTTGTATCGCAACCTGCGCGAGGTCATCGATTTGCTCGACCAGCGCCGTGCGCAAGTGGTGATCGAAAGCCTGATAGTCGAGGTTGGCGAGGACGATGCCAGCGAATTCGGTGTGCAGTGGCAGACCGGCAATCTCGGCGGTAAAGGCGTGATCGGCGGGGCGAATCTTGGCGGTTCGGGGATCAATCTCAACGGCAAGACCAGTCTCGATGTGCTGCCGCAGGGCTTGAACCTCGGTTACGTCAACGGCACGGTGGACATCCCCGGCATCGGCAAGATCCTCGACCTGAAAGTGCTGGCCCGGGCGCTGAAGAGCAAGGGCGGCACCAACGTGCTGTCGACGCCGAACCTGCTGACCCTCGACAACGAAGCGGCGAGTATTTTTGTCGGCCAGACCATTCCGTTTGTCAGCGGCAGCTACGTTACTGGTGGCGGCGGGACCAGCAACAACCCGTTCCAGACCGTGACCCGTGAAGAGGTGGGTTTGAAGCTCAACGTGCGGCCGCAGATTTCCGAGGGCGGCACGGTCAAGCTTGATATCTATCAGGAGGTCAGCAGCATCGACGAACGCGCGTCGGCCAGCGCGACGTCGGCGGGGATCGTCACCAACAAACGTGCGATTGATACCAGCATCCTGCTCGACGACGGGCAGATCATGGTCCTCGGCGGCTTGCTGCAGGACGGCTACAGCCAGAGCAATGAAGCGGTACCGTGGCTGGGGACGCTGCCGGGGATCGGCGCGCTGTTTCGCAACGAACGCCGGGCGATCACCAAGACCAACCTGATGGTGTTCCTGCGCCCGTACATCATCCGTGACAGCGAAGCGGGGCGCAGCATCACCCTCAACCGCTACGACTTCATGCGCCGCGCCCAGGGCGGCCTGCAACCGGAACGCAGCTGGGCAATGCCGGACATGCAGGCGCCGCAGTTGCCGACGGCGGCGCAGGGGGTGCCGAGTCCGGTTCCGGCCTCGGGACCTCGCGCGACGATCAAAGCGGTGCCGATTCAGTCGGGGCCATCGTTATGAGACACACTCTGAATCTGGTTGATATTCCTGTGGCGAGGGAGCTTGCTCCCGCTGGGCTGCGCAGCAGACCCAAAACCTGCAACCCCATTCTTCCAGATACACCCTGCATCCCGGATTTACGGGGGCTTCGCCCCCGAGCGGGAGCAAGCTCCCTCGCCACAGGGGAATTGGGGGGCCTCAAGAGATGAGTGCATTGCCCTACGCCTGGGCCAAGGCCCAGCGCATTCTGTTGTGCGACGGGGTACTGACGGTGTGCCCATCGACCCCCGGCTGGTCGATCAGCGAGGTGCGGCGGCAGTTTGGTGAAACGTCATTAAAGCGCGTGCGCGACGACGAACTCGATGGTCTGCTCGCCACGGCCTATGCCGATACCGGCAGCGCCGCCGCTGTGGTTGGCGCAGCAGAAAACGAAGTCGACCTCGATCGGCTGATGCAGGACATGCCGGAAATCACCGATCTGCTCGACACTCAGGACGGCGCGCCGGTGATCCGCATGATCAACGCCTTGCTCACCCAGGCCGCACGCGATGAGGCCAGCGATATTCACATCGAACCGTTCGAAACCCATTCGGTGGTGCGCTACCGGGTCGACGGCACCCTGCGCGACGTGGTCTCGCCGCGCAAGGCGTTGCACGGTGCGCTGGTGTCGCGGATCAAGATCATGGCCCAGCTCGACATCGCCGAAAAACGCCTGCCGCAGGACGGCCGCATCGCGTTGCGCGTAGCCGGTCGGCCGATCGATATTCGCGTGTCGACCGTGCCCACCGGGCATGGCGAGCGGGTGGTGATGCGTTTGCTCGACAAACAGGCCGGGCGTCTGCACCTGGAAACCCTCGGCATGGACGCGCAGGTGCTGGCCAGACTCGATCACCTGATCCGCCAGCCCCACGGTATCGTGCTGGTCACCGGCCCGACCGGCAGCGGCAAGACCACCAGCCTCTACGCCGCGCTGGCACGCCTCGATGCCAGCACCAGCAACATCCTCACCGTCGAAGACCCGGTGGAATACGACTTGCCGGGGATCAGCCAGATTCAGGTCAACGCCAAGATCGACATGACCTTCGCCCTGGCATTGCGGGCGATCCTGCGGCAAGACCCGGACATCATCATGATCGGCGAAATCCGCGATCTGGAAACCGCTCAAATCGCCGTGCAGGCTTCGCTCACCGGGCACCTGGTGCTGGCGACGCTGCACACCAACGACGCGGTGTCGGCGGTCAACCGCTTGATCGACATGGGTGTCGAGCCGTTTCTGCTCGCTTCGTCGATGCTCGGCGTTCTGGCCCAGCGGCTGGTGCGGCGCCTTTGCAAAGAGTGCAAACAGGAAGATTCAGCAGCGCCGGGCACCTGGCGCCCGGTGGGCTGCGCTGCCTGCAACCATACCGGCTACAGCGGCCGCACCGGCATCCACGAATTGTTCTGCATCGACGACGACATCCGCACCCTGATTCACCAAGGGGCAGGGGAGCAGGCCTTGCGTGCGGCAGCGTCCAAGGCCGGGATGTTCAGCCTGCGCGAGGACGGCGAGCGCTGGATTCGCAGCGGCGCCACCGCCCCTGAAGAAATCCTCCGTGTGACCCGGGACGCCTGATGAATCGCTATCGTTTTGAAGCCGCCGACGCCACCGGCAAGATCGAATCCGGGCATCTGGAAGCAGACAGTCAGGGCGCTGCGTTCGGCGTGTTGCGCAGCCGTGGTTTGACCGCGTTGTCGGTGCACAAGGAAAGCAACGTCGCCCAGCATGGCGGCGGAGGTCTGTTCAGTGCGCGTATGTCGGACAACGATCTGGCCTGGGCCACCCGCCAACTGGCGAGTCTGCTCGGCGCCAGCCTGCCGCTGGAAGCAGCGCTCAGCGCGACGGTGGAGCAGGCCGAGAAAAAACACATCGCCCATACCCTCAGTGCGGTGCGCGCCGATGTGCGCAGCGGCATGCGTCTGGCGGAGTCGCTGGCTGCGCGGCCACGGGATTTTCCAGAGATCTACCGCGCGTTGATCGCTGCGGGGGAGGAGTCCGGTGATCTGGCGCAGGTGATGGAGCGGCTGGCGGATTACATCGAGGAACGCAACAACCTGCGCGGCAAGATCCTCACCGCGTTTATCTATCCGGTGGTGGTCGGGCTGGTGTCGATCGGCATTGTGATTTTCTTGCTCAGTTACGTGGTGCCGCAGGTGGTCAGTGCGTTTTCCCAGGCGCGTCAGGACTTGCCGGGGCTGACGTTGGCGATGCTCACCGCCAGTGATTTCATTCGGGCGTGGGGCTGGTTGTGTGCGGCGCTGATCGCCGGTGTTTTCTGGAGCTGGCGCCTGTATCTGCGCAATCCGGCGGCACGTTTGAGTTGGCATCATCGGGTGTTGAAACTGCCGCTGATCGGACGGTTCGTGCTGGGCCTGAACACTGCGCGTTTCGCCTCGACCCTGGCGATTCTCGGCGGTGCCGGGGTGCCGCTGTTGCGGGCGTTGGAGGCGGCGCGGCAGACGCTATCCAATGATCGGCTCAGCCTGAGTGTCAGCGACGCTACGGCCAAGGTTCGCGAAGGGGTGAACCTCGCGGCGGCGTTGCGGGTGGAAAACGTGTTTCCGCCGGTGCTGATTCACCTGATCGCCAGCGGCGAGAAAACCGGCGCACTGCCGCCGATGCTCGAACGTGCGGCGCAAACGCTGTCCCGCGATATCGAACGGCGGGCGATGGGCATGACCGCGTTGCTCGAACCGCTGATGATTGTGGTGATGGGCGGGGTGGTGCTGGTGATTGTGATGGCGGTGTTGTTGCCGATCATTGAGATCAACCAGTTGGTGCAGTAGCTGATTTTTCGGGTGTCTGGTCTGGCGTCATCGCGAGCAGGCTCACTCCTACAGGTGTAATGCATTTCAATTTGTAGGAGTGAGCCTGCTCGCGATGACGCCGGCCGAAACAGCAAAAAATTCAAATATTTTCCCTTCAGCCTGATACTCACCCGACCCTGATTCCCCCCATCCTCGGGTTCTCCTTTCTGTCATCTGCAACCAGCCTTCAACGGCTGTAGCCTGATTGCGCCAAACCGCTGATCCAGACCCCTCTCAATCCCCCGCAAACACCCGAGAAAACTCCCTGAAAAACCCCGCGCAGCTCCCGAGGTTTTTTCCTTTATCTGTCACCGCAAGATGCGAATTTCTCAGTGCGACTTAACCACGGACCCCGCTTGCGAAGGTCAGCGGTGAGTCTTTCAGCGTCATGCAAGACCCCTGAAAACCTGTGTTCACAACCATCGTTGAAAAGGAGATTCTTCATGTTCAAGCGCACTCTGATCGCCGCTTCCCTGACCGTCGCCGCCCTGGCTTCCACTCAAGCCATGGCCGTTACCGGTGGTGGCGCCACTCTGCCAGCCGCTCTGTACAAAGGTTCGGCCGACAGCATCCTGCCTGCCAACTTCAGCTACGCCGCCGTGGGCAGCGGTGCCGGCAAGATCGCTTTCCTGACCAACAACCCGGCCGGCTTCAGCACCACCGGCACCGTGCATTTTGCCGGTAGCGATTCGATCCTCAGCGCTGCGGAAATCAGCACCTACAACACCACCTACGGCGCTTCGTACGGCCCGCTGATTCAACTGCCGTCGGTGGCCACTTCGGTTGCCATCCCGTACAAAAAGGCCGGTCAGACTGCGCTGAACCTGACCAGCGCTCAGTTGTGCGATGCGTTCTCCGGTGCCAAAACCACCTGGGGCCAGCTGCTCGGCACGACCGACACCACGCCGATTCGTGTTGTTTACCGCAACGTTTCCAGCGGCACTTCGGAAATCCTCAGCCGTCACTTGAACTCGGTCTGCCCGACTCAGTTCGCTACCAACTCGACCTTCACCAACGCGCGTCTGCCAGCCGGTTCGGCACTGCCGTCGAACTGGGTCGGCGTCGCCAACACTTCTGATGTCGCCACTACCGTGAACGCGGTTGACGGCTCGATCGGTTATGTCGGTCCGGACGGTGTCGACGCCACCAGCAACGCTGTTGTTGCTCGCGTTAACGGCGTTCAGCCAACTTCGCTCAACGTCACCCTCGCACTGTCGTCGGTGTCCGCTCCTTCGACCCCGGCCCAGGCTGCAAACCCTGCCAACTGGTCGCCAGTGGTGGCTAACCCGGCTTCGGGTTACAAACTGGCTGCCTACACCAACTTCATCTTCGGTCAGTGCTACAAGGATGCAGCCGTGGCCGCGGACGTCAAAGCCTTCCTGACCCAGCACTACAGCAACCCGGGCAACAACACTGCGACCCAGGCCCACAAGTTCGTCGCCGTGCCTAACGCCTGGAAAACCGCTGTAACCGCCAACTTCATCACCAACACTTCGGGCAACAACCTGGACATCAACAACGCCAGCGTCTGCAACGCTATCGGTCGTCCTTTGTAAGCAGGTTGGTTTAGTCAGCTGTAACGGTGGCAGCCCTTCGGGGCTGTCATTTTTTTTGGCTCCCGTTGGGGGGCATTCGATAAGGAGATTGAACATGTTCAAACGTATTGGAGTGGCCGCACTGGTGTCGGCGGCGCTGGTTTCGGGGCAGGTGATGGCGGTGACGGTGATCGGAGGGGGAGCAACCATCCCGGCGAAACTCTACACGGGCTCGGGGGACAGCATATTGCCGGCCACCTTCAAATACGCCGCAGCAGGAAGCGGCTACGGAAAACAGGCCTTTCTGACTAACGATCCCATGCGGTTGGGTCAAACCGGGACGGTGCATTTTGCGGCCAGTGACTCCACTCTGACTGCCTCGGAACTTTTGACCTATTCCAGGCAATATGGTGCTTCATACGGTCCATTGATCCAGCTGCCGTCGGTTATCACGTCGGTGGCTATCCCTTACAGAAAGTCTGGCCAGACTGCGCTGAACCTGTCTGATAATCAGCTGTGCGAGGTGTTTTCGGGTAGTAAAACCACGTGGGGTTCTCTACTGGGCACCTCGGACACCACTGCTATTCGCATTGTCTTCCAGAAGGAGGCGAGTGGCGATACGGAGATACTGACCCGCCATTTGAACTCGATCTGCCCAACGCAGTTCGCGATCGATGCGCGATTCACTGTCGCACGCATACCCTATTCCTCAATACCCGTAAATTGGGTTGCGGTGGAATATGACCAGGATGTTGTGCAGGCCGTAAACGCTGTCGATGGTTCCATCGGTTATGCCGGCCCGGACCACGTTGATGCAACCAGCAACGCGGTTGTTGCTCGCATCAATGGCATCCAGCCGACGAATCCGTATGTCCTGGCGGCGTTGGCATATTTAAGTCCACCGGTCACATTCTCTGATGCGGGTAATCCGGCCAGGTGGTCGCCTGTGGTAGCCAATCCGACGCAAGGTTACAAACTGGCGGGGTACACCAATTTCATCTTCGGCCAATGCTATAAAGATGCTGCAGTTGCAGCGGAAGTTAAGGCCTTTCTGGCAGCTCACTACAGTATTCCCGGCAACAACGTCGCGACTCAGGCCCATAAATTCATTGCCATGTCTTATGCCTGGAAGAACGCGGTCATCGCCAACTTCGTCACTAACACGACCGGCAATAACCTCGATATCAACAACCCCAGCGTTTGCAACGGCATTGGCCGTCCTCTGAACTAAAAATCTTGAAACTCAATGGCGGGCTCTTTATGGGACCGCCATTTTATTCGCCCGGCATTCCGTCCCGCAGATTGCGCGAATACTCCCCCGACATGAAGTTTGTGTGACATCCGTTCGGTCGCGCCCTCCGCCAACTGCCTATGACGTAACAGCAGGTTTTTGCAGGCCTGCGGCATCTTTGGCAACCAAAGTGTGGCAATCAAAAAGGATCTCGTAGTGATGCTCGCTCGCCCATCCCGTCGTCGTACCCACGTTCTGTCCTCCAAGCGTGAAACCGTCGAGCCGTCGCTTTGGCTGCTCAAGCCGTTGGCACACGCGGTGGCGTTGTGTCTGGTGGCGGGCAGTGCGCAGGCGCAGACGGCGTTCAGTTCGGGCTGGTTTGCGGCAAAGGGCGCAGCGCAACAGGCTGCGGCGGCACGTCCGAGCGTGGGTGGCTTGCCGGGCATGACACCGCCGCTGGCCCAGCAGCAGAAGGCCAATGCGCAGTTGCAGCGCTCGATTCAGACGCTGAACAACACGGTTGCCGCGATTGCCGCACAACAGGCGGCGCAGGCGGCCGGGCGAGCCGCCGCATTGGGCACGGTGCAGTTCGTGCCGGACGGCCTGGGCGAGGGTGGCTTGAAGGTCGACAACAGCCTGACTCAAGGCTGGCAGAACGCGAAGGGCCCGCAGCAGACCCAGGTCGATGGCAAAACCACAGTGACAATCGAGCAGACCGCCGACAAGGCCATTCTCAACTGGGAAACCTTCAACGTCGGTCGCAATACCACGGTCGATTTCGCCCAGCAGTCGAACTGGGCGGTGCTCAACCGCGTCAACGATCCGAATGCCCGGGCCAGCCAGATCCAGGGCCAGATCAAGGGCGACGGCACGGTGATGCTGATCAACCGCAACGGCATCGTGTTCAGCGGCAGCAGTCAGGTCAACGTGCGCAACCTGGTGGCCGCTGCCGCCAGCATCACCGATATCCAGTTCCGTGATCGTGGGCTGTATTTCGACAGCACCGGCACCCAGCCGACCTTCACCGATGCCGCAGGCAAGGTGCTGGTGGAACGCGGTGCCTCCATCGACACCCACAAGCCGGCATCGTCCACCGCTGCCGGTGGTTATGCCTTGCTGCTCGGCAGCGACGTACAGAACGACGGCAACATCAACACCATCAAGGGCCAGACCGTGCTGGCGGCCGGCGACCGTTTCTACATCCGCAAAGGCTCGGGCACCGAAGGCAATGCGCTGTCCACCACCTTCGGCAACGAAGTCATACCGGGTTTCAAGGCCGGTGCCCTTACGGGCAAAGTCACTAACAACGGACTGATCCAGTCGTCTACCGGTGACATCACAATGGCTGGGCACGAGGTCGTGCAGAACGGTGTGTTGCTCGCCAGCACGTCAGTGGCGACGCGGGGCACGATTCACCTCTCCAACCCGAGCACCGATGCTAACGGCAGCGTGACGCTGGGGCAGGGCAGCGCCACGGCCATCATGCTCGACAGCAGTGACCTGACCGCCCTCGACAGCCAGCATCAGGCCGCGCTGACGGGCGTCACGGCGAATAACCGGATCCGTGGCGACCAGTCGCGTATCGAGATTCAGAGCGGCGGCAGTGTCGAGTTCCAGAATGGCTCGATCACCCTGGCCACCGGCGGCCAGGTCGCGGTCAATGCACAACGCCGCAGCCTGGTGCGCGACGGCGCGATGATCGATGTATCCGGTGCCCTCGGCGTCAAAGTGGCAATGGAAAACAACAGCATCAAGATCAACGTGCAAGGCAACGAGCAGCGCGATGCCTCGGTCAACCGCGAGAAGGGCGCGCTCAACAGCAATGACATCTGGGTCGATGTGCGCGATCTGGTGTATGTGCCGGCCGGCACCAACGGCTACGCCACGGATCGCTGGTACACCGCCGGTGGCTTGCTGGAAGTCGGCGGTTATCTCGGCACTCAAGGGCACAGCGTCGGCGAGTGGATGGCCCAGGGCGGCACGGTGAGCTTTGCCGGCAACGACGTGGTGACTGAAAAGGGTTCGTTGATCAACCTGTCCGGCGGCACTCTGGATGTGCAGAGCGGCGAGATCCGCCAGAGCTGGCTGCGTGGCGCCGACGGCAAGTTGTATGAAGTGTCGCGTGCTCCGGGGGACCTGCTCTACACCGGCCTGTACAAAGGCTATGAAGACAGCAGCCAACGCTGGGGCCAGACCCGTTATTACTACAGCCCGCTGATTGCCCCGCGCTCGCGTTTCGAGTCGGGTTACACCGTGGGCCGCGATGCCGGGCAACTGGTGATCGCCACGGCCAACGCCGTTCTCGACGGGCAAATGATCGGCGAGGTGTATCAGGGCGAGCGGCAGAATCAGGCGCCGAAACCGCTGCTCGACGGCTATCAGCAGAGCCAGACCGCGCTGGCCCGGCGGGCGCAGTTGATCGTCGGCAGTTACGACCCGACCTTCGTCGCGGCGTCGAATGGCCTGCTCTACACCCTCAATCCGACGCTGGATCAGGTGCAGATTGGTGGCGAGCGTCCGCTCGCCGACGGTGATCTGAACCTGAGCGCCGCAGTGTCCGAGTCGCGCAAGGGCAAGTTGTATCTCGATAACGATCAACTCAACGGCGTCCGTCTGGGTGCCCTCAAGGTTGCAGCCAGGGATCAGGTGGTTGTTGACGGCGCGCTGACGGTCGATAACGGTGGCGACATCACCCTGTATTCCCCGGATGTGCAGATCGGCGCCGACCTGACCGCGCGTGGCGGTAGCCTGCGTCTGGGCAACGTGCTCAATCAGTTTCTCAGTAGCGACACCGCTGACACTCGGCTCACGGCGAAGGTCGGCAAGGCGACGCAAGTCACTGTGGCCGACGGTGTGCAACTCGATACCCGTGGCGTGTGGAGCAACCTGCGCACCAACCCGGATGATGGTGCGAGTCTGGCGTACTTCAATGGCGGTTTGCTGTCGATCCGCAGCAGTGGCGATATCGATATGGGCGCAGGCAGTCTGCTCGATGTGTCCTCCGGCGGCGCTGTGCTCGCTAACGGTAAGACCCGGGGTGGCAAGGGCGGTGATCTGACGCTGGAGTCCAGTGCCATTTCCGCGCCGGGCACATCGCATCTGAACCTCAATGGCGAACTGCGCGGTTACGGCGTCACGGGCGGCGGCACCTTGACGGTGCAGGCCAACAGGATTCTCGTCGGCCAGACGGATAAAGCCCTGGCAGACAATACCCTGCAACTGTCCACTGACCTGTTCGGCAAGGGGTTCTCCGCCTACAACCTGATCGGTCTCAACGGGCTCGACGTTGCCGAAGGCGCCGCGATTGATGTGACCCTGCCGGTGTACCGTTTCGGTGATGCGGCACCCAACCAGGTCAGTGGCGCCGATCCGCGAACGGCGCTGGAACTGTGGACACCGACGCTGTTCCAGGAAAACCCGACCAAGGGCGTGCTGACCCAACGCGCCGGCGCCAGCCTGACACTGCAAGGTGGCGCGACGCTGGTCGGTCTGATAGACGCGGCCAACAGCCCCCTGACCCTGGGCCGTGGCTCGCGCATCAGCGTCGACCTGGGGCAGAGTATCAAGCTGCGCGGTGCCGGGCAGATCACCGTCGATGGTGAACTCAATGCCTGGGGCGGCACGATCGATATTCGTCAGCAACAATTCGGCTCGATCCAGCCGGCCACCTCGATTCAAGCGGCGGATCCGAACGCACATGACCGCTCGATCTGGATCGGCGAGCAGGCCGTGCTGGATGTCGCCGGGCGTGCCAATACGGCGACCGACACCCTGGGCCGCACTTACGGGCAGGTCGGCAAGGGCGGCAGCCTCATCATCGGCGGCGAGATCGATTCGAAACTGGCAACCGCCACGGCTGCCGATGCCTACGTGATTGTACGTCCGGGCGCGCGGCTGGATGCCTCGGGCACCGAGGCCGTTCTGGATATCGCCGGTCAAGGCCCGACGCGTATCGCAACGGACGGCGGGCGCATCAGTTTGAGTTCTTATAACGGTCTTTTCGTTGAAGGCAACTTGCGTGCGGCGGCGGGTGGCGTCGGGGCGGCCGGTGGTCGTCTGGAACTGGCGCTGGAGACGCCGTTGTATTCCGATTCGGCGAGCAACGCGGTGCGGGCACCGAGGGAAATGATCATTGGTCAGGCGGCAGGGAACGGGCTGCTGCCCGCGAACCTGCAACCCGGCGAAGGCGCCGATGGCTTGCGTTACGGTCAGGCCCGCTTGAGTGCCGATGGCTTGATGACGGGCGGTTTCGACAATCTCAGCCTGCTGAGCAACGGCCTGTTGTCGTTTGACGGTGACGTCAATCTGCGCATGAATCAGAGCCTCAGTCTGTTCGCCGCAGCGCTGTCTCTCGCCGAGAATTCCAAAGGCACGGCACGGATCGACTTGACTGCTCCGTACCTGCGCCTGTCGGGTGTGGGCACCTACTTTGCCGGCTTCAGCATGATGCGCCCACGACTGCTCCCTGGCCCGACGACCCGGTTGTCCGACGCGACGTTCAATGCCTCCGCGAACCTGTTGGACGTGGGCAATGGCCTGTCCTTCGGGACTCAGGGTTCGATCCTGCAACGGCAGGCGCCGGCCGTTGAATACAGCCGTCGGGCTTTCGGTCTGGTGAGCCTCGACAGCAGCGGCGACCTGCGCTTCCTCGCGCCGAATGATGGTGCGGAGAAAACCAGGCTGTGGACGCCGGGCGACTTGAACCTCGGTGCGGCGCAGATCTATCCCGCCACCGGCATTCAGGCTGAGGTGCGTGCCGGTTATCAGGGCGCGGTCCCGGTTTCCGAACACACCTTGCGGATCAGCGGCCACGGCGCGGCACCGACTGCGGTGCCGTACTCGGCATTCGGAAAGCTGATTTTTTCCGCCGCGTACATCGAACAGGGCGGTGTCTTGCGTGCACCGCTGGGCAAGATCGTATTGGGTGACGATTTGCTCGGCACCACTCACGAGGTTCGCCTCTTGCCGGGCAGCTTGACCTCGGTCAGCGGCGCTGGCCTGGTCATGCCCTACGGTGGCACCACGGACGGTATCGACTATCGCTATAACGGCAAATCCGTGGTGCTCAACGGCATCTCCGGCGAAACATCAGGCGTGTCGATCGGCACGCAGTTCGCCGATGTGCAAAGCGGTGCGGTCATCGACCTGTCCGGCGGTGGCGATCTGCGTGGCGCCGGTTTCGTGTCCGGTCGCGGGGGTTCCACCGATGCACGTTTCAACCCGCTGGTGCGCACTGCGACTGACGGCACCTTCAGCCTGCCGGGGCTGGCGAGCAACCCGGTGTATGCCATCGTGCCCGGCAACCAGAGCAGCTACGCGCCGATGCTGGCCGAAGCGGGTGCGGGCGATCCGCGCATTGGCCAGCAGATCACTATTGGCGCCGGTGTGCCGGGGTTGGCGGCGGGTACTTACACACTGTTGCCGTCAACGTTTGCCCTGATGCCTGGTGCGTTCCGGGTTGAGGTAAACGGTCAGGCAACACCCGGCGTGACAACGGGGGCGTTGCCACTGCGCAATGGTTCATGGACCAGCAGCGGGCAGATGTCGATTGCCAATACCGGCCTGCGTGACAGCCTGGCCAGTCAGTTGATTCTCACGTCAGCCGATGTGTTGCGTCGTTACTCGCAGTACAACGAAACCGGTTTCTCTCAATTCATCCAGAGCGACGCCGCCCGGCGCGGTGTGCCGCGTGCGCTGGCACCGATGGACGGCAAGACACTGGATCTGCGCCTGGCCTCCGGCGGCAAGCAAGACATCGCTTTGCAGTTCAACGGGCGCACGCTGTTCGAGGCTGCCGAGGGCGGCATGGCCGGCACGGCGGTGGTACGTGGCGGCAACGCCGGGAGCAGCTTCGAGATACTGGGTGCGGGCCGTGCATCGACACCGGGTTTCAACGGCGTGTCGCTGTACGCCGACACGCTCAACAGCCTCAACGCGGGGCGGCTGACCATCGGTGCGATGCCGAATGTCTTGTACAACACGACCGCTAACATCATCGGCTTCCTGGGCGCGAGTGAAAGTATTGTCTTGCGTGAAGGGGCGATTCTATCCGCGCCGCAAGTCTTGCTGCGCACCACGTCAACGCTTGGCGGCATCACGGTCGAGGCGGGAGGCGGGATCAATACGCTGGGGCGTGGCAACGTGGCCTACGACTCGCTGGCCGGTTACGTTTATGAGCCGAAAGGTTCCAGCCTGTTGGTCGTTTCCAACGGCTGGACCAATGTGCTGGCGCCGGAAGCGGCCAGCGGCATCAGCGGCGCGGGCAGCATCCGGATCGGCACTTGCGCAGCGAGTGCGTGCAACAATCCGGCCCTGCTGTATTCGAACGGCAGTATCACTGCTGCCACGGATAACCAGTTCGAACTCGGTGAAGCGGTGCGTTTCGGCACCCGTCATCTGGCATTGTCGGTCGGCTCGGTCAATACCGGCAGCGCCGAAGCACTTGCAGCGGCGGGCAGCCGCGTGCCCGCCGGCCTCACGCTCAACCAGAACGTACTCGACCGCTTGCTGCGTGGCGACATCCAATATGGCGCGCCAGCGCTGGAAACCCTGAGCCTGACCACCCGCGATGCCTTCAATTTCTACGGCAGCGTGAGCCTCGACACGATCGATCCACAGACCGGTCAGAGCAAACTGCAGAACCTGGTGCTGGTCACCCCGGCGATCTATGGTCTGGGCGATGCCAACGATGTGGCGAGCATTCGTACTGCCAACCTGATCTGGAACGGCGCTACCCAGAGCCCTGGCGCTGTCATCACGGGTGGTGCGGGCACCGGCAGCGGCACGCTGGACATTCAGGCCCAGCGGATCGAACTGGGTTACGGACCGATGCCTCAGGCCAGCGGTCTGGATCAGAACAATCGTCTGGCGCTGGGTTTTGCCAACGTCAACCTCAGCGCCAGCGAGCGCATCACCGCCAATCACAAGGGCAGCCTGGCGGTGTATCAGGAGCAGGGCGCCTACGATCCGCTCAAGGGTTACAGCTACAGTGGCGGCAATCTGAACCTGCGCACGCCGTTGCTCACCGGTGAGGCGGCATCGGTCAGCCTGCTCAAGGCCGGCAACAGCCTGACGCTCAGCGGCGCCGGGGCTGCCGGGGTGGCCAATGCCTTGGGGGCGGAGTTGAACCTTGAAGCCCGCGATGTCGTGCTCGACAGCCGTATCGCCTTGGCCAGCGGCAAGCTGACCGTCAAGTCCGAGGGCGATTTGACGCTGGGCAATGGTGCGGTGCTGGACTTGGCCGGACGTACCTTGCCGTTCAACGATGTCAGCAAATACAGCTGGGGCGGCGATGTCTCGCTGTACAGCGCCAACGGCAATATCCGTCAGGCTGCGGGCTCGCGGATCGACCTGTCGGCGAAGAACAATCAGGCCGGTAACCTCAGCGTCGTCGCGCTGGCCGATGCGGCCGGGATGGTCGATCTGCAAGGCGAGATTGTCGGCGCCAGCAGCGGTTACTACGACGCCGGGGGCACGTTGGTGCCGTACAAAGCCGGTGGCGTGGACATTCGCGCGCAGCGCCTGGGAGGTGACGCCACCGAGCAATTCGCCGCGCTCAATCAGCGTCTGAACGCCGGGCAGGTGTACGGCAGCCGCAGCCTGCAACTCAAGCAAGGCAATCTGGTGATCGGCGACGGTCTCAAGGCCGGCGAAATCAATGTCTCGGTGGACAATGGCAGCCTGACGGTGGCTGGTCTGATCGATGCCAGCGGCGAGCGTGTCGGCAGCATTCGTCTGTCGGCGAAAAATGGCCTGACGCTGACTGGCAGCAGCGTGCTCGATGCCCATGGTCGCGTGCTGCGGGTCGACAGCTACGGCGAGATCATCGATGCGCCCAACCGTGCCACGGTCGAACTGAGTTCCGGCGATGGTTTGCTCACGCTGGGCAACGGCGCGCGGATCGATTTGCGCCACGGCACTGATGCCGTGCCCGGTTTCCTTGCCGGGCAACACGATGGAATGCTGCGCGGTACGCTGGAGCTGAACGCGCCGCGTCTGGGCAGCAATGACATCGCCATCGACGCCAGTGGTGTGTTGACCATTCAGGGCGCTCGCTCCATCGGCCTCAACGGTATGCGCCGCTACACCGATGCCCGCGATGGTGTCGATCCGGCGGTCAGTGGCCGAGCGTATCAAGTCATCGATCAGGCCATGCTCGAACGCATTCACGGCGACAGCAATGACTTTATCAACGCCGCACTAGGCAATAACGATCTGCTGCAACGCAAACTCGCCGGGCTGAACAACGCCACGTATGCCGATGTGTTCCATTTGCGGCCCGGTGTGGAGATCGCCAGCAAGACGGCTGACAGTGATCTGGTGGTGGAGGGCGATCTGGATTTGTCCGGTTACCGTTACGCCAGCCTCAATCCGCACACGCAGCCGAACCCTTCTGTATATGGTTCCGGGGAGGCGGGCAGCCTGGTGATTCGCGCCGGTGGCAACCTCGATATTTACGGCAGCATCAATGACGGCTTCGCGCCGCCGCCGGAAACCCAGGACGATGCCGGCTGGAAACTGATTGCCGGTGTGCAGCCGTTCGGCGGCGATCTGATCGTGCCGGGCAGCGGAGTGACGCTGGCCGAGGGCACGCAGTTTCCGCTGGGGGCGACACTCAATTACGACGTGACGATTCAACCAGCGGTTCTGGCCAGTGGCACGTTGCTGCCGACTCAAGCTGTGC
Source organism: Pseudomonas sp. S3(2024) (assembly GCF_036861315.1). Taxonomy (NCBI): domain Bacteria; kingdom Pseudomonadati; phylum Pseudomonadota; class Gammaproteobacteria; order Pseudomonadales; family Pseudomonadaceae; genus Pseudomonas; species Pseudomonas sp. S3(2024). The sequence continues at coordinate 264,536 of NZ_JAZAQQ010000007.1, read as the reverse complement.
TCAACGAGGCGTATACCTTCAGCGCCGGCACGGTGTTGGCGGGGGCGATTCACGACAGCAACGGTCATCTGCTGTACGCCGCCGGTACGCTGCTCAGCGACAGCGTGACGTTGCCTGCTGACACTCGCCTGGGTGCCGGGATCCGTTTGAACAAGGCCACCGCCCTGCAAGCGCTGAACTGGCCCAAGGGTGTGCCGTTGCCCAGCGTTTACGATGCAGACCTGACTACGTTCTCCGGAGTGAAATTAAAGGGCGAACTGGCCTTGCTGCGCGGTTCGCTGATTCCGTCGATGACCGATGTGAAGCTCGCCGAAGGCACTTCGCTGATCGAGTTGCGGCCGTTCAACGGCACACAACAGGGCAAGAACTGGGCGCTGGCCAGCATGCTGCCGTCGGGCAGTGCGTCGTGGTCGATGCGCGTGGTGGCGGGTGCAGATCTTGCTGCGGCCGACAGCCGTGCCGTGAAGCCTGTGACCACCGATGGCAATCTGCGGCTGGCGGACACTCATTACGGTGTCACGCTTACCCAGGCAACGGGGATACTCGTGTGGGCCCCCGACAATCCGTATGACCTTCCGGGATATTACCCTGTGCCCGATGACCAATTGGAGATCTGTGCGCAGGTGGAAGGGCTCTGTGTGCCGATGGCACGTTGGGTCTGGGCGCCGGGCAATGGTCAGGGACCTGACTACGAACCCGTTCCCGAGGAGTATCAGATCCTTTGTGAAATCTATCCGGAGTTCTGCATCGGCAATAATCCCGGTACAACCGCCAAGGCCCACAGTCAGATGTTCAGTGTGCTGCGCACCGGTACAGGCGATCTCGATCTGATGGCTGCCGGCGACCTCAGCATGGATTCACCGTTCGGTGTTTATACCGCCGGCACTCAATCAGCGAACGTCGATCCGTTGTACAACCAGAAACGTGGGCATCTGTCGGACAGCAATTCGGTGTTGGGCAGCTCCGGTGCCGCTTATGAAAAATGGGTCGACGGTGGCAGCGACAGCCTCTATCAGGCCTGGTATCCGCAGATGGGCGGCAACCTGACAATCAATGCCGGTGGCTCGGTTTCCGGCGATTCCGTCGGCACGAAAGCACAATCGGTGAATGGCGGTTTCCGCGAACAGATCGCCAGTGCGTCAGTGGGCAACTGGTTGTGGCGCCAAGGCACGGGCAACCCGGATGTGCCCACAGCGTGGTGGATCAACTTTGGCAGTTACGCTACTCGGTTGATGACGCCTGACAGTAATACCGAACCTTACCTGGTCGGCTTCACCGGATTCGGCACCCTGGGCGGCGGCAACATCAGCCTGCGTGCCGGTGGCGACGCCGGGATGCTCAGACCGTTGGGCGATGCGGTCAATTATCCGCGCAGCCAAGGGCTGATCGTTGCCGTCGGCAGCACCGGGCGTGTCGCCGGCGATGGCAGCGTGCAGATGACCGGCGGTGGCGACATGGACATTCACCTCGGCGGCGCACTCAATCCATCGCTGCAAGCGCGGGCCGGGGATAACGGGACTCAGCCGCCGAGGCACGACCTGCAAGGCGCACTGATCAACTTGCGCGGTGCAGCGCAATTGACCGGAGGGGCACTGGGCGGCATCAATCTGCAATACGGTGCCAACTCGCAGTTGCATGATGTCCGTGAAACCCGACCGCTGGATCCGTTCACCTCGACGACCAGCAATGCCTCCGGTGGCCTGATACTGATTCCCGGCGATTCGGGCATGAGCCTCAGTACCCGTGGAGACCTGGTGTTGGGCGGTGCGGCAGACCCCGGACGTGTGCGCCTGCTCAATGCCACGCCACTGCTTGATGACAACGGCAATATCCGCACTGGCGGCATCCTGAGCGGCTTTTCGCTGTGGACCGACCACACGGCCATCGATCTGTTTTCCGCTGGGGGCAATCTCACGCCCAGTACTCAATTGGCCGAGGCAAACGCCAATCTCACCCCTGTGAGCGGTGCCAATTCGTCGTCCACCGATGGACGTTTTGTGTACCCGTCGATTCTTCGGGCGGTGGCGGCGCAGGGGTCGATTTATGCCGGGCCCTCGGCGGCTTACAGCGAGCGCGACTTGTCACGGACAATCGCTTATTCACTGTTGCTGGCCCCTTCGACATCCGGACAGCTCGAACTGTTGGCTGGTGAGTCGATCTACGCCGGCGGCTATGCGATCAATCAGTCCGGTGCCAGTCCGCTGGCCATCGCCACGCCGTTCAGGCCGTCATTTCTGGCCTTTGCCAGCAATAACCCCAACAAGCCACTCACCAGCAACTACGGCAGTGACGGTGTTAAACCGGATGGTAATTCGCGTTATCCATTGTTCGCTTTTGGGCCCGACAGCTATTCCGGTTTGAATGATGTGCAAGGGCCGGCACGGTTCTATGCCCTGACCGGCGATCTGGTGGGGATACGCAGTGGTGAGACGTTGAGTTTCGATACCTCGAAACGCACTTGGTACGAAGCAGCAGGCCCTGTCTGGATGATTGCCGGCCGCGACATCGTGGCATCCGGGACCAACCTGGGTCGACCGACAGCCGTGCAGCCCGATGAGATGGGCGTGGGTCGGGAAGGCATCAACTCCACCGGCAACCTGTTCGTCCACAATGACCTGCGAGATGTATCGCGCGTCTCGGCGGGCCGCGACATTCTCTACAGCAGCTTCGATATCGCCGGACCTGGAACGCTGGATATCAATGCCGGGCGCAACATCCTGATGGAAAACCGCGCCAGCATCACCAGTCTCGGCTCGATAGTGGCCGGGGATCTGCGGCCTGGTGCCAGCGTGGTATTGCAGGCGGGCGCAGGCGCGCAGGGGCCGGATTACACAAAGTTCATCGCCCGTTACCTGAGCCCGCAGAACCTTGCTGATCCGAATGCCTCTCTCAACGGCCAGCCGGGCAAAGTGGTCAAGACCTACCTCGACGAGTTGCAGAGCTGGCTGACGCTCGGCTACGGCTTCAGCGGCAACGCGGAGCAGGCACAGGCGTTCTATGCCGCGCTGCCAAGTGCCGAGCAGGCGATCTTTGCGCGCCAGGTGTACTTCGCCGAACTGCGCGCTGGCGGCCTGGAATACAACGACGCTGACGGCCCGCGCAAAGGCAGTTATCTGCGCGGTCGCAACGCCATCGCCGCACTGTTCCCGAGCACCGATGTGGCGGGCAATCCGCTGCGTTACGACGGCGACATCACGCTGTATGGCGGAGCAGGGGTCAAGACGCTGTTCGGCGGCGATATCCAGATGCTCACGCCGGGCGGCGGTCAGGTGTTCGGCATCGAAGGCGCAGCACCACCGTCCACCGCCGGGATTATCACCCAGGGTTCGGGCAACATTCAGCTCTACTCGCAGGGCAGCATTCTGCTGGGGCAGAGCCGGATCATGACCACCTTCGGCGGCTCGATCCTCGGCTGGTCGGCCGAGGGCGACATCAACGCCGGTCGCGGCTCGAAAACCACCGTGGTCTACACCCCGCCGAAACGTGTCTATGACACTTGGGGCAACGTGACCCTGTCGCCATCGGTGCCGAGCACCGGTGCGGGTATCGCCACCCTTAACCCGATTGCCGAAGTCGCACCCGGCGACATCGACCTGATCGCGCCGCTGGGCACCATCGATGCGGGCGAGGCGGGGATTCGTGTCTCGGGCAACGTCAACATCGCCGCGCTGACCGTGGTCAACGCCGCCAACATCGCCGTGCAAGGCAAGACCAGTGGCGTACCGGTGGTGGCTGCGGTGAACACCGGGGCGATCACCTCGGCCAGTTCGGCGGCATCTTCGGCAACCCAGGCCGCTGAGGACGTGGCCCGTCAGCAGCAGGCAGCAGCACGGCAGAACCAGGCGTCGGTGTTTACCGTGCAGGTGCTGAGTTTCGGCAACGAACAACTGGCGCCGAGCAGTGATGGTGCCAGTCGTGCGCGTACGCCGGGGTATAACCCGAACAGCCCGGTGCAGGTGCTGGGTGCGGGGGCGCTGGATGAACAGGCCAAGCAGCAGTTGACCGAAGAGGAGCGTGGGCAACTGACGTTGTGAAAGACTCTCGTGTAGTACGCTTCGGGCGGCCTTTTGGCCGCCCTTTTTTTTATGTTGATGAGGTTCGTGGGTATTGTCGTCGGGTGTGGACTAACGTCAGTATTTTGATGCGCCCGTTCACTCGATAGACCAGCAGATAGTTCGGATTGACCACCATTTCCCGAGTGCCTGGCACTCGACCGGCCCGGTAACCATAGGGGATTGATGAAAGCCTTTGCGTTGCTGCACCAACCTTGTGCTGTAGAGCCACGGAAGCGTTGGAGTTGTATTGTTCAACGTAATCGATAATGTCAGCCAGATCGTTCAGAGCTTGATCGCTCCATTCAAGCAGCAGCGCGGCGCTTCCTGCGCATCTCTTCCAGCATCTGGTCAAGCATTGCCATAGCTTCATCATGGGGAATGCCAGGGCTGGGGTCATCGAGTGCCTCCTGTACCTTGGCACGAAACCAGCGATCGTAGCTCTCTGCCTCTTCTTCGGATTCGAAGTCAGAGTAAAACGGGGAAAGTAATAAGCTCATAGTGATCTCCGTGATCAATCTCAGCAGTTTAAGGGGGAATGGCCCATTGTCGTCACTGGCAGACGATGTACCCCATGAGCTCTCGACGAACCATGGGATAACGAAGCCCAGTATCTGCAAGCGCCCCTTTGGAGTCTGCCGGACGTTTCCCTCCGTTGTCCGGCAATCTCGACCGCCGTTGTAGGCCTATTCCTCCACTCTGTTTTTCAGGTTGCCAGCCTACAAATCCGCGCGCACCTTCCTACAAATGCACTCAGAACGCATACGGAATACTCACCTTCGCCCACAACATTTCCCCCTCTGGCCGGTTCTCCACGTCAAACTCCTTGGCCCAGCGAATCTCCGCGCTGGCGTATTTGAGAAAGGTGAAATGCAACGCCGGGCCGATCGCGAATACCTGGCCGCGCACGCCGTCGTCCACATCCTGCCCGGCGAATTGCACGGTGTGGCCGTACTGTTTGTCGTCGGTGGTCTGCTTGAGGTAATAGCCGTTAAGGCCGAGCATCACATCGTCGGTGATCTTGTAGCTGGCCGAGTAATCGAAGTGGAAGATCTGCCCGGACTTGTAGTCGGTGTCCTTGTTCTTCTCGTTGAAGCTGTAAGTGGTCTTCATCGACACTTCGGTCTTGTCGGTCGGCAGCCAGGTGAAGGAAAACAGCGGCTTGTAGGTGTAGAAATTGTTGCTGGTGTTGGCCAGCCGATCGACGCTGTATTCGCCGGTGGGCACGGTGATCTCCACGGCAGCACCCAGGGTCAGGTTCTTGCCCATGTCCCACAGGATGATCGGCGCAACGGTGGTGTCGCCCATGCCTTCGCGGGTATCGCTGAGGCCGAATACCGAGACTTCCTGCTTGAGCCAGGGCTGGGCGATGTAGCCGGCCAGACGTCCGCCGAACACGCGCACCGGGCTCAGGTAATCAATACGCGGGATCACCGCCGTGGATTCGATTTCGACATTCGGCACCTTGCCGCCCAACGAGCTGATGTTGAGCTTGGTCGACTTGTAATGGTTGTAGTAGAGGTTGAACGCGACCATGTTCTGCGGAAGGCTGTCGACTTCCAGCGGCAGCATGAAGAACCCGTCGGTGCCGGGGCCGATGTTGTCGACGCCGGCTTCGGTGGCCAGGGCCGGCAGGGACGCGGTGCAACCGAGCAAGGTCAGTGCCAGACGCAAGGGGAAAGTGGCGCGGTTCGGGCTCATGGCTGTCCTCATTATTATTGTGGTGGGACGTGGCGCCGGTACGCAGAACGTCCGGCACCATAGAAATAAGCGCTTGGCGCCCGACGGGGCAGGGTATTGGCGGACAGTTAGGGGGACTTCTGCGGACAGTCGGCCAACCCTGTGCTAACTTCCTTCGACATAACCGGTTACAAAAATAACAATCAAGCGTGATCCGGAATGTCAGCCCCCATGAACGTAAAAGTCCAAGACCCCACTTTCGAATTGGCGCTGGTCTCGCCGTTCCTCCTGCAAACCCTCGCCGAAGTCGTGCACAACAAAGGCATCGACCCCGAAAGCCTGTGCCGTGGCCTGGGTTTCACCCTCGAAGATCTGCAGGATCCGGCGCAGCGGATTTCCTACCGCCAGGCCGTGGCGATGATTCAACGGGCGCTCAAAGTGCTGCCCAATCAGGGCCTGGGGCTGTGGGTCGGCGCGCAGAATGTGTTGGGTACGCTGGGGCTGCTCGGGCATGTGCTTTCGCTGTGCAAGACCTTGCGCGATGCCTTTGCCCTCGGCATTCGCCATCAGCACACCTCCGGCGGAATCGTGGTGTCCAGCGTCGATGTGATTGGCGATCAGGTACATCTCGATGCCGAATGTCGCTTGCCGTTTGCCGATGTGCAGGTGTTCGCCGTCGAAGAGTTTTTCGCCAGCCTGCTGGTATATGGCCGGGCCTTGGCCGGAGTTGATTTCAAGCCGATCGCCGTGGAGTTTGTGCACGCTGCACCGGATTATCTGAGCGAATACCACCGCTTGCTCGGGCCCGATGTGCGCTTCGGCTGCCTGCACAATCGCATGCTGATCGATGCCCGGTGGCTGGACGTCAACCTGCCCAATCATCATTCGCTGGCGTTGCGTCAGGCGGTTGCGTTGCTGGAGTTGGAAGCGGCGCAGGTGCACCAGAAACTCGATCTGATTCAGGCCGTAGAGCGGGCGATTGCCCGGGACTTGAGCAGAGGCAGCCATATCGAAAAAATCGCCGGCGACCTGAACATGAGCAGCCGCACCTTGCGCCGCCGTTTGACCGAGCATGCGCTGACGTTCGAGGCGCTGCTGGAACAGGTGCGCCAGGCGCGCACCATGAGTCTGCTGGCCAATCCGGACATGCCGATCGAGCGCATCACTGAAGAAGTTGGCTACAGCGACGTGCGCAGCTTTCGCCGGGCGTTCAAGCGCTGGACGGGGATGAGCCCGAGTGCGTGGCGACAGGATGCAAGCACCGCTTAGACATCGGTCCCCTGTGGCGAGGGAGCTTGCTCCCGCTGGGCTGCGCAGCAGACCCAAAACCTGCCACGCCATTTCTCCAGACACACCATGCCGGCGGGGTTTGCGGGTGCTTCGCCCCCGAGCGGGAGCAAGCTCCCTCGCCACAGGCTTCCGTGCGCCACTCATCAGTATTTCAGCCCCACAAACCCTCCGGCCACAGGTAAACTCCCGCGCACTTTCCCAAGGAGTTCACATGAGTTACTACCAGCCGGGCATTCTCGCCACCCCTGTTCCTGCGCAAGCACGTCACCTGTTTTTTGCCCTTGCGTCTGTTGAAGCACTGCCGCAGGCGATCGACAACCTGATGAATCTGGTGGACGGCAAGTCGGCTGTGATCGGTTTCGGTGAATCCCTGACCAAAGCCCTGAACGTGCAAATCGACGGTCTGCGCAGCTTTCCGGCCATGAGCGGCGTCGGCGTGGAAAACCCGTCGACCCAGCACGCACTGTGGGTCTGGCTGCACGGTGTCGATCGTGGCGAATTGCTCAATCGCTGCCACGCCTTCGAAGCCGCGCTGGCCCCGGCGCTGCGCCTGGTAGACATGCAGGAAGCCTTCCGCCACAAGGACGGCCATGACCTGACGGGCTACGAAGACGGCACCGAAAACCCGCACGATGACGCCGCGATTGCCGCCGCGTTGCTGGGCGAGGGCGCTGATGGTCTGGTCGGTGGCAGCTTCGCCGCGATCCAGCAGTGGCAGCACGACCTCAAGGGTTTCCATAAATTGTCTGCCGAAGACAAGGACAACATCATGGGCCGTCGCCTCAGCGACAACGAAGAGATTGACGACGCGCCAGTCTCCGCCCACGTCAAACGTACCGCCCAGGAAAGCTTCGCCCCCGAAGCCTTCGTCGTACGCCGTTCGATGCCGTGGATCGATGGTGATCGCGCCGGCCTGATGTTCCTCGCCTTCGGTTTTTCGCTGGACGCCTTTGAGGCCCAACTGCGGCGCATGAGCGGTCTGGAAGACGGCATCACTGACGGTCTGTACCGCATCAGCCGACCGATCACCGGCGGCTACTACTGGTGCCCGCCGCTGAAGGACGGCCACCTCGATCTGCGCGCGTTGCGCATCGGCTGATTGGTTCAAACACAGGGAGTTGACCATGGACGTGGTGCGTTGGGGCATGATCGGTTGCGGCAGCGTCACTGAACGCAAGAGCGGGCCGGCCTTCTACAAGGCGCCCGGCTCGGCGCTGGTGGCGGTGATGGGCCGGCGTCTTGAAGCGGTGACCGATTACGCCGCGCGCCATGGCATCGCCCGGGTCTACACCGATGTCGATGCGCTGATCAAGGACCCCGAGGTGGACGCGGTGTACATCGCCACGCCCCCCGACAGCCACCACGCTTACAGCCTGAAAGTTGCTGCCTCCGGCAAGCATTGCTGCGTCGAGAAACCGATGGCGCTCAACGCCGGACAAAGCCGCGAGATGCAGCAGGCGTTTGCTGATGCTGGTCTGCACCTGTTCGTTTCCTACTACCGCCGTTCGTTGCCGCGCTTTGCCCAGGTGCGGCAATGGCTGGCGCAGGGCCGCATCGGTGAGGTGCGGCACCTGAGCTGGACGCTGACCAAGGCCCCGTCGGCGGCGGATCTGCACGGCAGCGCCAACTGGCGCACCGACCCGAGCGTGGCCGGCGGCGGCTACTTTGCCGATCTGGCCAGCCATGGTTTCGACCTGTTCCAGTACCTGCTCGGCGACATCGTCGAAGTCGCCGGTTTTACTGCGCGCCAGGCCGGGTTGTATGCGGCGGAAGATGCGGTCAGCGCCAGTTGGCGGTTTGCCTCGGGCGCGCTGGGCATGGGTTGCTGGAGCTTTGTGGCGGATCGGCGCGAGGATCGGGTAGAGATTATCGGCAGTCAGGGTCGGATCGCGTTCTCCGTGTTTGACGAGCATCCGGTGCAGCTGTTCGCCGATGAGCAGATCAGCCTGGAAATCCCCCATCACGAGCACATTCAGTGGCATCACGTGCTGGGCATGAATGCGCATATTCGTGGCGATTCGCAGCATCCGGCCGTCGCCGAACAAGCCCTCAAAACCGATTGGGTGATGGACCAGATCCTCAAACGGCACTGATGCTCCAGACCACAACACCATTTCCTTGTGGGAGGGGGCTCGCTCCCGAAGAGGCCGGCATTGCTGGTATTTACATCGCCTGACACACCGCCTTCGGGAGCAAGCCCCCTCCCACAAGAGTCTGTGTGTCGTCGTGTCTAAGGTTATGCCCAAACAATATTTCTCAAGCTTGTCATAACGTCTCTAAGATCACGTCATAACTCGTTATAACAAGTGATCCCTGATGACCGATAACGTTCTCTCCTTACCCAGTGTCCCGCTGCACACCCAACTGCGCGACGTCCTGCGCTCACGCATTCTTGATGGCGAATACCCGCAAGACAGCCAGATGCCGTCCGAAAGTGAGCTCGGCACGCTGTTCAAAGTCAGCCGCATCACCGTGCGCCAGGCGCTGGGCGATCTGCAGAAAGAAGGGCTGATCTTCAAGATCCACGGCAAGGGCACCTTCGTCGCCAAGCCGAAGACCTTTCAAAACGTCAGCAGCCTGCAAGGCCTCGCCGAGTCCATGACCGGGCGCGGCTACGAGGTGATCAACCGCCTGCGCAGTTTCAAATTCATCCCCGCCGACAAACGTGTCGCCGAGCGCCTGCAAGTCGCCGAAGGCGAGACCGTGGCGCAGATCAAACGCGTTCGGCTGATCAACCGCGAACCGATCTCGCTGGAAATCACCTACCTGCCCAAAGCGATTGGCGAACGGCTGGAGAAGGCCGATCTGGTGACTCGCGACATCTTCCTGATTCTGGAAAACGACTGCGGCATCGCCCTCGGCCACGCCGATCTGGCGATCGACGCGGTGCTGGCCGATAGCGATTTGACCCAGGCACTGAACGTCGAGGCCGGCTCGCCGATCATGCGCATCGAGCGTCTGACCCACGATGCCAACGGCCAGCCGCTGGACTTCGAACATCTTTACTACCGTGGCGATGCGTTCCAGTACCGCCTGCGGATCGACCGGCAAAAAGGGGCGTGACATGACTCGCAAGACCTTGGAACAGGAATACGACATCGTCGTGATCGGCGGCGGCACTGCCGGCCCGATGGCGGCGATCAAGGCCAAAGAGAAGAACCGCGACTTGCGCGTGCTGCTGGTGGACAAAGCTAACGTCAAACGCAGCGGCGCGATCAGCATGGGCATGGACGGCCTGAACAACGCGATCATCCCCGGGCACTCGACGCCGGAGCAGTACACCAAGGAAATCACCATCGCCAACGATGGCATCGTCAATCAGGCGGCGGTGTACGCCTATGCCACTCACAGCTTCGAAACCATCGAGCAACTGGATCGCTGGGGCGTGAAGTTCGAGAAGGACGAAACCGGCGATTACGCCGTGAAAAAAGTCCACCACATGGGCGCCTACGTGCTGCCGATGCCGGAAGGGCACGACATCAAAAAAGTCCTTTACCGCCAGTTGAAACGCGCGCGGGTGAGTATCACCAATCGTCTGGTTTGCACCCGTTTGCTCACCGACGCGGAGGGCGCGGTCAACGGGGTGATGGGCTTCGATTGCCGTACCGCCGATTTCCATGTGATCAAGGCCAAAGCGGTGATTCTTGCGTGCGGCGCGGCCGGTCGCCTCGGTCTGCCGTCCTCGGGCTACCTGATGGGCACCTATGAAAACCCGACCAATGCCGGCGACGGCTACGCCATGGCCTATCACGCCGGGGCCGAGCTGGCGAACCTCGAATGCTTCCAGATCAACCCGTTGATCAAGGACTACAACGGCCCGGCGTGCGCCTATGTGACCGGCCCGCTCGGCGGCTACACCGCCAACAACAAGGGCGAACGCTTCATCGAGTGCGACTACTGGAGCGGGCAGATGATGTGGGAGTTTCACCAGGAACTGGAAAGCGGCAACGGCCCGGTGTTCCTCAAACTCGATCACCTGGCCGAGGAAACCATCCAGAACATCGAAGAGATCTTGCACAGTAACGAGCGCCCGAGTCGTGGTCAGTTCCACGCCAATCGCGGCACCGATTACCGCACGCAGATGGTCGAGATGCACATCTCGGAGATCGGCTTTTGCAGCGGCCATTCGGCGTCCGGGGTGTGGGTCAACGAGCGGGCCGAAACCTCGGTGAAAGGCTTGTACTCGGCGGGTGACATGGCCGCCGTGCCGCACAACTACATGCTCGGCGCGTTCACCTACGGCTGGTTTGCCGGGCACAACGCGGCGGATTTTGTCGCCGGGCGCGAGTTCTCGGCGCTGGATGCCGCGCAGATCGAAGCAGAGAAAGCGCGGGTCTACGCACCGCTGGATCGCGAACAGGGTCTGCCGCCGGCACAGGTCGAGTACAAGCTGCGGCGCTTCGTCAACGACTACCTGCAACCGCCGAAAGTGACCAAAAAAATGCAGATCGGCTTGCAGCGCTTCAGCGACATCGAGCGCGACCTTGATCAGATGAAGGCCAACAACGCCCACGAACTGATGCGCGCGATGGAAACCAGCGTGATCCGCGACTGCGCGGAAATGGCCGCACGCGCCTCGCTGTTCCGCGCCGAGAGCCGCTGGGGCCTGTACCACTACCGCGTCGATCACCCGCAGCGCAATGACAGTGAGTGGTTCTGCCACTGTCATTTGAAGAAGGGCGAAGACGGCCGCATGACCAGTTTCAAGAAACCTGTCGAGCCGTACATCATCCCGCTCGATGCCGAAGAAATGCAGGCTTACGACCGCTTGCGGGTGGGCGCGTTCGCCGCTTGATGCATCACCAGAGAGAGTCTGAACCATGGCCTATCAAGCCCAGGAAATCTTCTTCCGCTCTAACGCCCCGGTCACCGTGGACGAAGACAAATGCATCGCCGAAAAGGGCTGCACCGTGTGCGTCGACGTCTGCCCGATGGACCTGCTGGCGATCAACCCGGCCACCCAAAAGGCCTATATGGCATTTGATGAATGTTGGTACTGCATGCCTTGCGAAAAGGATTGCCCGACCGGCGCGGTGAAAGTCGAAATCCCCTATCTCCTGCGCTGATACAAATACCAGCAGACAGGAGATCCCCTGTGGGAGGGGGCTTGCTCCCGAAGAGGCCGGCATGGCTGGCATCCTTATTGACTGAAACACCGCATTCGGGAGCAAGCCCCCTCCCACACTGGAATGTTGGTAACTCAAAAAGCCATCCGGCATACCCCGGACGCTGGAATAACCGAAACCCCTCGTTTCCCACCGCGCCCTGATCGCGGCGGAGACGAACATCCAATAAATGATTCGAGGGGAAACACACCATGTTGCGTGCAGCAATCGCCGGTCTGGTACTGGCTTCATTCACCCTGTCGGCCTCGGCCGAAACCATCCGCATCGCCATCGGCACTCAGGACACCACCATCAACTGCGCCGCCGGCGGGCTGTTGATTCGCGAGCTCGGTCTGCTCGACAAATACCTGCCGCACGACGGCGCCTACAAAGACGCGAAATACGACGTGCAGTGGAAAAACTTCACCAGCGGTGCGCCGCTGACCAACGAGATGGTCGCCGGCAAACTCGACTTCGGCGCCATGGCCGATTTCCCCGGCGCGTTCAACGGGGTGGCGTTCGAAACCGCCGGCAAGCACAGCCTGTTCATCAGTGTGTTGTCGGGCAGCATCAAGGGCAGTGGCAACGGCATCGTGGTGCCGAGCGCGTCCGGAGTGCAGTCGTTGAGTGAACTCAAGGGCAAGACCATCTCGGTGCCATTCGCTTCGACCGCCCACGGCATGTTGCTGCGCGCGGTGGCGGAGCAGGGCTGGGACCCGCTCAAAGACGTGAACATCATCGCTCAGCCGCCGGAAGTCGCCGGCTCCGCATTACAGGCCGGCAAGATCGACGCCCACGCCGATTTTGTGCCGTTCGCCGAACTGTTCCCGAGCCGTGGTTTCGCCCGCAAGATTTACGACGGCGCCCAGGCCAATGCGCCGACTTTCCACGGCGCGCTGGTCGATCAGGCCTACGCGAAACAGTACCCGGAAATCGTTGTCGCCTACCTGCGCGCGAGCATCGAGGCCAATCAGTTGCTGGCTGCTGAGCCTGAGAAGTACAGCGAGCTGATCGCCAAGGTCACCGGCGTTGATGCCGAGGTCAACTACCTGTTCCACGGCCCGCTCGGCGTGCAGACCCGCGACCTGAGCTGGAAGCCGGAATACCGTCAGGCGGTGGGCACCGCGATCGACACCCTGAAGCTGCTGAAGAAGGCCGATCGTGGCCTCGACCTCAACACCTTCATCGATGATCAGTACATCCGCGCCGCCTTCAAGGCCTCGAATCTGGACTACACCGCGCAACTCGCCAACTACGCGCAAACGCCGTTGAAAGCGCTGGATGCGGTGACCGGCAAAGCCATCACCGACTTCAGCCACGTCGCCGAAATCTGGGTGCGGGGCGAAGACAAAGTACGCCAGTACGCCTCCGCCGAATCGGCCTTCACCGCGTTGGCCGCTCTGAAACAGGAAGGCAAAAACATCCGCGCGGTGTATGCCCAGGCCAGTGACAGCGGGATCAAATTGCTCGCCGATCAGGCGTGGTTCGCCAGCGATGCCAAGGGCCGCTTGAGCGCGTTTCTGCTCAAGGGCCAGGCCCAGCGATATGCGGCGGCGCAGGGTGGCAAGGTCTTCGACTTTACCGACGCCACGACCCAGGCCGTGGCTGCCCGCTAACCCGCAGAACAACTCGGTCAACTGTAGGAGTGAGCCTGCTCGCGATAGCGTTGTGTCAGACAACACATCAACAACTGACACACCGCATTCGCGAGCAGGCTCACTCCTACAGGGGATTTGGGTTGAGAGGAAAAATTGTGTACCGATCTTATTTACGCTGGGTTCCAAGGGCTGCTTCTTTGCTGCTCTGCCTGCTGTTCTGGCAACTCGCCGCGAGCCACCACTGGAACCTCGGCCTGGTCACCTTCGCCAACGTGCCAACCCCGTTGGCGGTGATCGAAGCGGCGTTGGGTCTGGGCGACTCCGGCAAGCTGCTGCAGCACCTGAGCGCGAGCCTCGGCCGCGTGTTCGCTGGCTATCTCGCGGCATTGATCATCGGCATTGCCCTGGGCTTGGCCATCGGCCGCTCGAAATGGGCCGAAGACCTGTTGCTGCCACCGCTGGAAGTGCTGCGGCCGATCCCGGCGGTGGCGTGGATTCCGTTGGCGATCCTGATGTTCCCGTCGTCGGAGCTGTCGATGGTGTTCATCACCTTCACCGGTGCGCTGTTCCCGATCCTGCTCAACACCGTGCACGGCGTCGAAGGCGTTGATCCACGGCTGATCGCCTCGGCGAAAAGCCTCGGGGCAGGGCGCCGGGCGATTCTGCTGGAAGTGATTTTGCCGGGTGCTGCGCCGAGTATCATCACCGGCCTCGCCATCGGCATGGGCACCTCGTGGTTCTGTCTGGTGACCGCCGAGATGATCTCCGGCCAGTTCGGCATCGGCTACTACACCTGGGAGTCCTACACCATTCAGAACTACGCTGACATCGTCGTCGGCATGCTGCTGATCGGTGTGCTGGGCATGGGCAGCAGTCTGCTGATCAAGCGCCTGGGCGGGCTGTTCACGCCTTGGCATCGACCACGAGGGAAAGCCTGATGAGCGCAATGCAAACCCCCGAAGGGCGGATCGATATTCGCCAGTTGTCGATCGTTCTCGGTGAGGGGCAGCAAGCCTTCGAGGCCTTGCAGGGGCTGGATTGCCAGATCGAACCGGGCCAGTTCGTGTGCATTCTCGGCCCGTCCGGTTGCGGCAAGTCGACCTTGCTCGGCGCACTCGCCGGACACTTGAGCGCCCATACCGGCAGCCTCAAAGTCGATGGCGGCGAGGTGTCCGGGCCGTCGCCGCAACGCGGCATGGTGTTCCAGCATCACACGCTGTTCCCGTGGCGCACGGTGCGCGACAACGTGGCTTTCGGCCTGAAGATGCGCGGAATCGGTAAAACCGAGCGCCAGCGTGAGGCCGATGAAATGCTCAAACTGGTGGGCCTCGACGGCTTCGCCGAGCGCTGGCCCGATCAGCTTTCCGGCGGCATGCAGCAACGGGTGGAAATCGCCCGGGTGCTGGTCAACCGTCCACGGCTGCTGCTGATGGACGAGCCGTTCGGCGCGCTGGATGCCTTGACCCGCCTGAACATGCAGGAACTGCTGCTGGACATCTGGACACGGATTCGCACCACCGTGGTGTTCGTTACTCACGATATCGACGAGGCGCTGTTTCTCGCCGACCGCTTGCTGGTGATGAGCGCACGTCCGGGGCGAATCATCGAAGACCTGCGCCTGGACTTTCCGCGTCCGCGCACCACTGAGCTGGTAACCAGTGCCGAATTCTCCCGCCTCAAGCGCCATTGCCTCGACCTGCTGCGCCACGACAACCCCCGACCGCTGCCGCGCCTCAATCCGCTCGGTCTGCCTCCCGAAAACCCTTTGCCGCGATTTGCCCTATGACCTCATTTTTTGCTGTGACCGATAACGACGACATCCTCGCCCTGCAACCGCGTCTGACCGCAGACGATGCCGGTGTGCGACGTATTGCCCTGATCGAACTGGCGGATCTGGAGGAGCCAGACGGATTGCTGTGGCTGGTCGAAAGACTGAGCGAAGATCCGGCCGAAGAAGTCCGCGCCGAAGCTGCGCGGCTGCTGGAAGCGTGGGAAGACGAACCGGTGGTGGCTGCGCTGTGTCAGGCGCTGACCGATCCATCTGCGGCAGTGCAGGCCGCCGCCGCGCAAAGCCTGAGCCTGCTCAAGAGTGAAGCGGCAGGCCGGGTGATTCTGCCGTGGACCGATCATGCCGCAGTCAGTGTGCGAATCGCCGCGTTCCGTGCCTTGCGCGAGTTGCGTTTCGCCGATGCCGCGCCGGCTGCTATCACCGCATTGAGCGATGCCGATGCCAATGTGCGCCGCGAAGCCGTGGGTGTGCTCGGCTGGCTCAAGCAGCTCGACGCACTGCCGGCTCTGGCGCGTCTGGCCAGCGCCGACCCGGACACCGAAGTGCGCCGCGCCGCCACCGGTGCCCTCGGTCTGGCATCCGGCGCCGAGGTGCTGCCAGCCCTGCGTCAAGCGCTGCAGGACGATGCCTGGCAAGTGCGTGAAGAGGCGGCCACGACGCTGGGCAAGGTCGGCCACAGCGACGCTGGTCCGGCGTTGATCGCAGCCCTCGGCGATGACTACTGGCAAGTGCGTCTGCGTGCTACCCGCAGCCTCGGTCGCTTGCGTTTTGCACCGGCGCTGGACGCCTTGATCGAGACCCTCGGCCATCGCATCAGCAACCTGCGCAAGGAAGCTGCGCTGGCCCTCGGTGAGTTGCATGATCGCGGCGCGGTGGCGGCGTTGCAGGCGGCGCAGGATGACGGCGACCCGGAAGTGCGCAAAGCGGTGCGGATTGCCCTGAGTCAGCTGCAATGAATCCGCTGGCGGTGGGCAATTCGCAGAGCCGGCAGACGTTGCGCCTGAGCTGGCCGGACGGCCGCGAATCGCTGTTCAATCACGCCGAACTGCGCCGCCAGTGCCCGTGCTCGCAGTGCCGCGCGTTTCGCCTGAAAGGTGTGACTCCGCTGGTGGATGAGCGTGTTCGCCTGATCGAGATCAACCCGCAGGGCTACGGCGTGCAACTGGTGTTCAGCGACGGCCATCAACGCGGGATCTACCCGTGGGACTATCTGGCACAACTCGATTCTTGATGTGCCACAGCCCCTTGTAGGAGTGAGCCTGCTCGCGATAGCGGTGTATCAGCCGACATCATTGTTGAATGACACACCGCTATCGCGAGCAGGCTCACTCCTACAAGGGTATAGGTGCAACTCCGGGTTACTGCGCAGCCGTCATGGCTGGCCGGCACCCGCGAAACACATCCAGCCCCGGCTGATACAGCGCGGTCTTCACCTCGAACAACCCCAGCACCGAATGAAACAGGTTGTCATGGCTCAGGTCCGGCTGCCCGGTCTTGCCTTGCAGGCAATCGCGATCAATGCCCAGTTGCGCCAGCGTGTTGTTGCCAAACCACATCACCATCGGCACATGCGTCTGCGCTTCCGGCGCCAATGCATAGGGCGCGGCGTGCAGGTACAGGCCGTTTTCACCCAGCGATTCGCCGTGGTCGGAGACATACAGCATCGAGGTATCCAGGGTGTCCTGATTGCGTTTGAGCAACTCGATGACCTTGGCGAGGAAGTGGTCGGTGTAGAGGATCGTGTTGTCGTACACGTTGACCAGTTCATCGCGGCTGCAACTGCCCAACTGATTGGTGTGGCAGATCGGTTTGAAGCGTTCGAGCGCTTGCGGATAACGCTCGTAGTATTCCGGGCCGTGGCTGCCGTCGGCGTGCAACACGATGATCGCGTGGCCCTTGAGGCTGTCGATGTAGCTTTGCAGGTCGGCCAGCAGCGCCTCATCGAGGCAGTTGTTGCCGTCGCAGAACGGCCCCGGCTGGTTCTTCGCGATGTCGCGGTGCGGCACGCGCAGGCAGGTGCCTTTGCAGTCGCTGTTGTTGTCCAGCCACAGCACTTGCACGCCGGCGCGTTGCAGGATATCCAGCAGGCCTTCGTAGGTTTTGCCTTTCTTGTCGCTGTAGTCCTCACGCGGGAACATCGAGAACATGCACGGCACCGACACTGCCGTGGACGTGCCGCAGGAGTGCACCTGGGTGAAGTTGAGGATGTCCAGTTTGCTCAGCTCGGGATTGGTCTCGCGCGCATAGCCGTTCAGCGAGAAATGATCGGCGCGGGCGGTTTCGCCGACCACAAATACCATCAGCGACTTCTTCTCGCGGCTGGCGGCTTTGGCGCTCATCACCGCGTCTTCACCGATCGCCTGCACCACAAAGTGCTTTTTGATACCCAGGCGCTGCTTGGTGTATTTGCTGATGGCGTAAATGTAGTTGGTCGGGTTGATGAAGTGGGTGAGCTTGTCTTCTTCGCGGAAGATCGGCGCATAGGTCGAATAGAACGCGCCCACCGAGGCGCCGATTACCAGCACGCAAGCGGCAATCACCAGCAGCTTGTTGAGCAGGCCGCGAAAGAACGGCCGATAACGCACCGGCCAGCGCCAGATCAACGCCGCCGGCAGCACGCCGAGCAGCAACACGTAAGCCAGCAGTTTGCCGTTGAACAGCGCAGCGGCTTCGCCGGGATTGGTTTCGAACACGTTCTGGATCATCACCGTGTCGATGGTGATCCCGTATTCGTTCATGAAATACGCAGCGCAGGCCGAGAGCAGGGCCACCACAGTCAGCGCCGGTTTCAGCGTCCAGCGAAATGACACCAGGGTCAGCAGCAGGGTGATCGCCGCCCACAGGAACAGGCCGAACGAAGCGAAAAACGCCAGTTTGTGTGCACCTTGCAGGGTGATCAGCGTACCCAGCGCCTTCCAGGTCGCCAGGTTGTACAGCGCCACCAGTGCCAGGGAAAACAGCAGCACCAGACGGGTTGAAGTGATGGACGGTAAACGCAGTCCTTTGCCCAAAGCCATTACAGACATTCCTCTACTCGAATAGAACACGCGCGGAAACGCGCGTAACTGTAGAAGAACAATAGTAAAAAATTCGTAAACATCCTGTAACAAACACTCAGGTCAACGCAAAACCCTGT
>NZ_JAZAQQ010000007.1:0-245702 GCF_036861315.1 Pseudomonas sp. S3(2024) | reverse complement strand
CCTCTTGTCAACCCCCCCCCCTCCCCCCCCCCCCCTCCCCACTCCTACAATGGGGACTTTGGTGGGTCAGAAGGATTTGCTCAGGCTGGCGACCACCGTTGCGGTGCACACATCCTTGAATCCCCAGTTGCTCAGGCACTGGCTCTGCGACAGATCGGTATCGATATAGCTCAGGCCCAACACCACCCCGGCCAGGTTGTGCGTCAGCTTGACCTCCCACTCCCGATAACTGTCCTCGCCATGCCCGGACGCCGAGTACAGGTGCGGGTCCTTGAAGTCCATGTTGCCGTAACGCAGTTTCAACCCGGAATCGAACGGCAGCCCGGTTTCATAACCGACATAGGTGTAGAGCGAGCTCTGCTTGCTGTCGATCCCCGGCGCATCGCTGGAGTAATACGCCGCCAGCTTCACCCCGTAGATACCGAGAATCCCGTAGACCTCGCTCTGGTTGAACTGGCTTTCCTTGGGGTAGGCGTACTTGAGGTAACCCAGATCGAGGCTGACATCCTCGGTGGCCTGCCACAGCCAGCCGGCGTAGTAATCGACTTCCTGCCGGGTTTTCAGGCCACCGCCGAAATCGACGTTGGAGCTCCAGGCACCCACGTACAGGCCGCTGCTGTGGGCCAGGGTCAGACCGGCCTGCACGGCCGGGTCATTTTGGGTTTGCGAGATGCCGCGGGTGCGGTAGTCGCTGGCCAGGGTCAGGTCGACCAGCAAGGCGAAATCGTCGTTCAGGGGGATCGCGTAGCTGCTGAGGGGCAGCAAACTGGAAAAACCGAGGGCGAACAGGGGCAAGGCTTTCATGTGAAGTCCCGATGTTGTGATTGTTTTAGGGGCTGGACGCGAAACCTGTAGGAGTGAGCCTGCTCGCGATGACGGTATGTCATTCAACAATGAAGCCGGCTGACACACCGTCATCGCGAGCAGGCTCACTCCTACAAGGGAAAGGCAGTGTTGTTATTGGCTGGCGGTGTAGACCTGGCGGCCAGCGAACCAGGTTTGCAGCACCTGGGTCTCATGCAGGGCTTTTTCGTCGACGCTGAACACGTCGCGATCGACGACGATGAAATCGGCCTGCTTGCCCGGCGTCAGCGAACCGATCTGCTGGTCGAGGCCAATCGTGCGCGCTGCGTTGGCGGTATAGGCGTAAAACATGCTTTCGCGGTCCAGACGCTCGTCGGCATTCAGCACCCCCAGCGGGCCGACGCGGGTGATGGCCTGGGCCATGGCGTTGAACGGGTTGGGCGACGACACCGGCCAGTCGCTGGCACCGGCAATCGTCGCGCCCTGTTTCAGCAGCGAGTGCGCCGGGTATTGATAACGGAAGGCGAGGGCGCTGACGTAGGGCTTGATCATGTCGGTGGTGTAGTCATCGGCACTGGCCCACAGCAATTGCATCGAGGCGATCACGTTCAGCGGCTTGAAGCGGGCGAACTCTTTCGGATTGACCATCTGCAGGTGCGTGATCGAGTGAGTGATGCCGCTCTGCCGATCCTTGCGCGCACGTTCGATGCCATTGAGTGATTCACGCACCGCACGGTCGCCGATGGCGTGGATGTGCACCAGCCAGCCGCGCTGGTCGATGGCGCTGACCAGCTCGCCGAAATGTTTTGGATCGATCAGCAGTTCGCCCTGTTTGTGCGAGTTGCTGTACGGGTCGATCATCGCCGCGCTCTGCGCCGGGTACTCGATCACGCCGTCGGCGAAGATCTTGACCCCGGGCAGGGTCAGGTTGGGGATGCCCTGAAACTGCTGGCGCACCTTATCCAGCGTGTCGAGGTCGGCGGGCAGGCTTTTCGGGTTGGCCACCAGCAGCGCTGCAACGTGCACGCTCATGCCGCCGCTTTCCGACAGCGCTTTGTAGGCTGGCAGCACGCCGACGGTTTTCTCGGTGGGTTTGAGGACGAAGACCGGTTCGCCCGGTGCGGCGTTGGCGGCGGGGTCCATCCACGCGGTGATGCCGAGGCTGTTGTTGAAGCGCACCGCGGATTTGGCCGCGGTGAGCATATCGGCCGGGCTCGGCACCGGCATTTTCGCGGCAACCCGGTCCCAGCCGGCATCGACCAGAAAGCCGTTGGGCTCGCCGTTGGCCAGTTTGCCGATGGTGTCTTTTTCCGCAGCGGGCAGGGTCTTGAGCAACGCCGCGTCGATGCCGGCGCGCTTGAGCATCACGTTGTTGGCCCACGCGGTGTGGTGATCGCTGCCGGTGAACACCACCGGCACGTCAGCCCACTCGCCGTGGTTGAAGGTCTTGCCCAGCGCTTCGGCCTGCGCCCAGTACGCTGAGCTCATGCCGGCAATGCTCAGCACATCGCCATGCCTGGCCTTGCCGTCGTCACGCCAGGCGCGCAGGCGTTTTTCCAGTTCGGCGAGGGCGACGACTTCGTCTTCCATGTTGGCCGAGACCATTTCCAAGCCACCGAAAATCGCGTGGGAATGGCTGTCGATCAAGCCTGGCATCAGCGTCTTACCGCCGAGATCGATCACCTGCGTGCCGGACTCGATCAAACTCTTGATCTGCGCGTCAGTGCCGACTTTCAGCACCTTGCCGTTTTCCACGGCCAGCGCCTGCACCTTTGGTTGCGAGCGGTCGGCGGTGAAAATCTTGCCGTTGACCAGTACCAGATCGGTGGCGGCCATGGCTTCCATCGAGGCAAAACTTACAGCGCTCACCAGCAGACTCGGGATGAATCTTTTCATTGAAGATTTCCTTGTTATTGCGTCTGATGGCCAGATTAGTGGCTGACACTGGCCGACAGAACGCCTCCCTCACGAAAAACGTTTTTGCCTGAATGGAAAAAGCATGGACAAGTTGGGTGCACTGAAAATGTTCGTGGTTACCGCGCAACTTGGCAGTTTCAGCCGCGCGGCCGAGCAACTGGGCAAGACACCTTCGGCCCTGACCAAAGCGGTCAATCATCTGGAGTCGGAACTTGGCGCGCGGCTGTTCGAACGCAGCACGCGGCGGATTCTGCTCACCGAAATCGGCCGGGTTTATCTGGAAACCGCGCGGCTGGTGTTGCAGCGACTGGAGGAGGCCAGCGAGGAAATCGAGCAGTTGCAGCACGGTCTGCGCGGCAGCCTGAAAATCACCGCACCGCTGGCGTACGGGCGAGCGTTTCTCGATCAGGTGTGTGACGGCTTTTTGCAGCAATACCCGCAGATCAGCCTGCAAGTGGATCTGTGCGACGCGTTCGTCAATCTGCTGGAAAGCGGCTATGACCTGGCCTTGCGCGAGGGCCATGACGACCTGCCGGGGCTGATCGCCCGGGTGGTCGGCAGCAATCGCCTGGCGTTGTGCGGAAGCCCGGACTATCTGGCGCGCAAGGGTTTGCCGGTGGATCCGCAAACCCTCGAACAGCATGATTGGCTGTTGTATCAGCACCCGTTGCTCAGTCGCGAGTTCTGGTGGGCCGAGCGCGACGGCCAGCGGCTGAGCCTGCCACAGCCGACGGCGCCGCGCTTGCGCAGCGACAACTATGATCTGCTACTGGCCAGCGCATTGGCCGGACGCGGTTTGCTGCACACGCCGCTGTGGAGCGCCGCGCCGTACATTGCCGACGGGCGTCTGGTGCGGGTCATGGCTGACTATGAAATCGACCCTGACACCTTCGGCCCGCACATTCTCGCGGTGTACCCCAGCCATCGACGGGCCACGGCTAAAGT
Organism: Pseudomonas sp. S3(2024); assembly: GCF_036861315.1. Classification (NCBI taxonomy): domain Bacteria; kingdom Pseudomonadati; phylum Pseudomonadota; class Gammaproteobacteria; order Pseudomonadales; family Pseudomonadaceae; genus Pseudomonas; species Pseudomonas sp. S3(2024). The sequence goes on along the minus strand of NZ_JAZAQQ010000007.1, from coordinate 242,036 downwards.
GGTGGCGTTCATCGATTACATCTCGGCATTTCTGGCCGAGCGCGGATTGAACTGACTGGCGGTCATTGCCAGCAAAAAGGCGGAAGAGTACAAATGTACTCCATGACCAATCTGACTCCCCGCCGTACCGCCATCCTGACCTTTATCCGCGAACGCATCGCCGAACACGGTCAGCCCCCAAGCCTCGCTGAAATCAGCGAGGCTTTTGGTTTTGCCTCGCGCAGCGTGGCGCGCAAGCATGTGCTGGCGCTCACCGAAGCCGGGTTTATCGAGGTCAATCCGCACCAGGCCCGGGGCATTCGCCTGCTCGGGCAACCCGCGCGGCCGGAGCTGCTGGACATTCCGGTGCTCGGCCGGGTGGCTGCCGGTGCACCGATCGGCGCCGATGCCGACATCCATAACCGCTTGATGCTTGATCCCGCGCTGTTCTCCCGTGCGCCCGACTACATGTTGCGGGTGCAGGGCGACTCGATGATCGAGGACGGCATTCTCGACGGTGATCTGGTGGGAGTGAAGCGCAATCCCGAGGCGCTCAACGGCCAGATCGTGGTGGCGCGCCTCGATGGTGAGGTGACAATCAAACGCTTCGAGCGTGTCGGCGCTACGGTGCGCCTGCTGCCGCGTAACCCGGCGTACCAGCCGATTGTCGTGCGCGATGATCAGGACCTGGCCATCGAAGGGGTGTTCTGCGGTCTGGTGAGGCAAGGCTGATGGGCGCCGTCGTTGCACTCGATACGCTGTTCAATGGCGGCCAGGTCTGGAAGGGCCGGCCTGCGCCACCGGCGGCCAGCCCGCAACCCACCGGGCATGCCGCGCTGGATGCGGCACTGCCCAGCGGTGGCTGGCCGGAAGCGGCGCTGAGCGAAATCCTCCTGGCCGGCCCCGGGGTTGGCGAGTTGCAACTGGTGTGGCCGACGCTGGCGCGGATGTCGGCGGCGGGCGAGCGCATCGTGCTGGTGGCGCCACCGTTCGTGCCGTACCCGCAGGCGTGGGCGAACGCCGGGGTCGATCTGCGCCAGTTGTCGGTGATTCAGGCCAGCGAACGCGATGCCTTGTGGGCGGCGGAGCAATGCCTGCGTTCGGGTAGTTGCGGCGCGGTGCTGTGCTGGCCGCACAAGGCCGATGACCGTGCGTTGCGGCGTTTGCAGGTGGCGGCGGAAACCGGCCAGACCCTGGCGTTTGCCTGGCGCCCGCTGAGCGAGGCGATCAACCCGTCGCCGGCCGCGTTGCGTATTGCCATCGACGCCAGACCGGCCCAGTTGCGCGTGCTCAAGTGCCGTGGCGGACTGGCGCGCACCGCGCCGATTGCCTTTGCTGTCGGGCACTGAGGTCGTCATGCGCTGGGTGTGTATTCTGTTCCCGCAATTGGCCCTCGACGCCGTGCTGCGTCAGCGTGCCGATCCCGATGAGCCGTTGGTGCTGCTCAGTGGCCCGGCCCAGCGCCGGGTGCTGCAAGCGGTGAATGCAGCGGCGCGCCAGCTCGGCTTGCGCGCCGGCCAGTCGATGACCGCCGCGCAGGCCCTAAGCAAAGGCTTTGCCACCGCCGATTACGACCTCACCGAGGTCGAGCACTGGCAGCAGTTTCTCGCCGCGTGGGCCTATCGTTTCAGCGCGCAGGTCAGCGTGCATTATCCGCGTACCGTGGTGTTCGAGATCGAGTCGAGCCTGGGCCTGTTCGGCTCCTGGGCGCAGTTCGAAGCGCGGCTGCGCAAGGAGCTGACCGAGCTGGGTTTCCGCCATCGCATCGTCGCCGCACCGAATCCGGTGGCGGCGCGGGTGCTGGCCAACGCCTACGACGGTCTGGTGGTACCTGACGGTGAGGCCCTGCAGCATCACCTCGGAAAGTTGCCCGTCGACCGTGTCGGGCTGGAGCCGCAGGTCGCCACCGCGCTGACGCGCATGGGTCTGCGCAACCTGAACCAGCTGCAGAGCCTGCCGCGTCAGGCCCTGGCCCGGCGCTTCGAGGCGTCGATGCTCAAGCATCTCGACACGTTGTTTGGCGCGCGTCCGCTGGCCTTGGCGTTCTATCTGCCGCCGGATCGTTTCGATGTGCGCATCGAACTGAATTTCGACGTGCAATCCCATCAGGCGCTGCTGTTTCCGTTACGCCGCTTGACCGCTGACCTGTCGGCATTCCTCTGCGGACGTGACAGCGGCGTGCAGCGTTTCGACCTGCATCTGGAGCACGCCGGGCTGCCGGACACGCTGATCAAGGTCGGCCTGCTCAGCGCCGAGCGCGATCCGGCGATGCTCTTCGAACTGGCCCGCGGGCGACTGGAGCAAGTCCAGGTCGAGGCCCCGGTGCGCGGCTTTCGCCTGCGTGCCGAAGACCTGCCGAGTTTCGTCCCGCAGTTTCAGGAACTGTTCGATGACCGTCCGCAACAGACCTTGCCTTGGGAGCAATTGCGCGAACGTCTGCGTGCACGGCTCGGCGATGACGCGGTGCAGGGCCTGCGCTTTCAGGCCGACCACCGACCGGAATGTGCGTGGCAGAACGGCGTCGACAAGCAGCGTTGCAGCGGTTTGCCGAGCGTGCAGCGTCCGGGTTGGCTGCTCGGCGAACCGCAGAGCGTGGCCGAAGGTTCGGCGCGGATTCTCATGGGCCCGGAGCGCATCGAATCCGGCTGGTGGGACGGAGACGATGTGCGCCGCGATTACTACCTGATCCAGAACCGCGCCGGTCAGCAGGGCTGGGCCTATCGAGCCGTGGGCGAGGGCGGGCCGTTGTGGCTGCAAGGCTGGTTTGCATGAACCACGGCTATGCCGAGCTGCACTGCCTGTCGAACTTCAGTTTCCAGCGCGGTGCCTCCAGTGCCCTTGAGCTGTTTCAGCGGGCGAAAAAACACGGTTATCAGGCGCTGGCGATCACCGACGAGTGCACCCTGGCTGGGATCGTCCGGGCCTGGCAAGCGGCGAAATCGGTAGAGCTGCCGCTGATCATCGGCAGCGAAATACGCATCGACAACGGCCCGAAACTGCTACTACTGGTGGAGAATCTTGCGGGCTATCAGGCCTTGTGCGGCTTGATCACTCAGGCCCGGCGGCGTACGCAGAAGGGCCAGTACCAGGTGCTGCGCGAGGATTTCAGCGAGCCGCTGCCGGGGTTGTTCACCGTGTGGGTGCCGGACAGCATCGATGACGTGGAGGAGGGCCGTTGGCTGAAACAGACCTTCGGCGAGCGTCTGTATCTGGCGGTGCAGCTACATCGCGGGCAGGACGATCAGCGGCGGCTGGCGGCACTGCTGAGTCTGGCCGAGCAACTGCAGATCGCCGCCGTGGCCAGCGGCGACGTGCACATGCACGCCCGTGGGCGGCGCGCCTTGCAGGACACCATGACCGCGATCCGCCATCATGTCCCGGTGGCCGAGGCCGGATTGCGCCTGCACCCCAACGGCGAGCGCCATCTACGCAGCCTCGAGGTGTTGCGTGAGCTTTATCCGCCGGCGTTGCTCGACGCCTCGGTGCAACTGGCGCGGCGCTGCACTTTCGAGCTGAGCGAGTTGCGCTATCAGTATCCGAAGGAGCTGGTGCCGCAGGGGCACACCGGCAGTTCCTGGTTGCGCCAACTGACCGAAGAAGGCATTGCCTGGCGCTGGCCAAAAGGGCCGCAGGCCAAAGTGCTCAAGCAAATCGACGATGAGCTGAAACTGATCGCCGAGCTCGGCTACGAAAGCTACTTCCTCACCGTGCACGACGTGGTGCGCTTTGCCCGCGATCAGCAGATTCTTTGTCAGGGCCGCGGTTCGGCGGCCAATTCGGCGGTGTGTTTTGCCTTGGGTATCACCGAGATCGACCCGGATCGCACCACGCTGCTGTTCGAGCGTTTCATGTCGAAAGAGCGCAACGAGCCGCCGGACATCGACGTCGACTTCGAGCACGAACGCCGCGAAGAAGTCCTGCAATACGTGTTTCGCCGTTATGGCCGGCGGCGGGCGGCGTTGACGGCGGTGGTCAGCACTTACCACGCTGCCGGTGCGGTGCGCGACGTAGCCAAGGCCCTTGGGCTACCGCCGGATCAGATCAATGCACTGGCCGATTGCTGCGGCCACTGGAGCGACGAAACACCGCCGCTGGCGCGCTTGCTCGAAGGCGGCTTCGACCCCGACAGCCCGGTGCTGCGTCGGGTGCTGAGCCTGACCGGGCAACTGATCGGCTTCCCCCGACACTTGTCGCAGCACCCCGGCGGCTTCGTGATTTCCGAACAGCCGTTGGACACGCTGGTGCCGGTGGAAAATGCCGCCATGGCCGAGCGCACGATCATTCAATGGGACAAGGACGATCTCGACGCGGTCGGGCTGCTCAAGGTCGACATCCTCGCCCTCGGCATGCTCAGTGCCATCCGTCGTTGCTTCGACTTGTTGCGTCGTCACCGGCATCTGGATCTGAGCCTGGCGACGATTCCAGACAAAGACAAAGCGACCTACGAGATGATCAGCCGCGCCGACACCATCGGTGTATTTCAGATCGAATCGCGGGCGCAGATGTCGATGTTGCCGCGCCTGAAACCGGCGAAGTTCTACGATCTGGTGATCGAGGTGGCGATCGTCCGCCCTGGGCCGATTCAGGGCGGGATGGTTCATCCGTACCTGCGCCGACGCAACAAGGAAGAGCCGACAACCTATCCCTCGCCGGAACTGGAAGTGGTGCTCAAACGCACCCTCGGCGTGCCGCTGTTTCAGGAACAGGTGATGCAGATCGCTATCGTTGCGGCCGACTACAGCCCCGGCGAGGCCGATCAGTTGCGTCGCTCGATGGCCGCGTGGAAACGCCATGGAGGCTTGGAGCCGCACAAGGCGCGACTGGCCGCCGGCATGAAGAAAAACGGCTACACCGAGGAATTCGCCGCGCAGATCTTCGAGCAGATCAAGGGCTTCGGCAGCTATGGCTTTCCCGAATCTCACGCTGCCAGTTTCGCCTTGTTGACCTACGCCAGTTGCTGGCTCAAGTGCCACGAACCGGCGGCGTTCGCCTGCGCGTTGATCAACAGCTGGCCGATGGGTTTCTACAGCCCGGATCAGATTCTGCAGGACGCGCGCCGGCATCAGTTGCAGATCCGTCCGGTGGACGTGCGCGCCAGCGACTGGGATTGCAGTCTGGAACCGATCAGCGGCGCGCAACCGGCGATTCGCATGGGCCTGCGGATGATCAAGGGCTTTCGCGAGGACGACGCCCGGCGCATCGAGGCGGCGCGGGCGCGCGGGGCGTTTGCCGATGTCGCCGATCTGGGCGAGCGGGCCGCGCTCGACAGTCGCGCCCAGGCATTATTGGCAGACTCCGGCGCGTTGCGTGGCATGGCCGGGCATCGGCACCGCGCGCGCTGGGAAGTGGCCGGGGTGCAGAAACAGCTGGGCCTGTTTGCCGGTTTGCCAAGTCAGGAAGAACCCGATGTGCTGCTACCCAAACCGAGTGTCGGCGAAGATCTGCAGGCCGATTACGCGACTATCGGCACCACGCTGGGGCCGCATCCGCTGGCGCTGCTGCGTGGCGAACTGAAGGCGCGGCGTTGCCGCAGCTCTCAGGAGTTGCTGGACGTCGAGCACGGCCGGCCGGTGAGCATCGCCGGGCTGGTCACCGGGCGTCAGCGGCCGGGCACCGCCAGCGGCGTGACCTTCGTCACCCTCGAAGACGAGTTCGGCAACGTCAATGTGGTGGTCTGGCGCGATCTGGCCGAGCGTCAGCGTCAGGTGCTGGTCGGCTCGCAATTGCTCAAGGTCGATGGCCGCTGGGAGCGGGAGGGCGAAGTGCGGCATTTGATCGCCGGGCGATTGAGCGATCTGACTCCGTTGCTCGATGGCATCCGCGTGCAGAGCCGCGACTTTCACTAAACCCCAGAACACCACATATCCCCCCCTGTGGGAGCGGGCTTGCTCGCGAAGACGGTGTGTCAGTTAGCAAATAAGTGGCTGACACGCCGCTTTCGCGAGCAAGCCCGCTCCCACAGGGGGGATTTGTGTGTGTCCAAACAAGCCAATTGATTGGCGTCAAAAATCTCTGTCACCAATGGTGGCACTTTGTCATAATGCCGCCCCTTTTCCGCTCCCCACCGCGTAGCCGTGCCGGGACACACCGTTTTTTCAGAAGGAATGCACAGTGAGAATGATCTCCCGGATGTTGGTCTCAGGCGTTGCGATTGCCGTGCTCGGCACCCTCGCCAGCTCCCTTGCCGGGTGCGCCACCGAAAGCTCCCGCGCACTGCCGGTGGCCAAGGTCGAGAGCGCCACGCAAGTCTGGACCGGTGCTCGCGTGCCGATGGCGGTGGGCAAGTTCGATAACCGCTCCAGCTACATGCGCGGGATCTTCTCCGATGGCGTTGATCGTCTCGGCGGCCAGGCCAAGACCATCCTGATCACTCACTTGCAGCAGACCAACCGTTTCTCGGTACTGGATCGCGACAACATGGGCGAGATCCAGCAGGAAGCGGCGATCAAGGGCCAGGCCCAGCGCCTCAAGGGCGCCGACTACGTGGTCACCGGTGACGTCACCGAGTTCGGCCGCAAGGAAACCGGTGACCACCAGCTGTTCGGCATTCTCGGCCGTGGCAAGACCCAGGTCGCCTACGCCAAGGTCAACCTGAACATCGTCAACATCAGCACCTCCGAAGTGGTGTATTCGACTCAGGGCGCCGGCGAATACGCCTTGTCCAACCGCGAAATCATCGGCTTTGGCGGCACCGCCGCGTATGACTCCACCCTCAACGGCAAAGTTCTCGATCTGGCCATGCGCGAGGCGATCAATCGTCTGGTCGATGGCATGAACGCCGGTGCCTGGAAACCGGGCAACTGATCGTTATTCATTGCAAGGAGCAACACCCATGAATCTGACTTTGTCGCGGTCGCTGCTGGCCCTGACGCTGGCCGCGAGCGCTTTGCTGGCCGGTTGCAGCAGCCCGAAAACCCTGTACCAGTGGGAAGACTACCAACCGCAGGTCTACGAATACTTCAAAGGCGAAGAGCCGAAAGAAGCCCAGGCCGAAGTGCTGGAGCGCGACCTGCAGAAGATCCGCTCCACCGGCAAGGCGGTGCCGCCGGGCTACCACGCGCACCTGGGCCTGCTGTACCTGAGCATGGGCAAGGACGATCAGATGGTGCAGCAGTTCCGCACCGAGAAAGCGCTGTTCCCCGAGTCCGGCCCATACATGGATTTTCTGCTTAAAAACGCCAAGACCGGAGACGCCCAATGATCTCGCGCACCCTGAAACTGCTGGCCGCCGGATTGGCCCTGACCGTGCTCGGTGGCTGCGTCGCGCCGAAAACCGTGGATTACTCGGCGTACAAGCAGGCACGGCCGAAGACCATTCTGGTGCTGCCGCCGCTGAACACCTCGCCGGACGTCAAGGCTTCCTACAGTTTGCTGTCGCAGGTGACGTTCCCATTGGCCGAGGCCGGTTACTACGTGCTGCCGATCACTCTGGTGGATGAAACCTTCCGCCAGAACGGCCTGACCACCCCGGATGACATCCATCAGGCACCGGCCAACAAGCTCAAGGAAATCTTCGGCGCCGACGCTGCGCTGTACATCACTGTGACCGAGTACGGTACGCGCTACATGGTGATCAGCAGCGAAACCGCGGTAACCGCCACCGCCAAGCTGGTCGACCTGAAATCCGGCACCACGCTGTGGACCGGTTCGGCACGGGCGTCGAGCGAAGAGGGCGGCAACAACAGCGGTGGCGGCCTGGTCGGCATGCTGATCACCGCCGCGGTGAAGCAGGTGATCAACAGTTCGACCGATGCCGGGTATCCGATTGCCGGCGTGGCGAGCAATCGCCTGTTGTCGGCCGGTCAGCACGCAGGACTGTTGTACGGCCCGCGTTCGCCGAAGTACGGTACTGACTGATTTAGGTACGACACAAAAACCTTTGTAGGAGTGAGCCTGCTCGCGATAGCGGTTTGTCAGACAACATCAACGTGACTGACACACCGCTATCGCGAGCAGGCTCACTCCTACCAGGGAAATGTGTTAATCAGTGTTATTTGGCAGCGGCCAAAACCGCTCCTCCCCACCCTCGAAAAAATCCCCGTATCCCCTGCATCTCGACGCCGAAGGCGATATCCTGCGCCACACTTATCTGCGCAAACGGCGAATAACGCTGCAACACCGTGTTTGCCCGAGGCTAAAGGAGTGTTCGAATGACCGAGAAGAAACTGGAAACCACGGTCGACCGCGTCTACCAAGGGGTTTACCAGGCGATCAGCAAGCGTTCGCTGCGTCCGGGGATGAAGCTGGGCGAAGCGTCCCTGGCCGAACTGTTCAATGTCAGCCGTACGTCGGTGCGCGCCGCGCTCAAGCAACTGGAAGCCGAGGGGCTGGTCACCACCGAGCCGAATAAAGGTGCATCGGTATCGCTACCCAGCAACGAAGAGATCCGCTCGCTGTTCGAAACCCGGCGGCTGATCGAAATCGGCATGGTCACCGAACTCTGTCGGCGCAAGGACACCGCCGCCATGCAGGTCCTGCGCGAGCACCTGCTACTGGAAGACGCCGCCCACGCGGCGGGCGACCACGAGCAACTGATTTACCTGCTCGGCGAGTTCCACCTCAAACTGGCGCGCAGCCTCAACAACCCGGTGCTGCTCGACTGGTTCCAGAAGCTGATTTCCCGCGCCTCGCTGTACGTTGCCGCACTGGATGACGACAGCCATGAAGCCTGCCGTGACAACGAACATCTGCGCCTGATCGAATACATCGAGGCGGGCGACCAGAGCGCCGCCATCGAACTGACCTGCACGCATTTGAACGGCATCGAGAAGGCGATTCTCGACGTCGCGGCGAAGATGAAAACTGGCTACCATCCCCTCAAGCACCTGATCGGGGTCTGATCCGGGCCTGGTCTGAAATCGGCTATACCTCTAATGAAACCATTACGGCCGATGAGGCTCGAAACAGACGGGCGTCGCGGCGTTCTGCCGTCGCGATGTATCGGGCAAACACCACAGGACACCGAGTCAATCGATGCAGTTTTTATCCGATAGCCACGGTTGTGACGGCTGGAAAGGCGAGATGGCCGAACGCATTTGCGCGTTCGACTGGCGCCTCACCGAACTCGGCCCGCTCGACACTTGGCCTGCCAGCTTGTGCAGCACCGTGCAATTGATGCTGGCCTCGCCCTTGCCGATGGTCATGCTCTGGGGCCACGCCGGCTACATGATCTACAACGACGCCTACTCGCAGTTTGCCGGTGGCCGCCACCCGTATCTGCTGGGCGCACCGGTGGAACTGGGTTGGCCGGAAGTTGCCGAGTTCAACCGGCATGTGGTCGACACCTGTCTGGCGGGCGGCACCTTGTCCTACCGCAACAAGGAACTGGTGCTGTTGCGCGATGGCGTGCCCGAAGATGTCTGGATGGATCTGTATTACAGCCCGGTGGCCAACGATGACGGCGTGCCTTCAGGAGTGATGGCGATGGTGGTCGAGACCACCGAGTTGGTGCGCTCCGAGCGCCTGCGTCAGGCGGCAGAAGACGCTTATCGGGCCGACAACGAACGGGTGCGTCTGGCGCTGAATGCGGGGGCCTTGCTCGGCTCGTTCGTCTGGGACGTGAAGAACAATGTGCTGTCGGCCGACGAGCGTTTCGCCCGGACCTTTTGCTATCCGCCGGATCAGGACTTGAGCAACCTGCCGCAATCTGTCAATGAGTCGCGGATCCACCCGGACGACCTGGCGTGGGTGCATGATCGGGTCAGTCATTCGCTGCAGACCGGTGAGCCGTACAACGCTGAATACCGCGTGCGGCGCGCGGACGGCAGCTACCTGTGGGTGCTCGCCAGTGGCGCCTGCGAGTTCGACGAACAGGGCGCGCCGTTTCGTTTTCCCGGGGTGTTGATCGACATCCATGAACGCAAGATTGCCGAAGAATCCCTACTCAAATTCACGCGCAACCTGGAGCAGCGGGTGGCTAACGAAGTGGATGCCCGGCTGGCGGCGGAAGAGCAATTGCGCCAGTCGCAGAAGCTTGAAGCCATCGGCGGACTGACCGGCGGCGTGGCCCACGATTTCAACAACCTGCTGCAGGTAATTGCCGGCAACCTGCATTTGCTGGCGCGGCATGAGCCGGACAATGCCAACGTGCAACGCCGGGTCAGCGCTTCGCTGGCAGCGGTCGAGCGCGGCGCCAAGCTGTCGTCGCAACTGCTCGCCTTTGCCCGGCGCCAACCGTTGTCGCCGGCGGTGTGCGATCCGCGGCAGATCTTCGACGGCGTCGGTGAATTGCTGCAGCGTGCGTTGGGCGAAACCATTCAGATCGACGTGCAATTGCCGCAGGACCCGTGGCACATCAACGTCGACCGCAATCAACTGGAAAACGCCATTCTCAATCTGGCGATCAACGCCCGGGACGCGATGAAAGGCGAGGGCACGATTGTTCTCAGTGCCATTAATACTCGGCTGGACAGCACTTTTTGCGTGGGCAAAGGCATCGTCGCCGGCGATTTCGTGCGGGTGGTGGTCAGCGATACCGGCGTCGGCATTGCGCCACAAATGCTCGAGCAGGTGTTCGAGCCATTCTTCACCACCAAGGCCGACGGCCAGGGCACCGGGCTTGGCCTGAGTATGGTGTTCGGCTTCGTCAAACAGAGTGGCGGCCACGTCGAGATCGACAGCACCGTGGGCGAAGGCACGCGGGTGCAACTGTACTTTCCGCGCAGCCTGCGTCCGGTCCTCGATGAGACGCCGAGCGTCGACCTGCAACAGGGCGGCGGCCACGAGACCATTCTGGTGGTTGAAGACAACGACGCGGTGCGCGCCTCGGCAGTGGAATTGCTGCGCGAGGAAGGCTACCGCGTACTGACTGCGAGCAATGGCGACGTGGCAATGCAGATGCTGCTGGAAGGGATCGACGTGGATCTGATTTTCACCGACGTGGTGATGCCGGGGCTGATCAAAAGCTCTGATCTGGCGGCGTGGGCCAAGGTGCAGACACCCCCGGTGGCGGTGCTGTTCACCTCCGGCCACACCCGCGACATCATTTCACGCAACCACCAATTGAGCCCGGACACGCATTTGCTGGGCAAACCGTATGGCCCGGAGGCGTTGTTGCAGATGATTCGCTCGGTGCTGAGTGCCTGATTCCCTGTGGCCAGGGAGCTTGCTCCCGCTCGGCTGCGCAGCAGTCGTAAACCCGGGAACCGCGGTTTACCTGCCGGGTTGATTCGTCTGGATTTGGGGCCGCTTCGCAGCCCAGCGGGAGCAAGCTCCCTCGCCACATGTTTTGTGTTCGACTCACATTTTCCGATCAAGGCCCGCCCATGACTTCCAAACGCACCTCCAAAGCACCCGTCGGCATGGTTCGGGTGCGTGGCGCTCGCGAACACAATCTGAAGAACGTCGACGTCGATATCCCCCGCGATGCGCTGGTGGTGTTCACCGGTGTATCCGGTTCGGGCAAGTCGTCGTTGGCCTTTTCGACCTTGTACGCCGAAGCCCAGCGGCGTTATTTCGAGTCGGTGGCGCCGTATGCGCGGCGACTGATCGATCAGGTCGGGGTGCCGGACGTCGATTCCATCGAAGGTCTGCCGCCCGCCGTGGCCCTGCAACAACAGCGCGGAACGCCGAGCACGCGGTCGTCGGTGGGCAGCGTGACCACCTTGTCGAGCCTGATCCGCATGCTTTATTCCCGCGCCGGCAGTTATCCGCCGGGGCAACCGATGCTGTACGCCGAGGACTTCTCGCCGAACACCCCGCAAGGCGCGTGCCCGGAGTGCCACGGTCTGGGCCGGGTCTATGAGGTGACGGAGGCGCTGATGGTGCCTGATCCGAGCCTGACCATCCGCCAACGCGCCGTGGCGTCCTGGCCGCTGGCGTGGCAGGGGCAGAACCTGCGCGACATCCTCGTGACCATGGGCATCGACGTCGACATCCCCTGGAAGAAACTGCCGAAAAAGCAGCGTGACTGGATTCTGTTCACCGAAGAAACCCCGACCGTGCCGGTGTACGCCGGGCTGACCCCGGAGGAAACCCGGGTCGCCCTCAAGCGCAAGATGGAACCGAGTTATCAGGGCACTTTCACCGGCGCCCGCCGTTATATCCTGCACACCTTCACTCATTCGCAAAGTGCGCTGATGAAGAAGCGCGTTTCGCAGTTCATGCTCGGCAGTCCGTGTCCGTTGTGCGACGGCAAACGCCTCAAGCGTGAAGCGCTGTCGGTGACCTTTGCCGGTTACGACATCGGTGAACTGTCGCAGATGCCGTTGCTGCAAGTGGCCGAGGTACTGCGGCCAGTGGCAGCGGCGACGTATCTGCAGCAGGCCGAAGAAAGCGGCGAAACCCTCAGCCATGCGCAAACCCGCGAAGCCCGCCAGCAACGTGTGGCCCACGGTGCCAGCGGCCACGCCAGTGCACCGGACGTACGCCACACGCCAAACCTGTCGCTGGAAAAACGCCTGGCGGCGCAACGGATTGCCGAGGACTTGCTGGAACGGGTCAGCACCCTGACCGATCTGGGCCTCGGTTATCTGGCGCTGGAGCGCAGCACGCCGACGTTGTCGTCCGGCGAGTTGCAGCGTTTGCGCCTGGCGACGCAATTGGGCTCGCAACTGTTCGGCGTGATCTACGTGCTCGACGAGCCATCCGCCGGTCTGCATCCGGCCGATGGCGAGGCGCTGTTCGAAGCCTTGCAGCGCTTGAAGGCCGACGGCAATACGCTGTTTGTGGTCGAGCACGATCTGGAAACCATGCGCCGCGCCGACTGGCTGATCGACGTCGGCCCGGCAGCGGGAGAGAAGGGTGGGCGGGTGTTGTACAGCGGCCCTCCGGCCGGGCTGGCCGAGATCGACGAATCGCAGACCCGCGCCTATCTGTTTGCCGAGAACCAGCGGCAGACCCGCACCGCGCGCAAGCCGAGCGGTTGGCTGAAACTCGATGGCATCAGCCGCAATAACCTGCACAACCTCAGCGCTGAATTTCCCTTGGGCTGCTTCACCTCGGTCACCGGGGTTTCCGGTTCGGGCAAGTCGAGTCTGGTCAGTCAGGCGTTGCTCGAACTGGTCGGCGCGCAACTCGGGCGGCCGCTGGTTGAGGACGAGCCGGAAGAGCTCAGCCTCGAAGACGATGCGCCGCAGGCCAGCAGCGGTCAGGTGACTGCGGGGTTGGAGTCGATCAAACGCCTGGTGCAGGTCGATCAGAAACCCATCGGCCGCACGCCACGTTCGAATCTGGCGACCTACACCGGGCTGTTCGACAACGTGCGCAAACTGTTCGCCGCCACACCTGAAGCACGGGCGGCGGGGTATGACGCCGGGCAGTTTTCCTTCAACGTCGCCAAGGGTCGTTGCCCGACCTGCGAGGGTGAAGGTTTTGTCAGCGTCGAGTTGCTGTTCATGCCGAGCGTGTATGCGCCGTGCCCGACCTGTCATGGCGCGCGCTACAACCCGCAGACTTTGGCGATTCAGTGGCAAGGCTTGAGCATTGCGCAGGTGCTGCAACTGACCGTGGAAGAGGCGGTAGAAGTGTTCAGCGAGCAGCCGGGGATTCGTCGTTCACTGGAGGTGCTGCGTGACATCGGCCTCGGTTATCTGCGGCTCGGCCAACCTGCCACCGAGTTGTCGGGCGGTGAGGCGCAACGGATCAAACTTGCCACTGAGCTGCAGCGCAATCAGCGCGGCGCGACCCTGTATGTGCTGGATGAACCGACCACCGGACTGCATCCGCGCGATGTCGATCGGCTACTGGAGCAGTTGGACAACCTGGTCACGGCGGGGCACACGGTGATCGTCGTCGAGCATGAAATGCGCGTGGTGGCGCAGAGTGATTGGGTGATCGACATCGGCCCGGGGGCTGGTGATCAGGGCGGCAAAATCGTCGCCGCCGGCACGCCGCAGAAAGTTGCCGCGAGCAAAAAGAGCCGAACCGCGCCGTTTCTGGCCCGGGCCTTGAGCCGATAGCGACGCCGTTCCTACTGGCCCCACAGGGGGCTGCGGTGTACTCGGAAGATGTCACACCGCAATCCCTTGTAGGAGTGAGCCTGCTCGCGATAGCGGAGTGTCAGCCAGAAATGAATTGACTGACCTGACGCCATCGCGAGCAGGCTCACTCCTACAGGGTCTGTGTTCTCAACCGAGCAACCTGATGGCGGTGTGTCAGGCACCATCAAGCGTGCGGCGGACCTTGTCCAGCAGTTCGCTGATCTGGAACGGTTTGACCAGCATTTCCATGCCGCTGCCGAGGAACACCTGGCGATTGATCGCGGTCTCGGCATAACCGGTCATGAACAGAATCGGCAGGCTTTCACGCCAGCCCCGCGCTACATCGGCCAGTTCCCGGCCGCTCATGCGCGGCAGACCGACGTCGCTCAGCAGCAGGTCGATCGTCGGATCATTCTGCAAGCGCTCCAGCGCGGTTTCGATATCCGCCGCCTGCGTGCAGCGGTAACCCGCGTCTTCCAGCACTTCGGTGACAAACATGCGGACTGCCGGCATGTCCTCGACAATCAGGACATGCTCACCGGCGCCCTGGGGATCAACCTTCGGCGCCGGGATGTCAGCCCCGGTCGGGTCGTTCGTCGCCGGCAGCATGATGGTCACTTCGGTGCCACGCCGTGCGACGCTGCGGATGTGCGCATCGCCACCGGACTGGCGGGCGAAACCGTAGATCGTCGACAACCCCAGACCAGTACCCTGGCCCAGCGGTTTGGTGGTGAAGAACGGGTCGAACACCTTGTCGATCACACTGTGCTCGATACCGGTGCCGTCATCGCGCACCGACAGCGCGACATACGCACCATCGGCCAAGTTCGGGTCGCCGTGGGAATACGCGGCATAGGTGTTGACCCAGATATTGCCGCCTCGGGGCAGCGCATCCCGGGCATTGATGACCAGATTCAGCACCGCGCTTTCCAGCTGCACGGGATCGACCAGGGCAATCGCCGGTTTGTTGGTCAGTTGAAGCTTGAGAGTGATGCGTTCGCCGATGGTGCGCATCAGCAATTCTTCCAGCGAGCGCACCTGCTCGTTGATGTCCACCGGCCGGGTATCCAGTGGCTGTTGGCGGGCGAAGGCCAGCAGACGATGAGTGAGGGACGCCGCACTCATCGCCGAATTCAGTGCGGCTTCGGCGTAGAACTGCACCTTGTCCGGACGCGCATCGGCCATGCGTTTCTGGATCAGTTCGAGGCTGGTGATGATCCCGGTCAGCAGATTGTTGAAGTCGTGGGCGATGCCTCCGGTGAGCTTGCCCAGTGCGTCCATCTTCTGCACTTGCAGCAACTGCGATTCGGCGCGCACCCGCTCGGCGACTTCCTTGGCCAGTTGTGTGGTGGTGTCGTCCAGCTGTGCCAGGTGCGAGCGCTCGCGGTGGCGATGCTCGGTGACGTCTTCGACGAATACCAGGCTCAACTGCGGCGTGCGGTATGGCGAAATCTGCCACTCGGTTTCGCGGATCTCGCCCTGTACGCGCATGTTCAATGTGCCTTTCCAGCGCTCGCCATCGACCAGCCGCAGGCGCAACTCGTTGAGGATCGCGCCTTGGTCTTGATCAAAGCACTCGCTGAGCGTTTCCGGGTTGCGGTTGTCCTGAATCATCTGCGTGAAGGCGTGGTTGCATTCATGCACTTTCAGGTTGGCATCGAGCACGGCAATCGGCGCCGAGACGTTGACGAAAATCTCGCGGAAGCGGGCCTCACTCTCGCGCAGCGCGTTTTCGGTATCGCGTACCCGCAGCAGAGTGCGCAGGGTCGCCAATAGCACGTCCGGGTCTACCGGGTGAATCAGGTAGGCATCCGCCCCGGCATCGAGGCCGGTGATGATGTCCCCGGTCTGGATCGACGCCGCAGACACGTGGATCACCGGCAGCAGCGCGGTGCGTGCATCAGCACGCAAGATGCGCACGATGTCGAAGCCGCTCATGTCCGGCAGGTTGACGTCGAGGATCAGCGCATCGAGTGGCTCGCTCGCGATCAGCGCCAGGCCTTCGCTGCCGGTGCCGGCCTCCAGCACCTCGTAGTCATGGCGCTCCAGGCGCCGGCGCAAGGCGTAGCGGGTGGCGGCGTTGTCGTCGACGATCAATAGACGGATGTCACGTTTCATCGACGTTCTCCAAGGCGAGCGCCAGCGGAATGATCACGAAAAAGGTCGAGCCGACCCCCGGTGTGCTGTCCATCCCGACCTCGCCGCCGAGCAGGGCAGCGAAGCGCTTGCACAGGGACAAGCCGAGGCCGGTGCCGCGCAGACGTTTCTGCAGCGGCGAGTCGACCTGGGAGAAGTCCTCGAACAATGCACCGTGCAGCTCCGGCGCGATACCGATCCCGGTGTCGCTGACGGCAAAACGTACTTTGTCCGAGCCTTCCAGGCGCGCCGAAACCCGCACTTCACCGCGGGTGGTGAATTTCAGCGAGTTGGAAATGAAGTTGCGCAGAATCTGCCCGAGTTTTTTGTCGTCGGTGTACAGGCGTGGCAGGCCGACCGGCTCTTCGAAAATCAGGTCCACCGCCGACGCATCGACGATCGGCCGGAACATCCCGCGCAGGGCGGAGAACAGGTCGAACATGTCGAACCATGCGGGGGAAATAGTGATCCGCCCGGCTTCGATCTTCGCCAGATCGAGCAAGTCATCGACCATGTCGCTGAGTTCGCGGGCGGCGCTGCTGACGAACGCCACCTGCTTGTGCTGCTCGGGGCTGAGCGGGCCGTCGAGCTCATCGGCCAACAGGCTGTTGATGCTGAGGATCGAGCCGAGCGGGGTGCGGAACTCATGGCTCATGTACGACAGAAAGCGGCTTTTCAGGTCCGAAGCCTGCCTCAGTTCTTCCGCCTGGGTGTCGAGTTCGGCGTAGAGCGCCAGCACGCCCTGGTTGGTCTCGTCGAGTTCTGCGCGCAGGGCGGCGGTCTCGCTCTGCAATCGGGCGATCAGCGCAGCCTGTTCGGCGGCATTCAGGATTGGCGACTCAGCCATGGGCGGCCTCCAGGGCAACGACCAGTACCGTGACGTCGTCGCGCCCGCGACAGAAGTCACGGTGCAGGACGCTGGCTATCACGGCAGGATGGCGGTGCACCAGACCGGGGTAGTCTTGAAGATTCCAACGGGACTGCAAGCCGTCGCTGTACATGATCAATAGATGTCCGTTCACGTGAGCATAGTCAAAAGGCTGGGCTTTCCGGTATTGGCCGCCGACGATGCCCGGGTGCGAGGCCAGGCCCCGCGACTTGTCGGCGGTGATCAGGCTGGCGCCGATGTTGCCCACGCCAGTAAAGGTCAGGCCATCGCGGGCGGCATTGTACTGGGCGAACGCGGCGGCGCCGCCACGGCTGCCGATCATGTCGCGGTGCATATCCTCCATCAGCAGCACCGGACTGGCGAACGGAGTCTCGGCGAACACCCGCTCGCCGGCCTTGGCCGCGCGTTCGGCATCCTCACCGTGGCCGAGGCCGTCGATGATCAGCGCGCTGACATTCGCGCCGTTGTACGCCAGGTGCCAGGTGTCGCCGCACGCCGGGTCGTTGTGCAGCGAGTGCTGGCTGACGCCGTAGCGCAAGTCCGGTTGACGGTCGCCGCGCGGGTACAAACGCGCCAGTAGCACCGCGCCACGGGCGTCGGCGTGGACGTCAAACACTTCGGTCTGACGGGCCACGGCGCCCAGTCCGATACCTTGGGTGCCGCCGGTGGAAAAGCCGTCAGTCAGGCAGGCGTCGAGGTCAAAGCCCTGTGCGCGATCGACAGCGAGCATCTCGATGCCGTACCCGTTGGGGCGCGGCAGCAGGCGCAGGTGAACTTCGCCACGGCTGGCGTGCTTGAGCACGTTGCTGGCCAGTTCGGTGGCAACCAGCGCCACGCGTCCGGCATCGGTTGCATCAAAACCGTGTTGCTCGGCGAGCCGTTGCGCGGTGCGCCGGGCGTGACCGATCTGACTGCTGTCTTCGATCAGCAGCACCTGGGTCAGTGACCCTGTGATATTCATGTCCATCGGGTGATCGTTATTCGCGTGCCCTTGCCCGGCGCGGTGTCCAGTTCGAACTCCTCGACCAGCCGTTTGGCGCCGGTCAGGCCCAGGCCCATGCCGCTGCCGGAGGTCCAGCCGTCGGTCATCGCCAGTTTGATATCGGCAATACCGGGGCCTTCGTCACGGAACGTCAAGCGCAGACCGACCTTGTGATCTTCATCGAGAATCTGCCAGTCCATGTCGCCGCCGCCGCCGTACACCATGGTGTTGCGGGCCAGCTCGCTGACCGCCGTGACCATTTTGGTCAGGTCGATCAGGCGCATGCCGCATTCGGTGGCGAGTTTGCGGGCGGTCTGGCGTGCGAGCACGACATCCTGCTCGATATGGATGGGTTGAGTACCGCTGCTGCGTACGGTCATTGCCGGTCTACTCGTTCCTGCAGCAGTTTCATCCCGCGCTCGACATTCAGTGCGGTGCTGACGCCGGGCAGGGTCAGGCCGAGTTCGACCAGGGTGATCGCCACGGCCGGCTGCATGCCGACCAGCATGGTTTCGGCGTCCATGATTTTCGACAGCCCGGAGATCGTGCTGATCATCCGGCCAATGAACGAGTCGACCATGTCCAGCGCCGAGATGTCGATCAGCACACCACGCGCCGAGGTCTTGCTGATGCGCTCGGACAAGTCGTCCTGCAAGGTGAGGGCGAGTTGGTCATGCATGTCGACCTGAATGGTCACCAGCAGAAACTTGCCCATTTGAAGAATCGGGATACGTTCCATCGGCTCAGACCGCTTTGCCGAGGCTGATGCCCAGGCGGGAGAGGGCGAGCTTCAGTGCGTCGGCCAGATTGGCCTTGGTCACCACGCCTTGCAGGTCGAGGCCCAGGTGGACGATGGTCTGGGCGATTTGCGGACGCACGCCGCTGATGATGCAGTCGGCACCCATCAGACGAATCGCGGTCACGGTTTTCAGCAGGTGCTGCGCGACCAGGGTGTCGACGGTGGGGACGCCGGTGATGTCGATGATGGCGATTTCCGAACCGGTGTCGACGATGCGTTGCAGCAAGGACTCCATCACCACTTGAGTGCGTTGCGAGTCGAGGGTGCCGATCATCGGCAGCGCCAGGACGCCGTCCCACAGTTTGACCACCGGCGTGGAGAGCTCCAGCAGTTCTTCCTGTTGGCGTTTGATCACCGCTTCACGGGACTTCTGGAAGGTACGGATGGTGTGCATGCCGAAGGCGTCGAACAGTTCGGAGATTTCCCAGAGTTGTTCGGCGAGCAGCGCTGGCTGTTCTTTATAGTGCGCTTGCAGCAGGGCAAACAGCGGGCCCTTCAGGGCGAAGATGAAACTGGCAGTCTGTTGCGAATCCTGACCGAGCTGGGCACGGCTGTGGGAGAGCTTTTCGAGGAACTGGCGGGTGGCTTCCCAACCCGGCGCATTGATGTTGGTGCCGTTGTCATCCTGCAGGCCATTGATCACCAGTTGCAGGAATTCGCTGGTCTGCTGTTGCAGGTCATGGTCTTTGAGGTTGCGGGTGGCGCCGCTGGCTTCCAGGCCGTTGATCCATTCGCTCAGCAGTTGTGGTTGTTTGTTTTTCATCGCATCGAATGTGCTGTTCTGCAGTGCTGCCATGTGCCTGTTGCTCCGTAGCGTATTGGGGCCGGTTCTGTAAAAAGTGACCGGTGCGAAGTCAGTGACCTTTGCCGTTCAAAATAGTTGTTCAGGTGCGCAAGGATATTTTTGATCCGGCGCAAGCAATGCCCCGGTAACTCTAGTCGGCGCCCTTCAAACCAGCGATGTTTTGAACGTTGGCACCGTAGCGGCTTCGAATATACAAGGCCGACGGGTCTGAGTCGCGCCAGCATTGAAAAACGAGGTGGCTATGAACGAGCAATCGCAACAGCAGCAGAAACCGGACGCCGAACCGATCAATCGCAACGACCCGGCCATCGATCCGCAAGTGCCGGGGCAGAGCTCGCCAATCCCGCCGAAGGGCGAGGGCGAACAAGTCCAGAGCGCTGACCCTGCGGTGGATCAGAAGAACAAACACACCGACAACGACAACGAGTTCAGCCCCGGTTTCGAACCTGAGCCCGATCGTCCGAAGCCCGGTGAAGAAACCGATGCCGACATCGATACTGACGGCGGTTGATCTCGCTGAAACGACAAAAGGCCGCATTTATCGATGCGGCCTTTTGCTGTACAGCGCCCGGGTTACTTGCTCGGGTGCTTGGCTTGCAGCTCTTTGGCCGCGGTCAGGTGTTTTTCCAGCGCCGGCAACATTTTCTGTGCGAAGGCCTTTAGTTCGGGGGCGCCTTTGACTTTGTCGTCGGTGACGGTGTTGGCCTCTTTTTTGAACAGCTCGATGGTTTCTTCGTGGGCCTTGACCTGGTTGTTGGCGTAGGCCGCGTCGAAGGATTCATCGCGCATGTCGAGGATCTTTTCCTTGGCCTGTTTGACCAACGTCGTGGTGTCCGGGACTTCGATGTCATTGGCCTTGGCAATGCTGGCCAGTTCATCGTTGGCCTTGCTGTGGTCGGTGATCATCATGTTGGCGAACGCCTTGATGTCGGCTGACTGACTTTTTTCCAGGGCGAGGCGGCTGGTCTCGATCTCCGCGATGCCACCGGCAGCGGCATTGTCGACGAAGTCGTTCGAGGTGGCGGCGAAGGCACTGCCCATGCCGCTGCTCAGAGCGACAGCCAGAACGAGATGACGCAGGTTGAATCCGTCCATTGATGTATCTCCACACAGGTTTTTGTTGACGTTATGCAATGGAGGGAGCACAGCGGAAAAAGGTTTGATCGCGTTTCCGACAGGGCGACGAACGGCAACCGCTGGTCTGACAGGTGGTCGACAGAACCTCTCAACCAAGGCCATTCTGATAGGGGCTGACGCATCGGTCGCGTCGGCTGCCGATCAACTGACGGAGGTGTTCCATGCCGGTTCCCCATGACCTGTTTCAGGACTTGAGCTGCACGAAGGAAGAGATCCAGCAAAAACGCACCCAGGATCCACGACTGGATTCACTGATCAACAAGTATTCCCAGGCTGACGCCGACGTGGTCAAGGCCGAAACGGCCACCTCGGACGCCCCCAGCGACGACGCATTGAAAAAACTCAAAGAGAAGCGTCTGAAGGTCAAGGACGAAATTGTCAGCCATTTACAGGCACCGTCCTGATTCCTGGATGATCCGCCGACCCACGGTTGCGGATTGATTGGAACGACAACCACCCTCGGCACCTCGAATGTTCAGAGTCTCCATTCAGCGACTCTCTGCGAGGTGCCACATGAACACACCCAGATTCCCCAGTGAAGAGCAGGGCGGTTTCGACCCGGTTCCCACTCACCCTGAGCCCAACAGCCCGGCGCACACCACCACTTTTCCCGAAGAGCCGGACGAAGATCTTCCTGAAGACGAAGATCCGGACAAGTTCGACAGATCCGGTAACTGACAGTCCGCTATCGCGAGCAGGCTCGCTCCTACAGTTGGAATGCGGTCAACTGTAGGAGTGAGCCTGCTCGCGATGACGTCAGTTGATCTAACACAAAACCAGCAGGCTCACTTCAACGCGTCCGCCAACGGCAATCGCGCCATGTGCGTAGCCTTCAGCGACCCCAGATACAACCAGTCCCCATACTCGCGCGCTGTGGTGATCGGCGAGTAATTGCCGCTGCTGGCGTCCTGCAGATTGGCGATCACCTTGCCCTCAAGATCCAGCCCCAGGACGAACCCGCGTTTCTCCACCGGTTTTGGCAGCACCGTCAGCGCGCGCACGATCATCTTGCGCACCCGCGGATGCCCGGCGGTCCCATCGAGCAAGGCACTGCGCGGCGCGTACAGCGCGACCCAGAAGCGGTTGCTGCCATTGAACGCGAGGTTGTCCGGCAGGCCGGGCAGGTTGTCGATGAACAGGTCATGGGTACCGGCCTTGGGCCCCGTCAGCCAGTAACGACTGATGCGGTAGGCGCCGGTTTCATTGACCAGCACATAAGCGTCATCCGGGCCGAGGGTCACGCCGTTGGCAAACTGCAGTTTGTCCAGCAGCACGCTGGTCTTGCCGGTCTGAAAGTCATAGCGCAGCAGGCGCCCGTCACCGCCATGTTCAATGATCGCCTCACCGTCATGCCCGTAGCCCCAGCGGCTGCTGGCATCGCTGAAATAGGCGTAGTGCCCGGACTTGTCGATCGCCACGTCGTCGGTAAAACCGAAAGGCAGGCCATTGGCCTCGGTGGTCAGAGGAATCAACTGACCCTGGGCGTCGAGCGACAGCAGACCCTTGACCCCGTCGGCAATCACCAGCAAACCATTGGGATGCCGCGCCAGGCCCAGCGGCCGGCCGCCAGTGTCGCTCAGCACCTTGCGCTCCTTGCCATCGAGGCTCGTGCGGATCAGTCGCCCGTCATGCAGGCCAGTGATCAGGTAATCGCCCTCCAGCAGCAGTGCTTCGGGGCCGTCGATGTCGCTCGGGCCAACCTGTTCGACGGCCTTGAGCCGCTGGTTTTCCGCGTAGACCCCTTCGTTCAGTGACGGCGCCGCTGGCGGTTTCCACGCCACCGGCTGCACCTTGGTCGGCATCAGCAGCAGAAACGCGATGACGAGGATCACCAGCAATAACAGCAGACGCTTCATGAAAGGTGCCCCGTCAGCGTCAGGTGCCTGAGCGCCATGTCGCGCAGGGCCTGCATCGAGGTCGCCGATTCCCGCTCGATACGGCGCTTGAGCAGCAGCAGATTGGCCAGGCGCATGCCAAGGCCATCGAACCGGTAATCCAGAGTGCGCACGAACCGCGTGCCGTCGCCTTGCGCCGCGCACTCGTAGGTCAGCAACAGCGACAAGCCATGATCGCCCCGCGCCTTGGCGCACCAGCGGCGACCGGGCAGATACTCGGTGACCTCCCAGCGCAAATGGCCGGCGCGCCCGCCGGCATGAATGTCTTCTTCGAAACGCGCGCCGGCATGCAGCGGGCCTTGCGGGCCGTCGATTTTCAGCGACGACGGGTGCCACTCGGGCCAGTGGTTGACGCTGGCGGCGTAGCGGAGCACGGCGATCGGTTCGCCGGCGATATCGATCTGGTGCTGCATGCGGGTCATGGGCGATCTCGAATAGCGCAACGGGGCGGGTGGCGGTTCCCAGTACAGGGTGCCGAACAGGTAATCCATCAGCGGAAAAACGATATTGAAATTACGCTCCTGCATGCGCTCGCGACGGTGATGCAGTTCGTGCAGATGACGCATCTGGCGGATCCACGGCAGGTGGGTCAGCGGATTATTCGGCGGTAGATGCTCGCAGGCGTGAAACACTTCGTAGGTCAGATAACCCAGCACCATGCAGCCGCCGAACAGCCCGGCGACATTGGTGTTGAACTGCGCGAGCAGCCACCACAGCGGCAGGGTGAAAACCAGCGTATGCACGACGATCAGCCAGGCTGGAAACAGAATCACCCGCCAGTCGCGGGCACCGTCATACGTCATGTGGCCGGGGGTGAAAAAGCTGTGATGGTCGCCCGCATGCCGGGCATAGAACAGCTTGGCGAAAGTCTTTTTGTGGTGACCGAGATGGCGATGAACCATGTACACGCCAAAGTTGAACAGCAGCAGGGTCAGCGGCACGCTCAGCCATTCCAGCGGCTGCACCTGATGCGCGCTGCTCCAGAAGGCGCCGATCGCCAGCACGCCAAACAGCAGCACGAAGGCGCCGTGCAGCCACGGGTTGTACAACGGATGAATGGCCGCGCGATAGCGGCTGCGGAATGCCTCGGTGGTCTGCCTCACTGCGTTCACCTGCGGGTATTGTTGTTATACCCGGCAGATTAGCCGATTCGGTCGTTTGTGCAGGCCGCACCTTGGCGGCACTTGCGCCATGCTCCGGTGTAAAGCGGCCGACTCAGCTCAACGGGTTCCAGCGTTGCGACCAGTCGTCATCGGTGGCGATTACCTGGCGCAGCAGATCGAACGCCTGTTGCAGCGTCGCCGAGTCGCGCTCGCGGGCATACACCAGATAGGTTGGATAGCCGAATTCCGGGGCTTTGGTGACCGCTTCCAGTGCGCCGGTTTCCAGATAGCTGCGCACCACACGGGTACGGAAGTAGCCACTGCCGCCATGTTCGAGGATGTATTGCAGGGCCAACGGGCCGAGGTTGAAACTCAGCGCGGCTTTGGCCTTGTCCGGCAGTGCGGCGTCGTGCTGGCGACGAAAATCCGGCCCCCAGTCGATGTAGACATAGGGATCCGGGCGGTTCGGCGCACGCACCAGAATCAGTTTTTCTTCCAGCACCTGCTCGACTTGCAGGCCGGGCCAGTATTCCGGCTGATAGACCAGCGCGGCATCGAGCACGCCGAGTTCGAGTTGGCGCAGCAGGTTTTCGCCGTCGCGGATTTCCATGCGCAGGGCGTGGCCGGGAATCTTCTCGCGCAGTTCGGCGGCCCAGCTGAGCATCAACGGGTTGCACAGGCTGACTTCGCCGCCGATGTGCAGCACGTTGTGATAGCCGTCCAGCAGTGGCAGGTCGCGCCGCGCGGCTTCCCAGGTCTGCACCAGTTGATTGGCGTAGACCACGAAGGCCTCACCGTTTGCGGTCAGTTTCGCCCCGGCGCGGTTGCGCACGAACAGCGTACTGCCCAGCTGACTTTCGAGTTTCTGCACCCGGGCGGTGATCGCCGTCTGCGTGACGAACAGCTTCTGCGCCGCCGCCGCGAGGCTGCCGTGACGGACGATTTCCAGAAAGGTGCGGGCGAGGTCGATGTCCATGGGCGGGCCGGTGTCTGAGGTGCGGGCATTGTAAGTGCCGGCTCGCCACCGCGTCATCGTTCATCGCGAGCGGGCTCACTCCCACAGGGTCCTGCGCTGGCCCATCGATTTCGCGAACGACCCGAAATCCTGTGGGAGCGAGCCTGCTCGCGAATGGTGTCTGGCTGCCAAACCAGCATTGCCTGACCCACCGCCATCGCTGGCAAGCCAGCTCCCACAGGTTTTATGTCGCTCACAAGTTCTGTGAGCGCCGCAGTAACCTGTGGGAGTCTGGCTTGCCAGCGATGAGGCCGTAGTGGCGGTGAAGCTCAACCCGCCAACTCAACCTTGCGCACCCGCGCCCATTCCTCGACCAATCGCGCCGGCGTGCCGCAGGCCTTGCGCTTGTAGACGAAGTGGCTGCACTTCTCGGCAAACTGATTGCGGTTGTAGAGCATGTCTTCCTGCATCTCTTGCAGTTCGCTTTCCCGACATTGCTGGATCAGCACCTGATCAACCCGCAACTTGCGCTCGCGCACGGCAGCGTAGGTCGGGTCGGTCAGTGCCGCGTTGGCCCGTTGCAGCAACCACAAGGAAAACTCATCCGGGCAGCGCGGGCCGATTTCCTGGACCATGCCCAGCTGCAGCGCCTGCGTGGCACTGACCGGCAGGCAGGCCTGGGTCAGTTGCTCGGCCATCGCCGGGCCGACGGCGCGCGGCAGGCTGTAGGTCCAGTATTCCGAGCCATACAGGCCCATGCTCTTGTAATGCGGATTGAGCACGATGTCCGCGCGGGCAAACACGATGTCAGCAGCCAGTGCGAGCATCACGCCGCCAGCCCCGGCATTGCCGGTCACGCCGCTGACCACCAGTTGCCGCGCGCTGAGCAGTTCGGCGCAGACATCGTCGATTGCCTGAATATTCGCCCAGGCTTCAGCGCCCGGGTCCTGCGCCGCCTGGATCACGTTCAGGTGCACGCCGTTGGAGAAGCTGCCGCGCCCGCCCTTGATCAACAGCACGCGAGTGTCCCGAGACTTGGCCCAGCGCAGCGCTTCAACCATGCGCTGGCACTGTTCGGTGCTCATCGCGCCGTTGTAGAACTCGAAAGTCAGCTCGCCGACATGCCCGGATTCGCGGTAGCGGATCGGCTGATAGGCCTCGTCGTTGAACGGCTCGCTGGCGATCGACCAGTCGAGGGTCGGCACGCCGTCCAGTTGCCCGGCCAGCACATGCCGCGCCGGTTGCTTGAAGGTCTCTTCGCCGGGCAGTGGTTTGCGTCGCAACGAGCCGATCCACAGGCTGTGATCGCCGGTGGCGACCAGCACCGCGTCGTCATGCACCGCGAGGATCTTGCCGGGAATGCCGGTGCGCTGATCGAGGTGCGCGTCGTACACGTAATACTGCCCGCCGGCCAGGCTTGCCAAGACCCCGGGCTGGCCGTCAGCGGCGTCGATGCAGCGTTTGATGAAGCGCGAGCAGTCGTGCCAGCTGAAGGTGCGGTCGTCCTGCTTCATGTTTGGCTGCAAGCGCCCCCGGACTTTTGGGTCGGTGTAATCCAGTGCGACCGGAACGAAGCCGTCGATGAACTTCTCGACCACTTCGCGAATGCAGCGAATCGCCGCATCGCTGACCCGCCCGTTGTACAGCTCGGACTTGCGCAAGCCCGACGGCAGATTGAATTCGCAGGTGGCCCAGACCGGGCCGGCGTCCATTTCTTCCACCGCTTGCAGCGCGGTCACGCCCCAGCGTGTGAGTTCGTTGGTGATCGCCCAGTCCAGCGCGCTGGCACCACGATCGCCGACGATGCCCGGGTGGATGATCACCACCGGGCGCCGCGCATTGCTCCACAACGCCTGCGGTACGCGGTCCTTGAGGAACGGGCAGATCACCAGATCGGCGCCGCTGTGTTCGATCTGTTCGCACACCGACGCCTCGTCGGTGAACACCACGACGCTGGGCGAGTGCCCGGCCTGACGCAGTTCCAGCCAGGCACGTTGGGTCAGGCCGTTGAAGGCCGATGACAGCAGAATAATCTTCAGTGATCGCATGGTTTTCTTCCTTGAAGGGATAGCCGCGGGCTCCCGGTGAGCCGTCCTTGGCGTTCGATGAAGCGCGCAGATTAGAGAGTGGCTGCGCGCTGGCAACTGATCAGGGTCAACGTTGTGTCAGTCAATATTTCTGCGGCGACGGAGCGCCTTATTCTCAAAGGTTTGCTTATCCTGATTTTTAATTACTTCAAATGTCCGCAACGCTATTGCACAGTCGCGCCTGATCAAGAGCCGGACGATCCCGGCAGAACGATGGTTTTTCGCAGCGGGTGGGACCCGTTTCAGGGAGCAAGGCATGGGTGATGTTCAGAACCCGCATTACCGGATGATTGGGCACATGTTCCAAAAGGACTATCGCTGGCTGTGCGCCGCCGTTGGCCGCACGCTGGGTTGCCCGCACAGCGCACAGGACATCGCCTCGGAAACCTTTTTACGGGTGCTGGCCTTGCCGGACCCGAGCGCCATTCGCGAGCCGCGGGCGCTGCTGACCACCATCGCCCGGCGGCTGGTCTATGAAGGCTGGCGCCGCCAGGACCTGGAACGCGCCTATCTGGAAAGCCTGGCGCTGGCGCCGGAACCGGTGCATCCATCACCGGAAGAACGCGCACTGGTGATCGAGGCGCTGCTGGCGGTCGATCGCTTGCTCAATGGCTTGTCGGCCAAGGCCAAAGCCGCGTTTCTCTACCATCAGCTCGACGGTTTGACCTACAGCGAAATCGGCGAACGGCTGGGGGTTTCCACCAGCCGGGTGCAGCAGTACATGGTCGAGGCCTTCAAGCGTTGCTATCAGGCGATGCAGGCATGAGGCCGGACGAAGCGGTGATCGACGAGGCGGCGCAGTGGATGGCGCTGTTGCAGTCCGGCGAGGCCAGCGCTGGCGAGCGTGCGGCGTTCGAAGCGTGGCGCGCGGCTGACCCGAGGCACCAGCGGATCATCGAGCAAATGGGCGGCGGCCTTAACCTGCTGCGTAATCCGACCTTGCGCGGGCTGCCGCGCAACAGTCTGCTGCACAGCCTGAATGCGCCGTCGAGCCGGCGGCGCTTTGTCAGTGGCAGCTTGAGCGTGCTCGGCATCGCGGTGCTGGCCGGTCTGCTCGGGCGCCGCTATGGCTGGCTGCCGGAAGTGGGGGAGTTGGCGACCGGCACCGGCGAGCGGCGCGATTTCACCCTGGAGGATGGCAGTGCGCTGAGCCTGAATGCGCGGACGCGGGTGGTGGCGCGATTCGATGCGACTCAACGCTTGCTGGCGTTGCGCTCGGGTGAGTTGCTGGTGGACGTCGCCAAGGATCCCGCGCGGCCGTTCGTGGTCGAGACCGAACATGGGCGGATGCGGGCGCTAGGGACGAAATTTCTGGTGCAACAGGGCGACGATTCTACGCGGCTGGTGATGCTGCATTCGCAGGTCGAAGCGGTCACTGCCGGCGGTGCGCGGCAAGTGGTGGAGGCGGGGGAAAGTCTGCTGTTCAACGCCCAGGACATTCTCGCCCTCGAACGCAGCAACGGTCAGGAAAGCGCATGGGTGCAAGGTCGTCTGGAAGTGCGCGACCGGCCGCTGAGTGAAGTGATCGACAGCCTGCGCCGCTACCGCCGGGGCATTCTGCACCTGAGTCCCGAAGTGGCCGATCTGCGCCTGAGCGGCCTCTATCCGCTCGATGACAGTGACCGCACCCTGCAACTGCTGGAGCGCTCGCTGCCGATCCGCGTCACTTGGCACAACCCCTATTGGGTCAGCATCGGCGCGCGGTTATAGCGTCATAACTTCTTGGCCTAATCGCCGCCCTATAAAAAGCGCCGGCCCGCTGCTCATTCCCTGCAGACGCCTTCAACAGGGAAGCCCTTGATGATTTCATTCAAACAACAATTACCGCGCCTGACCCTCGCCGCCGCACTGGCGATGGGGCTGGGGCCGATCGCGGTGTATGCGCAGGATTCTGCGGCCCAGGTCTACACCTTCGACATCGCCAGCGGCCCGCTGGATGAGGTCTTGCTGGATATCTCACGCCAGACCGGCGTGCCGATTTCCTTCAGTCAGAATCTGGTGCAAGGCAAACGCAGCAGTGCCGTGCGCGGTGCGTTGGGCGGGCGTCAGGCCGTCGAGAAGGCCTTGCTCGGCAGCGGCCTGCAAGTCGAGCAAAGTGCCCAGGGCCTGAGCGTGCGTGAAGGCGCGGCGAGCACACCGGTGGCGGCCAAAGTCAGTGCCGTGGCCCCGGCGACCAGCGCCGATTACCGCATGGAAAAAGTCACCGTCACCGGCTCGCGAATCGCCCGTGCACAGAGTGATGGCGCGACCCCGGTCAACGTCATCACCCATGAAGAAATGGAAGCGCGCGGCTACAAGAACGTCTACGACGCCTTGGCAACGCAGACGCAAAACACCGGCATGACCCAGGGCGAGGACTACGGCAACACCTGGCAGCCAGCAGCCAGCGCAATCAACCTGCGTGGCCTCGGCCCCAATCACACGCTGGTGCTGATCAACGGCCGGCGCGTCGCCGATTACCCGACGCCATACGATGGCAAGGTCAACTTCACCAACCTGGCGAACATTCCCTCGGCAGTCATCGAACGTATCGAAATTCTCAGCAGCGGCGCCTCGGCGATCTACGGTTCGGACGCAATTGCCGGCGTGGTCAACATCATCCTCAAGAAGCAGATCAATGGCATCGACGTCAATCTCAAGGGCGGCACCAGCGAGCGCGGCGGTGGCGACAATCAGCGCCTGCAAATCAGCGGCGGTGGCAGTTGGGGTGACTTCGACGGCTTGTTCGGCCTGGAGCTGACCAACCGCGATCCGATCTGGGCCGACGATCGCGGCTTCATGCAGAGCGGCCCGCTGGCGGATGTCGGTTACCGTCGCGACCTGAGCAACAACCGCTACCTCGGCCCCGGTTGCGGCGCCTATCAAGGCACTTTCGATAACAAGCTGCTGAACAACGCGGGTCGTTGCCGCACCGATCAGATGTACAACGATTACTGGACGATCCAGACGCAAAAGGAAAACTACGACGGCTACACCCGCGGCACCTGGCACTTCAGCGACAGCGGTCAGGTGTTTGCCGACTTGATGTATGGCCTCGATCACATCCAGAACAACACCCGTGGCCCGACTTTTACTTCGCCGGACTTCATCAACCAGAACAGCGGCAATCTTGAGCGCTGGTATCGCCGTTACGGTGAAGAGGAAATCGGTGGTCGCACCAGCAACAACAGCAAGTGGACCGACACTTCATGGACCGGCACCCTCGGCCTCTCGGACAAGATCGCCGACACCGGCTGGAGCTATGATCTGGCGGCCAACCGCTCGGAATATCGCAGTGTTCGCACCACGCGCTACACGCCGCTGTCATCGATTCAGGATTTCTACCTCGGCCCGCAATTGGGCGTGAGTGGCGGTTATCCGGTGTTCGCCCCGGACGCCTCGCGCCTCGATCGCCCGCTGACGCCACAAGAGTGGGAGCAGTTTCGCAGCAACCTGACCCAGCGCAGCAAGTCGGTTTCCACCAGCTACAACGCCTCGATCAATGGCGACTTGTTTGACCTGCCGGCCGGCCCGGTGGGATTTGCCGGCGTGCTGGAAGCGGGCAAGCAGGAATATCGCGTCGACCCGGATGACGCTCTGAATAACGGCACCTTTTATGGCGTGAGCCCGGCGCAAAGCTCCGGCGGTTCGCGCAAGCGCTACGCGGCGGGCGGCGAGTTCAGTATTCCGGTCACCGACACCGTGCTGGCCACCGCCGCCGGGCGTTGGGACCAATACAAATTCAGCGGCCGCAGCGAGCAGCAGAAAACCTATAACCTCGGCCTCGAATGGCGCCCGATCACCAGTCTTTTGCTGCGCGGCAGTTACGGCACCAGTTTCCGTGCACCGGACCTGAACTACATCTACCAGTCCGACAGCAACGGTTACTACCCGGCGCAGATCGACTACTACGGCTGCAGCCAGGGCGTGCAGGGCGCGTGTGATCGTGGGCGGGTCGACTACACCCAGAGCGGCACCCCGGATCTTGAGTCCGAGCGCGGCAAATCCTGGACCTATGGGTTTGTCTGGTCGCCGTCGCGCAATTTCGATTTCTCCACCGATTTCTGGCGGGTCGAGATCGATGACCTGCTGACCACCGTCGACGAAAATCGCCTGTTGCAGCAAGAGAACGAATGCCGCAACGGCACCCAGGACATCAATTCGGCCAACTGCCAATCGACCCTGGCACGCATCGACCGCAACCCGGGCACTGCGGCGATTGACCCCAACCAGTTGCAACGGGTGCGGGTCAACGCGATCAACGCCGCCAGCGAGCGGGTCAGCGGTCTGGACTTCAAGAGCAACATCCGCTGGGGCGCCGGTCAGTACGGGGCGTTCAGTTCGGCGCTGGGCTACACCCTGGTGCTATCGCATTACTACAAGGAGTCGGACGAAGCACCGACTCAGGACTGGCGCACCTCGCGCACCAACTACGACTGGCGCAGCAAGGTCAACGCCAG
Source organism: Pseudomonas sp. S3(2024) (assembly GCF_036861315.1). Taxonomy (NCBI): domain Bacteria; kingdom Pseudomonadati; phylum Pseudomonadota; class Gammaproteobacteria; order Pseudomonadales; family Pseudomonadaceae; genus Pseudomonas; species Pseudomonas sp. S3(2024). The sequence continues at coordinate 210,911 of NZ_JAZAQQ010000007.1, read as the reverse complement.
CCTGACCTGGGATTACCAGAAGGCCACGGCGACGCTGATGGGCATTCGCTACGGCTCCGTGACCAACGGCGCGGGTGACGGGCGCCTGTCGCCGTGGGCGGTGTTCAACGCCAGTGCGCGATACAAGCTCAATGACCGCGCCAGCGTCGGCCTGACCGTGAACAACGTGCTCAACCAGATCAAACACGATGACTCGGCTGGCTGGCCGTATTACCCGACCGGTAACTATGACCCGTACGGGCGGCAGTGGTGGCTGGATGTGAGTTATCACTTCGGCAGTTGAGCGCGCGGTATTCGTGGGTAATGTCCTACGGAAACAGGTCTGGATTTCGCAGAAGCGGGGATATTTCCGACGACATTCTCAGGTTGGTCGTCGGAAGTGCGATCTATAGCATCGGACATGACATTGAAGTCGTAAACGGCTTGGACGCTCAGGCCTCTGATAACGGATGGATTATGCGAACTCCCCACCTCGAATACGAAACGCCTGCTTATTCCCATCGCCTTCACTGGCGCACCGATCGTGCCAGATGCCCCATGGAGGAGGTCACGATGCCCAGCGTCAAGGTACCCCGGCTGACGGGGGTGAAGAGGGCCGAGGGCAGACCTGTCGACTTGCTCGTGAATGGCCGGAACATAGGTGACGATGCCTTTCTGATCGTTGACCTGACCGACGAAGGTTTTGAGCTGAACGATGTCGTCAACATGCTTTCAACCTCTGAGCTTTATCTGCAAGGCGACATGGTCAAACGCATCACCGGCAAGTCGGTCAGCACCGTACGCCGGTTACTGAAGGAAGGTAAAAAGGTACGGCTTGACCCGCAGCAGAGCGTCGTCGCCTACCAATATGCCTTGGTGCTGGAAAAGGCCACTCGCGCCTTCGGGAGGCAGTCACGGGCCGAGGAGTGGCTGCGCAAGCCCAGCACCTACCTGAACGGTCGCGTACCGGTGGAGTTTATTCGGCATTCACTGGGGTTTCAGATGGTGGAGCAGTATCTGGGGCAACTGATATACGGGGTTTACACATGAATCCCTTGCCCTGGGACGAGCACTGGTATGCCTGGCGGCTGGACCCCGAGGTTTATGGCGGGACGTGGGACAGCGGGATGGGTTCGAATCTCAATGGTGGCCGATGGAACATACCCGGGCGGCGAGTCGTTTATGCATCAGTCGATCCGTCGTCGGCCATTCTGGAGGTGGCAGCCAATCACAGCTTTGATGCGCTGGACAGTGAACCTTATGTGCTCACGTGTTTTGAGGTCGTCAGCGAAGCAAAAGTGAAAATCGTCCAGCCGGAGGATGTGCCGAATCCTTATTGGTTGAGCCCCGCCAAGCCTTCCCCCAATCAACAATTGTTCGCCGATGCGTTGTTGGCAGAGCATCCGTTTGTACTGATCCCTTCGGCGGCAACCCGGCACTCGTGGAATCTGCTGGTGAGCTGCGAATTGGCGGAAGGGCAGTTCAGGATGGTTTCCCAGGAGCGATTCGGGCTGGATACACGGTTGCTGAGGGAGATGGAGCTGGCTTGATCCACACGTGCCATTTTTTGCATAACCTCATCACCCAACGGTCTAAATCGAGCTCTATAAAACCCTGCTGTCCATTGCACATCCCTGCATAAACCAAAACGCAGGGATGGCTGTTCATGATCCATTTTTCACCCGTTAGATCCCGTTTGAGCCTGGCCTTGCTGCTGGCGATCAATACCTTGCCGGCAGTCGCTAGCGACGAACCCACGACCCAGTTGCAACGGGTGGAAGTCACCGGCACGGCGATTCGCCGGGTAGATGCGGAAACCGCGGTGCCGGTCACCATTCTGCGAGTTGAAGAACTGCGCGAGCAGGGGGTGAGCACCACCGAAGAACTGGTCAGCCGGATTTCCGCCAACCAGTCCTCGGTCGGCTCCGGTCGTTCGGTGGGTTCGAGCAGCGGCGGGGCGTCGTATGCCGATTTGCGCGGCATCGGCCCGAACAAGACGCTGGTACTGCTCAATGGCCGGCGGCTGAGTAACAACGCGACCAATGCGATCAATGGCTCCGGGGTTGACCTGAACACCATTCCGTTCGCCGCCATTGATCGCGTCGAAGTCCTGCGTGACGGCGCTTCGGCGTTGTACGGCACCGATGCGATCGGCGGGGTGATCAACTTCATCACCAAGACCAGCCTCACCGAAGGCCAACTGAGCACCAACTACGACACGCCGACCCATGCCGGCGGTGGGGAAAGTCGTAACTTCAGCGGCAGCTGGGGTTTTGGCGATTTGCAGGATGACCGTTTCAACGTATTCGGCGTGGTCAGTCATGACAAGCAGCAACGACTGGCTGCCGAAGACCGTGGTTACACCTACAACTATCAGCCGGGACGCGGCCTCGATTACACCTCCGGCACCGCATCGCCGGCCAACTGGAGTCAGGGCAGCAACGCCACCAATCCACTGGCCAGTTCCGCTTGCAATGCACCGGGGTTGCTGGCGCGCAATGGCATCTGCCGCCAGAGCCTGTGGAACTACCTCGATCTGGTGCCGGAAACCGAGAAGACCTCGGCTTTCGCCAAAGCCACCGGCAAGCTCGCGGATGATCACAACGTCAGCCTCGAATACTTCTGGGCACGCAATGAAAACCGCACGCAGATCGGCCCCGGTACGCTGATGGGCAATCAGGTCAATCCCGGCACGACGTTCTATCCCGGTAACGGCATTACTCCCGGCCCCAACGGTTTCGCCCTCGACCCGACGCAACCGGTGGATGTGAACTGGCGCGAAACCGCCGTAGGCGCGCGTCAGCATGAAGACGACAACACCGGCCAGCGTTTGCTGTTGAGCTTCGATGGCAGCGTGGTTGGGTGGGACTACAACGTCGGCGCGTCGTACAACCAGAACAAAGTGGTCAATGCCATCGAGGCCGGCTACGTCAATGACCGCGCCGTCAGCGCCGGTATTGCCAATGGCATCATCAACCCGTTTGGCGCGCAGACCGCTGCCGGGCAGGCGCTGCTGGCGGCCAATGCGGTGGACGGCGATTACTCGACGGCAGTGGGGCGGGTGAAGGCGATTGACGGGCGTGTCAGCCGCGAGATCGGTGACTGGTTCGGCGCCGGCCCTTCGGCACTGGCGCTGGGTGGCGAATACCGCAAGGAAGATTTCCATCAGGACTTCGCCCAGTTCGCCGCCGATGTGCAGAGCCTGGGTGTCGACCCGAATGCCAGCGTCGCCGGGGATCGCAGCGTCTCGGCGCAGTACGCCGAGGTCAACGTACCAGTGCTCGACAGCCTGGAATTGTCCGCCGCCGTGCGCCACGACAAGTACAGCGACTTCGGCAGCACCACCAACCCGAAGTACTCGTTCCGCTTCCAACCGTTCAAGGAACTGGTGGTGCGCGGCGCCTACAGTGAAGGTTTTCGCGCGCCGTCGTTGTATGAGCTGTACAACCCGAACTTCACCACGTTCACCGTCGCCAACTACAACGACCCGCGACTGTGTGCCGGTGGCAACCCGAGCAACGGCGGGATCGCCAACCGCGACTGCGCCCAGCAGTTTTACAGCCGCACCGGTGGCAATACGGACCTCAGTCCGGAAACCGCGCGCAACGTCACCCTCGGTTTCGTCTATCAACCATTCGAGCGTCTGAGCACCGGGCTGGATTTCTGGTGGATCAACATCGCCAACCAGATCGCCGAATTCCCGGAATCGGCGGTGTTCGAGAACCCGGAGCTGTACCCCGAGCGCCTGGTGCGCAAGCCGGACGGCTCCATTGATCACATCGTCACCGGGCTGGCCAACCTCGGCAAGATCAAGACCAATGGCGTCGACGTCAGCTTCGACTACCGTTTGCCGAGCACTCCGTACGGCAACTTCGGCATCGGCCTGCAAGGCACCTATGTCAGCCGTTACGAGTACCAGCAGCAGCTCAAGGGCGACTACATCGACAAGCTCGGCGATTTCCGTGGGGGCGACTTTTCCTCGGCCGGTGCCGTGGCCCGCTGGCGCCACAGCCTGACCGGCAGCTGGAATTACGGCCCCTACGGTATCGCCCTGACCAACCGCTACACCAGCGGTTACCACGACTCCGACCGCGAGACCCACGATTACGTTGGCTCGTACAACGTCTGGGATCTGGCCGGCACCTACACCTGGCGCAAAACCCTCAGCGTGACCCTCGGCGCGAAGAACCTGTTCGACCGCGAGCCACCGTTCAGCAACCAGACCTACACCTTCCAGAGCGGCTACGACCCGAAATACGGCGACCCGTTCGGGCGGACGTTGTACACGCGGGTCAATTACAAGTTCTGAGAATGCCCAGAGGCGGCGGGTTTTAGTCACTTATTGATCTAAGCCTGCCCTATAAAAATCGCCGGCCTGTTGCACATCACAGGTAGGCAGAAGGTTTGGTGACTGTACTGGCCTCTTCGCGAGCAAGCCCGCTCCCAGGGGGAATCTGCGGTGAGCACAACTTCCTTGTGGGAGCGGGCTTGCTCGCGAAGAGGCCAGTAGCAACACCTTGTGAAAGGATCTGCCAATGCTATCCAGGCTCATTCTGCTCAGCGCTTTTGCGCTCTCAAGCCCATTCAGTTCGGCCGCCCCGCAACCTGCGTTAACGGTCTACGGCGAAGCCCCCAAATATGCCCCGGACTTTCAACACCTGGCCTACGCCAACCCCAACGCCCCCAAGGGCGGGACGCTGCGCCGCTCCTCACTGGAAAGCGGCCCGTTCGATCACCTGATTCCGTACATCGACAAAGGCACCGGCGTCGCCGACATCGACGGCTGGCTCTACGCGCCGCTGGCCTATCGCAGCAAGGACGAACCCTATAGCGTCTACGGTCTGGTGGCGCAGCAGATGGAACTGGATGCGGATCGCCGCTGGTTGCGCTTCTACCTCAATCCCGAGGCCCGGTTCGACGACGGCACGCCAATCACTGCCGAAGACGTGCGTTACACCTTCGAGCTCTTCACCACTCAGGGCAGCCTCAAATATCGCCAGCAGTTTCGTGACGTCGCCGAAGTGCTGGTGGAGTCACCGACGCAAGTGCGCTTCAACTTCAAGAACAACGACAGCCGTACCTTGCCGCTGGATCTGGCGACGCTGCCGGTGCTGCCCGAACATTGGTGGCGTACGCGCAATTTCGCCGAGGGCGCCGGTTTCGAAATCCCGCCGGGCAGTGGCCCGTACCGGATCAGCGCCGTGGATGCCGGGCGCAGCGTGAAATTCCAGCGTGTTGCCGACTGGTGGGCCAAGGATCTGCCGATCACTCGCGGCCTCTATAACTTCGATCACTTGAGCGTGGAGTTCTTCGCCGACACCGATGTTTCCCGGCAAGTGCTCAAGGCCGGTGGCTTCGATTACAACCGCGAGTTTTCCGCGACCAGCTACACCATCGGCTATGCCGGCGCGGCGCTGGAGCAGGGCAAATTGCTTCGCGAACATCTGGCGCCGGGTGCTGCGCAAGGTTCGCAGGGTTTCGTGTTCAACCTGCAAAAGCCGATGTTTCAGGATCGTCGGGTGCGGCAGGCGATCGCCATGCTCTGGGATTTCGAATGGAGCAACCGGCAAATGATGCGCAGCATGTACCTGCGCCAGCGCAGTTACTTCTCGCACAGTGCGTTGTCGGCCACCGAGTTACCGGATACCGAGGAGCTGAAAATCCTCGAGCCGTGGCGCGGCAAGATCCCCGACGAGGTGTTTACCCAAGTCTTCGAAGCGCCGAAAACCGACGGCAGCGGCAACATCCGCGCCGAGCAGTTGCAAGCGTTGAAGCTGCTGGAAGCCGCCGGCTGGAAACCCCGTGGTGATCAGTTGGTGAATGCCAATGGCGAGCCGCTGCAGTTCACTTTTCTCAACGGTCAGAAGGGCTTTGAACGGCTGCTGCTGCCGTTCAAGCGCAACCTGGCGCAGATCGGTATCGGCTTCGATATTCGCCAGGTCGACACCGCGCAATACACCAACCGCGTGCGCAACCGCGACTACGACATGATCGTGGTCGGCTACCCGGTGAGTCAGGCGCCGGGGCGCGAGATGTTCAATTACTTTGGCTCCGACGGCGCCGACGATCCCGGCTCGAACAACTACATGGTGCTGCGTGATCCTGCGGTCGATGCCTTGCTTGAAGGGCTGGTGCAGGCCGACAACCGCGAAAGCCTGCTGCGCCATGCCCATGCCCTGGATCGGGTGTTGCAGTGGGGCTATTACTGGATTCCCAATTACTACCCACCGGGAATTTCCACGGTGTGGTGGAACCGTTTTGGTCGTCCGGCGACTGCGCCGTTGTATGACGCCGGACTCGATACCTGGTGGGAAATCAGCCCGACCGCGCTGACCGCCACGCAGATGCAGCAACAGCAAAAGGAGTACGCCCATGTTGGGTTATAGCCTGCGGCGTCTGCTGCTGATCGTGCCGACGTTGCTCGCCATTCTGCTGGTCAACTTCGTCATCGTGCAGGCCGCGCCGGGTGGCCCGGTGGAACAGGCGATCGCGCGGTTGCAGGGCATTGGTGTCGGCGCGGCGGTGGGCGGTGGTCATGTTGAAACCATCGGTGGCGAATCCCGCGCCACCCGGGGGCTCGACCCGAAACTGGTGGCCGACATCGAGCGTCAGTACGGCTTCGATAAACCGGCCGGTGAGCGCCTGTGGCTGATGCTCAAAAGCTACGCGCAACTGGATTTCGGCCAGAGCTTTTTCCGCGGTGCCAGCGTCACCGAGCTGATCTGGCAGAAGCTGCCAGTGACCTTGTCACTGGGCTTGTGGGCCACGTTGATCACTTACCTGGTGTCGATTCCGCTGGGCATTCGCAAGGCCGTGCACAACGGTTCGGCGTTCGATGTCTGGAGCAGCGTGGCGATCATCGTCGGCTACGCGATGCCGGGGTTTCTGTTTGCGCTGCTGCTGATCATCGTGTTTGCCGGCGGCAGCGCGCTGGACTGGTTTCCGGTACGCGGACTGGTCTCCGACAACTTCGCCGACCTGTCGCCGTGGGGCAAGGTTGCCGATTACTTCTGGCATCTGGTGTTGCCGGTCACCGCGCTGGTGATCGGCGGATTCGCTACGCTGACCATCCTCACCAAAAACAGCTTTCTCAACGAGATCTCGCGGCTGTATGTGGTGACGGCGCGGGCCAAGGGCCTGAGTGAACGTCAGGTGCTGTACGGCCATGTGTTTCGCAACGCGATGCTGCTGGTGGTGGCCGGCCTGCCTCAGGCACTGGTGACGGTGTTTTTCGGCGGCTCGCTGCTGATCGAAGTGATCTTCTCGCTGGATGGCCTCGGTCGCCTGAGTTACGAAGCGGCGGTGTCCCGCGATTACCCGGTGGTGTTCGGTTCGCTGTTCATCTTCACCCTGTTCGGCCTGCTGATAAAACTCCTCGGCGACCTGTGCTACACGCTGGTCGACCCGCGCATCGACTTCACCGCGAGGACTGCCTGATGCTGACCTTATCTCCCATAGGACAGCGCCGTTGGGCGCGGTTCAAGGCGCATCGACGTGGCTGGTGGTCACTGTGGCTGTTCCTGCTGCTGTTTGGCCTGAGCCTGGGCGGCGAGCTGATCGCCAATGACAAGCCGCTGCTGGTCGAGTATCAGGGCCAGTGGTATTTCCCGGCGTTCAAGCGCTACACCGAACAGGATTTCGCCGGCGAACTGCCGTTCCAGCCGGACTATCGCAGCGCGCAGGTGCGGCAACTGATCGAGGGGCAGGGCGGGCGGATGTGGTTTGCGCCGATCCCGTTCGGTTTCGATACGGTGAATTACGACCTGACTGAACCGGCACCGAGTCCACCGAGCGCCGAGAACTGGCTGGGCACCGACGATCAGGCGCGGGATGTGCTGGCGCGGGTGATCTTCGGTACGCGGGTGTCGCTGCTGTTTGCCTTGGCACTGACCGCCGCCAGTGCGCTGATCGGCATTGCGGCCGGTGCCTTGCAAGGCTATTACGGTGGCTGGGTCGATCTGCTCGGGCAGCGGTTGCTGGAAGTGTGGTCGGGGCTGCCGGTGTTGTATCTGCTGATTATTCTGTCCGGGTTCGTCGAGCCGAATTTCTGGTGGTTGCTGGGGATCATGGCGCTGTTTTCCTGGCTGAGTCTGGTCGATGTGGTGCGCGCCGAGTTCCTGCGCAGCCGCGGTCTGGAATACGTGAAAGCCGCGCGGGCGCTGGGTGTCAGCGACGCGCAGGTGATCAGTCGGCACATCCTGCCCAACGCCATGAGCGCGACCCTGACCTATCTGCCGTTCATTCTCACCGGGGCGATCGCGACCTTGTCGGCGCTGGATTTTCTCGGTTTCGGCATGCCCGCCGGCAGCGCCTCGCTGGGCGAACTGATCGGCCAAGGCAAGAGCAATCTGCAAGCGCCGTGGTTGGGGCTGACGGCGTTTTTTGCCTTGGCGCTGATTCTTTCTCTATTGGTGTTCATCGGTGAGGCCTGCCGAGATGCTTATGATCCGAGGGCTTGAGATGAGCGATAACCTGATTGAAATCCGCGACCTGCGTGTGGCATTCAACGGCCAGCCTGTGGTGCATGGCATCGACCTCGATATTCGTCCGGGCGAATGCCTGGCGCTGGTCGGGGAGTCTGGCTCCGGCAAATCGGTGACCGCCCACAGCATTCTGCAATTGCTTGACCCGAACATCACGCGGATCGACGGCAGCATTCGTTATGCCGGTGAAGAGCTGCTCGGTGTGCATGAGCGCTATCTGCGCCAGTTACGGGGCAACCGCATCGCGATGATTTTTCAGGAGCCGATGAGCTCGCTGAATCCGCTGCACACGATCGAGCGGCAACTCGGTGAGAGCCTGGCGCTGCACAAAGGCCTGGCCGGCGCGCAAGCCCGTGAACGGATGCTTGAACTGCTCGAACTGGTGGGGATTCAGAAACCGCGCGAACGGCTCAAGGCCTATCCGCATCAACTCTCCGGAGGTCAACGCCAACGGGTGATGATCGCCATGGCGCTGGCCTGCGAGCCGCAACTGCTGATCGCCGACGAGCCGACCACGGCGCTGGATGTGACGGTGCAGCGCAGGATTCTGTTGCTGCTCAAAGACTTGCAGCAGCGCCTGGGCATGGCGCTGCTGATCATCAGCCATGACCTGAATCTGGTGCGCACCATTGCGCAGCGGGTGGCGGTGATGCGCAGTGGGCGGATCGTCGAGCAGGCGTCGTGCGAGCAGCTGTTCCGTGCGCCGCAGCATCCGTACAGCATCGAATTGCTCAATGCGGAGCCGGGGGGTGAAGCGCTGCGTCGAGATGTGGCGCAGGACTTGTTGCAGGTGCGCGGTCTGAAGGTGCGTTTTCTTCTGAGCGGCGGTTGGCTGCGGCGCAAAACCTGGCTGGACGCGGTGAAGGGCATCGATCTGAATCTGCAGCGCGGCAAAACGCTGGGGATTGTCGGCGAGTCGGGCTCGGGCAAGTCGACCTTGGGTCAGGCGATTTTGCGCCTGATCGACGCCGAGGGCAGCATTCGCTTTGCCGGTGAGACGCTGGAGCAGTTGAGCGGCAAGCAACTGCGGCCACTGCGCAAACGCCTGCAAGTGGTGTTTCAGGACCCGTTCGGCAGCCTCAGCCCGCGCCGGTGTGTGGCGCAGATCATTGCCGAGGGCTTGCAGGTACACAGCGACTTGAATGCTGCCGAGCGTGAGCAGGCGGTGATTGATGTGCTGCGCGAAGTCGGTCTCGATCCGGCGACCCGACATCGCTATCCGCACGAGTTCTCCGGTGGCCAGCGGCAACGGATCGCCATCGCTCGGGCGCTGGTGCTCAAGCCTGATTTGATTCTGCTCGATGAGCCGACCTCGGCACTGGATCGCACGGTGCAGAAGCAGATCGTTGCTTTATTGCGGCGGCTGCAGGAAGAGCACGGGCTGACTTACCTGTTCATCAGTCATGACCTGGCGGTGGTACGGGCGTTGGCCCATGACCTGATTGTGATGAAGGATGGCGAAGTGTTGGAGCGTGGCGAGACCAGTGCGCTATTCAGCGATGCGCAGCATCCGTATACGCAGGAGCTGTTGGCGGCATCATTTGCTGGTTGATGACAGCTCCAATGTAGTAGAAGGTGCATGCCACGGTTTATGGTGCGCCACGTGACCAATGTGGGAGGGGGCTTGCTCCCGAAAGCGGTGTGACAGGCGGCAAAACTTGTGGCTGATCCGACGTCTTCGGGAGCAAGCCCCCTCCCACCTATGACCTGTTTATGACGAAACCTGGGAGTCAGACGCAAAAATCCCGCCACAGGGGCGGGATTTTCTTCAAACCGAACCAAGTCTTACGACGGGAACAGCTCGGACAGCTTCATCGACAGCATCATGTCGCCTTCAACGCGCAGTTTGCCGCCCATGAACGCTTGCATGCCGTCGGTTTCACCGCTGACGATGTCTTTCAGGGTTGCACTGTCCAGTACCAGGGTGCAGTTGGCGTCCGGGTTTTCACCTTCCTGGATGTCGCAAGTACCGTCTTTGACGATCAGCGCGTAGTGCTTGTCTTCGTCGGTGATGTTGAAACCGAAAACCAGATCCAGACCGGCAGCAGCGGCTGGGTTGAACTTGGCTTGCATCGCTTTTACGGCATCAGCTACGGAGGTCATGGTTCGATCCTTTCTTGGGTAATAGGCGCTGGTTGATTACAGCAAGGGTCACAATTATCCGGACTCAGCGGAAAGTGATGAGTTCCGGAGCCTTCAGCAGTTGCAGGTGTGCGTGACTGTTGAAGGAGGCCAAAGCCACCTCGCGACCGCGGAACTTCAGCTGGTTGAGCGAGGTGTTGACGATTTGCCAATTCAGTTCAAAGGCCTGCCGGGCAGGCATTTGGGTAATCAGGTGGAGCAGGGCGGTGATGGTGCCGCCGGAGGTGAACACGGCGATTTTCTGGTTGCCGTCGGCCTGTTCGAGGATCCGGTGCAGTCCGGCCTGTACCCGCTCGACGAAACCCAGCCAGCTTTCCAGCCCGGGGGTGTCGTAGGTGCCTGCCAGCCAGCGCTCGATGACCAGGGCGAAGATACGCTGGAATTCGGCGCGGTTCTGCGCCGCGTTGCGCAGGATGTCGATGGCTTCCGGCTCGTCCTCGAGCATGGCCGGGATCAGGGCGCGGATGATCGCGTCGGCATCGAACTCGTTGAACGCGGAGTCGGTCTCCAGCGTCGGTACCGACAGGCCCTTGGCGCTGAATTGCTCCAGCGCACTGCTGGCCGTGTGTTGCTGACGACGCAGGTCGCCGGCCAGGCAGCGATCAAAGCGGATTCCCAGCTCGGCGAGGTGCTGTCCGAGGACTTCTGCCTGGCGCACACCGATGGGCGACAGGACGTCATAATCGTCTGCACCAAAGGAGGCCTGGCCATGTCGAATCAGATAGATGCTGCCCACGTCCGCGTCATCCCGGTACGTTGAAGGTTTGGCGAGGTTATGAGGATGACGGAGTGCTGTCAATGAAAAAACATACGCTTGTTTGAAATGCTCGTTACAGGCCTGTTGCCAGAGGTTTCACGGCTGGCCGACGAGGCGGCGCATGGGTATGCTGGAACCATCCCGCGCGTGTTTTGCATCCGCGCATTGTTTTAAGGAGTCTCTGTGGAGTTTTTCACCGAATACGCCAGCTTCCTGGCCAAGACCGTAACGCTGGTGGTCGCCATCCTGGTGGTGCTCGCCAGTTTTGCTGCATTGCGCAGCAAGGGCCGGCGCAAGTCGGCGGGGCAACTGCAGGTCAGCAAGCTCAACGATTTCTATAAAGGCTTGCGTGAACGTCTGGAGCAGACCCTGCTCGACAAGGATCAGCTCAAGGCCCTGCGCAAGGGCCAGGCCAAATCGGAAAAATCCGAGAAGAAGCAGAAGAACAAACCCGAGAGCAAATCCCGGGTGTTCGTGCTCGATTTCGACGGTGACATCAAGGCCTCGGCCACCGAGAGCCTGCGTCACGAAATCACCGCACTGCTGACCCTCGCCACGCCAAAGGACGAAGTGGTACTGCGTCTGGAAAGCGGCGGCGGCATGGTGCACAGCTACGGCCTGGCGTCTTCGCAACTGGCACGTATTCGCGAAGCCGGCGTGCCGTTGACCGTGTGTATCGACAAGGTCGCGGCCAGCGGCGGTTACATGATGGCGTGCATTGGCGAGAAGATCATCAGCGCGCCGTTCGCGATTCTCGGCTCGATTGGTGTGGTGGCGCAGTTGCCCAACGTCAACCGTCTGCTGAAAAAGCACGACATCGATTTTGAAGTGCTGACCGCCGGTGAGTACAAGCGCACCCTGACCGTGTTCGGCGAAAACACCGAAAAGGGCCGGGAGAAGTTCCAGGAAGACCTGGACATCACCCATCAGCTGTTCAAGAACTTCGTTTCCCGTTATCGCCCGCAACTGGCCATCGACGAAGTGGCCACCGGTGAGGTCTGGCTTGGTGTTGCAGCGCTGGACAAACAACTGGTCGACGAACTCAAGACCAGCGATGAATACCTGGCAGACCGGGCGAAGAAAGCCGAGGTTTATCACCTGCATTACGCCGAGCGCAAAAGCCTGCAGGAACGCATCGGCATGGCTGCCAGCGGTTCAGTGGATCGCGTGCTGCTGAGCTGGTGGAGCCGCTTGACCCAGCAACGCTTCTGGTAAGAAAAGGCCAAAGAAAAACCCCTTTCACCGTAACGGTGGAAGGGGTTTTTTTATGGTGGCGGTATATATGTATAGTTTGAGTTTGAATAGTTGATTCGAACTTGAAGTTTTTCATCGGCAATTCGCGCTTTTATAAAAAAGCCTGCTCGATAAGCTGTCGCTACTTTCAGTTTTCGAGATATTCAGTATGTCTTCCTTACCTGTACAGGCTGTCGCGCCTGTATTAACACCCGAACAAAAAGGCATGTTCTTTGAGTTAATCAAGAACAATGCTCCCGGCTGGCTGCTGTCGGCATCGGATGAACTGCGTCAGAAACTTTATCAAAGCATGATGGCCAGCCATCGCGCCCAGAGTGAAATGGACCCGTTTCTGAAGACGCTCAAGTCGCCCGAAGCGTTTTGCGCCCCGTTACTGACCAGCGCCATGTCGCAAAAGCTCGGCCACTCGCTGGATATCGTCGGGGTGATTTTTCAGCACGTGCGCTCCACCTCCAGTCTTTTGGGCTTGCGCAGGAAACTGGTGTTGCCAGTCGATCGGGATCTGCTCACGGCCGCCTGCGAAAACTTCGAACTCAGCGAGACTCAGGCCACAAATTATAACGATACCTCCTTGATCTATATTCCCGAGAAAGTAACCGGTCGAGAAGCGCATATATTATCGATCCAGCCCCATGAATTTGCGCTGTTGTGTCGAACCCTGGACTTGGGCCAGCAATATCAGACTCATCTTCGTGCGGTCTTCAATGTGGATGCCGAGGCCAATCCGTTGCGCAGCAAGTTTACTGCGAACTTGCGGTGTCGCTTCGAGGTGGATCGGCACGTCGCATTGCTGAAGAAACACATCAGTGTCGAAGTGCATGAGATGTTGCAGGCAGTCAAGGATAACCGGGACACGATCAAACTGGGCAACAACACCTTGGGTTATCAGGCCTTGCGGATGCTTGGTGTCACACTTAACGGTGTGCTGTTTATCGGCCCGGTGAGTGAGCACGCCGACAACGACTACCGTTGCGTTGTTTACCTGCCAGGTGATCCGTTGCACCCGCTCAAGGAGTATTCATCCTTCAGCGATTTCGAGAAACAGTTGAGCCAGCGGTTGAAAGGCGCAGCGTTTCGCCAATTCTTCATGCGCTTCATCAAGATCAGTGAGCGCGCAGCGTGGGTGACCGAACTCGATGGGCGTTTGTATCCGCACAGTCATTCAATACTGCCTCGTGCCTCGTTCTACGCGACGTTGTCCGGCATCGATTTTGCGGGCGACCCGTTCACCCTGATGTATCGCCAGCACGCCGAACAGACCATGGCAGACGCTCGGCTCGTAGTGGTGCCAACGGACGATGAAGACGAGAAAACCCGGCTGGCCCGACTGGACACCTATAAGGCAATCGGGGTCGACCTGCTGTTGGTCGCTGTATCGTTCATACCTGTAGTCGGAGAGGCTCTGTTGGCGGTGACCGCGGTGCAGTTGCTCTCACAGGTCTATGAAGGGATTGCCAGTTGGTCCAGAGGCGAGCAGGAGCAGGCGACGGATTACTTTTTCGATGTCGTCGAAAACCTGATTCTGATGGCGGCTTTCGCTGCGAGTACCAGGGCGGTAGGCACAGCGTTCAAAGTCGTCAGGTCATCGGCTTTTATCGAGCGCTTGCGCATGGTCAAACTGGCTTCAGGGCAGCCTCGCCTTTGGAAGCCTGACCTGCACGTGTATCAACAGCGTCGGGCCTTGCCTGCCGGAGTGCGTCGCGATGGCCGCGGCTTGCGTTGGGTCGATGGCCAGGCGTACCTGACGCTCGATGACCTGCACTATGCAGTGCGCCCCGAGCCTCAGACCGGGCTGTGGGAAGTGCAGGCGCCGCCGGAATCGGCGAGCCGCTATGCACCGCTGCTCGAAACCAACGATCGGGGTGCCTGGCGTCATGACAGCGAGCTGGTTCAGGACTGGGATCGATTGAAACTGCTGCGCCGCTTCGGCCATCCCCGCGAGGAGCTGTCGGATGCCAGTGCGCTGCAGGCTCTGGCTGTCTGCGGTATCGAAGACAGCGTGTTGCGTCAGATCCATGTAGATCGCGGTCATCCGCCGGCCTTGCTGCTCGACACGGTGTGGAGATTTCGCGCCGATGCAGCGGTGACGGAGTTTATCGAGCAACTGCAGATCCCGTTGTCGGCCCCCATGGCGGATGCTGACCTGCAATTGCACTTGCTGACGACATCGGCCAGTTGGCCGGCAGACTGCGCCATCAGTGTCGTCGATGCAGTGGGCACGCCAATCAATCGTTATGGCGCAACCCACGCCACCACGATCCTGAAGATAACTCAGCAGGATGTGCAGCGGGGGAAACTGTACCGTTCTCTGCTGGCTGCACTCGGCAGCCAGCGGCGCAAGAACTTGCTCGGCTTGACGAGCCAGGATTCGGCGGTTCAGACGCGCAAGCTGGTGCAAATGATCGGCCAGCAGGCACAAGGTCGCCGGCAGCCGTTGTTCCAGCGAATCTATCGACGCCACGAAGCGCCGAGCAATGGTCGGGTGGCGTTTCTGATGAAGACCTTTGCCGATCTGCCTGCCAGTGTTGCCGAAGAGTTGGCGGGCAGTGCCCTGGATGGCGAAGCGCAGGAGCTGGATGCTGCCCGCGTACCATTGCGGCTGGCGCAGGAGGTACGCCGCTATCAACAGGCAATTGCTGTGTGTCGAGCCTATGAAGGCCTGTACCTGGATAGTGGCGGTGGCCACAGTACCAATCGTCTGGTGCTCGATGCCCTTGAGCATTTGCCGGGCTGGTCAGGGGTTTCAGCGATCGAGATACAGGAGTGGTCGGGCAGCCATGACAGTGTTGCGACGACGGCGTCAAGCTCATCCAGTGAGCGGGTGGTCATCAATGTGTTGGCGGATCGCATCAGCGTTCAGCAGGGTAATGATGCTGCGCTGAAGTCATTTTCCGGGCGCACCCGCGAGCATTATTTTCAGGCCCTCTGGCATGGGTTGTCGGCGCAACGCAAGGTTCTGTTGGGCCTGTCGATCGAGGCCGGGGCGAACGGGCTACGGGAGAAAATCACCGAACTTGCCATGAAACGGCGAACAACGTTTGCCAGAACCATGGGCGAACGTCCCGGCGACTATTCGCCGATGGCCCTGGCTGACCGGCCCCCGACAGGGCCCTGGGCGAACTCAGGTGTGAGCGTTTCAGTGATGGTGCGCCGTATTCAGGAACTCTACCCGGCCCATTCCCCTGCACAGATCCATGCGCTACTCAACGTCTTGGGCCGCAATGAGATCCTGGTGCTGATGAAACTGGAATTGCTGCGGCTGGAGTTTCTCGGTATTCGCGAAGTCCTGAGTCGTTGGGTGACGCGGCAAACGCAGTACAAGGGGATCGATGGCTCATTGGTTGACGTTCCACAGTCAGCGAAGGCCCGTGCCATGCGCGCGATCATCCGCTGCTGGCGCAGAGAGCCAGGGGCCTCGGGCGACGCGCCACCCGACACCTTGAGCTTCGCCCCGGAGCCTTTGGGAGAGTTGCCACTGCTGGTCGGGGACTTCAGCCATGTCACGCATCTGGTCATGGACGGCATTACGCCGCAGGGACTGACGGCGTTTTTGCGTCATTTCAGAAATTTGCGCAGCCTTTCCCTGCGGGGGAACCAATTGACCCAGTTACCGATGGCATTGGAGCGCATGCCCTGGCTGACGCATCTGGATCTGAGCGAGAACCATATTCGTCTATCTTCTGCATCGGAGCCGTCACTGGCGCGATTGAAAAAGCTGCGGGTGCTGAGTCTGGACTTCAATGCAGACCTTGCGCATGCCCCGGATGTCAGCTCGCTGCCGGATCTGGAAATACTGCGCTTGCGCGGTTGCGCAATCGATCATTGGCCCGAGGGAACCACCGGTTTGAAACGACCGCAACTGATCGATCTGCGTGATAACCAGATAAGCACGGTACCGGAGGCGGTTCTCAGTGCTCCGCTGATGGTCAGCCGCGCCGTTCGCCTGATGGGTAACCCCTTGTCGCCTGACGCCTTGCGACAGATTGCGGCGTATCAACGGGCAAACAGCGTCAGTTTCGGTGTAATGGCCCGGGTCTATCAACACCAGCCGCTACCCAGCGTGTCGTATGAAGGCCAGAGTGCGCACTGGCTGACCGGCAGGCCTGCCGTCGAAGCGATACCGCGTAGCGTTACCTGGGAGGCGGTAAGGGCAGCGCCCGGCTCGCGGGATTTCTTCAATGTGCTTTCACAGTTGATCCACACGGCCGATTACACCCGGTTGTACCCGTATTTCAGCCAGCGTGTGTGGAATGTGGTCGAGGCGGCCGCTGAAGACACGCGGTTGCGCAGCGAATTGTTCCGCACGGCGCGCGTCGCCACCAGTGTCGATGGTTATTCCGCGGTGTTCAGTGAGATGGAAGTCCAGGTTCTGTGTTACCGAGCCACGGTCGCGGCCGGGATCGATGGCGCGCCGCTGGAGCGGCAACTGACGCATTTGCTCAGAGGCTTGTTTCGCCTGCAAACGCTGGAAGAGCAGACCTTGGCAGAGATCAACACCCGCGCTCAACCGAGTGTCTACGAGCATGCGCTCGAATTCAGTCTGGCCTATCGGGTGGGGCTGGCGGAGCGCCTGAATTTGCCTGGGCAGCCAAGGGCGATGAGCAGCCCGTTGAATGTCGAGGTATCGCAGGTAGAACTGGATCAGGCTTATCAGGCCGTCATGCGTATCGAAGGCTCTTCGGCGTTTCCCGACTGGTGTATCGGCCAGCGATTCTGGGTCGAATTTCTCGAATCGGCGCATCCCGACGCTTTCGCCCTTGTCTATGTTCGAACCTCGCAGGCATTGGCGCGCCTGGAGGAGCAGGCGGAGCTGACGCGCGACCAGGCAGCGGTGCAGATGAACGCGATTCACGACAATTTCAGAAATGAACGTCAGGTGCTGATTCGCCAGCTCAGCGATCAGGCACTGGTGCGCCATCCGGCCAATGAGCTGGCCAGTTCGGATACAGAAGAGGAGGGGAGTACGCCTTGAGCAGGTGCTCAAGGCGTATTCGATCAGCGGCGACGGAACAGCGGCAGCGGTTCGTCAGTGGCGGCCTGGTAGGTCACCGAGAAGTCTTTCAGGCTTTCCAGCGCATCGTACGGGTCCTTGTCGGCGCGCAGGGCGAACGCATCGAAACCGCAACGGTGCATGTAGAACAGCTGGTCGCGCAGCACATCGCCAATCGCCCGCAGTTCACCTTTGAAACCGTACCGGTCGCGCAGCAGGCGGGCGTTGGAGTAGTTGCGGCCATCGGTGAAGGCCGGGAAGTTCAGGGCAATCACCTGAAACTGATCCACGTCGTCACCGATTTCCTCGGCTTCTTCGTCGGCGTCCAGCCACACACCCAGCCCGCCGTCGCGGGCCTTGAGCGCGTGAGCATGATCGCGCCACAGGGCCAGCGGCACGATCAGGTCGTCGCAGTTGGAGATACCGTCGAGGGTCGCGTCCTTGGGCAGCAAGTGCCAGGTTTCGTCGACCACCTCGTTGTTCTTAATGATTCGCTGCATAGACGCGTTCCTTGAAGAGGTCGATGCCAATACGCTGGTAGGTGTCGATGAAGCGCTCGTCTTCGGTACGTTGTTCAACGTACACGTCGATCAGCTTCGAGATCACGTCCGGCATGTCGTCCTGGGCGAAGGACGGGCCGAGGATCTTGCCCAGGCTGGCGTCACGGCTGGCGCTGCCACCGAGGGACACCTGGTAGAACTCTTCACCTTTCTTGTCCACCCCAAGGATGCCGATGTGGCCGACGTGGTGGTGACCACAGGCGTTCATGCAACCGGAGATGTTCAGGTCCAGCTCACCGATGTCGAACAGGTAGTCCAGGTCGTCGAAACGGCGCTGGATCGATTCGGCGATCGGGATCGACTTGGCGTTGGCCAGCGAGCAGAAATCACCGCCCGGGCAGCAGATGATGTCGGTCAGCAGGCCAATGTTTGGCGTGGCGAAACCGCTTTCACGCAGTTCGCCCCACAGGGTAAACAACTGGCTCTGCTCGACGTCGGCCAGAATGATGTTCTGCTCGTGGGACGTGCGCAGTTGACCGAAACTGTAGCGCTCGGCCAGATCGGCGACGGCGTCGAGCTGCTTGTCGGTGATGTCGCCCGGCGCAACGCCGGTCGGTTTCAGCGACAGGGTCACGGCCACATAACCCGGCTTCTTGTGCGCCAGGGTGTTGCGCGAACGCCAGCGGGCGAAACCCGGATGCTCTTTGTCGAGTTCGGCCAGGGCGGCAGTCTGGTTCTCCAGCGCCTTGTAGTCCGGATCAACGAAGTGTTTGGCGACGCGATGCAGTTCGGCTTCGGTCAGTGTGGTCTGGCCACCGCGCAGGTGTTCCATCTCGGCATCGACTTTCTGCGCGAACACTTCAGGGGTCAGCGCCTTGACGAGGATCTTGATCCGCGCCTTGTATTTGTTGTCGCGACGGCCATAACGGTTGTACACCCGCAGGATGGCGTCGAGGTAGCTCAACAGGTCCTGCCATGGCAGGAATTCGTTGATGAAGGCGCCGACCACCGGGGTACGGCCCAGGCCACCGCCGACCAGCACACGGAAGCCCAGCTCGCCGGCGGCGTTGTGGACCGGCTCCAGGCCGATGTCGTGGACTTCGATGGCCGCACGGTCAGCGGTCGAACCGTTGACGGCGATCTTGAACTTGCGCGGCAGGTAGGCGAATTCCGGGTGGAATGTAGTCCACTGACGGACGATTTCGCACCATGGGCGTGGGTCGATCAGTTCATCGGCGGCGACACCGGCGAACTGGTCGGTGGTGACGTTGCGCAGGCAGTTGCCGCTGGTCTGGATCGCGTGCATCTGCACGGTGGCCAGTTCCGCGAGGATGTCCGGGATGTCTTCCACCGCCGGCCAGTTGAACTGCACGTTCTGCCGGGTACTGATGTGGGCGTAGCCCTTGTCGTAGTCACGGGCAATCTTGGCCATCATGCGCACCTGACGGGAAGTCAGTTGGCCGTAAGGCACCGCCACGCGCAACATCGGCGCAAAACGCTGGATGTAGAGGCCATTTTGCAGGCGCAGGGGGCGGAATTCTTCTTCGCTCAGCTCGCCTGCCAGATAGCGTCGGGTCTGATCACGGAACTGCTTGACGCGGTCCTCGATGATCCGCTGATCGTACTCGTCGTATACGTACATATAAGTCCTGTTCTCAGGCTTTGGGCTACTCGGAAAACGCTGCGTTTTCGCTTGCTGGAGTCCGATGGTGCCTCGGCAATTACGCGCGCACGGCCGCGCACTCCCTAACGGAGCCGGGGCAATATACCCGTTTGCAGTTATGCGCAAAAGTGATGTTTGAGTATATGTAAAGAACCAAATCGCCTAACGAGAATAGTTGTTGATTAACCCACATTTGTCGCGGGGACAATCATCGTCTTAACTGTGATCGAGTCTTTCTGCAATCACCGATAAAACCGACAAGAGGCGATGCAATGAGCAATCCGACCAAGGCAAGAAAAAGCGATAGCAGTGTCGATGCATGGGCCATTCTGTTCCTGATTATTCTGGTAGTAGGGACGGCGGTATTCTGGGTCAGTCATCAGTAAACGACCGATCCGGGTCCGCTTCCGACGATTGTCGGACAAAAAACGGGATCAGGCGTCAATAGCCGCTGATTAGGGGGCTATAATGCGCGGCCATTTTTCCTTGGGCCCGGATCATTCATGTTGAAGTTTTTCCACCTCAGCCTTCTGCTGTTCGGTGCGGTTTTCGGCTCTGCGGCCCGGGCCGAGTCGGTGCTGTTCCTCAATCCTGGGTCAACTCAGGAAGCCTTCTGGGTCAGCTATTCGCAATTCATGCAGGCGGCCGCCCGCGACCTGGGCGTCGATTTGCAGATTCTCTATTCCCAGCGCCAGCCGGAATTCACCCTGGCCCAGGCCAGAGTTGCCCTGCAGGGACCGAATCGTCCCGACTATCTGGTATTCGTCAACGAGCAGTACGTGGCGCCGCAGATCCTGCGTATGGCGGAGGGCAGCGGGGTCAAGCTGTTCATGGTCAACGCGGTGCTCACCCCCGATCAGCAGGCGATGATCGGCGAGCGTGCCGATCGCATCGGCAGCCTGGTGCCGAATGACGAGGAGGGCGGCTACCTGATGATGAAGGAGCTGATTCGCCTGCATCCGCCGGTGGCGCGGGGCGAACAGATCGAAGTCCTGGCGTTTTCCGGCCTGAAGATCACCCCGTCAGCGCAATTGCGCGAGCAGGGCATGCAACGCGCTCTGGCCGAGCATCCGCAGGTTCGACTGCGGCAACTGGTGCACGGCGGCTGGACCCGGCAACGTGCCTACGAACAGGCGCGGCAACTGGTCAGCCGTTATCCGAAGGTGTCGCTGGTGTGGGCAGCCAATGATGAAATGGCCTTCGGCGCCATGCATGCGTTTGCCGAAGCCGGCAAAGTCCCCGGCAAAGATGCGCTGTTCAGCGCAGTCAACACCTCGCCCGAGGCGTTGCAGGCGGTGGTCGACGGGCGCTTGAGCGCGCTGGTGGGCGGTCACTTCACCCTCGGCGGTTGGGCGCTGGTGGAGTTGCACGATTTCGATCAGGGCGTCGATCTGGATCGTTATGGCGGACGTGACCGGCAATTGTCGCTGCTGCAACTGATCGACAAGCATCAGGCACAGCAAATGCTGGCCATGGGCGCGTCGCCGGATTACGGCGTGAGTTTTCGTAAGTTGTCGGCCAAGGAGCGTCCCGCGTCCTATCGCTACCCGTTCAGCCTGCAGATCCTGATGCACTGAACCCTGTCAGACCCCGGCGAAATGCAGCACCAGCTTGACGATGACAAACAGCGTCAAAGCGAACACGGCGGTGAAGCCGATCCCCAGGATCACGAAATGGCTGGGCTTGCCATGGGTGAAGTCCCTTGCCCGGTTCTTCCCGCTTTGCACGCCGAATGCCGCAGCCATCACGCTGTGCAGCATCTGCCAGAAGCTCGGTGGCTTGTTGTCGACTGGATCGTCCATAAATCCCCCGTCCGAAAGGCTGTCCCGACAGCATAGTCAATCCAGCGGGTTGTGCCGTGGTCGCACGCGGGTTCCAGACTTGTCCGGTAACACGTTCACGCCAATACGATAACTATGTACCGCAGATTACCGCGGCGGACATGGTGTCCTGTCTTCCCATTTTTCAGGAGAGACAGGATGTCCACTCATCCCCCGACATTGCCCCGCGCGCCGGTCAGCGCCAGCCTTCACGGCAAACTGCTGGAGCAGATGATCCCCGATTGGCTGATTGCCGCCTCGCCCGCACGGCAGGCCGCGCTGAAAGCGGTGAGTACCCGGCCAGCGCACGGCTATCACCATTTCTCGAATGATCAGCAACAAGCCTTGAAAGACCGTGTCACGGCGGCCTTTGTCGCCCAGACCCGGCTCGACAAGACCATGGCCGGCCTTGAAAGCATCGATGCATTTGCCCAGGCGCTGCTTGGCAAGGCACTCAAGGATCAGTTCAACGTCACGGTCGATCTCGGCAAGACCTTGCTGTGTCTCAGACGGCCCCTCGAACTCGGGGTGCTGGAAGTTGAAGTTTCCACGTTCGAAGTGTTGAAGCTGCCCTTGCTGCAAGCGGCATTGCACAACTTCGAGGCTCAGGAATGTGAAGCGGGTGCCTATCACGCCAGATCCGGTTTCGTGGTCGAGACGGCGACTCCGGGCGAATTTCAGGCAGTAGACATCGGCATAACGGTCGGGCAGTTTCTGACGCTGTGTCGTTCGCTGGACGTCGGTGCCCGTTATCAGGCAAGGATCAAAGCGTTTTTCGAGAAAACCGACACCTTGCGCCGGCACTTCATTGCCAGCCAGAAAACCGCATTGCGTGCCGCCGCTGAATGGGCGCTGCTGAAACAGGACATCGAGCCCGCCGACTACCGGATGATTCTGTCGGTGGTGGACGGCCAGATCCATCCGCAGCTCGGCGGCAAGGCCGTGTGGTTTCGCGACCTGAGCCTGATGAAGCGGCGGATGACCGGTTGCGTGGTGTTCAGCATCAGCGAGCGCTACCGCTACACCAACGAGTTCATTGTCTACATTCCCCATGACCCGCAACACCCGCTCAAGCGTTACACCATGGCGCAGATGCGCGAGGTGTTCAAACGCAAGTTCACCGCGACTGATCCTACGACTCCCGCGCCAGGCCCCACCGCTTACCAGCAGTTTTTCAGTCAGTTCGTGGCTTATGCCGATCGTCCTTACTATTTCAGTCAGTTCACTCAAAAGGCAGCGGACTCCCCGAGTGACCCGCTGCATTCGATCTGGGTCAAGGTCGCACAGCTGATACCGCCACTGTCGACCATCGCGCGGATCAAGGAGCTGCCACCCGAAGCCCCCGGCAAGCGCGAGCCGCAGCCTGACCCGTATCTCGACCCGTTGCCGACCACGCGCAAAGGCGTGGCCGGAATCTGGGCCGACAACACCGATCTGTGGCAGTACCTCTATGAGCAGCACCAGGCCAAATTTATCGCCGATGCGAAGGCCCACGCCGTCCCCACAGCAGACGTCGACGCCCGGGTACGCGCAGAAAAACTCAGTCATCTGCTCGAGCTCGGCATGATGGCGTTGAACCTGGTGTCGATGTTTGTCCCGGTACTGGGCGAAATCATGATGACCGTGATGGCTGGGCAACTGCTCTATGAGTCATTCGAAGGCGCTATCGAATGGTCGGAAGGTGATCGCAAGGCTGCCAAGGCGCATCTGGTCGATGTGGCGCAGAACCTGGCGCTGATTGGCGTGATGGGCGCGGTCGGCAAGGGCGCAGGCCGACTCCAGACGGTCTCCGCCGAGCCGGTGATCGAGCACTTGCAGCCGGTCGAGCGACCTGATGGCTCGGTCCGCCTGTGGAAGCCTGATCTTGATGCTTATGTCAGCGACAGTGTCCTGCCGGCGAGTGCCGTGCCTGATGCGCAGGGCGTGTATCGATTCGACGGCAAGACCTTCATTCGCCAGCAAGGCAAGGTCTACCAGACGCACTACGACGAGGCCTTGAATAGCTGGCGCATCCGCCACCCGCATGATCCTGCGGCGTATCAACCGATCCTTGAGCACAATCGACTGGGGGCCTGGCGCCACAGCCTGGAGCGACCGCTGAGCTGGGATCGACTGACCCTGCTGCGGCGTATCGGTCACTCGACTGAGGCGTTTTCGGATGCGCAACTGCTCGAAATCGCCAATGTCAGTGGTGTCAGTGATGAGGCGCTGCGTCAGATGCACCTCGATCATCAGCCAGCGCCACTGGCCCTGGCCGACACTTTGCGCCTGTATGAGGCGGAGCAGCAGGTCGGGCGGCTGATCGATCAGGTCGAACGAGGAACCCCCCTGGATGATTCGTATCTGCTGACGCTGCCAATGCTCACGCAAATGCCGCGCTGGCCGAGCGGGTTGATTCTGGAAGTCTTCGACGGAGCGCAGCTGTCCGGCCCCAGCCGGCTGTTCGGCGCAGAATCAGGCTTGATCGAGGGCCAGACGCATACACCGATCCAGGTGACCCGCGCCGAAGTGCTCGACGGCCAATTGCCTGAGCGTATTCTGGCCGCGCTGGATGAGCCGCAAACACGTTGGCTGCTGGGCGCCGAGCCGGCGCGTGTGGTCGCATCCCGGCCGCTGGAACTGCGCAAACAGATCGCCGATTACCTGCGCACCCGGCAACCGGCGATGTTCGACAGGCTCTATGACGAGCCCGCGTTGAACGACCGGCGAATCGCCAGGCTGCAAGCCGCGACACCGGGGTTGGGCAGTTCGGCGGCAATCCGCGTGCTGCTGGAGGCGAACGCCGAGGAGCTGGCGCGCCTGCAAAGCGGCAAGCGGGTGCCGTTGCGCCTTTTGGAGGTCTCCCGTGAGTATGCCCGGCAGCGCCGCTTCAACCACGCGGTCGCCGGCCTGCACATGGAGAATTCCGGCGGCAGCGAAAGCCAATGGCTGGCCTTGCGCGCCCTGGAACGACTGCCGGGCTGGTCGGACGAGGTGCGTCTCGAGGTGCGCGAAGGCAGCCTCGACGGGCCGTTGATTGACAGTATTGGCAGCGAAAGTGCCGGCCAAACCAAGTATCTGGTCAAGCGCGGGCCGGTCTATCAGGCGTACAACGAGCGCGGCGAAGAGCTGAACAGCATTCCGCGTCACGGCGACAACTTTTTTGCCTCAATCCTCCATGCCTTGCCCGACCAGTCGCGACAGGCCCTGGGTTTTACCCAGGTTGCGCGTAGCGCCGGACTGCGTCGGGCACTGATCCGGTATGTGGCCCGACACCGTGCCGAACTGGCTCGACTGGCGAGCAGACGCCATGGCCACAAGCAACGCTTCAAGGCGCCGGTGCGGGTACGCCAGCACGGGCTGGGTTATTACGCCAGCGGTCGTGGCGAAGGCGTCAATCCGTTGCTGGTGACGCGTGTGCAGGATGTGTATCCGGCGCTCACGGATCAGCAGGCGGGCGGGTTCATCCTCAAACAATTGGCCGCTGGGCGGACTGACGCACAGATCTACGAACTGTTGCAAAGGCGCCTGCGTGAATGGCAGGAGCTCGAATCGACGCTGGCGCAATGGGAAGGTGTGCCGGCCCCGGAGCCGACGCTGGAGTCGATGATCGGCGGCCGATCGAGCGTGGTGCGCAGCCTCAAGCAGAGCTGGCGCAATTCGCCGCTGGCCGATAGCCGCGCGAGTGCCGCACGCCTCGATTTGACCTGCGATGACCCGTTGCCGGTGCTGACGGCGGACTTCTCGCATGTGCGCGATCTGCGAGTCAGGGGGCGCTGCATCACCGATGCCAACGTCGATGAACTGTTGGGCAGTTTCCCCAGGCTCAAGTCGCTGCGCATCAACGCCACCGCAGAAGCGTTCACTAACGTGCCGGTGGTGTTGCAGAACCTGCCGGAATTCACTGACCTGACGCTTTACAGCGCAATGCCCTATGCCGCCGATATGCCGGCACGCCTGGCTCAATTGACCCGGCTGGAAGCTTTGAGTGTCAGCACCGCGAGCTATCAGCCGCTGGCTTTCGACGTCAGCGGCATGCGTAATCTGCGCACACTGGAAATCGTCGCCTATTCATTGTTCGACTGGCCTGCGGGTGCGCTGGAGTTGCCGGCCCTGGAGCGTCTGAACCTCAGGGACACCGGAATCAGCACCGTGCCGGCAACACTGTTGCAGGGGCATGGAAAACTCTGGTCGGGGCTGTCGCTGGACTGGTCAAGATTCTCCCGGGAAAACTTCACGGGCGTGTACGAATACGTCAAGACCCATCCAGAACACCTGATCGATCGAGAGACGATGGTCAGGGATTATTGTCGCGGCGAGTTGCGGCGCCTGGGCGAGGGCGTGAATCAATCACCCGAGGGGGTGTTCAATCGTTTCTTCGAGCAATGGCCGGACGAGCAGCAGCGTTTCACCGCGATCAATGCCTTGAGCGATCAATATGCTGCGCTGGATAGCCAGCTCAATCAGTGGCAGCAGCGCGTGGTGGTGTCGGAAGAGTCGCTGCGCGAACTCGTCGCGCGATCAAACCTGGCGCATGTCCTCAAAACCAGTTGGCGCAAGGGCATGTTCAAACGCTACGGCGCGACCATCAGTGCTTCGACCCTGGACTTGTCGGGGCTGATGCTCAGCGAACTGCCGGCGTTACCCGCTGACGCATTTGCGCATGTACGCACGCTGCTGCTCAACGGCCAGCGCGTTGCAGCCGTGCAGATGCGCGGTTTCCTCAGTGCGTTCAGCGAAGTACGAACCCTTGATCTGAGTGACAATGCCTTGCACGAATGGCCGATCGAGTCGCAAAGCCTTTCACGTCTGGTGCACCTGGACCTCGCCGACAACCTGTTGACCGACGCTGCACGCCTGGAGCGCGGATTGAGTGAATTGCCTGCGCTCGAACAGTTGAATCTGCGGAACAATCCGCTGAGCGAGATGAACGTTGGCAGCCTGCAGCGCTTGAAGGCCCTCGATCTGCAGGCAACGCACCTGCAACAGTGGCCGACAGGGGCCGAAGGTCTGCCGCAACTGGCGTGGCTGGATCTGCGCGACACCCGTATCAGCACGCTGCCGCCTGCCGTGCTCGAGAGCACCGCACTGCTCAATACCAACCTGACCGGTACGCCGCTGAGCGCAGCAGCGTCGGCTGAACTGCGTCTGGCCCAACGGCGGCTCGAAGACACCCTCGGCCTGCCTGCCGGCGCACTGGATGCGTTTGCCCGGCAGCCGGTGCCGGCGACCTTTCCGCCGGCAGAGAACGGTGTATCAGTGGCCCGCCAGTTGCTGCCGCTGACGCAGGCACCGGTCAGTACCGGGCTGACACGGATGCGCCAGGACCTGCAGCGAGTGCAGCCGGCCCTTAGCGATGAACAAGCCACGCAAATGATCGAGGCGCTGCGCAATGAGGGTGCGACCGAAGTGCAGATCAGCGAGCGGATCACCGGTTGGAGTCAGACCTTTGAAACCCTCGTTCGCCAACTCAATGGCTGGCTGTATACCCGGGAAACCCGTGGCGTCGATTGGGTTATCTCCTCGCAATCACGCAGCCTGGCGGCGTGGCGCATCCTCACCTGCTGGCGCGCACGGTTATCGGTTGCCGGGGGCGATGCGGTTCTGGATCTCAACGGCCTGCAATTGGGCGATCTGCCGCCGCTGCCTGAGGACTTTGGGCATGTCGGCAGTTTGAACCTGACAGGCACACGAGTGACGGCCGAGGGCAGCAACGGCTTTCTCAAGGCTTTCACCCGCCTGCGCAGTCTGACCCTCAATGGCAATGAGCTCACCGCGCTGCCTGATGCCGTCCGGCAAATGCCGCAGCTTGAGCGACTCGAGCTTGCCAGCAACAACTTCACTGACACCGAGCCGCTGTACGCCGCGCTGTCCGGTCTGCAGCATCTGCAGGCACTGGACCTGGGCTACAACCATCTCGATGCGTTCGACGTCAGTTACTTCGAGCATTTGCAAAGTCTGGATCTGCGCAACAACAACCTCACCGAATGGCCAGCCGGGACGCTGGATGCGCAGTACCTGCGGACACTCAACCTCAGTCGCAACGACATCACCGCCATTCCCGAACAGGCGCTGGACGGTGAGCACGATGAGCTGATGGACGGCACCGACCTGACTGACAACTACAACCTCTCGGAGGAATCCCTCGAAAGGCTCAGAACCTATCAGGCTGCGGGTAACCGCCCGCGAGTGCTCGGTTTTTCCAGTTCCGATCTGGAGGAAATGGCTGACGACGTTGCCGGCGGGCTGAGTGAAACCACCGACAGCATCGAGTCCGACGAAACCCTTCCGGGCGAACAGGCCCATGCGCAACAGAAAGCGCCGTGGCTGGCGAATCTGCCGGCGGAGCAGGCGTTGGCACGCGACAGGCTCTGGGATCAACTCGCTGCCGAACCGGATAGCGCGGCATTCTTCCATTTGCTTGATCGATTGCAGGACACCCAGGAGTTTCGCGTGGCCAACGCCGATCTGACCCGACGGGTGTGGATGGTCATGGAAGCGGCGGCGGCCAACAGTGAGCTGCGCGAGGTGATTTTCGCCGGTTCGGCCACACACGGGACTTGCGTGGACGGGCGCATCCTTACGTTCAGTGGTCTGGAGGGCAAGGTCTTCACTTACAACGCCTTGCTCGATTTACCGGCCGGCCGCCCGGGCATCCGTGGCGAGGCCTTGTTGTCGCTGTCGCGGCAGCTGTTCCGGCTGGACAAGGTCGATGAGCTGGCAAAAGCGGCGGCGGCGCGCAGTGGTTTCGACGAAGCCGAAGTCCGCCTCGGTTATCGGATCGGTCTGACCGGGGGCTGGGACGATGGACTGGAATTGCCCGGGCAGCCGAAAAACATGAAATTTGCCTCCGGTGTCACCCCGCAGCAGTTGGTCAATGCGCGGGCCGAGGTGGTCAGCGCGGAACGCTCCGAGAGATTTCTGGAGGACCTGATCCAGCGCGATTACTGGCTGGACTATCTCAAGGAGCAGCAGCCCGAAGCGTTCAGGCAAATGGATGAACTGCAGTTGATGGAGGAGGGTGAGGAGGAAGGTCTGAGTGCTGACGATCCGCTGTATCTGAGCAGGTTGTTCGACCAGGCGGCCGCGCGAAATGCCAGGCTCATCGAATTGTCGCGACAGGAGATCGAACGGATCGGTTTGTCTGCCGGCAACGCACAAATGCCCGGTACGTCCGGGCAAATGTCAGGCGGGTAAAACCCGCTGAACGGTCAGTCCCCGGGAGGTTCGGGGACTGAGCGTTGCGCTTATTCGTCGTAACCGAGGTTCGGCGCCAGCCAGCGCTCGGTCACGCTCAGTTCCTGACCTTTGCGCGAGGTGTAGCTCTGCACCTGATCCTTGTCGACCTTGCCGACTGCGAAGTATTGCGCTTGCGGGTGAGCGAAGTACCAGCCGCTGACCGCCGCTGCCGGGAACATCGCGTAGTGTTCAGTGAGGAACACGCCGCTGCGGCCCGCGCGCATTTCGCTGGCTTCAGGATCGAGCAGGGTGAACAGCGTGGCTTTCTCGGTGTGATCCGGGCAGGCCGGATAACCCGGTGCCGGACGGATACCGGAATACTGCTCTTTGATCAGCGCGTCGTTGTCCAGCGCCTCATCCTTGGCGTAACCCCAGTGCTCTTTGCGCACTTGCTGGTGCAGCCATTCGGCGCAGGCCTCGGCCAGACGGTCGGCCAGTGCCTTGACCATGATCGAGTTGTAGTCGTCGCCAGCGTCCTGATAGGCCTTGGCGACTTCTTCGGCGCCGATGCCGGCGGTGGTGATGAAACCACCGACGTAGTCAGTCACTTCGCTGTCCTTCGGCGCGACGAAGTCGGCCAGCGAGAAGTTCGGCTTGCCGTCGGTCTTGATGATCTGCTGACGCAGGTGATGCAGGCGCGCCATCGGCTTGCCGTCATCGCCGTACAGTTCGATGTCGTCGTCATGCACCTGATTGGCCGGCCAGAAACCGAACACCGCACGGGCGCTGATCAGCTTCTCGTCGATCAGCTTGGTGAGCATCTCGCGCGCGTCCTTGTACAGCGCGGTGGCGGCTTCACCGACCACTTCGTCTTCGAGGATGCGCGGGAATTTGCCGGCCAGATCCCAGGAGATGAAGAACGGCGTCCAGTCGATGTACTCGGCCAGAACGTTGAGGTCGATGTTGTCCAGCACGCGAGTGCCGGTGAAGGTCGGCTTGACCGGCGTGTAGTTCGCCCAGTCGAACTGCGGCTTCTTGGCGATCGCCGCCGCGTAGCTCAGGCGCTCGGTACGGGCGCTGCGGTTGGCGGTGCGCTCACGCACATCGACGTATTCCAGACGGGTCTTCTCGACGAAACCGGCCTTGAGTTCCTTGGACAGCAACTGCGTCGCGACACCGACCGCACGCGAGGCGTCGGTGACGTATACCACCGCGTCGTTGCTGTACTTCGGCTCGATCTTCACGGCGGTGTGCGCCTTGGACGTGGTCGCGCCACCGATCATCAGTGGCAGATGGAAATCCTGACGCTGCATTTCGCGGGCAACGTGGACCATCTCGTCCAGCGATGGAGTGATCAGCCCTGACAGGCCGATGATGTCGCACTTTTCTTCCTTGGCGACCTGGAGGATTTTCTCCGCCGGGACCATCACGCCGAGGTCGACGATGTCGTAGCCGTTGCAACCCAGCACCACGCCGACGATGTTCTTGCCGATGTCGTGTACGTCGCCTTTTACTGTGGCCATCAGGATCTTGCCTTTGGCTTCCGGCTTGTCGCCTTTTTCCAGTTCGATGAACGGGATCAGATGCGCCACGGCTTGCTTCATCACGCGGGCGGATTTCACCACCTGCGGCAGGAACATTTTGCCGGCGCCGAACAGGTCGCCGACGATGTTCATGCCGGACATCAGCGGGCCTTCGATGACTTCGATCGGGCGCGCGAACGACTGGCGCGATTCCTCGGTGTCTTCGACGATGTGGGTGGTAATGCCCTTGACCAGCGCATGCTCCAGACGCTTGTTGACGTCCCAGCTGCGCCACTCTTCGGTCTCGGCTTCCTTGACGCTGCCGTCGCCCTTGTACTTGTCAGCGATGGCGAGGAGGGCGTCGGTGCCTTCCGGCGTGCGGTTGAGGATCACGTCTTCGACGGCATCGCGCAGCTCCTGCGGGATCTGGTCGTAGATTTCCAGCTGACCGGCGTTGACGATACCCATGGTCAGGCCGGCGCGGATCGCGTACAGCAGGAACACCGAGTGAATCGCTTCACGCACCGGGTTGTTGCCACGGAACGAGAACGACACGTTGGACACGCCGCCGGAACTCAGCGCATACGGCAGCTCGTCGCGGATATAGGCACAGGCGTTGATGAAGTCCACCGCGTAGTTGTTGTGTTCTTCGATGCCGGTGGCCACGGCGAAGATGTTCGGATCGAAGATGATGTCTTCCGGCGGGAAGCCGACTTCGTTGACCAGAATGTCGTAGGAGCGTTTGCAGATTTCTTTCTTGCGCGCTTCGGTGTCGGCCTGGCCGGCTTCGTCGAACGCCATCACCACCACCGCAGCGCCGTAGCGTTTGCACAGCTTGGCGTGATGGATGAACTGCTCGACGCCTTCTTTCATGCTGATCGAGTTGACGATGCCCTTGCCCTGAATGCACTTCAGACCGGCTTCGATCACTTCCCATTTCGAGGAGTCGATCATGATCGGCACGCGCGAGATGTCCGGTTCACCGGCGATCAGATTGAGGAAGGTCACCATGGCCTTCTTCGAATCGAGCATGCCTTCGTCCATGTTGATGTCGATCACCTGCGCGCCGGCCTCGACCTGCTGCAGGGCGACTTCCAGGGCTTCGGTGTAGTTGTCTTCACGGATCAGACGGGCGAACTTGGCGGAACCGGTGATGTTGGTGCGCTCGCCGACGTTGACGAACAACGAGCTGCGATCGATGGTGAACGGTTCCAGACCGGACAGGCGGCAAGCCTTGGGAATGTCCGGAATCTGCCGCGGTGCGTAACCGGCCACGGCCTTGGCGATGGCTTCGATGTGGCCCGGGGTGGTGCCGCAGCAACCGCCGACGATATTGAGGAAGCCGCTCTGGGCGAATTCTTCGATGACTTTGGCGGTGTCCACCGGCAACTCGTCGTACTCGCCGAACTCGTTCGGCAAACCGGCGTTCGGGTGCGCGGAAACGTGAGTGCTGGCCTTGTTCGACAGCTCTTCCAGGTATGGACGCAGCTCACTGGCGCCGAGGGCGCAGTTGAGGCCGACCGAAATTGGCTTAGCGTGGGCCACGGAGTTCCAGAACGCTTCGGTGGTCTGGCCCGAGAGGGTGCGACCGGACGCATCGGTGATGGTCCCGGAAATCATGATCGGAAGTTCGATGTGCAGCTCTTCGAACACGCCTTGCACGGCGAAGATCGCGGCTTTGGCGTTGAGTGTGTCGAAAATGGTTTCGATCAGGATCAGATCGACGCCACCTTCGATCAGGCCCTTGGTGGCCTCGGTGTAGTTTTCCACCAGTTCGTCGAAGGTGACGTTGCGGTAGCCGGGGTTGTTCACGTCTGGCGACAGCGAGCAGGTACGGCTGGTCGGGCCGAGCACGCCGGCGACGAAACGTGGCTTGTCCGGGTTTTCGGCGGTCTTGGCGTCGGCCACCTTGCGCGCCAGTCGCGCGCCTTCTACGTTTAATTCGTACGCCAGCTCTTCCATGCCGTAGTCGGCCATGGAAATGCGCGTGGCGTTGAAGGTGTTGGTTTCCAGAATGTCGGCGCCGGCATCCAGATAGGCCTTTTCGATGCCGCCGATCACGTCCGGACGGGTAATCACCAGCAGGTCGTTGTTGCCCTTGACGTCACTCGGCCAGTCAGCGAAGCGTTTGCCGCGATAATCCTGTTCTTCGAGCTTGTAGCTCTGGATCATCGTGCCCATGCCGCCGTCGAGAATCAGGATGCGCTCTTTGAGGGCTTGCTTGAGAGCTTGAAGGCGGACGCTGCGATCGGACATTGGGACTACTCGAAAAGACCATGACGAAGGGCCGGGATCATAACAAACCTGTGCGCTTTTGGAGCACGTGCTGCTTTTGCATGAATATCGTTCATGTTGGTACTAGCGTCATACTGTAGAATCGCGGGCGTTTTTTTCACGATCGGGATCTTGGGCATGTCGTACCGCGTCATCAGCATTTTCTTGCTGTTCTTAAGCTGGGGCGCCATTGCGCAGGAACCCGCGATCTCACCTTCTATTTCATATACGCGTGACATCCAGCCAATCTTCACCGAGAAGTGTGTGGCCTGCCATGCCTGCTACGACTCGGCGTGCCAGCTCAATCTGGGCAGCGGCGAAGGCGCAGGGCGGGGCGCAAGCAAGATGCCGGTCTACGACGGCGAACGCACTCAGGCGGCGCCGACCACGCGGCTGTTCTACGACGCCTTCGGCAAACGTGCCTGGCAGCAGAAGGGCTTTTATTCGGTACTCGATGCCCAGGGTAGCCAAGCGGCGCTGATGGCGCGGATGCTGGAACTGGGCCACAAAACCCCGCTGACCCCGAATGCCAAGCTGCCGGAAGACATCGTGCTCGGCCTGCAACGGGAAAACATGTGCGCGATGCCCGCCGAGTTTGACGGCTATGCCGGCGCCCACCCGAAAGAAGGCATGCCGCTGGCGGTGACCGGGCTGACCGATCAGCAATACCAGACCCTGCAGCGCTGGCTGGCGTCCGGTGCGCCGATCGACGAGCAGGGGTTGACGCCGAGCGCCAGGGAAGCGCTGCAAATCGTCCAGTGGGAAAACCTGCTCAATGCGCCGGGGGCGCGGCAGAGTCTGGTCGGGCGCTGGCTGTTCGAACACTGGTTCCTCGCGCATATCTATTTCAAGGACGGCGAGCCGGGGCACTACTTCCAGTGGGTGCGTTCGCGCACGCCGACAGGGCAGCCGATCGACCTGATCGCCACCCGTCGCCCGAATGACGATCCGGGCACCCAGGTTTACTACCGCCTGTGGCCGGTGCAAGGGGTGATCGTGCACAAGACCCACATCACCTATCCGCTGAGTGCGGCGAAGATGGCGCGGGTCAAGAGTCTGTTCTACAGCGGCAACTGGCAGGTCAATGCGTTGCCGGGTTACGGCCCGCAGAGCCGGGCCAACCCGTTCGCCACCTTCGAGGCGATTCCGGCGCAGGCGCGTTATCAGTTCATGCTCGATAACGCCGAATACTTCGTCCGCACCTTTATTCGCGGGCCGGTGTGCCGTGGGCAGATTGCGACGGATGTGATTCGCGACAACTTCTGGGCGCTGTTCCAGGCCCCGGAACATGACCTGTACATCACCGACCCCAACTATCGCGGCCAGGCCACGCCGTTGCTGGCAATGCCTGGGCAGAACGATGACGTCGGCAGTGTGCTGAGCCTGTGGCACAACTACCGCAACAAGCGCAACGAATACGAAGCCCTGCGCCGCGACAGTTACGCCGAACTGCCGGCTCCGAGCTGGTCAACCCTGTGGGCCGGCAACGACAACGCGCTGCTGAGCATTTTTCGCCACTTCGACAGTGCGTCGGTGACCAAAGGCCTGATCGGCGAAGTGCCACAGACCATGTGGCTGTTCGACTATCCGCTGCTGGAGCGCACCTATTATCAGTTGGCGGTCAACTTCGATGTGTTCGGCAACGTCTCCCATCAGGCGCAGACTCGTCTGTATTTCGACCTGATCCGCAACGGCGCCGAGCAGAACTTCCTGCGCCTGATGCCGGCCGATTCCCGCGAGGACTACCTCGACGATTGGTACCAAAGCAGCGGCCAGTTCAAGATGTGGCTCGACTATGAGGCGATCGACGACGACAAACCGACCGCGCTGAAACTCGATCCGAAGGACCCGAAATACGATTTCGCCATGCAGTTGCTGGCGCGTTACGGCGATCTGAATGCGCGACCGGATCCGATCAACCGCTGTGACGGCGCCTACTGCTCGCGGCCGAATATCGACCCGGCGCTGCAAAATGCCGAGCAGGCGCTGAGCCGCCTGACGTCGCGTCCGGCCGCCGGTTTGAAGGTCATCGACCAATTGCCGGAAGCGACCATGCTGCGCATTGAAACCCGCAGCGGCAAACGCGAGGTGTACAGCCTGCTGCGCAATCGCGCGCACAGCAACGTGGCGTTTCTGTTGGGCGAGTCGCTGCGCTATCAGCCAGGGCTGGACACGTTGACCATCTACCCGGGCGTACTGAGCAGCTATCCGAATTTCATCTTCAACATTCCAGCCGAACAAGTGCCGGAGTTTGTCGATGCCATGGAGAATGCCAAGGATGCCGATCGTTTCGAGAAAATCGTCGAACGCTGGGGGATTCGTCGCAGTCATCCGCAATTCTGGTTCTATTTCCACGACCTGAGCCAATACATCCACGAAACCGACCCGGTGGAAGAGGGCGTGCTGGACATGAACCGCTACGAGAATCTTTGATCGTTTAATACAGGTCGACTGTCCTAATTCTTGGCAACACCGCACATTCCCTGTAGGAGTGAGCCTGCTCGCGATGGCGTCAGTCCATTCAGAATGGTTGTCGCCTGACATGCCGTCATCGCGAGCAGGCTCACTCCTACAAGGGGTCGGTGGTGGTTTTGAGAGTTGTGGACAGGAGCCGATCATGTTGATTTCAGTGCAGGCCCTGCGAGCGCTTGCCGCGTGGACGGTGGTCTGTCACCACTTCATGCAGATTTTCTTCGACTTCAAGGCGCGCGGCCCGGTCGGGCAGTTCTTCATCGACAAAGGCGCAGTCGGCGTCGATGTTTTCTTCGTCATCAGTGGTCTGGTGATTTTCCTCTCCACCGAAAGCAAAGCACTGCCGCCCGCGCGCTTCCTGCTGTACCGACTTTTTCGCATCGTCCCGGCGTACTGGCTGTACACGCTGTTGATGGCGTTGCTGGTGCTGTTCGCCCGGCCAATGTTGCCGGATCAGACGGTGGACTGGGCGCATTTCCTCGCGTCGCTGTTATTCATTCCTGCGCAAAACCCCGGCGGCTACGGGATTTATCCGACGCTGAATGTCGGCTGGACGCTCAACTACGAAATGCTCTTCTATGTGTTGTTTGCATGCGCGCTGGTGTTCCGCTGGCAGGTGCGTTTGCTGGTGGTCGCCGCGTTGCTGTTTTCGGTGTGTCAGGCGTTCGGCTGGCTCAACGAGTTTTACCGTTCCGACATCGTCTACGAGTTTCTGCTGGGGATCGGCATTGGCGTGCTCTATCGCCGGGGCTGGATTGGCGCCGGCCTGTGGCTGCCGCTGTTGGCGATGGGCGCTGCGATGATGGCGATCTATCACCTGGCACCGGCGCCAAGGTTATTGAACTGGGGCGTGCCGAGCGCGGTGCTGGTGATGGCTTGCATGGCGCTGGAGCGCTACGTCGAGCGCAATCGGGTGATGAAATGGCTCGGTGACTGTTCCTATTCGGTGTATCTGATGCACGTGTTGGTGTTGTCGGTTGGTGGTTTTATCGCGCGACGCTACGGAATCAACCCGTATCTGATGTTCATCGTCTGCGCTCTGGCGATTGGTGGGGGGTCATGGTTGAGCTACGAATGGGTGGAAAAACGCAGCTATCAGTGGCTTAAAGCGCGGATCGAGGGCGAACCGATGCGCGCACCTGTCGAGAATCTTTCCCGACAAAAATACTAGGACTTTGTCCGGCGCAATGATTGGCGTAAACTGCGCCCAAGCCTGCGAGGAGTTTCCATGACCGCTATTACCATTACCGACGCCGCCCACGATTACCTGGCCGATCTGCTCTCCAAGCAGAACACCCCGGGCATCGGCATCCGCGTCTTCATCACCCAGCCTGGCACCCAGTACGCCGAAACCTGCATTGCCTACTGCAAGCCGGGCGAAGAAAAACCTGAAGATACCGCGCTGGGGCTGAAAAGCTTCACTGCCTATATCGACTCGTTCAGCGAAGCGTTCCTTGACGACGCCGTCGTCGATTACGCCACCGACCGCATGGGCGGCCAGCTGACCATCAAGGCGCCAAACGCCAAAGTGCCGATGGTCAACGCCGACAGCCCGGTCAACGAGCGCATCAACTACTACCTGCAAACCGAAATCAACCCGGGGCTGGCCAGTCACGGTGGTCAGGTCAGCCTGATCGATGTGGTCGAGGACGGCATCGCCGTGTTGCAGTTCGGTGGTGGTTGCCAGGGCTGCGGCCAGGCCGATGTGACCCTGAAGGAAGGCATCGAGCGCACCTTGCTCGAACGTATTCCAGAGCTCAAAGGTGTGCGCGACGTGACCGACCACACGCAGAAAGAAAACGCCTACTACTGAGTAAGGTGTTCACTGCGAACACGAAAAACGGCGCCCCGTGAGCGCCGTTTTTTTTGCGTGAAATTCAATGATGCCTTCGCGAGCAAGCCCGCTCCCACATTTGGGCGCATTCCAAATGTGGGAGCGGGCTTGCTCGCGAAAGGGCCTTCATGGGCGATAGAGGTGTGCATGCCCCGCGCGATACAGCGACGACTCGCTAAACACCTCACTGCCCAACACCCGCCCGACCAGAATCAACGCTGTGCGCCGAAACCCCTTGGCCGCAACTTTCTCGGCAATATCTTCCAGCGTCCCCACCACCCAGTCCTGATCCGGCCATGTCGCCCGGTGAATCACCGCAATCGGGCAATCCGCGCCGTAATACGGCAGCAGTTCAGCGATGATTTTCTGCAGATGATTGACCCCCAGATGAATCGCCATGGTCGCGCCATGCTGCGCCAGACTGCTCAACTCCTCACCCGCCGGCATTGCGGTCTTGTCCGCGTAGCGGGTCAGAATCACGCTCTGCGACACGTCCGGCAGTGTCAGTTCCGCGCCTAGCAAGGCTGCACACGCTGCGGTCGCGGTGACGCCGGGAATGATCTCGAACGGAATCTGCAGCTCGCGCAAATAACGAATCTGCTCGCCAATCGCGCCATACAGGCTCGGATCACCCGAATGCACCCGCGCCACGTCCTGGCCATTGGCATGGGCGGATTTGATCAATTCAATGATCTGCTCCAGATGCAATTCGGCGCTGTTGACCACGGTTTCAGCCTGATGCCCCTCCAGCACAGCGGCCGGTACCAGCGAGCCTGCGTAGATGATCACCGGGCAACTGCGGATCAGCCGCTGGCCTTTGACGGTGATCAATTCCGGGTCGCCGGGGCCGGCGCCGATGAAGTAGACGGTCATGAAGAAATCCTGTGAAAAACGGGGCAGGGCAACGCTTCAGATGAAGATTGCTCATGATCAAGCGGGGGGATTATCGGGAATTTACGCAGCGCCGGCCAATGCCAAGGTTGCCTGAGCGTATTTTTGCCGGGAAATCAGCAGTTTTGCCGGTGCTTGAATCAACTGCTCGGCGAGGGCCAGGGCGGCACTTTCCGCCACGCCGTAGCAACCGGTGCGCTCGTAGGCGATCTGCGAATGGTGGCTCAGGCGTTGCTGATAATTGGCCAGTTCGTCGCTGCTGAAATACAACAGCGGCAGCGCCAGTTGACTGGCCAGTTCCTGCAGGCCGGGTTCATCGCGTTTAAGATCGATGCTGGCCAAGGCCTTGACCGCTTCAAGTTCTATACGATGCGCCTGCAACGCCTGATCGAGTAACGCGCGCAGCGTGCTGACCGGGCAGCCGCGCTGGCAGCCCAGGCCGACCACAAAGGTCGGCGCTGCGCGGTCATCGGTCATGCGTGGTACTGACCATCGCTTTTGCGGCGGAACAACCAGGCGCTGATCAGGCCCAGGGCCAGCCAGAACGCCACGTTGGTCAACTGCGAAGCGATTTTGAACTGGGTTTCCAGCGCTTCCGGAGCGAGCATCGAATGCACTTCCGGTTGCGGAGCGCCGATCACGTGCGGCACGGCCAGGATCGCCACGCCCAGCAACTTCATCAACCAGTGGCGGCTGAACACAATCAACGCCAGGCCAACAGCGGTGGAGGCAGCGGTGCCGATCCACCAGGTTTGCCGCGAAGCCAGATCGGCTGCGGCGGTGCCCGGCAGTTCAGGCGGCAGGCCCAGGGTCGGCGCAAGGACGAAGGTCGCGTAGCCGGCCAGGCCCCAGAGCAGGCCTTGCGAGGTTTTGGTCGGTGCACGCAAGGTGTACAGGCCGGCGAGCATCAGGGCGAAACCGACTGCCACCACCAGATTGCCGCCGGTGGTCGAGACCACGCGTTGCCAGCCGTCCTCCGGCTCCCAGGCTTCGGCGTCATGGTTGTGAGCAGCCGTACCGGCGGCGTGTTCGTGAACGGCCACCGGTTCGGACTTCTCGAAGGTTTCGGCTTGTAGAATCAGCGGCGAGACCCAGAAACTTTGCAGCAACGTCAGCAGCAGGGCGGCCAGCAGGCCGGTGAAACCTGCGGTTTGCGCGATACGCTTGATCATGTCGGCAGGTCTCAGTGGCACGGGAACGCGGCGCTGTGGCGGGTATCGTGGGCGGCGTTATGCACCGCTTCGATGTGCGAGAAACCGGCGAAGTACACAAGGCTGGCCCCCAGAATCGACGCGAAGATTGCGGCGGTCAGGCGTTGGCTCAAGGTGGCGGTGCTGGAGATTTTGTCGGTGTTGCTGCCGGTGCTGCTGATGATCGACATGGCGCTTCCCTCTGGAGTGTCAGCGGGTGATATAGAGCGCATGAAAACCCCTGCGAGTCGGGCACGCAAAGGTTCGAACAGCGCCCGCCCACCGCGGGTTTGTTATGTTCAGCGACGCAAACTGCGCACTGTGTGTTGCGGGCCGGTCTCCGGGCTCACGAGGGGTTGGCGTCTGGCCGACCTGCAAGCGTCACCTTCCCATGCCGTATGGCACAGTGGATTTGACGCTTCGCTCGCTTACCGTTGCGGGGGCAGCACCGGACTGACATGGCTTTGAGTAAAGCACATGATTCACCGGTTTCCCGTTTCACCCTGTGAAGGGCACCCGTAACAAGTTGTGTAGGAGACCATGAGGGGAGGATTTGAGTCAATTGGGATTGGGGGCATATCCGTTGCTGCGGTAACGGCCACTTAGGGTTCCGCCCTGACGGCGGGTCACTTTTGGCAAACGCCCCAAAAGTAACCAAAAGGTCTATGCCCTGACGTTCGGCCCTCGCTTAGGCTCGGGTTCCTTCGCTCCGGTATTCATCCGGGGGCAGCGCCTACGGTTTGCTTCGCTGCACCTCTTCTCGCTGTGTTTGGCTGCGCCAAACGGTCGCTGCGCTCCCACCCCCGGATAAATCCCTCCACTCAGCCTGCCGACGGGCCCTCAGATCAAAAGCGGTACTCGAGCTAACGCTCATCGTGTTGAGTGGGGCGGCTGCGCCGCATGGGGCTGTACACAATCTAAACTGTGGGAGCGGGCTTGCTCGCGAAGGCGGCCTGACAGCCGACCAATCTCTAACTGAATACACCCACTCCCGTGTAGGAGCTGCCGAAGGCTGCGATCTTTTGATCTGCTTTGGCTTTGGCTTTGGCTTTGGCTTTGGCTTTGGCTTTGGCTTTGGCTTTGGCTTTGGCTTTGGCTCTGGCTCTGGCTTTTGATGTGGCTTTTGATCTTCTGCCCCTTCGGCAGGCCGAGCGTAGGTGTCCATCAGGGGGAAGGCGCGCAGCGCCATGCGGCGAAGCCGCATACATCGAGAGGAGGTGCAGCGAAGCAAACCGTAGGCGATGCCCCCGGATGGACACCGTAGCGAGGGAACACTGAGCCTAAGCGAAGTGCCGTACGCCGGGGCAAAGCCTTTTGGGTTACCTTTTCGGCGTTTGGAAAAGGTGACTCGCTGTAAGAGCGAAACCGCCAGAGGCAACACCCGAAGAAACGGATATGCCCCCCAAACCCCAAATCCCAAACCTCAAACCCAGCGTTTGGAAAAAGTGACTCGCTGTAAGAGCGAAACCGCCAGCGGCAACCCCCGCAGCAACGGATATGCCCCCAATCCAAAAAAAACCAAAGCATTGACCCATCCTCAAGCCATGCGTAGCCTTGCGCTTTCGAGGTTCTTCGGCCCACGCCGAAGCTAAGAAGGGAACGCGGTCAAAGCCGCGGCTGCCCCCGCAACTGTGAACGGTGAAGTTCGTTGCCACGCCACTGCCAGCTCAATCCACTGAGCCCGCGGGAAGGCGCAGCGAACGCCGGGCCCAAGGCCCGAACACCGTCAGCCAGGAGACCTGCCTCGTCACAGATTTCTCACTACAACCGGGCGGGGTGATCCGGTGGCGAATTCTTCCGCGCGCACGCTCGCAGCGGATCTCGTCCCGTATGCCCGCCACCTTGCCAAAGGGCATCCGATGAAAACACTGGCCAAACTCCCCGTCACCATCGTCACCGGTTTCCTCGGCTCGGGCAAAACCACCTTGCTGCGACACATGCTCGACAACGCTCAGGGCCGTCGCATCGCCGTGATCGTCAACGAATTCGGCGAACTGGGCATCGACGGTGAGATCCTCAAGCAATGCACCATCGGCTGCACCGAAGAAGAAGCCACTGGCCGCGTCTACGAACTGGCCAACGGTTGCCTGTGCTGCACGGTGCAGGAAGAGTTCTTCCCGGTGATGCGTGAACTGGTCGCCCGGCGCGGTGACCTCGATCACATCCTGATCGAGACGTCCGGTCTGGCCCTGCCAAAACCGCTGGTACAAGCCTTCCAGTGGCCGGAAATCCGCAGTGCCTGCACGGTGGATGCGGTGATCACCGTGGTCGACAGCCCGGCCGTGGCCGCCGGCACTTTCGCCGCGTTCCCCGATCAGGTCGATGCCCAGCGCAAACTCGATCCGAACCTGGATCACGAATCGCCACTTCATGAGCTGTTCGCCGACCAACTGGCCAGCGCCGATCTGGTGATCCTCAACAAGGCCGACCAGACCAGCGCCGAAGATCTGGCTCGCGTTCGCGCCGAAGTCGCCGAAGAACTGCCGCCAGCAGTGAAGATCATCGAAGCCAGCAACGGTCGCCTGCCACTGGACGTGCTGATCGGTCTCGGTGCCGGATCCGAAGAACATATCGACAGCCGCCACAGCCATCACGATCACCATCACGACGGTGATGACGACCACGATGACCACGATCACGACGCCTTCGATTCGATCTCCATCGAACTGCCGCAAGCCGACGAAAGCCTGCTGCTCGACGCGCTGACGCAGTTGGTGGTCAAGCATGGCATCCTGCGTGTGAAGGGCTTCGCGGCGATTCCGAACAAGCCGATGCGCCTGTTGATTCAAGGCGTGGGCACGCGTTTCGACAAGCACTTCGACCGCCAGTGGGGCGCTGATGAAGCGCGCGTCACCCGTCTGGTGCTGATCGGTCAGGAACTCGACGCCGCGCAACTCGAAGCGCAACTGCGCGCCGCGCTCAGCGTTTAAGCGATGCACCTGCTCAGGACCCAGCCCGGCGGTTTCGTGTCGGATGACAACATTGCCGACCTTGGACAAACCCCCGCCGAGCTGGTGATCCTGTGCAGCGGCGATTCCAGCCTGGCGCTGCTCGCCGAAGCCGCGCAGCAATTGCCCGAGGATTACCCGAGCCTGCGCCTGGCCAATCCGATGCAGGTGCAGAATCATGCTTCGGTCGATTTGTATGTCGATGAAGTGCTGCGGCACGCCAAGGTTATTTTGATTTCGCTGCACGGCGGCATTGCCTATTGGCGTTATGGCGTCGAGCGTCTGGTGGAGTTGGCCGAGCGCGGGGTGCAGGTGATTCTGGTGCCGGGCGATGATCGTCCCGACCCGGAACTCAGCGACCTGAGCACGGTGCCCGCCGAAGATCGCGACCGCCTCTGGCAGTTCCTGCGTCAGGGCGGCATGGGCAATGCGCTGGATTTCTTTCATTGTCTGGCCAACCGCTGGCTGGGGCGCGACTACGCCTGGGGCGAACCGCAAGCGCTGCCGCGCACGGCGATTTACCAGCCACAGAATAACACCGCCGCACTGAGCGACTGGCAAGCCGAATGGCTGCCCGGTCAACCGGTCGCGGCGGTGTTGTTTTATCGCTCGCACTTGCAAGCGGCAAACACCGCGTTCATCGACGTGTTCTGCCAGCGCTTGCAGGCGGCGGGGCTCAATCCGTTGCCGATCGCCGTCGCCAGCCTGAAAGAACCCGGCTGTCTGAGCGTGGTCGAGGACTGGCTGGACGAGGTCGAGGCGGCGGTGATTCTCAACACCACCGGTTTCGCGCAGTCCAGTCCAGAAGCCCCGCATCTGCGCCCGTTCCGGCGCAATATTCCGGTGATTCAGGCGATCTGTGCTCAGGACAACGAGCCGGGCTGGCGCGACAGCGAGCAAGGCCTGGGGCCACGGGACCTGGCGATGCACATTGCCTTGCCGGAACTCGACGGGCGCATCATCAGCCGGCCGATCAGCTTCAAGGACCTGGCCTGGCGCAGCGAGCGCAGCCAGTCCGACGTGGTCTGCTACCGGGCGCAACCCGAACGCATGGATTTCGTCGCTGAACTGGCGCGGCGCTGGAGCGATCTGGCGCGGCTGCCGAACACGGAAAAACGCATCGCGCTGATCCTCGCCAACTACCCGACTCGCGACGGCCGGATCGGCAATGGCGTCGGTCTGGACACGCCGGCGGCGGCATTGAATATCCTGCGCGCGTTGCAGGCGGAAGGCTTCCCGCTGACGGCGGAGTTGCCGGACAGCGGCACCGCGTTAATCCAGCAATTGCTCGGCGGCGTCAGCAACGACCTCGACAGCATCGACCTGCGTCCGTGCCAGCAAAGCCTGGCGATGGATGCCTATCTGGCGATGTTCAACGCGCTGCCGGAAGCCAATCGCGCGGCGGTGCTGGAACGCTGGGGCGCGCCGCAAAACGATCCGATGTGCCGCGACGGGCGGATGATGATCGCCGGGCTGCGTTTTGGCTTGACCTTCGTCGGCATTCAACCGGCGCGCGGTTATCAGGTCGATCCGAGTGCGGTGTATCACGACCCGGATCTGGTGCCGCCGCATGGCTATCTGGCGTTCTATTTCTGGCTGCGCAACACCTACGGTGCCCATGCGGTGATTCACGTCGGCAAGCACGGCAACCTCGAATGGTTGCCGGGCAAGGGCGTCGGCCTCTCGGAAAATTGCTGGCCGGACGCATTGCTCGGGCCGCTGCCGAACATTTATCCGTTTAT
This sequence comes from Pseudomonas sp. S3(2024), assembly GCF_036861315.1. Taxonomy (NCBI): domain Bacteria; kingdom Pseudomonadati; phylum Pseudomonadota; class Gammaproteobacteria; order Pseudomonadales; family Pseudomonadaceae; genus Pseudomonas; species Pseudomonas sp. S3(2024). The sequence continues at coordinate 167,291 of NZ_JAZAQQ010000007.1, read as the reverse complement.
CGTCAACGACCCGGGCGAGGGCGCCCAGGCCAAGCGGCGCACGCAAGCGGTGATCATCGACCACCTGATGCCGCCGCTGACCCGTGCCGAAACCTACGGCCCGCTGCGCAATCTGGAACTGCTGGCCGACGAATATTACGAGGCGCAACTGCTCGATCCGCGTCGTGCGCGGGAGCTGCAGCGCGACATTCTGCAACTGGTGCGCGAGACGCAGATCGACCGCGAACTGCAACTCGACGCCGGTCTGGACAGCGACGCCGACGCAGCGATCTGGCTGCCGCGTCTGGACACCTATCTGTGTGACCTGAAGGAATCGCAGATCCGCGATGGCCTGCACATCTTTGGCGAGTCGCCGACCGGGCGTTTACGCATCGATACGTTGCTGGCCTTGCTGCGCATTCCGCGTGGCGACGGCAAGGGTGCGCAGTCGAGTCTGCTGCGGGCGTTGGCCAAGGCCTTCGAGTTGGGCTTTGATCCGCTGGATTGTGTGCTTGCCGATCCATGGAACGGCCCGCGTCCGCCAGAGCTGCAAAGCCTCAGCGAAGAAATCTGGCGCACTGCCGGCGATACCCGCGAACGCCTTGAGCTATTCGCCACCCAACTGATCTCCGAAACATTGCACGCCCCTTGTAGGAGTGAGCCTGCTCGCGATAGCGGTATGTCATTCAACACTGAATTGCCTGACCTGACGCCATCGCGAGCAGGCTCACTCCTACAGGAACCGAGGGGGGCTGAAGTCAGTGCAATCATTGAAAATCTGCGCGAAGTCGTCGCCCCACGCCTCGACGCCTGCGGCCCCGCCGAAATGCGCGGTCTGCTTGACGCCCTCAACGGTCGCTTCGTCCCCGCCGGCCCAAGCGGCGCACCCAGCCGTGGCCGTCTCGACGTGTTGCCCACCGGGCGCAACTTCTACTCGGTGGACGTGCGCAACCTGCCGACCACCACCGCGTGGCGCATCGGTTTCCAGTCCGCCACGTTGATTCTCGAGCGGCATTTGCAGGATCACGGCGATCACCTGCGTCAGCTCGGCCTGTCGGTGTGGGGCACCGCGACCATGCGCACTGGCGGCGACGACATCGCTCAGGCCATGGCGCTAATGGGCGTGCGCCCGGTGTGGGCCACCGGCAGTCAGCGCGTCGATGATTTCGAGATTCTGCCGCTGAGCCTGCTCGACCGGCCACGGGTCGACGTCACGCTGCGGGTCTCGGGTTTTTTCCGCGATGCTTTTGCCAACCTGATTCGTCTGTTCGACGCCGCCGTGCAAGCGGTGGCGGCGCTGGACGAACCGGATGACCTCAACCCGCTGGCGGCGAAGGTGCGTGCCGAGCGCGAGGCGCTGTTGCAATCGGGGCTGGATGCCGACGCGGCGCGGCGCCAGGCCGGCTGGCGGATTTTCGGCGCCAAACCCGGAGCCTATGGCGCGGGCGTACAGGGCGCCATCGACGGTCGCCTGTGGCAGAGTCGCGAGGATCTGGCCGAGGTCTATCTGAATTGGGGCGCTTACGCTTACGGCGGGGCGGACGAGGGCACCGCCGCTCGTGAACAGTTCGTCCAGCGTCTGAGTCAGGTGCAAGCGGTGCTACAGAACCAGGACAATCGCGAGCACGACTTGCTCGATTCCAACGACTATTACCAGTTTCAGGGCGGCATGCTCGCGGCGGTGGAAACCCTGCGTGGCGAAGCGGCGGCGAGTTATCACGGTGATCACAGTCAGCCGGATCTGCCGAAAATCCGTACCCTGAAAGAAGAACTGAACCGGGTGATACGCTCGCGGGCGGCCAATCCGAAATGGATCGACGGGGTCAAGCGTCATGGCTATAAAGGCGCCTTCGAACTGGCGGCGACAGTCGATAACCTGTTCGCTTTCGACGCCACCACGCAACTGATCGATGATCATCAGTACGCGTTGCTGGCGGACGCCTACTTGCTCGACCCGGCGACCCGCGATTTTGTTCGTGAACACAATCCGCATGCGCTGCGCGACATGACCGAGCGCATGCTGGAAGCACAGCAGCGTGGGATGTGGCAGGAACCCGGCGTGTATAAAGAAGCACTGGAAAACCTGCTGCTGGATATAGAAGAAGACACCTGACACACCACAACATTTTGTAGGAGTGAGCCTGCTCGCGATAGCGGTGTATCAGCCAACCTATTTGTCGCTGACCCACCGCTATCGCGAGCAGGCTCACTCCTACACTGAAATGAATCCACACCGACCATGACCGAGTATTGAAGATGACCGACACCCCGCATTTCCCGCTCTCCGCCGTGGTCGGCGCCGATGACCTGAAACTCGCCCTGTACCTCACCGCCATCGACCCGAAAATCGGTGGCGTGCTGATCGAAGGCCCGCGCGGCATGGCCAAGTCGACCCTGGCCCGTGGCTTGGCTGATCTGCTGGCGAGCGGACAGTTCGTCACGCTGCCATTGGGCGCCACCGAAGAGCGTCTGGTCGGCACTCTTGATCTCGACGCCGCGCTGAGTGAAGGGCGGGCGCAGTTTTCTCCCGGTGTTTTGGCCAAGACTGACGGCGGTGTGCTGTACGTCGATGAAGTAAACCTGCTGCCCGATCATCTGGTCGACCTGCTGCTCGATGTGGCTGCCAGTGGTACCAACCTGATCGAGCGCGACGGCATCTCCCATCGGCATTCGGCGCGATTTGTATTGATCGGCACGATGAACCCGGAAGAGGGTGAATTACGGCCACAGCTGCTTGACCGTTTCGGCCTGAACGTTGCCCTCAGCGGCCACACCGCGCCGACCGAACGCGGGCAGATCATCCGCCGCCGCCTGGATTTCGACAGCGATCCACAGGCGTTCTGCGTGCAGTGGGAAGCCCAGCAGCAAGCGCTGCGTGAGCGCTGCGAACAGGCGCGCATCGCCTTGGCGAACATCCCGCTGGATGACGACGCGTTGGCGAGCATCACCCAGCGTTGCTTCGCTGCTGGCGTCGATGGCTTGCGTGCTGATCTGGTCTGGCTGCGTGCGGCCCGTGCGCATGCGGCATGGCGCGGCGCCGAAGCGATTGCCGAGCAGGACATCGACGCCGTGGCGGAATTTGCCCTGCGGCATCGCCGTCGTGAATCGTCTTCTTCCAGCTCTCAGCCACCCGCGCAAAACCCGGCCAGTAGCCAGGCCGAACCGAGCGAAGGGCAGGGCCAGTGGGGTGATATGCCCGCCCCGGCAGTGACCACCGGTGTCCGTCGCGAAGTGCCGAGCTGGCCAAAAAAGTAACCGGCATTCGTCCCCGATCCGACGCGGGGGCGAATGCCAGACCCCGCGCCGGTCGCCTCGATCATGGACGCCAAGGCCAGCGCCACGCCGCGCGCAGCGGCCGGGTGAACTGGCCGGGCACGCTGCTCAACGGTCGGCCGCAGACTCGAGAAGATCTGCAGTTCCAGTTGCGCACTCGTTCTCCCCATGAGTTGTGGCTGGTGATCGTCGATGCGTCGGCTTCGACCCGTAGGCATCAGGCGCTGAGCGATGCCAAGGGCCTGCTCGCGCAATTGTTCGATGATGCTTATCGGCAGCGCGCGCGACTGGCCTTGCTGACCGCAAGCGGCAGCGCGCCGAAATGGCAGGTGCAAGGTCTGAAAGCATCGAGTGGCTTGCGCACCTGGCTGGAGGCGTTGGGGGCGGGCGGCGGCACGCCGTTGGTGGCGGCATTGACGCAGGCACAGCAATGGCTGGTGCAGCGACAAAAGCGCTTCCCGGCCGAGCAGCAGCGCTTGCTGGTGGTCACGGATGGGCGTTTAAAAGCCTTACCGTCGATGCCGCCGCTGGAGTGTCCGGGATTGTTGATCGACATTGAGCGCGGGCCCATCCGATTGGCACGGGCGCGGGAATTAGCGGCGGCGCTGAGTGCGGAATATCGGCATATCGATGATGTGTGAAGTCTGAGCGGGCCTCTTCGCGAGCAGGCTCGCTCCCACAATGTTGGTGAACACCGCTTGCTCTGTGGGAGCGAGCCTGCTCGCGAAGACATCGCCTCGGATCATGCAGGATCAACGAAAACCGCAGAGCTGCTCTATGCTCCACCCCAGCACAATCACAAGGAGTGAATCATGCGGGTAATGGTCGCCAATCCTCAGGACGACTTTCGCGTCAAGGCCTACGCCGGCACCAACGGCGTGTTACTCGCCATGGACCTGGCCGAACCTCGACGCAAAGGCTTGCTCGGCTTTGCCATCGAGAAACAGCAGGGCGACAAACCCTGGCTGTTCCTGTTCAACAGCCTGACATTTCCCGGCAAGGCACACACGTTTCCCCAGTATCACGCCACGCCCAGCGATAAAGCGCCGTTGCAGAAATTCCGCTGGGCCGATTACGCGGTCAATCCGGGCACTACCATGCATTATCGCGTGCATCTGGCCTACGGCACGGCAGACGCGCCACAACTTGGCGAATCACTGGAGCTGAGCATCACCAGTGACGACGGTCATCCGGCCAACCAGAGCGTGATATTCAACCGTGCCGTGGCCGCCAGTCAGGCCTTCCAGCGCAAATTTCCCGACCTCGACGCGCAGATCAGCGCCAACAAGAACTTCCCCATCGAGGCCTGGCCCGACGCGGCGCGGCTGTGGCTGGAGAACGGACTCCTGGAGCGATTGCTGGGCTTTATCGAACGTGCGGTGGACGCGCAGTGGGGGCTGGACATCGCGATCTACGAGTATCAGTTGCAGGCGATCGTCGACGCAGTGAATGCGGCATTTGCCCGAGGGGTTCAGGTGCGCGTGCTGTATCACGCGCAACCTGATGATCCCGATACGACCCTGAACGAAACGAACCTTGCCAAATTGCCGATGGCGAACAAGCGCGGCCGGGTCACCCATAACATCTTTCACGACAAATTCATTGTTCTCAGCCGTGTCGATGGCGCGGGTCAGCGGCAACCGCAGGCGGTGCTGTGCGGTAGCACCAATTTCACCGCCAATGGCGTGTATCGCCAGGCCAACGTGGTGCATACGCTCGACGACGTGACGATTGCCGCGCGTTATCTGCAAACCTTCGAAGAAGTCTGGGCCAACCCGGCCGACGTCGCTGCGACGCGCAGCTGGATCACCGAACACAACCCGATGGACCCGACACAGGCGCTGTTCGCCGGGTTCTCGCCACGCAGCGGTGGTGGCGATTTGCGTGAGTTCGTCGAGATCATCGAGGCGGCCAGGAAGGACGTGCTGTTCGTCACCGCGTTCACCTTGCCGGACGCGATCCTCAACGCGCTGCTCGGCAAACCGCATGACGACATTCTGCGCTACGGCCTGCAAAACACCGCGAGCAGCATCACCGGGTTTCATGCCGACCGCACCGCCGAATTCGCTGCCACAGCATTACTCAACACCGGGCTGGAAGGCTGGCTGAAGGAAAACATGAAAGGCCAGAAGGGCAACCTGCTGGTGCACACCAAAGCCGTGATCACCGACTTCACCACCGATGCGCCGACCATCATCAGCGGCAGTCACAACCTCAGTACGTCAGCCAGTAACGGCAATGACGAGAACTTCCTGATCATTCGTGGCGACACCGATCTGGCTGATCGCTATGGCCTGGAGTTGCTGCGGTTTTATGAGCATTACCGCTTTCGCTATTTCGCGAAAAAGCTGGAACTGAAGCAGGTGAGTCCATTGGCGGTGGATGACAGCTGGACCAACGATTATTACGTGGAAGGGGATTTGCGCCAGTTGTCGCGGTTGCGTTTTGCCGGGCGATGATGTGGTGTGTTTGATGACCCCTTCGCGAGCAAGCCCGCTCCCACGTTGGACCTTCTTTGAACTCAGAACCTGCGTCCGACGAATAACCCCTGTGGGAGCGGGCTTGCTCGCGAAAGGGCCTGCAGGAAAATCAAATTTCCTGTGCTCTTACAGATTTTGAAATGATTTGCCGCTGTAGAAAATGTGCCTTGAGCCTGTACGCTCCAAGGCCATTTTTCATTCAGGATTTGCATGAACACCCTCTTGGAGCCTCCCAGTCGTACCTTCTCCACGCGCCATGGCGCGGTCTTGACGTACTCGCAGCATCCGGTTTTCCGACTCCCGTCTATCGTTGACAACGCGGCTTCAGAGCCTTCGCGTTGCACTTTGCCGTGTCCGGCAGCCTGAATTCACTGAAGAGAGATCGAGACATTTTATGGAATGGTTAGCGGATCCCACGGCCTGGTTAGGCTTGTTGACTTTGATCGTGCTGGAGCTGGTGCTGGGTATCGACAACCTGGTGTTCATCGCGATCCTGGCAGACAAACTGCCGCCGCATCAGCGCGATCGTGCGCGGATCATCGGCCTGTCGTTGGCGCTGATCATGCGCCTGGGCCTGTTGGCGAGTATTTCCTGGCTGGTCACCCTCACGCAGCCGTTGTTCGAGGTGTTCGACAAGAGCTTCTCCGGCCGTGACCTGATCATGCTGTTCGGTGGTGTATTCCTGCTGTTCAAGGCGACGATGGAGCTGCACGAACGACTCGAAGGCCACGTCGGCCAGCGCTCGACCAATGCCGCTTACGCGCTGTTCTGGCCAATCGTCGCGCAGATCGTGGTGCTCGATGCGGTGTTCTCGCTGGACGCGGTAATCACCGCCGTCGGCATGGTTGATGAACTGGCGGTGATGATGATCGCGGTGATCATTTCCATCGGCCTGATGATCGTCGCCAGCAAGCCGCTGACCCGCTTCGTCAACGCGCACCCGACGGTGATCATGCTGTGTCTGGGCTTCCTGATGATGATCGGTTTCGCCCTGACGGCCGAAGGCCTGGGTTTCCACATCCCGAAAGGTTATCTGTATGCGGCGATTGGTTTCTCGATCCTGATCGAGGTGTTCAACCAGATCGCCCGGGCCCGACGCAAGCGTTCGATGCAAGGCTTGCGCCCCATACGTGAGCGCACGGCCTACGCGGTAATGCGTCTGCTGGGCGGGCGCAAGCTGGAGGCGGAGGAGGTCGGCGAGGAAATTTCCGATCTGCTGGATGACGGCGAAGCCCCGAGTGCGGAGCTGTTCGACCGCCGCGAGCGAGTGATGATCAGTGGCGTGCTGCAACTGGCCGAGCGGCCGATTCGGAACCTGATGACCGTACGTGCGGATGTCGACACCATCGATCTGGCCGACGACGCCGAGACAATTCGCACAAAATTGATGCACTCGTCGTATTCACGTCTGCCGCTGATTCGCCACGGCGCGGTGGATGAACCGTTGGGCTTCGTGCACAAGAAGGAATTGCTCAAGGAATACCTGGCCGGTGCCGAGCCGAACCTGGAGCACCTGGCGCGCAAGACCATCAACCTGCTCGACAGCTATTCGATCCTCAATGCGCTGGAGCAAATGCGCGCGGCGTCGACTCACATCGCCTTCGTGGTCAACGAATTCGGTGACTTCGTCGGTGTGTTGACCATGACCGACATCCTCGAATCGATTGCCGGCGAACTGCCCGATGCCAGCGAGATCGAAGGCCCGGACGTGATCGAGGAGCAGGGCGGTTTTGTCGTCAACGGCGCGTTGAACCTGACGCGTGTTCGCCAGCGCACCGGGTTTGGCGCCGAACCGACCGAGGACTATCAGACCCTGGCCGGACTGGTGATGAGCCTGCTGGATCGCTTGCCGATGATCGGCGATCGGCTGCAGTACGCAGGCTGGCAAATGACCGTCAAAGCCGTTGAGGAACGACGGGTGACGCAGGTGTTGCTGGTGCGCGATTCTGCGTAAGGCAGCAGCCTTGCGCTGACGGTGCCGACCCCTTCGCGGGCAAGCCCGCTCCTACAGTGCACGCGTCGTACACGAAATGTGTGAACAACGTTGACCCCTGTGGGAGCGGGCTTGCCCGCGAAAGCGATGTGTCAGACGCCGCAACGATTACGGGAAATGCACTGCCTCAAATCACCCGCCGATGCGCACGCGTGATTGTGCAGAGCCTGCTCAATGTGCGGCGCAACCACGGCAGGTCATGTCGTGGTTTCTGCTGCACCACCGGTGCCCTGGTCCTGCCAATATGCCGGGCAAAGTCCGCCGCCAGTGTTTCCTCTGTGCCGATGCCTTTGAGTTTTTTCACCAGCCTGCCGTTCTTGTAGAACAGCACCGTCGGCGTGCCGGTGACCAACGGATGGCGCGGCGACTCACGGGTGTTAAGCATGTAGATATTGGCGCGATGACGGTACGGCTCGGCAATCTGACGAAAAATCGGCCCGGCCCATTCGCAGGCGGGGCAGTGTTCATTGGCGAAATACAGGATCACCGGGCGCCAGGTTTTCAGGGCTTTGCGGTAAACCGGAGCCAGATTGGAAATGGTATTGGCAGCGCTCATTGAGAACTCCTTTTCAACGACCTCGAAGGTTCGATGACGTTAAAGAAGGGTGAAGAACAGGTCTACTGTCAGAAATTACAGGTGGCCTGTGGATTCGCGGGATTTTTCCCACTTTTATGAAGGACCGGCCCGACACGAAGCCCGGAAATGTGGAATGTCGGGACGTGATACCTTTTTTCACTCAATAAAAGAGAAGGCGGTAATAAGTGATAGGCGTCGAAGCCGTCTTGGAGTGCTATTTTAAGCACCATTAACAGCACTCCAGGGAGCACCATCATGACTCACGTAGTCCTTTCTAATATCGTTGCGAGTATTTCTGAATTGAAAAGAAACCCCATGGGTACCGTGGCCGCCGGTGGCGGCCAATCTGTTGCAATCCTCAATCGAAATGAGCCAGCGTTTTATTGTGTTCCCGCAAAGGAGTATGAGGCGATGATGAATCGCCTTGAGGATCTGGAACTGATCGCACTGTGCAAGGAGCGAGAAAACGATCCCACCATCAAGGTCTCTATAGATGACCTATGAGCTGGAGTTTTCCGAGAAAGCCTGGAGGGAATGGAGAAAGCTTGATTCAGCACTTCAGGATCAGTTCAAGAAAAAGCTCTCTACACGTCTGGTCAATCCTCACGTTCCTGCCGATCGACTCCGAGGGTTGGGAAACGCCTACAAAATCAAGCTTCGCAGTGCTGGATACAGGCTGGTCTATCGCGTAAAGAACCAGGTTTTGGTTGTTACCGTGATTGCGGTAGGGAGAAGAGAGCGGGGAGAGGTCTACGACCAAGCCGCTTGCCGATAGATATGGAGAGCTGGCCCCTTCAATCGCTAACCACATTGCACCGAAGTAGCCCTTCGTGCTCCATCTGGGAACCTGCTACTCGTTATTTGTAGCCTAAGGTAGCGCAGCCCATCAGTACCCGCACCTGACTCCATTTTTCGCATTTCCTGCATCCCGTTGATTCCAAAAACATTTAACCCCTCTACAGTTTCCCTGTGATTCCTGTGGCACACTTTCTGCTGTCTATTCCGTAGTAACAAACCGTGTTCCGGTATAGCGGAATAAACATCACCCTGGAGTGCTTGCCATGCATCGCCGTCCTTCGTTGTTCAAAGCGTGTGTTTTTGTTCTTGCGGCTTCGTCCGCTGTGATGGGCATGGCCCAGGCAGCCGATAGCAAGCTCGACAGTGTTCTGGCCCGGGGCAAGCTGATTGTCGGCACCGGCAGCACCAATGCGCCGTGGCACTTTCAGGGTGCGGACGGCAAGTTGCAGGGCTTTGATATCGACATCGCCAGGATGGTGGCCAAGGGGTTGTTCAATGACCCAAGCAAAGTCGAGTTCGTCGTGCAGTCGTCCGACGCGCGAATTCCCAATCTGCTGACCGACAAGGTCGACATGAGCTGCCAGTTCATCACCGTTACCGCCAGCCGCGCGCAACAAGTGGCGTTCACCCTGCCGTACTACCGCGAAGGTGTCGGCCTGCTGCTGCCGGCCAACAGCAAGTACAAGGAAATCGAAGACCTGCAGGCGGCCGGTGACAGCGTTACGGTGGCCGTGCTGCAAAACGTCTATGCCGAAGAATTGGTGCATCAGGCGCTGCCCAAGGCCAAGGTCGATCAGTACGACAGTGTCGATCTGATGTATCAGGCGGTGAACTCCGGCCGTGCCGATGCCGCGGCTACCGATCAGTCGTCGGTCAAATACCTGATGGTGCAGAACCCCGGCCGCTACCGCAGCCCGACCTACGCGTGGAGCCCACAGACCTACGCCTGCGCAGTCAAACGCGGCGATCAGGACTGGCTGAACTTCGTCAACACCACTCTGCATGAAGCCATGACCGGCGTTGAGTTCCCGACTTACGCGGCATCCTTCAAGCAATGGTTCGGTGTCGACCTGCCGTCGCCGGCGATCGGTTTCCCTGTCGAATTCAAATGATCCCGTGAGAGTGGGGCGCCTGCACGCGCCCCGCTCAAGGTACTGCTGACCATGAACTATCAGTTGAACTTTGCCGCCGTGTGGCGCGATTTCGACACCTTGCTGGCGGGGCTCGGTCTGGGCCTTGAACTGGCGCTGGTGTCGATCGCCATCGGCTGCGTGATCGGCCTGCTGATGGCGTTTGCCTTGCTCTCGAAGCATCGCGCCTTGCGGGTGCTGGCCTCGGTGTACGTCACGGTGGTGCGTAATACGCCGATTCTGGTGTTGATTCTGTTGATCTACTTTGCCTTGCCGAGCCTGGGGATCCGTCTGGACAAGATTCCCTCGTTCATCATCACGCTGTCGCTGTATGCCGGTGCCTATCTGACCGAAGTGTTCCGTGGCGGCTTGCTGAGCATCCCCAAAGGCCAGCGCGAAGCGGGGCTGGCGATCGGACTCGGTGAGTGGCAGGTCAAGGCCTACGTCACCGTGCCGGTGATGCTGCGCAACGTGCTGCCGGCGCTGTCGAACAACTTCATCTCGCTGTTCAAGGACACCTCGCTGGCCGCCGCGATTGCGGTGCCGGAGCTGACCTATTACGCGCGCAAGATCAACGTTGAGAGCTACCGGGTGATCGAAACCTGGCTGGTGACCACGGCGTTGTATGTCGCGGCCTGTTACCTCATTGCCATGCTGCTGCGTTACCTCGAGCAGCGTCTGGCGATCCGCCGATAGGAGGCTGCGATGTACGAATCTCCCAGTTGGTTGCGTGAATTGTGGGTGGCACGCGAGACGTTGCTGCAAGGCTTCCTGACCAGTGTGCAAGTGTCGGCATTGGCGATTCTGTTCGGCACGCTGCTCGGGGTTGTCGCCGGTCTGGTGCTGACTTACGGCAAGTTCTGGATGCGCGCGCCGTTCCGCTTTTATGTCGACATTATTCGCGGCACGCCGGTGTTTGTACTGGTGCTGGCCTGCTTCTATATGGCGCCGGCGCTGGGCTGGCAGATCAGCGCGTTTCAGGCCGGTGCGCTGGGCCTGACGCTGTTCTGCGGCTCGCACGTCGCCGAGATCGTGCGCGGTGCCTTGCAGGCATTGCCACGCGGGCAGATGGAAGCGAGCAAGGCGATCGGCCTGACGTTTTATCAATCCCTCGGTTACGTGCTGTTGCCCCAGGCGTTGCGGCAGATCCTGCCGACCTGGGTCAACTCATCCACCGAAATCGTCAAGGCCTCGACCTTGCTCTCGGTGATCGGTGTCGCTGAATTGCTGCTCAGCACCCAACAGATCATCGCCCGGACTTTCATGACTCTGGAGTTCTACCTGTTCGCCGGTTTTCTGTTCTTCGTCATCAACTACGGCATCGAATTACTCGGCCGGCATATTGAAAAGCGGGTGGCCCTGCCATGACTCAAGCTCAAGCTCAAGCTCAAGTTTCCAACGTTCAGAACGGTCAGCCGCTGCTGGACATCCGTGGCCTGCACAAGCAGTACGGTGCGGTCGAAGTGCTCAAGGGTGTCGATCTGAGCATGCAGCGCGGCAACGTCGTGACGCTGATCGGCTCCAGCGGTTCGGGCAAGACCACCTTGCTGCGCTGCGTGAACATGCTCGAAGAGTTCCAGGGCGGGCAGATCCTGCTCGACGGCGAGTCCATCGGCTATGACGAGGTTGGCGGTAAACGTGTGCGTCATGCGGAAAAAGTCATCGCCCGCCATCGCGCCATGACCGGCATGGCGTTCCAGCAATTCAACCTGTTCCCGCATCTGACCGCCTTGCAGAACGTCACCCTCGGTCTGCTCAAGGTTAAGAAAATGCACAAGGACCAAGCCGTGGTGCTGGCCGAAAAATGGCTGGAGCGGGTCGGCCTGCTGGAGCGGCGCAATCACTTTCCCGGACAGCTTTCCGGCGGTCAGCAACAGCGTGTGGCGATTGCCCGGGCGATTGCGATGAACCCCAGCCTGATGCTGTTTGACGAAGTCACCTCAGCCCTCGATCCGGAGCTGGTCGGTGAAGTGTTGAACGTGATCAAGGGCCTGGCCGAAGACGGCATGACCATGTTGCTGGTGACCCACGAGATGCGTTTCGCCTTCGAGGTCTCGGACAAGATCGTGTTCATGAATCAGGGGCGGATCGAAGAGCAGGGGCCGCCCAAGGAACTGTTCGAACGCCCGCAATCGCCGCGTCTGGCTGAGTTTCTCAAGAGCACGCGGTTCTAATTTTTGCTTTGTAATCAGGAGAAGTACCCATGAGCATTACTCGATACGGCACCGGCAGCACCGCCGCTGGCGGTCAGCCACGCCCCTTCGCGCGCGCGGTTGAAGCGGATGGCTGGCTGCACGTGTCCGGCCAGGTGCCGGCGGTGGATGGCGAGATCATCGTTGGTGGTATCGTCGAGCAGACCCACCAGACCATGAAAAACCTGATCGCGATTCTCGAAGAGGCCGGTTATGGCCTGGAGGACGTGGTGCGGGCTGGCGTATGGCTGGACGATCCGCGGGATTTCAGCAGTTTCAACAAGGTTTTCGGCGAGTACTTCAAACCTGAACACGCCCCGGCACGGGCCTGTGTGCAGGCGAGCATGATGGTTGATTGCAAGGTCGAGATCGATTGCATCGCGTACAAGAAGAAACCCTGAACCGAGGTGCCCCTATCGCGAGCAGGCTCACTCCTACAGAAGGACGCGCTTCAACTGTAGGAGTGAGCCTGCTCGCGATGGCGATCTAACCGTCGACGCTGCACTCTCGGTACACTCCCGGCACTTTCATTGGGAACTGAAGACATGACCGAAGACACCATCAAACGCCGGGCCCGTGGTCTGGACAGGGCGTTCGATATCCTCGACTTCCTCAAGGAGATCGGCCAGCCGCTGCGTCCGAACGACATCGCCAACGGCATCGGCAGCCCGAAATCCACGGTCTACGAACTGGTGGCGTCGCTGCTTGAGCGACGGATTCTGGAGCCGGTGGGCAAGGACGGTCACGTCTATCTCGGACGTCAGTTGTATTTCCTCGGGCAGGCGCACCTGCGTCACTTCGACCTCAGTCGCGAGGCCGATCACGCCTTGCAGGAGATCGTCAGCCAGACCCGGGAAACCGCGCAAATGTGCCTGCTCAACGGGCGCAAATACACGGTGGCGCTGATGAAGGAGGGCGAGCGGCATTTCCGCATTTCGTCCGACATCGGCGAAAACGCGCCGATCCCGTGGACTGCGTCCGGGCGCTTGCTGCTGGCGCATTTGAGCGACCAGCAGATCATCGACCTGATCGACGAAGACGACTACATCCTGCCCGACGGCGAGCGCCTGCCGCTGGAACGCTTTCTGGCGGAGATCCGCCAGGCTGGCATCGACGGTTTCTTCTCCTTCGACAGCGTGGCCGACACCTTCACCCATTGCTTCGCCGCGCCGGTCAAAGACCCCAGCGGCGTGGCCATTTGCACCCTGTGCATCGTCGCCCCACGGGCCGATGCGAAAAACAATTACGACGACTATCGCCGGGTGCTGATCGAGAGCGCCAACAGCCTCGCCCGGCGCATCAACGAATAACCGCGGCTGCCTGCGGCCGCGACAGTGAGGAGTTCAAGCATGACGACTGCCATCAATACCGCTGTGGAAAAGGGCGACGCCGCCATCGGTGCGCACCTTGTGCGCGACGTCAGCCTGCCGGCGCTGGTGCTGCACCGCGAGGCGCTGGAGCACAACATTCGCTGGATGCAGAAGTTCGTCAGCGACAGCGGCGCCGAGCTCGCGCCCCACGGCAAGACCAGCATGACCCCGGCGCTGTTCCAGCGTCAGCTCGACGCTGGCGCGTGGGGCATCACCCTCGCCAGCGCCACCCAGACCCGCGCCGCGTACGCCCACGGTGTACGCCGGGTGCTGATGGCCAACCAACTGGTCGGCACGCCGAACATGGCACTGATTGCCGATCTGCTGGCCGATGCCGATTTCGATTTCTATTGCATGGTCGATCACCCGGACAACGTCGCCGATCTCGGCGCCTACTTCGCCTCGCGCGGGGTCAAGTTGAACGTGATGATCGAATACGGCGTGGTCGGTGGCCGCTGCGGTTGCCGCAGCGAGCAGGAAGTCATCGCGCTGGCCCAGGCAATCAATGCGCAACCGGCGCTGGCCCTGACCGGCATCGAAGGTTACGAAGGGGTGATCCATGGCGATCACGCGGTCAGCGGTATTCGCGAATTCGCCGCCTCACTGGTGCGACTGGCGGTACAACTGCAGGACAGTGGCGCGTTTGCCATTGCCAAGCCGATCATCACCGCCTCGGGTTCGGCGTGGTACGACCTGATCGCCGAGTCGTTCGAGGCACAGAATGCGAGCGGACGCTTCCTCAGCGTGCTGCGCCCGGGCAGTTATGTCGCCCACGATCATGGCATCTACAAGGAAGCGCAGTGCTGCGTGCTGGATCGTCGTAGCGATCTGCACGAAGGATTGCGCCCGGCGCTGGAAGTCTGGGCCCACGTGCAATCGCTGCCGGAGCCGGGTTTTGCGGTGATCGCTCTCGGCAAGCGCGACGTGGCGTTCGATGCCGGACTGCCGGTGCCGTTGTTGCGGTACAAGGCCGGTGTGGTGCCGGCGGTCGGCGATGACGTTGGCGCGTGCAAGGTGACGGCGGTGATGGACCAGCATGCGTTCATGAGCGTGGCGCCGGGGGTTGAGTTGCGGGTGGGCGACATCATTTCCTTCGGCACCTCGCACCCGTGCCTGACGTTCGACAAGTGGCGGGTGGGGTTGCTGGTGGATGAGCAGTTGGCGGTGGTCGAGAGCATGGAGACCTGCTTCTAAGGTTTCAGACCGAGTCGCGCCCATCGCGAGCAGGCTCACTCCTACAGGGGAACGCATTCCAATTGTAGGAGTGAGCCTGCTCGCGATGAGGGCCGCCCAAACACCGATGATTATCCAGAGACACCTCCCAATGACCAGCCTCAGCCCCCTGGGCCCGAACACCCCGCGCATCGCCCTGATCGGCGAATGCATGATCGAACTCCAGCACCGCGCCGATGGCAGCCTGCAGCAAAGCTTCGGCGGCGATACCTTGAACACCGCGGTGTACCTGTCCCGCGCCCTCGGCGACAAAGCCCAGGTCGATTACGTCACCGCGCTCGGCGACGACAGCTTCAGCGATGCCATGTGCCAGAGTTGGGCTGACGAAGGCATTGGCCTGGATCTCGTGCAGCGTCTGCCCGGTCGTTTGCCCGGCCTGTACTGCATTCAGACCGACGCCAACGGCGAGCGGCGTTTCCTCTACTGGCGCAATGAAGCGGCGGTGCGCGATTGCTTCACCACCCCAGCGGCGGAGCCGATTCTGGCAGCGCTGCCGGACTACGATGTGCTGTATTTCAGCGGCATCACCCTCGCAGTGTTAGGTGCGAAGGGGCGCGAGCGCTTGATCCAGACCCTGATCGAAGCCCGCCAGCGCGACGCGCGGATCGTCTTCGACAACAATTATCGGCCACGCTTGTGGGCCTCACCGGAAGAGGCGCGGGCGGCCTATCGCAGCGTGTTGCCGCATGTCGATCTGGCGTTGTTGACCGTGGATGACGAACAGGCGCTGTTCCATTTTGCCGATTGCGACGCGGTGTTCGAGGCGTACGCGCAGATCGGCACGCCGGAAGTGGTGCTCAAGCGTGGCGCCGAGGCGTGTCTGATTCGCTGCGATGATGAGGCGTTCGAAGTGCCGGCGCAGCAGGTCGAGAAGGTGGTGGATACGACGGCGGCGGGAGACTCGTTCAGCGCGGCGTATCTGGCTAGCCGGTTGCTGGGTGGCAGTCCGGTCGAGGCGGCGCAGGCGGGGCATTGGCTGGCAAGTCGGGTGATTCAGGTGCCGGGGGCGTTGATCCCTAAAGAATGAGTGTTCTTGTGGCGAGGGAGCTTGCTCCCGCTCGACTGCGCAGCAGGCGCAAGCCTTATTGGGGCGGCTCCGCCACCCAGCGGGAGCAAGCTCCCTCGCCACAAACGCCCGAAAGCAAAGCCTTCAGTCGCGGAAAAACACCTGCACCAGGTGATAGCCGAACTTGCTCTTGATCGGCCCATGCACCGTGCGCAGCGGCTTCTTGAAAATCACCGCATCGATCGCGCCGACCATCTGCCCCGGCCGCACTTCACCCAGATCACCGCCGCGTTTGCCGGACGGGCAGGTCGAGTATTTCTTCGCCAGCACATCGAACGCTTCGCCCTTGGCAATGCGTTGCTTGAGTTGTTCGGCCTCTTCGGCGGTTTTCACCAGAATGTGGCGGGCTTGGGCTTTCATCGTGCGATACCTGTAACGGGGTGACGGCGGGGCGCGGGATTATGCCTCAAGTGACGGCGTTTGGTTGATCATCTCGCGGATCTTGTTGGCCAGCACTTCAATCGAAAACGGCTTGGCCACCATGTCCATGCCATCCTCCAGAAAGCCCTGACGCTCGGCGGCTTTCTGCGCATAACCGGTCATGAACAGCACCTTCAGCCCCGGACGATGCTGGCGGGCGATTTCCGCCAGTTGCCGGCCATTCATCCCCGGTAGACCAACGTCGGTCACCAGCAGATCCACACGCAGCTCCGATTCCAGCAGCGGCAGGGCGGCGCTGGCGTCGGCGGCTTCGTGGGCGAGGTAACCCAGCTCCTTGAGCAGATCGAGCACCAGCATGCGCACTGCCGGGTCATCTTCAACCACCACCACGGTTTCGCCACAGGTGGCCGTCGGCGCCGCACTGAGGGTTTCCACGACTGGCCGTTCCGGCTCCAGCAGGTTCAGGCGCGGCAAGTACAAGCGCACGCAGGTGCCCTGATTCGGCAGACTGTCGAGGCTGACATGGCCGCCCGACTGCTGGGCGAAGCCATAAATCATCGATAGCCCCAGCCCGGTGCCCTGGCCGATCGGTTTGGTGGTGAAGAACGGATCGAACGCCTTGGCCCGTACCGACGGCGTCATGCCGGTGCCGTTGTCGCTGACCGCCAGCATCAGGTAGTCGCCGGCCTTGACCGGTTCGAGGGTAGTGATGTCGTTGCCGTCGAGGTAGACATTAGCGGTTTCGATCAGCAACTCGCCGCCATCGGGCATAGCGTCGCGGGCGTTGATCACCAGGTTGAGCAGGGCATTTTCCAGTTGGCTGACGTCGGTGCTGATCGGCCAGACATCGTCGGCCAGGCGCAGCGTGAGTTCGATCGGGTCGCCCTTGGTACGGCGGATCAAATCCTCCAGCGAATGAATCAGTTCGTTGACATTGAGGGTCTTGCGATCCAGCGACTGCCGGCGCGAGAACGCCAGCAGGCGATGGGTCAGCGCCGCCGCTCTGTTGGCCGACGACACCGCCGCTTCGGTGAAACGGCCGATTTCATCGGCACGGCCGTTCGCGATGTAGCGTTGCATCAGGTCGAGGCTGCCGATAATTCCGGTGAGCATGTTGTTGAAGTCGTGGGCGATACCGCCGGTGAGCTGGCCGACCGCTTCCATTTTCTGCGCATGGCGCAACGCATCTTCGGCGCGCTCACGTTCGAACATCTCGTTCTGCAGACGCTGATTGGCCTGAGCCAGTTGTTCGGTGCGGGCGCTGACCCGCTCTTCGAGGGTTTCATTGAGATTGCGCAGGGCTTCTTCGGTCTTCTTCCGTTCGGATTCGTCGATCACGAAAATATAAAAACCGTTGACTGAGCCGTCGGCGCCGTGGCGCGGCAGGTAATTCATCAGCGCATGGCGGTTGCTGCCGTCGCGATGCGGGGTATACAGGCTGAACGAGCAGGGCCGCCCGGCCAGCGCTTCGGCAATATACGGCGCGCGCAGGAAGTAGGCTTCTTCGCCGATCACTTCGCGAATGGTACGGCCATACAGTTCCTGCGGCGTGAGGCCGTACCAGTCCAGATACGCCGCATTGTTAAGGCGGAAGCGCTCTTCGTGGTCGACGTAGCTGATGAGGATCGGCATTGCATTGATGATCAGCTGCAATTCCGTCTGGCTCTGGCGCAGCGCCTGCTCGGTGTGCTTGCGCTCGGTCAGGTCCAGCGCGGCGCCGAGGAAGCGCACGGGTCGCCCGTGGTGATCCTTGTAACAGCGGCCCCGGGCAAACACCCAACGCAGCTCGCCGTCGGCTTTGAGCAGGCGATATTCCTCGGCGTACTCGGTGCCGTGGGTGATGCAATGCTTGATGCTGCGGGCGATCAGGGCGCGGTCTTCGGGGTGCACGCCTTGCAGGTAGTCGCTGATCGGCAACTGGCCGGCTTGTGCCGGGTCGATGCCGTGCAACTGGGCGAAATGCGCGTCGGCGATGAAGCGGTCTTCGCCGATATCCCAATCCCAGGTGCCAACCGCATCGGTGGCGGCCAGCGCCAGTTGCAGGCGTTCTTCAGTGTCGCGCTGAGCCTTGAGACTTTCTTCGGAACGGCGTTGCAATTCGAGGGCGATGCGCCGGCGTTCGTTGGTTTCGATAGCCGTCACCAGGATCCCCGCCACTTGCGTGTCTTCATCGCGGATGGGGCTGTAGGTCAGGTCCAGCCAGAAGTCGGACTCTACGCCTCCGCGTTGCAGGGTAAATCGCCGCTCGCTGTAGGTGCGCACCTGGCCTTGTAGGACGGCTCGATAAATCGGGTCGGTAAAGTCCTGAAGCTCCGGCCATATAAGGTGCGCCGGCTGTCCGAAAGCGTGTGGATGCTTGCTGCCGGCGAGCATCGCAAAGCCATTGTTGTAGATCTGCGTGAGCTGCGGCCCCCACAACAGCAGCATCGGCATCGGCGAGTGAATCACGATGTCCACCGCGGTGCGCAGGCTTTGCGGCCAGGTGCCAGAAGCGCCCAACGGCGTGCGGCTCCAGTCGGTACGGGCGATCAGGGCTTGGGCGTCATCGGGGGAGGGTGCTGCGTTCATCACATGTATCCTGAGCGTCGGTCAGTGCGTTGGCATCTACTATTCTTGCACTTGCGGTAGACGCTGTATGACCCGTGACGTCACGACAGCGGGTCATTTCTGTTCATTGAATGCTTCGCGGGTGCTTATTGCCATGGAAATCGATGCACTGTTGCTCCGTCTGTCGAGCCAGCACGGCTCTGACCTGTTCCTGTCCACGGGAGCGCCACCCAGTGCGCGCATCGATGGCGTGCTGACGCCGTTCAGCGAGCGGCCGTTCAAGCCCGGCGAGGTCGAGACCATCGCCAACTCCCTGATGGACGCCGAGCAACGGCGCGAGTTCGATCGGGATCTGGAAATGAACCTGGCGATTTCCCGTACGGGCATCGGGCGTTTTCGGGTGAACGTCTTCAAGCAACGCAATGATGTGTCAATCGTGATCCGCAACGTCAAACTCGATATCCCGCGCTTCGAAGACCTGAAACTGCCGCCGGTATTGCTGGAAACGGTGATGCTCAAACAGGGGCTGATCCTGTTCGTTGGCGCCACCGACTCCGGTAAATCCACTTCGCTGGCCGCGCTGATCGATCACCGCAACCGCCACAGCAGCGGGCATATCATCACCATCGAAGACCCGGTGGAGTATATCCATCGACACCAGCGCTCGATCATCAATCAACGCGAAGTCGGCGTCGATACCCGCAGTTTCCATGCGGCGCTGAAAAACACCCTGCGCCAGGCCCCGGATGTGGTGCTGATCGGTGAGATCCGCGACCGCGAAACCATGGAGCATGCGCTGACGTTCGCCGACACCGGGCATCTGGTGCTGTCGACGTTGCATGCGCACAACGCCAATCAGGCGCTGGACCGTATCGTCAATCTGTTCCCCGAAGAGCGCCGCCCGCAGTTGCTGCATGCACTGGGCAACAATCTCAAGGCGTTCGTCTCGCAACGGCTGGTGCGCACTGTGGACGGTCAGCGCCGGGCGGCGGTCGAAGTGATGCTCGGCACCCCGACCATCGCCGACCTGATCCGCCGCAACGAGTTGGGTGAACTCAAGGGCATCATGGAGAAGTCTGGCGAGGTCGGCATGCAGACCTTCGACGCGGCGCTGTACGGGCTGGTGGTGGAGGGCGTGATCAGTGAGGACGAAGCGCTCAAACATGCCGATTCGCAGAACAACCTGCGCCTGCGTTTGAAACTACACACCGAGGCGGGCCCGGCGCCCGCACCCACAACATCAGGCGATTGGGGCTTGATGGATTAACACCCCACCCCTGTGGGAGCGGGCTTGCTCGCGAATGCAATCCATCAGTCGATATCAGCGGGACTGACACACCGCTTTCGCGAGCAAGCCCGCTCCCACAAGGGGATGGCGTGCTAAGCCGAAAGCTCTGGACGATTGCGGGGTCGCCGCCGGCGCCCCCAATACCAGGCGATTGGGGCTTGGTGGATTAACACCTCACCTCTGGGGGAGCGGGCTTGCTCGCGAATGCGATCCATCAGTCGATATCAGCGGGACTGACACACCGCTTTCGCGAGCAAGCCCGCTCCCACAAGGGGATGGCGTGCTAAGCCGAAAGCTCTGGACGATTGCGGGGTCGCCGCCGGCGCCCCCAATACCAGGCGATTGGGGCTTGGTGGATTAACACCTCACCTCTGGGGGAGCGGGCTTGCTCGCGAAAGCGGTGTATCAGTCACATTGTTATCGACTGACAGATTGCCTTCGCGAGCAAGCCCGCTCCCACAAGGGATTGGGATCAGTCCGACAATTCCGGGCGATTGCGAAACTGTTCCAGCGCTTCAGGATTAGCCAACGCATCGGTATTTTTTACCACTTCGCCATGCACCACATTGCGCACCGCGAGTTCCACCACCTTGCCGCTGATGGTGCGCGGAATATCGGTCACCGCGACGATCTTCGCCGGCACATGGCGCGGCGTGGTGTTGGCGCGGATCACCTGGCGGATCTGTTGTTGCAGGTGGTCATCCAGCGTCACGCCATCCTGCAGACGGACAAACAGCACTACGCGCACATCGTCCTGCCATTGCTGCCCGATCGCCACGCTGTCCAGCACCTGCGGGACTTTCTCGACCTGACGATAGATTTCCGCCGTGCCGATGCGCACGCCGCCGGGGTTGAGCACGGCGTCGGAGCGGCCGTGGATCAGCATCCCGCCGTGGGGCAATTGCTCGGCGTAGTCGCCCTGGGCCCAGACACCGGGGAACAGGCTGAAATAGGATTTGCGCAGTGTTGCGCCGTCAGGGTCATGCCACAGCCCGACGGGCATCGCCGGGAAGTGCCGGGTGCAGACCAGCTCGCCTTTTTCGCCGATCACGGCAACGCCGGCGTCGTTCCACACTTCAACCGCCATGCCCAGGCTCTTGCCCATGATTTCGCCGCGGCGCACCGCCGACAGCGGATTACCGTTGACGAAGCACGACACCACATCGGTGCCGCCGGACATCGACGCCAGGCACACATCGCGCTTAAAGTCGCGGTAGACGAAGTCATAACTCTGCGGCGACAGCGCGGAGCCGGTGCAGAGCAGGGTCTTCAGGCTACTCAGATCATGGCTGTGCGCAGGCTTTAAACCGCTGCTTTCCAGTGTCGCGAGAAACTTGGGGCTAGTGCCGAACACACTGATGCGCTCGTCGTCGATCAGGTCGAGCAAGCGCTCATGGCCCGGGTGAAACGGCGAGCCGTCATACAGCACCACCGCGCTGCCGACCGCGAGGGCCGAGACCAGCCAGTTCCACATCATCCAGCCGCAAGTGGTGTAGTAGAACAACCGGTCACCGGGGCCGAGATCGACGTGCAGGCCATGCTCCTTGGCATGCTGCAGCAGTACGCCGCCGGTGCTGTGCACGATGCATTTGGGTACGCCGGTGGTGCCGCTGGAATACAACACGTACAGCGGGTGATTGAACGGCACCGGGACAAACCGTGGTTCGCCGCCGGGTTGGTAGAACTCGTCCCACAACGTCACGTTGGCGTGGGTTCGGTAATCCTCGGTACGGGCCTGCGCGCGAGCGTAGGGCACGATGATCAACTGCTGCAGCGATGGCAGTTGCGCGAGGATTTCGTTGATCTTGGTGGTCTGGTCGATGTCTTTGCCGGCGTAACGGTAGCCGGCGCAGGTGATCAACACTTTGGGTTCGATCTGGCCGAAACGGTCGATCACGCCATGGGTGCCGAAGTCCGGCGACGAGCACGACCAGATCGCCCCGAGGCTGGTGGTCGCGAGCATCGCCACCAGAGTCTGCCAGGTGTTGGGCATGCACGCGGCCACCCGGTCGCCGAGGCCGACACCGGCGGCTTGCAGGCTGGCCTGAAAACCGGCGACGTGCTCGGCCAGTTCGGCCCAGGTCAGCTGTTCGCGCTGACCGTTTTCCGCCACGGCGATCACTGCAACGGCATCGTCACGACGGCGCAGCAGGTGTTCTGCAAAGTTCAGGGTCGCGCCGGGAAACCATTCGGCACTGGGCATCTGCGCGCCTTCACGCAGGACGGCGTCGGGCTGGGTGTGAAAGCGGATGTCGAAGAAATCGACGATCGCCTGCCAGAACGCTTCGCGCTGTTCCACGCTCCAGCGGTGCAGGTCGGTGTAGCTGCTCAGCGCCAGGCCATGGCGCTGATTGATGTCGCGGCGGAACTGATCCATGCGCGATTGGGCGATACGCTCGGCATCGGGTTGCCAGAGGAGGTCGGACATTGGTTTGCCTCTTGTTGTGTTGTTCATGACACATCACTTGTAGGAGTGAGCCTGCTCGCGATAGCGGAATTACATTCAACATTGATGTTGGCTGATACACCGCTTTCGCGAGCAGGCTCGCTCCCACAGGGGCGCAGCATTACTGCGCCAACCAGCCTCCATCAATATTCCACGCCGCCCCGCGCACCTGGCTGCCAGCCTCGCTGCATAGAAACAACACCAGTTCCCCCAGATGCTGCGGCGTGACGAACTCCAGCGACGGCTGCTTCTCCGCCAGCAAATCATGCTGCGCCTGCTGCGGATCGACGCCTTTGGCGGCACGATCATCGATCTGTTTCTGCACCAGCGGCGTCAATACCCAGCCCGGGCAGATCGCGTTGCAGGTCACATTACTGGTAGCCGTTTCCAGTCCGACCACTTTGGTCAAACCGATCACTCCATGCTTGGCCGCGACATACGCGGCTTTACCGGTCGACCCCACCTGACCATGCACCGAGGCAATGTTGACGATTCGTCCCCAACCCTTGGCGCGCATGCCCGGCAGGCTCAGGCGGGTGCTGTGGAACACCGATGACAGGTTGATCGCGATGATCGAGTCCCAGCGCTCTACCGGAAACTCCTCGACGGCCGCCACGTGCTGAATCCCAGCGTTGTTGACCAGAATGTCGACGCCGCCGAATTCGCGTTCGGCGTAAGCAATCATGTCGGCAATCTGCGCCGGATCGCTGACATCGGCTGGATGGTGACCGACCTTGCCACCGAACTGGCCGACTTCGGCGATCACGCTCGAGGCATCACCGAAACCGTTGAGAATCAGGTTGGCGCCGGCCTTGGCCAGGCTCAGGGCGATGCCCAGGCCGATGCCGCTGGTGGAACCGGTAACCAGTGCGGTCTTGCCCGAAAGAGTCGTCATGAATACCTCACACAATGCCAGTGGCGTAGAAAGTGCCGATCACTACGAAGACCGCCAGGGTCTTGATCAGCGTAATACAGAAAATGTCTTTATAGGCCTCGCGGTGGGTCAGGCCAGTGACCGCCAGCAGGGTAATCACCGCGCCGTTGTGCGGCAGGGTGTCCATGCCGCCGCTGGCCATCGCGGCCACGCGGTGCAGCACTTCCAGCGGAATGTTCGCGGCGTGTGCCGCCGCGATGAATTGCTCGGACATCGCCGCCAGCGCGATGCTCATGCCGCCTGACGCCGAACCGGTGATACCCGCCAGCAGGGTCACGGTGATCGCTTCGTTGACCAGCGGATTGGGGATTTGCTTGAGCCAGTCGGCCAGTACCAGAAAGCCCGGCAACGAAGCGATTACCGCACCGAAACCGTATTCCGAGGCGGTGTTCATCGCCGCCAGCAATGCACCGCTGACCGCGCTTTTGCTGCCTTCGGCGAGTTTGCTGCGGATCGCCTTGAAGCCGAACACCAACACCATCAGGATGCCGATCAGCAATGCCGCCTGCACCGCCCAGATTGCGGTGAGCTTGGCGATTTCCGTAGTCACCGGCGTGGCCATCCCCGGCAACGCGAGGCTGTGGGTCTTGCCGTACCACTGCGGAATCCACTGGGTGAACAGCAGGTTCATGATGCCCACCGCCAGCAGCGGCGACAGGGCGATCCATGGGTTTGGCAGCTTCAGGTCTTCGGCGGTTTCCGGCTCGTTACGCAGCTCGGTGCCATAACCTTCGCCGGCGCGCTGGGCCTTGTTGCGTTGGCGCTGCAGGAACAGCATGCCGGCGCAGAACACGAAAATCGTGCCGATTACCCCCAGCCACGGCGCCGCCCACGCGGTGGTATTGAAGAAGGTGCTGGGAATGATGTTCTGGATTTGCGGCGTGCCGGGCAGGGCGTCCATGGTGAACGAGAATGCGCCGAGGGCAATGGTTGCCGGGATCAGGCGCTTGGGGATGTTGCTCTGGCGGAACATTTCCGCGGCAAATGGATACACCGCAAACACCACCACGAACAACGACACGCCGCCGTAAGTGAGCAAGGCGCAGACCAGCACGATCACCAGCATCGCCTGACGCGTGCCGAGCAAGCGAATCGCTGCGGCCACGATCGAACGGGAGAACCCCGACAATTCGATCAACTTGCCGAACACGGCACCGAGCAGGAACACCGGGAAATACAGTTTGATGAAACCGACCATTTTCTCCATGAACACCCCGGTGAAGGCAGGGGCGACGGCGGAAGGGTCAGTGAGCAGGACAGCGCCGAGGGCGGCAATCGGGGCGAAGAGGATGACGCTGTAGCCACGGTAGGCGGCGAGCATCAGCAGCGCGAGGGCTGCCAAGGCGATGATCACACTCATGGAGTGTCTCCAAAGATTGTTATTTTTGTGGGTGAAGCGGGTGCTGGAGAGGCTTTAGCGAGATCTGTGCCAGATACTCAAATCATTGAAATGTAAGGGTTTTATTGTTTTAAGCGTGTTGAGAGTTGAAGGGTTGTCTCCTTCTGGAGATTTTTGTTGACAGGGCTGACGCCTTCGCGAGCAAGCCCGCTCCCACATTTGGAAAGCGTATCCCCTGTGGGAGCGGGCTTGCTCGCGAAGCTTTTGCTGTTGTCTTTTATTGGGGACTCGGGTCTCTTTATTGAGACTCGGTGATGCCCAAGGCCAGCATCTTCTTGTACAGCGTCGAGCGTCCCAGTCCCAGTCGAGCCGCCGCCTCCGGCACTTTGCCCGCACATTGCGCGAGGGCGGACTGGATCAACTGCCGGTCAAACCGCTGCCGTGCCTCGGCGAAAGTCTCATCCGCCAACGGCTCTCGCGTCGACACCGACGGGCGCTCAACCGGGGTAAAGGTGCCGATGGCCGCGCGAATATCCTCTTCGGTGAGGATCAGGTCATCGCTGAGCAGCGCCGCGCGCTCCAGCACGTTGCGCAATTCGCGGATGTTGCCCGGCCACGCATGTTGCCCGAGCAGATCCAGCGCTGCGCGACTCAGCTCATGCTGACTGCGCAGTTCTTCAAGAATCGCCTCGCTGAGTGCCGGCAGATCGTCGAGACGTTCGCGCAGCGGCGGAACCTGGATCGGCAGCACGTTGAGCCGGTAATACAGGTCGGCGCGGAACTCACCGCGTTTGATCGCGGCTTGCAGATCGGTCGAAGTCGCCGCGATCACTCGCACATCGCTCTGGATCACGTCGTTGGAGCCAACCGGTTCGAACTCCTTTTCCTGCAGCACCCGCAGCAGTTTGCTCTGCAGCGGCAACGGCATGTCGCCGATCTCATCGAGAAACAGCGTACCGCCCTGAGCGATCTGCAATTTGCCGGTACGACCCTTGCGGTCAGCGCCGGTAAACGCGCCAGGCGCGGTGCCGAAAAACTCGGCTTCCAGCAGCGCTTCGGGAATCGCCGCACTGTTGATGCTAACGAAGGCTTTGTGCGCCCGGGGCGAAGCGCTGTGAATCGCCTGAGCCAGCAACTCCTTGCCGGTGCCGGTTTCGCCGAGCAGCAACACGGGTGAATCGGTGCTCGCACTGCGGCGGGCGCGGCGTTTGACCTCGAGGCTGGCGCTGCTGGTACCGATGAAATGGGCAAAGTTGTATTTGGTCTGCCGCGCCCGCAGCAGCGAGCGGGTCGAGGCGAGTTCTTCCTGCATGTTCAGGTAGCGCTTGAGCATCGGCGACAGGCTGCGTAATTCATCGAACAGGGCAAAACCGATGGCGCCGATCACCGCCCCGGCATCGTCGTGGATCGGCAGACGCATCACCACCAGCGGCTCTTTCGGTGTGTCCTGCATGTCCAGCAGGATCGGCCGGCCGGTGCGCACCACTTCACGCAGCAGGCTGCCGGGAATCACGCTTTCGCAGGGTTGGCCGATGGCTTTTTTCGCTGACTCAAGACCGAAACGCCGGGCATAGCGTTCGTTCATCCAGACGATGTTCGCGTCACGATCGACAATCACCGTGCCTTCGCTGGACTGCTCGATGATCTCGAACAGCGAGCGGATCGCCAGCGTGCGCACGCGTTGGTAGTCCTTGAGGCTTTCGGTGGTGTTCATCTGGCAGATCCTGGATGTGTTTCGGCTGTGGCGACGCCATCGCGAGCAGGCTCACTCCTACATTTGAAAGGCGTTCCACTGTAGGAGTGAGCCTGCTCGCGATAGATGCGACTCGGTATCAAGGCAAGCGCCGATTATGCCTACCCCGGATGCGCCGCCGCCAACAGCTCTTTGGTGTAAGGATGCTGCGGTGAGTCGAATACATCATGGCTGGCACCGCGCTCAACCACTTTGCCGTCCTTGATCACGATCATGTCATGCGCCAGCGCCCGCACCACCGCCAGGTCGTGGCTGATGAACAGGTAGGTCAAACCGTGTTTTTCCTGAAGGTCGCGGAGCAGGGCGACCACTTGTTTCTGCACGGTACGATCAAGGGCCGAGGTCGGCTCGTCGAGCAGGATCAGCGCCGGTTTCAGCACCAGCGCCCGGGCGATGGCGATGCGCTGGCGCTGACCGCCGGAAAACTCGTGCGGGTAGCGATGACGGCTTTCCGGATCGAGACCGACCTCCTTGAGCACGCGGATCACCTGTGCATCGCACTCATCGGCGCTGGACTGACAATGCACCTCCAGCCCTTCACTGATGATTTGCGCCACCGACATCCGTGGACTGAGGCTGCCGAACGGATCCTGAAACACCACCTGCATCTGCCGACGCCATGGTCGCAATTGCTTCTGATCGAGGCCGTCGAGGGCGGTGCCCTGAAAACGGATACTGCCCTCGGAATCGAGCAACCGCAGAATCGCCTGACCCAGGGTCGACTTGCCCGAACCGGACTCACCGACAATGCCCAGGGTTTTGCCGCGCTGGATATTCAGGCTGATGCCGTCCACCGCCCGCAAATATTGTTTGCGTTGGAACAGCCCGCCGCCGACGACGAACTCGACCCGCAGATCATCCACCTCCAGCACGTTCTCGCGTTCATCGCGGGGCAGGGCTTCGCCTTCCGGCTCGGCGTTGAGCAGCACGCAGCTGTAAGGGTGTTTCGGTTCGGTAAACAGGGTTTCGCACGGGGCTTGCTCGACGATTTCGCCAGCCTTCATCACACACACCCGTTGCGCAATGCTGCGCACCAGATTGAGGTCGTGACTGATCAGCAGCAGCGACATGCCCAGGCGTTGTTGCAGGGATTTGAGTAGCAGCAGGATCTTGCGTTGCACTGTCACATCAAGCGCCGTGGTCGGCTCGTCAGCGATCAGCAGTTCCGGCTCGCAAGCCAGCGCCATGGCGATCATTACTCGTTGCCGCTGGCCGCCGGACAGTTGATGCGGATAGGCCTTGAGGCGCTCTTTGGGCTTTTGAATGCCCACCAGTTCCAGCAGTTCAAGGATGCGCTGCTGCGCCGCTTTACCGCCCAGACCGCGATGCACCAGCAGCGTTTCGCCGATCTGCTTTTCGATGGTGTGCAGCGGATTGAGCGAGGTCATCGGCTCCTGGAAGATCATTGCGATCCGGTTGCCGCGTAGCTCACGCAAGACCTTTGGATCGGCACCGAGCAGTTCCTGACCGCGATAGCGAATGCTGCCGCTGGTTTGCGCATCGCCTTCGGGGAGCAACTGCAGAATCGAATGCGCAGTCACCGATTTGCCCGAGCCTGACTCGCCGACCAGCGCCAGGCACTCGCCGGGCCGGATGTCCAGGCACAGGTCGCGCACCGCCGGCTGGCCATGGAAGGCGACGTTCAGGTCACGGATTTCGATCAGGTTATCAGTCATGGTCACACTTCAGGATCGAGGGTCGAACGCGTCACGTAACGCTTCGCCGATGAACACCAGTAAAGAAAGAATCAGCGCCAAGGTGAAGAATGCCGTCAGCCCGAGCCACGGCGCTTGCAGGTTCTGCTTGCCCTGACCAATCAGTTCGCCCAGCGAAGCGCTGCCGGCGGGCATGCCGAAACCGAGGAAGTCGAGGGCGGTAAGGGTGGAAATTGCGCCGGTCAGAATGAACGGCAAGTAACTCAGCGTCGCGTTCATCGCATTGGGCAGGATGTGCCGGAAAATCACCTTGCGGTCGCTCAGGCCCAACGCGCGCGCCGCTTTGACGTATTCCAGATTACGCCCGCGCAGGAACTCGGCGCGCACCACATCCACCAGTGCCAGCCATGAAAACAGCGCCATGATTCCCAGCAGCCACCAGAAATTCGGCTCGACAAAGCCGGACAAAATGATCAGCAGGTACAGCACCGGCAATCCGCTCCAGACCTCCAGCAAACGCTGCCCGAGCAGATCGACCCAACCGCCGTAATAGCCTTGCAGGGCGCCGGCAGCAATGCCGATCAGCGCGCTGACGGCGGTCAGCATCAGGGCAAACAGGATCGATACCCGTGCACCGAAAATCACCCGCGCCAACACATCACGCGCCTGATCGTCGGTGCCGAGCCAGTTGACCTTCGAGGGCGGGCTCGGTGCTGGCTGATTGAGGTCGTAGTTGGGCGTGTCGTCGCTGAACGGGATCGGCGGGAACAGCAGCCAGCCACCGTCCTTGCGGATCAGGTTCTGCACATAGTCACTGCGATAATCGGCCTGGAACGGCAATTGCCCGCCAAACTCCTGTTCGGTGTAGCGCTTGAAGACCGGGAAGTAGAGCTGGTTCTGGTAGCTCACCACCAGTGGTTTGTCATTGGCGATCAGTTCACCGCCCAGCGTAACCACAAACAGTCCGATAAACAGCCACAACGACCACCAGCCACGGCGGTTTTTCTTGAATCGGGCAAAACGGCGACGGCCCAGAGGCGAGAGCTTGAACATCAGGCGTTCCTCGCGGCGAAGTCGATACGTGGGTCGACCAGGGTGTAGCACAAGTCGCCGATCAGTTTTATCAGGAGGCCGAACAGGGTGAAGATGAACAGCGAGCCGAACACCACCGGATAATCGCGAGAAACCGCCGCTTCGTAACTCATGCGGCCGAGGCCGTCGAGAGAGAAGATCACTTCGATCAACAGCGAACCGGCAAAGAACACACTGATGAACGCCTGCGGAATCCCCGAGACCACCAGCAGCATCGCATTGCGGAACACATGGCCGTAAAGCACGCGGCGCTCGCTCAAGCCTTTGGCGCGGGCGGTGACTACGTACTGGCGGGTGATTTCATTGAGGAACGAGTTCTTGGTGAGAATCGTCAGCGTGGCGAAGCCGCCAATCACCAGCGCCGTCACCGGCAACACCAGGTGCCAGAAGTAATCGGCAATCTTGCCCAGGGTCGACAGCGATTCGAAGTTGTCCGAGACCAGACCACGCACTGGAAACCAGTTCAATGACGTGCCACCGGCAAACACCACGATCAGAAACATTGCGAACAGAAACGCCGGCATCGCGTAGCCGATGATGATCGCGGTGCTGCTCCAGATGTCGAAATGGCTGCCGTGATGCACCGCTTTGCGGATGCCCAGCGGGATCGACACCAGATAGGTGATCAGCGTCGCCCACAAGCCGAGAGAAATGGTCACCGGCATTTTTTCCAGAATCAGATCGGTGACCGTCGCACCGCGGAAAAAGCTTTTGCCGAAGTCCAGCTGCGCGTAGTTCTTGAGCATCAGCCACAGCCGCTCATGCGCCGGTTTGTCAAAACCGTACTGCTTTTCGATGTCCTTGATCAGTTGCGGATCGAGGCCACGGCTGGCACGCGAAGTGTTGCTCATGGTTTCGCTGGAACTGCCGCCGACACTCGCACCGCCGATCCCTTGCAGATGGGCGATGGCCTGTTCGACCGGGCCACCGGGTGCGGCCTGAATGATCACGAAATTGACCAGCAGGATGATCACCAGCGTCGGAATGATCAGCAGCAGGCGCCGCAGAATGTATGCCCACATCAGTGCGGTCCTCCGGGTCTGCCACGCCCGATTTTTTCGGCGGTCATCTGTTGGTTGGTCAACGGCGTGCTGCTGATTTCCCACCAGCTCTCGATGGCTTCGTCATTGCTGGCCTGGATCGCCGGCATGCCGAAGCGGTTCCACCAGACGGTGGAGGTGCCCGGCGGGTAATAGTTGGGAATCCAGTAGTAGTTCCATTGCAGCACCCGGTCCAGAGCGTGGGCGTAGTGCAGCATGTCGCTTTGGGTCGACGCGCGGATCAGGCCGTTGATCAGGGTGTCGACCGCCGGATTTTTCAGCACCATGTAGTTGTTGGCGCCGGGGTCGTTGGCCGATATCGAGCCGAAGTAGTTGAGCAGCTCGCCACCCGGAGACGTGCTGACCGGGTAGCCGGTGACGATCATGTCGTAGTCGCGGCTCATCAGGCGATTGACGTATTGCGAGGAGTCGATGCGGCGGATATTCAGCTCTATGCCGATCTGTTTCAGCGTGCGCTTGTAAGGCAGAAGCAGGCGATCCATACCGTTCTGGCTGACCAGAAAGGTGAAACTCAACGGTTCGCCTTCGGCGTTGACCAGTTGGTCGCCCTCGGGTTTCCAGCCAGCCTGTTCGAGCAGTTCCAGGGCTTGCAGTTGCTTGTCGCGGATCAGCCCGCTGCCATCGGTTTTCGGCGCCTCGAAGACCTGGCTGAATACTTCGTCGGGAACCTGCCCGCGCAACGGCTCAAGGATTTTCAGTTCGGCGGCGTCCGGCAGCTCGCGGGCTGCCAGTGCGGTATTGGAGAAATAGCTCTGCTGGCGGATGTACATGTTGCGCATCATCTGCCGGTTGCTCCACTCGAAATCCCAGAGCATCGCCAGCGCCTGGCGCACCCGACGATCCTGGAACATCGGTTTCTGCAGGTTGAACACGAACCCCTGCGCCGATTGCGGGGCCTCGGTGGCCAGGTGGGCTTTCTGCAAGCGGCCGTCACTCAGCGCAGGGCTGTCGTAACCGATCGAATAGCCGGTGGCGGAAAACTCGCGGTTGTAGTCATAGGCACCGCCGCGCAATACCTGGCGGGCGACATCGGTGTCGCCGAAATATTCGATGCTGAAGTGATCGAAGTTATACAGGCCGCGACTGACCGGCAGGTCCTTGCCCCACCAGTCGGGGTTGCGTTCAAAGGTGATGCTGCGCCCGGAGTCGACCTTGCCGACCCGATACGGGCCGCTGCCCAGTGGTGGTTCATAGCCACCGCCACCGGCGAAGTCGCGGGTTTTCCACCAGTGCTCGGGAAACACCGGCAGGGTGGCAATGTCCAGCGGCAGGGTGCGGTTCTCGTTGCTCTTGAAATCGAAGCGCACGGTCAGCGGCGCTTCCACTTCCACGCCTTTGACGTCGGCGAACTGCGTGCGATAGCGCAGGCTGCCCTGGGTCATCAACAGGTCATAGGTGTAGCGCACGTCCTCGGCAGTGATCGGCTTGCCGTCGGCGAAACGCGCCTTGGGATCGATGAAGAAGCGCAGCGACAGACCATCCTCCGAGCGCTCCATCTTTTGCGCCACCAGGCCATAGACCGTGTAGGGCTCGTCCATCGAACGCTGGGCCAGCGGCGAATAGAGCATGCCGTCGATCTGGGTGACGCCGATGCCTTTATCTATATAAGGCAGGATGTGATCGAAATGCCCGATCTCTATCGCCGAGCGGCGCATGGTGCCGCCCTTGGGCGCCCGCGGATTGGTGTAGTCGAAATGGCTGAAACCGGCCGGGTATTTGGCAGGTTCGCCATAGACGGTCAACGCATGTTGCGGGGTGGCGTTCACACCGGCGGCGCCCAATAGCAGGGCCACGGCAGTGAACAGTAAAGTCGGGAAAGCCAGTCGCATTGTCAGCCTTAAAGCCGGGTGATCGATAAGCGCAATTTGTACGCGAGCGGCGCGTCAGTCGCCAGCCGTATCCTGTAACCAAAACACAACGGCCCACCAAAAGGCGGGCCGTTGGGACAGCAGTCAGGCGACGGATCAGTCCTGGCGGCTGGTGACTTCGAGCAGGTGATAACCGAACTGGGTCTTCACCGGGCCTTGCACGACGTTGATTGGCGCGCTGAAGACCACGGTGTCGAATTCCTTGACCATCTGGCCAGGACCGAATGAACCCAGATCGCCGCCCTGACGGCTGGACGGGCAGCTGGAGTTGGCCTTGGCGACCTCGGCGAAATCAGCACCGGCTTCGATCTGGGCCTTGAGTTCGTTGCACTTGTCTTCGCTGGAAACCAGGATGTGGCGGGCAGTGGCTTTAGCCATGGGGAAATTCTCCAATCTATTTCAGTAAAGTGTGGAGCCTACCGGATTCAGTAAGCGATTTCTCTGCAAAGTTCCACTCGGTACATTGACGTACATCTACAGTTGCGCGGCTTTCAGGCGCATCGCGTGTTCGACATAGAGGTCGACGGGATCCGCGCCGGGTATTCGCAACCCGCCCGGATGGCGCAAGCTGCCAAGGTGATTGAGGGGATAGTCGGAGCGGATGACCCGGCCCAAGTGAGAACTGTAACGGCCCACGAAACCATCGTTCTGTCCGGCCTCCGTGACGAAATGGCTGGATAATGCGTGGCAGACGGAATGCACTGGATCCAGAGCCTGCAACAAATTGTCCTGCAGCGTGCCGCTCCAGGAGTAGTAGTGGACGTCATTGACCCGTTCCGCCCCCTGGCCGCCCCACGTCGAAGGCAGGCCTTGAGGGTATTTTTTGTTGAATTGCCCGACGTCCGCAGTCGTCAGGGCATTGAGTGCGGCTACGGCGGCCTGCGGCAGACCCGGTTGACCGCTGAGTAGCGAGAGGAATCGCGCAAACTGTGTCGCAGCGTGCTCCGCCACCTGCTCCGGCAGGCCTCCCGGAACCAGCGCCAGGCGTAAGGCGTCAGCCAGTTCCGAGCCGTGATTGGGGCCGCTGACCGATGTCACCGAGGCGACTTTCTCCGGCGCGAGCGCAGCGGCATAACGGCATGCCAGCGCGCCCTGGCTATGTCCGATCAGGTTGACTTTACCGGCGCCGGTGCCTCGCAGAACGCGTTCGATCTGGAACATCAATTGCTGGCCGCGAACTTCGTTGTCATGGGTTGCGGACAGCTGCGGCACAAACACTTGCCCGCCTGCCTCCCTCAGCGCTTGCTTGACATCATGAAAAAGCTCGAAATGGCCGATACGGTCAAACCCGAACAGGCCATGGACCAAAAGGATGGGGTAGCGGGTTGTCGCATTCCGTTGCATGTTCCTGCCTCTTTTGCAGATGCTTGTCAGTGGTTGGTGCGTGCCACTGTAAAACAGGCCTGCGGGTCGGCGATGTCTGAAAAATCCTCTGTACTGAAAGGAAATTGGACTAAAAGCGGTACGAATTTTCGCTTCTGCTTGAGAGGGTAGTCGGAACATTTGGCAATCTTTTGCCCGGTATCGCTGGATTCTGCTTCGTAAGCCTACGTCATGCGGTGTATTTACCCTGCCGACGGAAGGCGTTGTGCTGACTTCCGCCGGTCGCTGGATGGTGTTCAATGGATTTCGTTCGACGCGGCCTTCACGGCGGCGTTTTATCCAAGGAATGGAGCTACGAATGTCTATATACGAAGCCACCGGCGATTCTTCTGTGGTACCAGCGTCAAATATGTCCCCTGTACCGGATGAATCCGGTGAACACGGTCTTCTGAGTTTGAAGGTGGACGGCGACCACTTCGAATTCTGCTATCGGCACGCGTCTGCGGCGGCAGACTCTCCAGACTCGTGGTTGCCTGCACCGATGCTTGAGGTTATGGAGGGTGGAATGCTTGATCCTTCACTGGACCATGCATTCGTCAGGGTGGCGCCTTACCCGAACATGTTGTGCGGCGACAAACTTGTGCTGAGCTGGCAAGGACTGGATGACGAAGGATTGCCCTATATTCACGAAACCACTCGTGCGGTCAGTGAAAGTCAGGTGGGTCAGGAACTCGTCTTTGTCATAAAGGGTTTGCACATCGCAGCGCTGGAGCGCGGCTCGCTGGAGGTTTACTGGACGCTGTACAGCGTTGCGCTGCAGAAGCCCGTGTCATCCAGTCGTTTGCAGCTGAATGTGGGTGATCCGGAACCCGATCTGCTGGCTCCGATCCTTGAAGAAACGGTGGGCGGGACGCTCGATCCGGCCCGTGTTCCGCAGGGCACTAGCGTTATCGTGCGACCTTACGCCCGCATGGCTGTCGGGGACCGGGTCATCCTGTCGTGGCAAGGTGTCGAAGGACTGCCGGTGATCAGTGATGTGTTGCTCGTGGAGCCGTTTGCTGTCGGCGAAGCGCTGTCTTTCTGGATACCCGCAGATCGCATCGCCCCTCATCGTATGCAGGAGGTGAGCGTCAGCTACCGGGTGGAGTCAGGGTCGGCGCAGGTGAGGAACTCTGCAACCTCGCGAATTCTGATCGCGCCATTGATGCGAGGCGAGCTCGCAGCTCCGCAGGTACTGGAAGCGCAAGATGGCGAACTGGAGGCAGTAGATGCCGAGGATGGCATTACCGTGGTGATCGGCAATGCCCAGGCCGAGGAGGGGGAGCTGGTTTACTTGAAATGCGATGGTGAGTATTTCAGTCACCGCGATGATCGGGACATCACCCGGGAAACTGCAGGCGAGCCCTTGGTATTCATCGTGCCTTATCGTTTCTGGCGAGAGCATCGGGAAACTGTGGTGCAGGTGTCGTATTCAGTGGAGCGGCTGGATGATGTCAGCCAGGCTTCCGAGATAACACGCATCCGGGTGCGGGCATAACCCGGTGGTGAAGTCTGAGCGATGATTCGGCCTTTGCGGGATTTTGATAAGCCCGCAAAGGCTGCTCGGATCATCAGGCTCGAAGACGTTCGGCAGCGCTCGACAGCAACTGTTCCGTCGCACTGAACCCAAGGCAACCATCGGTAACCGACACCCCGTAACGCAGTGTGGGGCTAAAGGGCTGGCAGCCTTCGAACAGGTGGGATTCAATCATCATGCCGATCAAGGAACGATCGCCCAGCAGGCGTTGTTCGAGAACCGCGTTGAACACGTCGGGCTGGCGCAATGGGTCCTTGCCGCTGTTGGCGTGGCTGCAGTCGACCATGATCCGGCTCGGAATTTTCAGTCGGCTCAGGTCGGCATGTACCCGGGCGACGCTTTCGCGATCATAGTTAGGACCGTGATGACCGCCGCGCAGCACTATATGAGTGTCGGGGTTGCCCGGGGTCTGGATGATCGCCGGGTGTCCTTGGCTGTCGACGCCGAAGTGTCGGTGCGGATGCGCTGCTGAGCGCATGGCGTCGACGGCTACACCTACGCCACCGTCGGTGCCGTTCTTGAAACCAACGGGCATGTTCAGGCCGCTGGCCATTTCCCGGTGAATCTGCGATTCGGTGGTGCGTGCACCGATAGCAACCCAACTGAGCAGGTCGTCGAAGTAGCCGGCCGCCATTGGTTGCAGCAACTCAGTAGCGATGGGCAGGCCCAGGCGGATCATCTCAAGCATCAATTCACGCGACAGGGTCAGGCCGCCAGCCATGTCGTCGCTGCCATCCAGGTGCGGGTCGTAAGCCAGACCTTTCCAGCCGACGGTGGTGCGTGGTTTTTCGATGTAGGCGCGCATCACCAACAGCATCTCGTCTCTGACTTCATGGGCCAGGCGGGAAAGTTTTTCGGCGTATTCGAGTGCGGAGCGCGGGTCATGAATCGAGCAAGGGCCGACGACGACCAGCAGGCGATGGTCTTCGCCATTGAGGATCGCGCGGACCGCCTGGCGGTGGGCTGCGACTTGCTGGGCGAGGGCATTGCTCAGGGGCAATTGCTGTTTGAGCTGC
Organism: Pseudomonas sp. S3(2024); assembly: GCF_036861315.1. Taxonomy (NCBI): domain Bacteria; kingdom Pseudomonadati; phylum Pseudomonadota; class Gammaproteobacteria; order Pseudomonadales; family Pseudomonadaceae; genus Pseudomonas; species Pseudomonas sp. S3(2024). The sequence goes on along the minus strand of NZ_JAZAQQ010000007.1, from coordinate 130,921 downwards.
AATGCGCTGGGCAGACGCAGGGTCAGTGCTTCGTTGGCAGAATCAAGGGTGGTCAGTGGCAGAGCAGAAACAGACGAGTTCATATTCGGGATTCCTGGGCTGGCGGCGGGTGCTTCCCGCTCACTCGGCCCTACTGGGGTGTTCGACAATTGGCCGTATTGGCTGCGTGTGTGTGCTTGCCACCTGTGGGTGACCGATCGGAGGCGGCAGGCTGTCCCGAGCGGAGGCTGCTAAATCGCCAGGCGGTAAAAGTGTCGTAACGGTAATAAGTGGCGTAGTTCATGTCGTGATTCCTCAAAGTTCTGGTGTGTTGCTGAAAAATTTGGGGCCTGAAAAAACAAAACCCCCGGTCGGGAGGCCGACCGGGGGTTGAGAATTCTCTGGTAGGCGACCCGTTTTTATGGGCGCCGGTGGGTATCAGGCGCGCCAGTGGCTAAACCAATACCCAAAATAAAAGCTGACAGGAGCGCAAACGTCATTCGCCCGGGCAGCCGCAACCGAGCGCAGGGCGCTGGCGGAACGAAGCTGTGAGAGGGCGTTGAACATGGTTTGTCTCCGATGAATGCGCCGAGCTTACTAGAGGCCCGTACGGCTGAGCAATCAGAAATTGCTATCGCCATTGCGGAGGTTACCTATCGCTTGAGTGCTGCAGGCGTTGTGACACACTGGTTGCTTTGTACAAACACCAAGGATGATTCATGTCGATGTTCACGGTCGCTGCAGCCCAGTCGCTCTCCATTGCCGGTGATCTGGCGGCGAACCTCGCCCGTCATTTGCGCTTCATGGCCGTGGCGGCGGAGCAGGGCGTCGAGCTGCTGGTGTTCCCGGAGCTGTCGCTGACAGGCTACGAAGGCCAGATGGCCGCAGACCTGGCAATCGATCCGCAGGATGCTGTGCTGCAACCCTTGCGCGATTGCGCTCGCGAGCTGGGCCTCACCGCTGTCGTCGGTATGCCGATTCGCGATAGGGACAGTTCGAAGATATTGATCGGCGCGCTGACATTAGGAGGGGATGGTTCTCTTGAGGTTTACAGCAAACAACATCTGCACAGTGGCGAAGAGCTTTTCTATGCCCCAGGTGCTGGTGGTTCGTCCTTGAGCATAGGCGGCGATACCGTAGCGCTGGCGGTCTGCGCTGATTTTTCCAATGCCAGTCACGCGGCAGCGGCCGCCGATCTTGGTGCCGACCTGTACGCAGCAGGCGTGCTGATCGGGGAAAAAGGCTACGGCGTGGATAGCGCGCTGCTGCAGGGCTATGCCCAAAACCACTCAATGGCGGTGCTGATGGCCAATCACGCCGGGCTCACGGGTGGATGGCAATCGGCGGGTCGCAGCGCGTTCTGGTCTGAAAGCGGGACGCTGGTGGTGGCGGCGCGAGGGCCGGGTGAAGTGTTGGTTATTGTCCGGCGTGATGCCGGCGCATGGCAGGGGCGGGTAGTACCCGTGGCGGTAGACCTGTGACCTGGGCATTACGTCGTGCCGAGTCGGCAGATCGGGCGTTCGCCCGAGAGCTGACGTGCCAGAACATGCTGCGCTATTACATTGACCACGATCTGCTGTGGCAGGACGAAGCGTTCGACGTTGCCTGGGATGGGCGGGACAACTGGCTGATCCTTCTTGGTGAAGTTCCTGTGGGATTTTTCAGTCTCAGTCATGATCGCCGGGCCTTGTACATCCGCGAGCTGCAAATAGCCGAGGTCTCTCGCAGGCAAGGTGCAGGATCCTGGGCGATTGATCAGGTTGTCGCTTTGGCTCGCGGCGAAAAACTGTCAGCACTGCGTTTGACAGTATTCAAAAATAATCCGGCGCAAAGTCTGTATAAGAGAAAAGGCTTCAAGGTGTGCGGTGAGGACGAGTGTTTCCTGAGGATGGAGCTCGATTTCGGTACACTTGTGCTCTGAAACCCACGGCCGGCAAGCCTTCGATGATGAATTGAAACTTTTTAAATGATGCTTGCCGCTAGGTCTGTCTGGCACTTTTTGCTAAGGTGTCCGGCATCCCAATAAGACCATATCGCGAGGTGTCTGCTTGATTAGGGTGCTAGTGGTCGACGACCATGATCTCGTTCGTACAGGCATTACACGTATGCTGGCTGATATCGATGGCTTGCAGGTGGTTGGACAGGCCGAGTCCGGGGAAGAATCCCTGATCAAGGCCCGTGAGTTGAAACCCGATGTGGTCCTGATGGACGTAAAGATGCCCGGTATTGGTGGCCTCGAGGCCACGCGCAAGCTGTTGCGCAGCCACCCGGACATCAAGGTCGTCGCGGTGACCGTGTGCGAGGAAGATCCATTTCCTACGCGCCTGTTACAGGCTGGTGCCGCCGGCTACCTGACCAAGGGCGCTGGTTTGCCGGAAATGGTTCAGGCGATCCGTCTGGTGTTTGCCGGGCAGCGATACATCAGCCCGCAGATTGCCCAGCAACTGGCGATCAAATCGTTCCAGCCAACCAACGATTCACCCTTCGACGCCTTGTCCGAGCGGGAAATCCAGATCGCGTTGATGATTGTCGGCTGCCAGAAGGTGCAGATCATTTCCGACAAACTCTGCCTGTCGCCGAAAACGGTGAACACATATCGCTACCGGATTTTCGAAAAGCTGTCGATCAGCAGTGACGTCGAGCTGACGTTGCTGGCTGTGCGCCACGGCATGGTGGATGCCAGCGCCTGATCATGACTGAAGTATTCGATTCCGGCGCCTTCCTGGCGACTGTCAGTGGGCGCCCCGGCGTCTATCGCATGTTCGACAGCGATGCGCGCCTGCTGTATGTCGGCAAGGCCAAGAACCTCAAGAAGCGCCTTGCCAGCTATTTTCGCAAGACCGGGCTGGCGCCAAAAACCGCTGCGCTGGTCGGGCGTATCGCGCAGGTCGAAACGACCATTACCGCCAACGAAACCGAGGCGTTGCTGCTTGAGCAGACGCTGATCAAAGAGTGGCGGCCGCCGTACAACATTCTGCTGCGCGACGATAAGTCCTATCCCTATGTCTTTCTGTCTGACGGCCAATTCCCACGTCTGAGCATCCACCGTGGCGCGAAGAAGGCCAAGGGCAAGTATTTCGGCCCGTACCCGAGCGCCGGGGCCATTCGCGAAAGCCTCAGCCTCTTGCAAAAGACCTTTTTCGTCCGTCAGTGCGAAGACAGCTATTACAAAAATCGCACGCGCCCGTGTCTTCAATATCAGATCAAGCGTTGCAAGGCGCCTTGTGTCGGTCTGGTCGAACCTGAGGTCTACGCCGAGGATGTACGCCATTCGGTGATGTTTCTCGAGGGGCGCAGTCATGCCCTGACCAATGAGCTGTCCACGGCAATGGAAGAGGCGGCAATCAATCTCGAATTCGAGCGCGCCGCCGAGTTGCGTGACCAGATTGCCTTGCTGCGCCGGGTTCAGGATCAGCAGAGCATGGAAGGCGGCACGGGCGATATCGATGTCATCGCCGCTTTCGTCAATCCAGGCGGCGCTTGCGTTCACTTGATCAGTGTGCGCGGCGGTCGGGTGTTGGGCAGCAAGAACTTCTTTCCGCAGGTGGGTATCGAGGAGGAGGTCGCTGAAGTCATGGCGGCGTTCCTCGGTCAGTACTACATCAGCAGTCCGGAGCGCGACCTGCCAGGCGAACTGATCGTCAACGTGGTTCCCGAAGACGCCACGGCTCTGATCGACGCCATCCACGAGCTGCGCGGTCGGGAGCTGAGCATCAGCCACCGGGTACGCGGCACGCGGGCTCGATGGCAGCAGTTGGCGGTCACCAATGCCGAGCAAGCGCTGGGCGCACGCCTGGCCAATCGTCAACACACGGCTGCGCGTTTCGATGCGCTGGCTGAAGTGCTGAACCTGGATGAGCCGCCGCAGCGTCTTGAGTGCTATGACATCAGTCACTCCAGCGGTGAGGCCACCGTCGCTTCCTGTGTCGTGTTCGGCCCGGAAGGCGCGATCAAATCCGACTATCGTCGTTACAACATTGAAGGCGTCACGGCGGGTGATGACTATGCAGCCATGCACCAGGCGTTGACCCGGCGCTTCAGCAAACTGAAGGACGGGGAGGGCAAGCTGCCGGACATTCTGTTGGTGGACGGCGGCAAAGGTCAGTTGTCGATGGCCCGCGACGTACTCAACGAGCTGGCGGTGCCGGATCTCATTCTTCTGGGTGTGGCCAAGGGTGCAACACGCAAGGCAGGCTTCGAAACTTTGTATCTCAATGATGCCGCGCATGAGTTCACGCTGCGTGGCGATTCCCCGGCGTTGCACCTGATCCAGCAGATTCGTGACGAGGCGCATCGCTTCGCAATCACCGGCCACCGTGCGCGGCGCGGCAAGACCCGCCGCACCTCGACGCTGGAAGGCGTTGCAGGTGTCGGACCGACCCGACGTCGGGACTTGTTGAAACATTTTGGTGGATTGCAGGAGCTGTCTCGTGCAAGCATCGAAGAGATCGCCAAAGCACCGGGGATCAGTAAAAAGCTCGCAGAGTCGATTTATGCAAACCTGCATAGCGAGTAGAATGCCAACTCACCTCGTAGCCAGTTGTGCCGATGAATATCCCTAATCTGATTACCGTTCTCCGCGTCCTGCTCATCCCGATCTTCATTTTGCTGTTTTACCTGCCTTACCAGTGGAGCTATATGGCCTCCGCTTCGGTATTCGCCTTTGCGGCGGCAACTGATTGGCTGGATGGCTATCTGGCCCGCCGCCTTGAACAAAGCACGCCGTTCGGCGCGTTTCTCGATCCGGTTGCCGACAAGCTGATGGTGGCAGTCGCTTTGGTACTGCTGGTTCAGGAACACGGCAATTTGTGGCTGACACTTCCCGCAGCCGTCATCATCGGCCGCGAGATTGTCGTATCGGCCTTGCGTGAATGGATGGCCGAACTCGGTGCCCGCGCTCATGTAGCAGTGTCCAATCTCGGCAAGTGGAAAACCGCGGCGCAGATGCTGGCGCTGGTGATCCTGCTGGCCAATCCCCGCGACTTCAGCTTCTGGGTACTGCTGGGTTACGCCTTGCTGATGATCTCGGCGGGCCTGACGTTGTGGTCGATGGTTCAATACCTGCGCGCCGCCTGGCCGCATCTGAAAACCGACGTTGAAAAGAAATAAAACTTTTTTGAATCAAAGGGTTGACGGGGCATCTGAAATCTATAGAATGCGCCACACCAAGCGGGAATAGCTCAGTTGGTAGAGCACGACCTTGCCAAGGTCGGGGTCGCGAGTTCGAGTCTCGTTTCCCGCTCCAAGTTTGTACGCGGTTGTTGTTGTGCTACTAAACAGCGATCGTTTGAGGCCGAGTAGCAAAATGGTTATGCAGCGGATTGCAAATCCGCCTACGCCGGTTCGATTCCGACCTCGGCCTCCACTATAAACAAGCTCCGTAGATCCATGATTTACGGAGCTTTTTTATTTTCAGTGCGCTGCAAGATTTAGTCTTGAAATCAGCTACTGTGAACTTGCTTCACCGGGACGTGATGTATATATTTCCCGCTCTGCTTCAAAGGCTCAACAAAGACAGATTCTCTGGTCGACTGATTTGAGCACTACAACAGCGCTACCGCCCGAATGGCGAAACTGGTAGACGCATGGGACTTAAAATCCCCCGCTCGTAAGGGCGTGCCGGTTCGATTCCGGCTTCGGGCACCATCTTAAATCAAGGGTTTGCGGGCGAAAGCTGAGACAAACCCTTGTTTGTTTCCGGATTGCCATTTTTAACTGGCTCCTCATCAATTCCTTGCGTTTCTGCGCGCAGAGACCGTTGGTCACTTCTCGATGCAACCAATCCTGCAAGCGTCTACGTTTGTGGCTTGGTCGAAGATATCAAAAGTCATTGAGTGAACATTTTAGCTTGACCCGGTGGCGTTGATATCAGGATGGATCTTGATCAAGGCGCGGTACATCGCTCAGGCGATGGGCATTCAGACGGCCTGTCTGTTACGCCAGCCCCGCCATTTTTGACGTGTTAAGGAGAACACCGATGGCAATCAATCAAGTGCACGCAGCAACCGATAAAACCGCTCTCGTCGAAGCCGAGGTATACCGTTGGTACAATCTCTTCTTTCCGTGGTCGCGCGGTATGTCTTCCCGGTCGGAGGGCGCCATCAAGCCTCTGTACGATGCGTTGGCGAATGACTTCCGTGTGGTACTCACCGATGGAGAGATCATGTGTCGGGCGGACTATTGGGAGCGACTTTGGGGCTTGTATGGCAAGCGTGCTGGAAGCCCTGAATCACACATCACCAACCTCTCGATCACAGCGCTTCCCGGGGACTGTTTCCTGGCCGTCTTCGACCTTGTCAAAGACGGCATTACCAAGAAGAAAGTCGATTCGGCGCTGATGCGCGTCGACCAGGCCTCGCCATCCGGAATTTCATGGGTTTATGTCCATGAAAGCGAGCACGAGAGGAGCCTGGCGTAAGTCACTTGAGCTCCACTCTCGCGGCTAAAAAGCCCGGATGTTTTTAACCTTGACGAAAAATCAGGCCCAGCCCCGCGCTGGGCTTTTTGTACCTGCTGTTCGGCCAGAAAACAAAAAGCCCAGGCATACCCCGGGCCAGTCGAGGGAACACATTCAGCGCGAATCAGCCTCTTTTGCAGCCTGGGCGTTTGATCGTTCCTTGCGCCTGCGCAGCCAGCTGAAGAATGCATGTACCGGGTGTAAAAACGCAGCCAGTACGCACAGTAGCATGATGGTGAAAATGGCAATCAGCGGGAGGCTTTCGTGCGAGAACATGGTGGGGTACTCCTGTAGGCACTATGTTGGAACCTGCAGGCTAGACGCATTGAGCCATGCTTGCGATGAACGTATGTTCATCCTCGGGCGCTGGAACTGTGCTACGGAGGGCTCACCAAAATGATCAATTCCAGAGGTGCGCGAGCGCCGGCCTTCAGTAAAGGCCAGCGCTGTGCGTGGAGTGATTACGCAGGTGTGTTATTAGCTGCGCTTGGGCAACTTCCAGTTCGGACGGATGAAGTGGCAGGTGTAGCCATTCGGTATCCGCTCCAGGTAGTCCTGGTGCTCAGGTTCCGCTTCCCAGAACGGCCCCGCCGGTTCGATTTCGGTGACTACTCGGCCCGGCCAGAGACCGGAAGCGTCAACGTCGGCGGCGGTATCCTCGGCGATGTCGCGTTGCTCTTCGCTGAGATAATAAATCGCCGAACGATAGCTGGGGCCGAGATCGTTGCCTTGACGGTTGGGCGTACTCGGATCGTGGATCTGGAAGAAGAACTCGAGGATCTGCCGGTAGCTGATCACCGCCGGGTCGAAGATGATTTCGATGGCTTCAGCGTGGTTGCCGTGGTTGCGGTAGGTGGCGTTCGGTACATCGCCGCCGCTGTAGCCGACTCGCGTCTGCAACACGCCGGGATAACGCCGCAGCAGGTCCTGCATGCCCCAGAAGCAGCCCCCGGCGAGAATCGCGGTTTCGGTTTGTCCGGTCATGATTTTTTGCCTCTCGGTGACTGTGGATACGGTTCTGGTTATGAGGGCGCGTTGGCTATTTGCAAGCTTGACTCAGGGCTACGGGCTGCTCGAACCGGAGTTTTCAACAAAAAGCCCTGACGATAAGGCCAGGGCATTGATGGGTTCGAGCGGTGAATTCGTGGCAATTCACGTCGAGTGATGGACTAAAAAAACGACATCAATCGGTTATACGAACGCTTGCCCGAAAAAGCCCCTTGGCAGGCGCTGCGGCCCGGCCAGCGCGGTCAGGCGTTCGATCCACTCCGAACGCCAGTTCGACGCACCATGATCAGCCTTGGTGTGGCGCGCTGCGCGGCGTGCGGCATTGCGCTGGGTCTTGCGTGCTTCTTTGTAGGCGTCTGTGTTGCGGCAGCTGCGGCATTTGACGCGATTGAGTTCCAGGCTTGAGGCAAGGTTGTCGCCCTTGTGACCACAAGCCAGATGTCCGTCTGTTTTGAAATGGATAACCATGAACCGTCTCCTGGGTGACGTGTACAGGTTTTGACCGCCCACACCTCGGGGCGTTCGGTACATCGGCCAGACGGTACGCCGGTTAGCTGTCGTTTATCGCGGTGCAGTCATCTGAAACGTGGCAGTGGCCGTTCGACCGGTTGTAGCGACGACAGGGTGCTGCGGATCAGCGGTGTGTCTTTTTCGATATCGTTCAGTCGGTCGCGGATGCGCAGCGCAGTCGGATGGCCGCCTTGATGGTCGACCCAGTCGGCGATTTCCTTGCAGGCCGCGGCAAGTCGCGCCTGACGAGAGTCGAGCAAGGTGAGGAGGGTGGTGATGGACTCTTTTTCGGACATGGAACACCTCCGTTCAGACAAACCGTTGAGAGGCAGCAAAAAGCCCGCGGGCTGCGAGCTCTCTGCCGTTGGGGCGCTGGTCCGTCAGCTGCTTTGAGTATAGACCCCGCCTGTCAATTGCATCAGCCGGCCGATTGTCGCGCCGGCAGCGGCGAGCTGGCCGCATTGAGCCGTCGGCATTCGCGTCGGGCATCTTCCTCAAGATCGTAGCCGTCGCCGATGAAGCCGCCGGTGCGGGTGTCGTTGATCCGAAACCAACTGCTGGCCTCAGCGGGTTCATGTTGGCTTTCCCCGGCGCGGCGGCCGTGAATGATGATCTTGTTGCAGCGCTTCACGACAAATATGTCTTCCATGGCGTCACCACAGCAAATAGGTGTCAGATCAACTATAGAAGCCTTGGCCAATCGTGCAAAAAATAGCCAGTCAGTTCGTCGGTTGCAGCCGCCACTCTGTGGCATGCCAATCCAGGTGGTGCGTCGGTTTCAACGCCTGTAGAAACTCAGTGTCGTGGGAAACCGCAACAATTGCGCCGGGAAACGTCTGCAATGCCTGCTCGAAAGCCTGAACCGATGCCAGATCCAGATGATTGCTCGGCTCATCGAGCAGCAACAATTGCGCAGGTGTCTTGCCCCACAAGGCCACCGCCAGCGCGGCTTTCAAACGTTCTCCACCGCTCAGTGAAGCGCTCGCTCGAGTGACCCGTTGCGCGTCCAGTTGCAGATGCGCCAGATGGCTGCGCAATTCGCTCTCACTCAACGGACTCTGCAGCGCGAGCAGTTGCTCGATGACGCTGAGACGGTCATCCAGCAGCTTCAGATGCTGGTCCAGATAAGCCGCAGGAACATGGGTGATGCATTCGCCGCTGGCGGGATGCAGTTGACCCGCGAGCAACCTGAGCAACGTCGATTTGCCGCAGCCATTCGGACCATTGACGGCGACGCGCACGGGCCCGCTCAGCGTGACATTGAGCGGTTGCGCCGGCAACCATGGCACGCACGCATCAATCAGCGTACAGACTCTGCGCGCAGCAGGCACTGCGCTGCCGGGGAGGTTCATCAGCACCGCATCATCCGGGAGCACTTTGGCATAGGCATCGCGCACCCGTGCATCAAGCTCCGATTTGCGCTGCTGATGACCATGACGCACCTGGCCCATGATCTGCCTCGCCGCACCTTTCAGGCCGGCGCGTTCGAAGCCCGAGACGTTGGCGGTTTTCGCATTGCGCAGTGAGCGGGCGGCATGCCGCTGGATGGTGTCGTGCTCGTTTTGCAAGCGCTGTTGCTCGCGCCGGCGCTCGGTTCGGCTTTGATCCAGCGTCGCTTGCGCCGCCGCCTGCTGGATTTGTCGTTGCTGCTGGTAAGCGGAAAAATTGCCGCCGTACACCGTGACACCCAGCGGCGTCAGCTCGACGATACGCTGCATGCGCTCAAGCAATTGCCGGTCGTGACTGACGACGATCAATCCGCCGCGCCAGCGTTCCAGTTCGCTCATCAACCAGTCGCGGCCGGGGCCGTCGAGATGATTGGTCGGCTCATCCAGCACCAACAGGCGCGCCGGATTCAGAAGCGCCCCGATCAACGCCAGCCGCGCTTGCTGGCCGCCGCTCAGCGGTTGGGTCAGATCGGTGGGAGCAATGTCCGGCAGACCGGCGTCATTCAGCGATTGGCGCAGACGTTCGGGCAGATCCCAGCGCTCGCCGAGGATGTCAAAATCTTCTGCTGCCGCCTCGCCAGACTGCAGCCGTTGCAATGCGCGAAGGGCGGCGGCGGTGCCGGTGGCATCGGCCACGGTCAGCGCCGCATTGGCGGTGAATGTTTGCGCCACATAGGCCAATGGCACCGAGCAGGTGACGCTGCCGGCAGTTGGTTGCAAGTGCCCGGCGATCAGCTTGGCCAGCACGCTTTTACCGACGCCGTTGCGCCCGACGATGGCTGTGTGGGTGTGATCGAATTGCAGATTCAGGTCGTTGAAAATCGTCTCGCCATTAGCGAACTGAAAACTGGTTTGATTCAGGGAGACGAGGGCAGGCGTACGCGAGACGTGAGTCATCGGCACCTCCGAAAAATGTCGTGAAGACTGACAGGCGCCATTCAGCGCTTATCGCGATTACATTTTCAGAAGGCTTGATTGTTCACTTTCTGCGGTCGTCCTGAAGGGGGGAAAGGTGGCTAGCCTAGATCACCCATCCAGCGCGATCAAGGCGCGTCCATCATTTGCTCGAGAAACATCGCCAGCGCCACTTCCTCGGAGCGCAAGCCCTTGCGCACCCGCGGGCGTGGCAGTTCAGCCAGCGCACCGAGCAGGAAGCGCTCGACCACCGCCGGATGGATGTAGCACTTGCGGCACACCGCCGGGGTGTTGCCCAGCTGTTTGGATACGCTCTTGACCATCTCCACTACGTGCCGTTTCGCCTCGGCTTCCGACTCCCATTGCAGTTCGCGCAATACCGCCAGAGCCAGTGCGCTGCCGGCCCAGGTGCGGTAATCCTTGGCGGTGAAGTCGGCACCGGTGAGGGTCTGCAGGTAGCTGTTGACGTCATGGGAACTGACGGTGTGCCGCTCGCCGTTTTCGTCCAGATACTGAAACAGATTCTGTCCGGGGATTTCCAGGCAGCGCTTGATGATGCGCGCCAGGCGACGATCCTTGACGGTGATCTGGTGTTCGATGCCGCTTTTGCCGCGAAACTGGAACAGGATCGCGCTGCCGTTGACCTCGACATGTCGGCTGCGCAGGGTGGTCAGGCCATAGGAGCGGTTGTCCCGCGCGTATTGGGTATTGCCGACACGAATCAATGTGGCGTCGAGCAGCGTGATGACCGTGGCCATGACTTTGTCGCGGCTGAAGCCGGGTGCGTCGAGCAGGGTTTCGAGCTGTTTGCGCAACTTCGGCAGCGCGAGGCCGAACTCACGCAAGCGCGAGTACTTGTCGGCATCACGCACCTCGCGCCAGCGCGGGTGATAGCGATACTGCTTGCGGCCCCGGGCATCGCGTCCGGTGGCCTGCAAATGGCCACGCGGATCGGCGCAGATCCACACGTCGGTGTAGGCCGGCGGCACTGCCAGCGAATTGATCCGTTTGATCTCATCAGGGTCGGTGATGCGCTGCCCGGCCGGATCGAAATAGGCGAACTTGCCGCGCAGCTTTTTACGGGTGAGGCCGGGTTGAGTATCGTCGACGTAATGCAGGTCGGGCGGTAAGACGTCGGCTAGTGCGGTGTCGGGCATGGCGGTGTCCTTGGCGAATCGCTCTGTTACAGCGATTGACCGCGCGCCGTGGCCGTCGTGCCAACCAATTCAGGCCAGCACGGCGACGGCCTTGATCTGCGCCCATAAATGCTGGCCCGGGTGGATGCCGAGCTGATCCCGGGAAAACCGCGTGATCCGCGCCAACAGCGGTGTGCCGCCGGCATCCAGACGAATCAGCACATGCGCGGCATTGTCCGCCGCCAGCTCGCTGACCACGGTCACCGGCAAGCGATTGAGGATGCTGCTGGCCTCGCTGTTGTGCAGGGCCAGACTGATGTCGCGGGCGTGCACCTTGCAGCGCAGAGCCTGACCGACCGCCATCGGCGCGTGAGTCACCCGGATGTTCATGGCAGTCGCCGGCAATTGCAGACTCAGCAACTGGTACTCGGCATCGTAGGCGCTGACCTGGCCTTCGATGATTACACCAGCGTCATCGCCCAACGCCATTGGCAGGTCAAGGCGCGCGAGGGTTTCGCCAATCGGGCCGCTGGCCAGGGCCTTGCCGTCGCTGAGCAGCACCAGATGATCGGCCAGGCGGGCGACCTCATCCTGCGCATGGCTGACGTACAGCACCGGGATGTCCAGCTCGTCGTGCAGACGTTGCAGGTATGGCAGGATTTCGTTTTTACGCTGACTGTCGAGGGCGGCCAGCGGCTCATCCATCAGCAACAGTTTCGGGCTGGTCAGCAACGCGCGGGCGATGCCGACACGTTGGCGTTCGCCGCCGGACAGATGCTGCGGATGACGCTCCAGCAAATGACCGATGCCCAGTAGTTCGGTGGCTTGCGCCATGTCGACCCGACGCTGGGCCTTGGCGATGCGTTTAAGGCCAAATTGCAGGTTGGCCAGCACTGACAGGTGCGGAAACAAACTGGCTTCCTGGAACACGTAACCCAGCGCACGTTTGTGCGGCGGGACAAAAATCCGCCGTTCGCTGTCCTGCCAGACTTCGTCGTTGATCTGGATGAAACCCTGCTCGGCGCGCTCAAGCCCGGCGATACAGCGCAGGCAAGTGGTTTTGCCCGACCCGGAATGGCCATACAGCGCAGTCACGCCACGCCCCGGCAAGTGCAGATCGACATCCAGGTTGAAACCCGGATAAGTGATTTTCAGACGTGCATCAATCATCGATCAGCTCCAACCCGCGCGGGTCTTGCGGCTGGAGTAGAGCGCCAGCAACACCAGAAACGAAAACACCAGCATCGCCCCGGCCAGCCAATGGGCCTGAGCATATTCCATCGCCTCGACATGGTCGTAGATCTGTACCGAGACCACGCGGGTCTTGTCGGGAATGTTGCCGCCGATCATCAGCACCACGCCGAATTCACCAACGGTATGCGCGAAACCGAGGATCGCCGCCGTCACGAAACCGGGGCGGGCCAACGGCAGGATCACGCTGAAAAAAGTGTCCCAGGGATTGGCGCGCAAGGTTGCGGCCACTTCCAGTGGGCGGGTGCCGATGGCAGAGAACGCGTTCTGCAACGGTTGCACCACAAACGGCATGGAATAGATCACCGAACCGATCACCAGCCCGGTAAAACTGAAGGTCAGAGTGCCCAGACCCAGCCATTGCGTGAAGTGGCCGAGAAAGCCATTGGGCCCCATCGCCAGCAGCAGATAAAAGCCGATCACGGTCGGCGGCAGTACGAGGGGCAGGGCGACGATAGCGCCGATGGGGCCACGCAGCCAGGAACGGCTGCGCGACAACCACAGGGCAATCGGCGTGCCGACGACCAGCAGGATAGCGGTGGTCAGGGACGCCAGTTTCAGGGTCAGCCAGATCGCCGCGAAGTCGGCACTCGTCAGCGACATTTAGAGTTGGTAACCGTAGGACTTGATCACCGCAGCGGCTTTCGGACCCTTGAGGTATTCAACCAGCGCTTTGGCGGCGGCGCTGTCCTTGCCTTTGTTGAGAATCACCGCGTCCTGTTTGATCGGGTCGTGCATGCTCGCTGGAACGATCCACGCCGAACCGCTGGTGACCTTGCCGTCCTTGTAGATCTGCGACAGTGCGACAAAACCCAGTTCGGCGTTGCCGGTGGACACGAACTGGTAGGCCTGGGTGATGTTCTGGCCTTCGACGATCTTCGCCTTGGTCGCCTCAGTCAGATTGAGTTTTTCCAGCATTTGAGTAGCGGCCAGACCGTATGGCGCGGCTTTCGGATTGGCGATGGACAGGTGCTGGTATTCATTCTTCTTCAGGACTTCACCTTTGGCGTCGACATAACCATCTTTCGCCGACCACAGCGCCAGGGTGCCGATGGCGTAGGTGAAGCGCGAACCCTTGACGGTGTCGCCTTCTTTTTCCAGTTTTTCCGGCGTGGTGTCGTCCGCCGAGAGGAACACTTCGAACGGCGCGCCGTTTTTGATCTGGGTATAGAACTGACCGGTGGCACCGTAGGCGGCGACCAGTTTGTGCCCGGTGTCTTTTTCGAAATCGGCAGCAATGGCCTGGATCGGCGCGGTGAAGTTGGCGGCAACGGCCACCTGCACTTCATCAGCCTGAGCGGTACCGAAGGCGAATACCGAAAGCAGGGTGGCCAGGCAGGTTGGGGCAAAACGTGGGGCACGAATGGTCATGTAACAGCTCCGTTATGGGCGAGTGCAGAGGGCAGTTATTGTTGGAGGTGGACTGCACCGATGCGAAGGGTGGAACGCTATATAGCGAAATATATAGCGAAATGCCGCTAAACAGGAAGTGCTGGTGAACACAGGGTGAGGTGGTGCCATGTCTCACCCTGCGCCGGATCAGCGGCGGAGCAGTTTTGCCAGAGCGCCATCCGCCAGTTGCCGGGTCAGATCAGCGCTGTTCAGCTCTTCGCCCAATGGGAACGCCTGACCGGCCCAGAGGTTGCTGAACTGCGCTTCACTTTTGGCACGCAACGGCATCAGCGCCCCGCCGGCCAGCGGGAAGGCCGGGGCTTTCGGTGACATCGGGCCGATTTCGCGCATCACCCGATTGAGAATGCCGCGAGCCGGGCGGCCGGTGAACAGGTTGGTAATCGCGGTTTCACTTTCCTTGGCGCTGCGCAGCGCCTGGTGATGCGAGGCGCTGACTTTCGCTTCCGGCGTGAACAGGTACGCGGTGCCAACCTGCACCGCCGATGCACCCAGCATCAACGCCGCCGCCACCCCTCGCGCATCGGCAATGGCGCCGGCAGCGATCACCGGCACCTTGACCGCATCGACGATCTGCGGCACCAGCGCAAAGGTGCCGACCTGACTGCTCAAATCATCGCTGAGAAACATCCCGCGATGCCCGCCAGCCTCGTAACCCATGGCGATGATCGCGTCGCAACCGTTTTGCTCAAGCCACATCGCTTCATCGACAGTGGTGGCGGACGAGAGGATTTTCGCACCCGTGGCCTTGACCCGATCCAGCAGGGATTTTTCCGGCAGACCAAAGTGAAAGCTCACCACCTCAGGACGAAACTCTTCGAGCACGGCGCACGCTGCCGCATCGAATGGCGCGCGGTTGGAAACCGGTGTCGGTGCGTCGAAATCGACGCCCAATTCGCGGTAGTAAGGCTCCAGCAGGTTTTTCCAGTCTTGCGCGCGCTGTTCATCGGCGGCCGGTGGCTGGTGGCAGAAGAAATTGACGTTGAACGGTTTGCGGGTGTGCTCGCGAATGGTCTTCAGCTCTTCGCGCAACTGCTCGATGCTCAGCATTGCGGCAGGCATCGAACCCAAGCCGCCGGCGTTGCACACGGCGATCACCATTGCCGAAGTCGTGGCGCCGGCCATCGGGGCCTGAATGATCGGCAGCTCGATGCCGAGCAGGTCAAGAATGCGAGTGTCAGGCCATTGGCTCATGAAAGCGGTTCTCCGAACGATGAAACGGGGCAGGGACGGCAGAGCCGGTTTTTTAACAGCAAAACCGGACTCGGGGCCAGTCTGAATTTTCAATGCAGCCATCAGCGGCGATGAAAACCGCCGCCCCCGCCGCCCCCAAATGAGCGGTTCATGACTTGCGAGGAGTTGTGAAAGTTGTTGGTGCGCTGGTTGCCGAAGTTGCGCGCAGCAGACTCGCGATTGAGGTTCTGCAGTTGCGCATTGTTGTTGACCGGCGCCGTGCGGGCCGGGCTGCCCTTGACCATCGATTGCCAGCCGTTGTCGGTTTTCTTGTAGACGTTGCCGTCGCGCCCGGCATAGACGTTGTCGCCAACCCGTGCGGCGCCGCCGTTGCGGCCTTTCACGCCGGCATACTGCGTGGTCTTGTCGGTGTTGGGGTTGTACACCGCGCCACGATTGGCGGTGACCTGGGTGCCGGTGCGAGCATTACCTGCGGTGACCCGGCCACCGGCGATGGCGCCACCATTCGGCCCGACCACTTCACCGCTACGTCCAGCCGCGTAGTTGCCGGTGTAGGCGTTGTGCACCGCGCCGCGTTGGCCTGCCGCCGCAATACCGGTGCGCGAGTTATAGGACGAGCCAACCTGACCGGCCCAGCGATTGCCGGTCCAGGCGTTGTATCCGGCGCCATAGCGACTCACCGTCGCGCGATCCCCCCACTGACGATAAATGTTGCCGGTGGTGCCTGCCCAGCCACCGGGCCCCCAGGCCACAGCACCGCCACGATAGCCATAAGCGGCGCCGCCCCAGGCCAGTGGCGCGGGGTACAGGCGCGGGCCCCAGGCGTAACCCCAGCCGTAATTGCCCCACCATGGATAAGCGCCCCAGCCCCAACCCATCGCCACGGTGTTGCCGCCCCAGCTCCAGCCGAAGCCGAAACCGAAGGTCCAGCCTGTCCACGGCGTATAGCGCATGGCGACGCCGAAACCGTAGGTCACCGGTGGCCCGTACCAGACGCTGCCGACCCACGGCGTGTAAGGATAACCGGTGCCGTAGACCACCACGCCGGTGGCCGGATCCAGATTCGACCCTTGATAACCCGAGGTATAGCCGACCACCACGGTGTCGCCGCTGGACTCATAGACTTTGACGTAGGTGAGGTAATGCATCGGCGAACTCGGCGGGATCGAATAGATCACCGCCGGCACCGAACTGGCGACGCTCCATGGTCCGTTCACCGAGGTGGCGCTGAACCAGATACCGTTTTCCACCGCATACCAGTTGTCGTTGTCGACACGAATAATCGGCGTCGCGCTGTTGACCACGTATTGCAGTGATGTGGGGTTGATCGCCTTGAGTTGCGGTTCGCCATCGAACTGAGGTGCGGTCATTTTCACTGCGCTTTTCTTGATCGCCGAGGTTTGCGGGATGGTCGCCGCGATCGCGGCTTCCTTGGCCTGTGGCGTGCCGGCGACCGAGGCCTTGACGTTCTCTTTCGGGCTGTCGTCCGGGATGTTGGCGAAATCTGCCGGTAGTTTGTCCGCTGGGGTAAACGTCCATGGGCCGCGCATGTCGGCAGCGCGAAACCAGCGCCCGGAGATCAGCACGTAACTGTTCTGGTCACCGATTTCCTTGAAGATGTGCCCGGTGGTGTTGCTCACGTAGAGCAGACTGGTGCCCTGAATCGGTAGCCACTGCGGCGCGCCGTCGGTGACGATCAGTTCGGTGGGCGTGGTGGCGATGAAGATTTTCGGCTGCGGCGGTCTGGCCAGATTTGGCACCTTGTCTTTCGGATCACTCTGCCCGGTCAGCAGATCGACCTGACGGCTCTGGATCGCCGCCTGTTTGGCCTTCTCCAGATCGGCTGGCGGCGAGGTCAGACGGGTGTATTCGCCGCTGAGGCTGTCAGCGACCATCCAGCCATCGAACACGTGCAGGTAGTGCTTGCCCTCGGCGTCCTTGAGCAATAGCGGGCGGGTGTTGATCACCCGTTGCAGCGCAGTGCCATCGACCGCCCGGTACACGGCGTCGCCATCGATGTAGACGAGCAGTGCGGGAACGTCGGAACTGATGATCGTCGGCGGGGTGTTTTCCAGCGGCGCGCTGTCGGCTTTCTGCTCGGCCGACAGCACGCCGACGGCGGCTTCAAGTTGATCGAGGGAGATGGTTTTCTTGCGACTTTCGGCATCTTTCTGCAGCGCGCCGAGCCAGACGTCGGCCTGACTGGCGTCGGCAGGGAAGTCGGCCTTGATGATCTTGTACTGATCCAGTGCGACCCAGCGCGTGGCCTTGTCGACCAGCGTGTGCGCGCTGAACTGGACGATGCCGAAGGTGGGTTTGCCGTCGGCGCCGGTGGCTTCGACGGCAGCCCGGGCATTGAGGGTGTAGCCATCCCAGCTGTCGAGTTGCGGCTGGTACACGGTCAGTTTGGCCTTGCCGCTGGTGATCACTTGCGGCCACGTCGGAGCGCTGGCGGCAGCGTCGGCAGCAGCAGGTTTGCTGGCGGTAGCCGGGGCCGCCCAAGTGTCGCCAACGGTCAGCAGGCACAGCATCAGTATCGCAAGCAACGAGCGCGGGTAAGACATTGTCAGCTCCATCGACAGGGCCGCTTTCAGCAGGATGGCAGCGAAAGCACGGCCGTCGAAAAAGCATAGTCGCCCGCTCTGGAATTACTGGGCGGATTTGCGAATTGGCGCAAAGTCGGGTGGGGCAATGTGTTGCTTTGTGTTATTTCAGGGCACGAGTATTTGAATCCATTGATTGAGAGGCAGCCATGTTCAACGGCATTTTGATCGACAAAGACGACAGCGGATATCGCGCCAGCCTGCAGCAGATCAGCGAAGCGCAGTTGCCTGAAGGCGACGTGACGGTGAAGGTCGCGTACAGCACGCTGAACTTCAAGGACGGTCTGGCGATTACTGGCAGCAGCCCTGTGGTGCGCAAGTTTCCGATGGTGCCGGGGATCGACTTGGCGGGCACGGTCGAGGTCAGTTCGCATCCCGATTACCAGGTCGGTGATCAGGTGCTGCTCAACGGCTGGGGCGTGGGCGAGAGTCACTGGGGCGGGCTGGCGCAAAAGGCGCGGCTCAATGGCGACTGGCTGATTCCGTTGCCCAAAGGCTTTACCGCGGCGCAAGCCATGGCCATTGGTACCGCCGGCTACACGGCGATGCTGTGCATTCTGGCGCTGGAGCGTAACGGCGTGTCCCCGGATCAGGGCGAAGTGCTGGTGACCGGCGCCAATGGCGGAGTGGGCAGTTTCGCCATCGCCTTGCTCAGCAAACTCGGTTATCGCGTGGTGGCGTCCACCGGCCGGGTGTCCGAGCATGAGTACCTGAAGCAACTGGGTGCCAGCGAGATCATCGATCGCGCAACTTTGTCTGAGCCGGGCAAGCCCTTGGCTAAGGAACGCTGGGCCGCAGTGATCGATTCGGTCGGCAGTCACACCTTGGCCAACGCCTGTGCCAGCACCCGCGCCGAAGGCACGGTGGCGGCCTGCGGCTTGGCTCAAGGCATGGATTTTCCGGCGTCGGTGGCGCCGTTCATTTTGCGCGGCGTGACGCTGGCGGGGATCAACAGCGTAACTCAGCCCAAAGCGCGGCGGATCGAGGCCTGGGCGCGTCTGGCCAAGGATCTGGACTTCGCCCTGTTGCCAGTGATCAGTCACGAAATCGCCCTGAGCGAGGCCATCGATGCGGCACCTGAACTGCTTGCCGGACAGCTTCGCGGCAGGGTTGTGGTCGACGTCAATCGCTGACAGAGTAGGCGTCATTGCGGCCCTGTGTGGCCGCGCTTCTATACAGGGAGCCGCAATTTCGATGGATTTGAAACGACAGCAAATCGACGCCTTTACCGTTGCCGGCCTGCGCGTTCGCACCACCAACACCGCAGAGCACCAAGCCGAAACCGCGAAAATTGGCCCGATGTGGGGCCGGTTTTTCGGCGAGGAATTGGCCGAAACCATTCCCGGCAAGTCAGCCCATTCGCCGATTTATGGCGTGTATTCGGCTTACGAGTCGGATGCCTCGGGGGAGTTCGATGTCACTGCCGGCGTTGCCGTGAATGCTTCAGTCAAAGACTTCGAGTCCGTGCGGATCGAAGCGGGCGAGTATCTGGTGTTCGAAGCGCAGGGGCCGTTGCCTGATGCGGTCATCTCGACCTGGGGAAAGATCTGGGACTTCTTTGCAGCCAATCCGCAGATTCAGCGCCGTTACGCTACCGACTTCGAGGCCTATACCGGCCCCGAGTCCGTGTCGGTCTACATCGGCGTGCGCTAAGACTGGGTTTCGCGTTCCAGCAACTGGCGCTTACGCTCTACGCCCCAGCGATACCCCGACAGATTGCCATCGCTACGCACCACGCGATGGCAGGGGATTGCCACGGCCAGACGGTTGGCGCCGCAGGCTTGCGCCACGGCGCGCATGGAGGTCGGCGCGCCAATTCGCTGAGCGATCTCCGCGTAACTGGCGGTGCAACCCACTGGAATCTCCCGCAACGCCTGCCACACCCGTTCCTGAAACGCTGTGCCACGCACATCCAGTGGCAAGTCGAGGCCTAGCGCTGGCGCTTCGATGAAACCCACCACCTTGGCAATCAACTGCTCGAAGCTGGCATCGGCGCCAATCAGGTTTGCGTTGCGGAACTGATCCTGCAGATCGCACACCAGTTGATGCGGATCGTCGCCCAACAGAATCGCGCACACGCCGCGCTCACTCTGTGCCACCAGAATCGCCCCGAGGGAACATTGGCCAACGGCAAAATGAATGTCGTTGTTGCGACCGGCAGCGCGATAGTCACCGGGTTTCATGCCCAATACCTTGTCGGCTGCCTCATAAAAGCGGCTGTTGGAATTGAATCCCGCGTCGTACAGCGCATCGGTCACCGTGCCGCCATCCGCGAGCCGTTCACGCACCCGGCGCGAACGATGCGCCGCCGCGTAACCCTTTGGTGTCAGGCCGGTTGCGGCCTTGAACACCCGATGAAAATGGAAAGGGCTGAGGCCGGCGGTTTCGGCGAGTTCATTGAGTGCGGGCACTGTTTCACTCGACTCGATCTGCCGACAGGCCATCGCCACGGTCGCGGCGTGCTGGCTGGCGACTTCAGTCTGATCCTTGCTGGTGCGCTTGCTTGGGCGGTAACCCGCCGCCTCGGCAGCTTGAGCACTTTCGAAGAACTCGACGTTCTGCGGCTTGGGCAAACGTGAAAGGCTGCTGGGGCGGCAATAGATGCCGGTGGTTTTCACCGCATAGACAAACTGCCCGTCGGCCCGCGGGTCCCGTGCAACGACGGCGGCCCAGCGTGGATCGGTTTCAACGTTGATGAGGGGCGAAAGCTTTTTCATGGCGAGTAGTCCGTTGACCTGTTTGATTCAGGTTAACCAGCGGCAATGTTGGTAACACTCCGGGCCTTGCGGTCAAACTTTTCAGATCACCCGGCGACACGCAAGGTCAGGTTGATCCGGCGTTCGCCCAACTGCGGATGCCGCCCGGGTTTGATCGGCAGCACGCCGTGAAAGCGCAAGCGATCAACCCCGCCCCAGACCACCATGTCGCCGTGCAGCAGAGGAATGCGCTGGCTCTTGTCGCTGCGGGCAAAACCACCGAACAGGAACATCGCCGGCAAACCCATGGACAGAGAAACGATCGGCGCCGCGTAGGCATTTTCGTCTTTGTCCTGATGCAAAGACATTTTCGCGCCGGGGACATATTGGTTGATCAGGCAGGAGTCTGGATTAAAGTCGGCAAATCCAGCGCGCTGTGCTGCTTTGCGCGCCAGTTCTGACAACACTTCTGGCATCGCCGGCCAGGGCTGGCCACTCAGCGGGTCGACGGTGCTGTAGCGATAACCGCTACGGTCGGTGATCCAGCCCAGGGTTCCGCAACTGCTGGTGCCCACCGACATGCTGAAACCGCCCGGGGTCATCATGTGGCGCAACGGTGCTACGGCGAGAATGGCTTCCAGCGCTGGCAACAGTTGATCGATCACCGGCAGGGCGAAGCCGCGCAACACCCACGATTGTTCGCCGATCTGCTCGGCGCGGGGTTGTTGCTCGGGTTCGTGGTCGGCGAACAGGTCGAAGGTGGTCGGGTGCATGGCGTTCATGATGCGTCGTGGAAGATGATGCCCAGAGTATGCCGATTTCCGCTGTGCAGGCGACTGACGCCGTGACGCATGGTCACTCGATAATCGCCGCGTGTGCCGCTGACCGGGCGCTGGTTGACCGCGAATATAACCGCGTCACCCTTGTGCAGAGCCACAACGTGCGGGCGCGACTGCATGCGTGGACGCTGCTCGGTCAGAACGAACTCACCACCGGTAAAATCCTCTCCGGGCTGCGACAGAAGAATCGCCACTTGCAGTGGGAAAACCAGTTCTCCGTACAGATCCTGATGCAGGCAGTTGTAGTCCTGCGGGCCGTATTGCAACAGCAAGGGTGTCGGCCGCAGTTGGCCGGCAGCCTGACAGCGCTGCACAAACTCGGAATGGGTTGCGGGAAAGCGTACAGGCACATTCATGCGTTCGTACCAGCGGTTGGCCAGTGGCACCAGGCGCGGGTAAAACGCAGTGCGCAGACGTTCGATGGCTGTCGGCAGGGGATAGCTGAAGTACTTGTATTCCCCGCGACCGAAACCGTGGCGGGCCATGATGACCTGCGAACGAAACGGTTCGGTCTGCGAATACAGGGCGCTCAAGCGTTCACAGGTTTGCGCCGACAGCAACGAGCGGACGATGGCATAGCCATATTGATCCAGATGCTGTTCGAGGCTTGCCCAATCGAGCGCATCCAGCCGAGACGGGGACATTGACATGCTGACTCCTGAACCCTTTGGTCGAGGCTGTCAGTCTGGGCAAATCCCGGCGGCAGAACACTCCGCCGCTTGCGGTCGAATCCCGAGTGTTGCGTTACAGGGCTTTGCTCACGGCGATGTCGCTGATCACGTCTTCGGTGGTGCCATGGATGGCGTCCAGTGCGGCCTTGGCCTCTTCGACGGTGCCGTTTTCCAGTTGCGCGAACTCGAAACGGCGTTCACCGTTGAGCTTGTATTTGATGACGTATTTGGTCGTTTGGGCCACGGTCGTGCTTACCTTTGTGTCAGGGGCGACTCAGCTCAGTTTGGAGCTGGAGCGGCGGATGATCTTGATCGAGTGGGTCAGGGTCGGCTTGCGCGTGACGCTGATGGCGCGACGGTTGACGGTGTCGATGGTGATGTTCCAGAAACCGGTGCTCGGCGCGGTGATGCGTGCAGGAAACGTGTCGAAAGCGCCGCCGTGGTAGGTGTGGCGGCCGCCGTTCTTGAACGCGCGGAAGTTGGCGTCGTTCATCAAGCGGATGTTGCAGGTTTGCGAGCATTGGATGACGACGATGTCGTCTTCGTTGAGGTGCTCGCGCTGGTGAATGAATTTCATGGGCGCCTCCAGAAGGGCTTTTTCTACTAAATCAAAACGATAGCATGTGCGATTGGCGCAGTTTATCAGCCCGAACGGGTTATTATCCCGCCGTCGAGCGCTGCTTTGACAATTAAAAACAGTTATTCGCGATTCCATGCGGGTTTAATGGAGTAAGCCTCGGAGAAAAATGGCATTACTGCTGTCCGAGGGTCTTTATGGGAGGTATTTGTATGAAGTGGGGTGTGGTGTGTCTGCCGTTGATGTTGGTCGTGGGTGGTTGCGCGAGTGTTTCCGAAATCAACGAAACCTTGCCCACCATGAGCGTGATTTCCGGCAAGAAACCCCATGAGTATGCTCAGTGCCTGGCCGACAAGCTTGCCAACAGCCGAGGCGCGCTGCAGATGCAGCCGCACAAGGATGGCGTGCGAGTGATTGTTCCCGGGAAATTTTCCACCGGCGCGGCTGCGGTGTTTGATATCGAAGACCGTTCCGGCGGCAGCAGCATCAAGCTGCATGAGCGGATGTCCAATGTGCCGGTTCGTCCCCGTGACGTGCAAAACGCCGCCAATGCCTGTATTTCCGGCTGATAGAATAGCGTCCATCAGCACCGATGCCGTCACAGTCTTGCTGTGGCGGCATTTTCATTTCTGGAGTCGCGCATGAAGCGAGAGCAAGTACGGGAACGGCATGCAGAGGGCCTTATCTCTGCCACGCATGTGATTCAAAATCCGGCGAACTCGGGCGAGTGGATCGTGTTTTTCAAGAAGAGCGCCGGTCGCAGCTATTTTCTGGTGGACGATAACGACGAAGTCGAATCCTTCGCCCGGCTCGACGACCTGATCGAGATCGTGCGCGGGCTCGGGATCAAGTTCGCCGAGATCCACATGTAGGGTCTATTTGCAGACCACCACCACACTGCGGTTCTTGTAGTTGCCGACGTCGACCCCCAGGGTTTTGTCACTCTCCTTGGGCGCCGGCGTGCCGTCGGTTCCGACGATGCGATAGCCGGTGCCGGCGCAGGAGGCGTCAGCCTTCTCGTAGCAGGTGGCCCAGGAGTTGGCTTCCCCGGAGCAGTCGATGCTCAAACCCTGTTCGCCGTTGTTCAGGTAGGTGGTTTCCGAGGTGGCACAGCCACCGAGGGCCAATACCGCGATCAGCGGCAGCATTCTGTTCATGTTCATAAGTGTGTCGTCTTCAGCGAGGGAGGGGCTAAACGCTCTGACAGCGCCAGCATGAAAAGGTTATAGCGATTGGCCACTTGTTTTCATCATGCTGTGAGCGGCCACAAAAAAGCCCTGCACAAGGGCAGGGCTCGGCGCGTGTCGCAACAGATCAGTCCTGATCTTTGCCACGGCGTTTGGACGACGCAGGGGTGTCGGTGAATACCGACGCTACATCAGTCGCCAGCTGCTCGCTGTCGAAAGGACCGGCGATGTGTTCGCCATTGGTCGTGGTCAGGTTCCACTTGCCGTCTTTCTTGTCGATCACATACCCGTTGATGATTTTTACCGCGGCCATCTATCTGTCTCGTTCGCTGGTTCAAAGGCGCCATGATACCGACAAATCCTCACATTGGGGGATGATGAGCGTATGGTGATGCAGCGCATTTGCGTGTTTGAGCTACTCTGTTTTCGCGGGTCGAAGTCGCCAACGGAACTATCGGCGAGAATATTTCTCTATGTTGGCATCGGTTAGCCAGTGCGGGGCATTGTAAGGTGCACGCCGCCTGATTAGACTGCGCCGAAACTCGTACACACAGCCCTTTCAAGGACTTATATGATCAAGAAATGCTTGTTCCCAGCAGCCGGTTACGGTACTCGCTTCCTGCCAGCGACTAAAGCCATGCCCAAAGAAATGCTGCCGGTGGTAAACAAGCCACTGATCCAGTACGGCGTTGAAGAAGCTCTGGACGCTGGCCTGACTGAAATCTCGATCGTGACCGGTCGTGGCAAGCGCGCTCTGGAAGACCACTTCGACATCAGCTATGAGCTGGAAAACCAGATCAAAGGCACCGACAAGGAGAAATACCTGGTCGGCATCCGCAAGCTGCTGGACGAGTGCTCGTTCTCCTACACCCGTCAGACCGAAATGAAAGGTCTGGGTCACGCGATCCTCACCGGTCGCCCGCTGATCGGTGACGAGCCGTTCGCCGTGGTGTTGGCGGACGACTTGTGCGTCAACCTCGAAGGCGACGGCGTACTGACCCAGATGGTCAAGCTGTACAAGCAGTTCCGCTGCTCGATCATCGCCATTCAGGAAGTCGATCCGCAGGAAACCAGCAAGTACGGCGTGATCGCCGGCGAGATGATCCGCGACGACATCTACCGCGTACACAGCATGGTCGAGAAGCCAAAGCCGGAAGACGCGCCGTCGAACCTCGCAATCATTGGTCGTTACATTCTGACCCCGGACATCTTCGACCTGATCGAACAGACCGAGCCAGGCAAGGGTGGTGAAATCCAGATCACCGACGCCCTGATGAAGCAGGCCCAGAACGGCTGCGTCATGGCCTACAAGTTCAAGGGCAAGCGTTTTGACTGCGGTGGCGCCGAAGGCTACATCGAAGCGACCAACTTCTGCTTCGAGAACTTCTACAAGACCGGCAAGGCTTACTGATAGCGCCGGACCTGCATCGCGAAGGATGTGAAAGCACCCAAGTGAACGCATCCACAAACGCCCCGACTTGTTCGGGGCGTTTGTTTTTGTGCTGGAACAATCCTTGATCCTGGTGGTGCAATTTACTGGCGCCCTCTGAGCGCGCTGGCTGCTCTTTCAGGGCCGAGCATGCTGGCTGCTCCGATTTCCCTCAGGCGGTACAGTAGAGCCCCATAAAGCGGGCTTCCTGACCGCCCAAAACGAAAAAAGCTCCGTATCTTGCGATACGGAGCTTTTTCTTTATGCGTTACACCGGTTGCGATCTCTCGAAACCGATGCCTTCCGAGCGGTTACTGCTGCACGACATTCGCTGCGGCAGGGTCGACCTTTTTCGGCTTCATCAGGCTGAAGTCGATCAAGGCGCGCTGCTCGCGTTCGTACGGGTTGCCGATCATCAGCGGACGCGGTTTGAAGCTGTCGCTGACCAGACTCTTGCTGCGGTCCAGTTCATCGAAACTCAAACCGGCCATGTCCGCCCAAGTGTGGATCAGGTGCGAGCTGCTGTACGGCCGGCCGAGGTCGGCGGCGAAGTTCCAGTCGTGGTTCTCGCGCCATTTCGGCGACGCCCAGGCCATGAATGGAATGGTGTACATCGGCGCGGTCGGTTTGTTTTCGTTACGGCCGAGGGTGTTGTGGCCGGCGGAGTCGAACACGTCTTCACCGTGGTCGGAGAGGTACAGCAGGAAGCCGTTCGGATCGGACTTGGCGTAGTCCTTGATCAGGCTCGACACCACGAAATCGTTGTACAGCACGGCGTTGTCGTAGCTGTTGTAGGTCGGCACCTGATCGTCGCGCACACCGGCCGGCACGCCGGTACGGTCCTGGAACTTGTCGAAGGTCGGCGGATAACGGTACTGGTAGCTCATGTGAGTGCCGAGCAAGTGCACGACGATCAGCTTACGCTGCGCCGGGTCGGTCAGCGCTTTGTTGAACGGCTCGATCACGTCACCGTCGTACTGCGCGGCGTTCTGGTTGCGGTTGTTGTTCAGGTACACCTGCTCGTCGGCCTGCTCGGAGAAGGTCGTGAGCATAGTGTTGCGCTTGGTCATGGTCTGCTGGTTGGTGATCCAGAAGGTCTTGTAACCGGCCTGTTTCATCATGCTGACCAGCGACGGCGTGGACAGGTACAGATCAGGGTTCTCTTCGTCGGCGAAGGTCAGGACCTGCTGCAGCGCTTCAATGGTGTAAGGGCGCGGGGTGATGACGTTGTCGAATACCGCGAGCTGATCCTTGAGCTTGTCCAGTTCCGGGGTGGTCTTGCGTCCATAACCGTACAGGCTCATGCGCTGACGGTTGGTCGACTCGCCGATCACCAGCACCAGGGTCGACGGTTTATCGGCATCGGTCACCTTGAGGTTATGCAGCGGCGGCACTTTGCTGGTGCTGTGCAGCATGTCCTGCATGCCGGCCAGGGTGTCGAGGTAACGGTGGTAAGCCACCGCCATCTGCCAAGGCACGGCTGGCTCGATACGGTCTTCGAACTTCTCGAAACCGCCGGCGAAACTGCCGGTACGTTGGGTCTGTTTGATCAGCGGGTAGCCGACTACGGCGAAGACGATCGCGATCGCGGCCACGAACGCGCGGCCTCGGGGCATGTACACCGGGCGCAGGCGGGTCCACAGGAAGTAGGCGAAAGCGGTATGGGCGAGGAATGCCGGGATCATCCACCAGGCGAAGTACTGGGTCATGTATTCGCCGGCTTCAGAGATGTTCGACTCGAACATGATGAAGATGACGCTTTGCGAGAATTCCTGCTGATAGATGAAGAAATAACCCAGGCTGGCCATCGAGCAGGCCCACAGGACGATACCGATCAGCGCGGCCAGCAGTTTGGTGCGTTTGGGAAACGCCAGCATCGGGGCGAGCCACAGCGCGCTCATCACGAAGGCCTGACGGAAACCGCTGAAGCCGGAGGTGCCGGTCAGCTGAATCAACAGTTGGGTGATGCCCGAGAAATACCAGAAGAAAGCGAACAGCCAGAGAACCCCGGCCCAGTCGAAACCTGTCGCAGTCGTTTTGCTGCGTTTGAACAATGCCATTCAGCACTCCAGCTCATCGTCACTAACCACCGTCGGAGCGCTACATCAAACCGACGAACGGAAGCCGCGCGCAAACGCACGGCCAGAATGGGCCGGAGTATCACCAAGGCAGTGTGAAAACTTCGTTAGTTGCTGATCAGGGGCAGGGGAGCATCATGTCGGGAACGACAGGCGCCGTTCCCGAAGCCGGCGGGGCAGGTCAGGCGTGCGGATGGCGCTGGACCACCGGCAGAGGTTTGGGCTGAGCGCCCTGGGTCAGCGAGCGCAGCTGCGCCAGCTCCTGCTTCAACTGGTCGCGCTCGTCTTTCAACTGGCGCAATTCATCGCGACGGATCGTGACGTACAGGGTTTGTGGCGGCATTGCTGTGTGTACTGTGCCCATTGCTCACCTCGCAAATGGCGTGTCTCAACTGCAAATCGTCCCCGCGTCGGGGCTACTGACTTGCTATCGGCGCCAATTTTGATTTCTTTTGCCCGTGAATGGAACTTTTTTATTTTTCATGGTCGGTGTGTCTTCGGCAGGATTCGGGGCGTTATCAGTCTGGATCGGGCACAATGCCCGGAAACTTCATCGCAACGCTCTGGACTAACCTCCATCAGTCGCGTTGGGCTATAACCAATGACACACATTTATTTGTAGTAAGGAGCATCAGCACATGCAACTCGGGATTATTGGACTGGGCCGCATGGGCGGCAATATTGCGCGACGTCTGATGCTCAACGGTCACACCACCGTTGTTTACGACCGCAATACCGCTTTCATCGATAACCTGGTCGCCGAGGGCTCCACCGGCGTTGCCGACCTGCCCGCTCTGGTGGCAGGCCTGGCCAAGCCACGTGCCGTATGGGTCATGCTGCCGGCCGGCGCGCCGACCGAAGACACCATCAACACTCTGAGCGACTTGCTGGAAGCCGGTGACACCATCATCGACGGCGGCAACACCAACTATAAGGATGACATTCGCCGGGCGAAAACCCTGGCCGAGAAGGGCCTGCACTACATCGACGTCGGTACCTCCGGCGGCGTCTGGGGCCTGGAGCGCGGTTACTGCATGATGATCGGCGGCGACGCCGAGACCGTGCAGCGCCTTGACCCGCTGTTCGCTGCGCTGGCGCCGGGCATGGGCAACATTCCGCGCACCAGGGATCGCAAGTCCGAGGATCACCGCGCCGAGCACGGCTACATTCACGCCGGTCCTGCCGGTGCCGGGCACTTCGTGAAGATGATTCACAACGGCATCGAGTACGGCATGATGGCCGCGTTCGCCGAAGGCTTCGACATCCTCAAGACCAAGTCCAGCGAGCGTCTGCCGGAAGATCAGCGTTTCGACCTGAACGTGGCCGACATCGCCGAAGTCTGGCGCCGTGGCAGCGTGGTCTCGTCCTGGCTGCTCGACCTGACCGCCGACGCACTGGCCAGCGATCCGAAACTCGACGGCTTCTCCGGTTCGGTGGCTGACAGCGGCGAAGGTCAATGGACCATCGAAGCGGCCATGGAGCAGGCGGTGCCGGTTCCGGTGCTGTCCAACTCGCTGTTCTCGCGCTACCGCTCGCGCGGTCAGGGCACTTTTGGCGACAAGATTCTTTCGGCCCAACGCTTCGGCTTCGGCGGCCACGTGGAGACACCGAAGAAATGACCCATACGATCCGCAGAAAATCCAAGGCAGAACCCGCACCACCGACCACGCTGTTTCTGTTCGGTGCCCACGGCGACCTGGTCAAGCGCTTGCTGATGCCGGCGCTGTACAACCTCAGTCGCGACGGCTTGCTTGACGAAAATCTGCGGATCGTCGGCGTTGATCACAACGCCATTACCGATGAGGCCTTCGCGCAAAAACTCGAAGACTTCATCCGTACCGAAGTGGCGGCGAAAGTCGGCAAGGGCGATCAGATGCTTGATCCGGCCTTGTGGGCCAAGCTCGCCAAAGGCATCAGCTACGTCCAGGGCGACTTCCTGGACGACAGCACTTATTCCGCGCTGGCGGCAAAAATTGCCGACAGCGGCACTGGCAATGCGGTGTTCTACCTGGCCACCGCGCCACGTTTTTTCAGTGAAGTGGTACGCCGTCTCGGCGCCGCCAAGTTGTTGGAGGAAACCCAGGAAGCATTCAGAAGGGTGGTCATCGAGAAGCCGTTCGGCTCCGATCTGCAAACTGCCGAAGCGTTGAACGCCTGCCTGCTCAAGGTCATGTCCGAGAAACAGATCTATCGGATCGACCATTACCTGGGCAAGGAAACCGTGCAGAACATTCTGGTCAGCCGGTTCTCCAACAGCCTGTTCGAGGCCTTCTGGAACAACCATTACATCGACCACGTGCAAATCACTGCGGCAGAAACCGTCGGCGTTGAAACCCGTGGCAGTTTTTACGAGCACACCGGTGCGCTGCGTGACATGGTGCCCAATCACCTGTTCCAGCTGCTGGCAATGGTCGCCATGGAACCGCCGGCCGCGTTCGGCGCTGACGCCGTGCGCGGCGAGAAGGCCAAAGTGGTCGGCGCGATCCGCCCGTGGAGCGTTGAAGAAGCGCGAGCCAATTCGGTACGCGGTCAG
Organism: Pseudomonas sp. S3(2024); assembly: GCF_036861315.1. Lineage (NCBI taxonomy): Bacteria > Pseudomonadati > Pseudomonadota > Gammaproteobacteria > Pseudomonadales > Pseudomonadaceae > Pseudomonas > Pseudomonas sp. S3(2024). The sequence continues at coordinate 101,000 of NZ_JAZAQQ010000007.1, read as the reverse complement.
TACCGCGCCGGTGAAGTCGATGGCAAAGCGTTGAATGGCTATCGGCAGGAAGCCAACGTGGCGCCTGACAGCAACACCGAAACCTACGTCGCGCTGAAAGTCATGATCGACAACTGGCGCTGGGTCGGCGTGCCGTTCTACCTGCGCACCGGCAAGCGCATGAGCGTGCGCGACACCGAGATCGTCATCTGCTTCAAACCGGCGCCGTACGCGCAGTTCCGTGACACCGAGGTCGACGAGTTGCAGCCGACCTATCTGCGTATTCAGATCCAGCCTAACGAAGGCATGTGGTTCGACCTGCTGGCCAAACGGCCGGGGCCGGCGTTGAACATGGCCAACATCGAGCTGGGTTTTGCCTACAAGGACTTCTTCGAAATGCAGCCGTCCACCGGCTACGAAACGCTGATCTACGACTGTCTGACCGGCGACCAGACACTGTTTCAGCGCGCCGACAACATCGAGAACGGCTGGCGCGCGGTGCAGCCCTTCCTCGATGCCTGGCAACAGGATGCGAGTGTGCAGACTTACGCTGCCGGGGAAGACGGCCCACAAGCCGCCAATGATCTGCTGACTCGCGACGGTCGCGTCTGGCATGGTCTGGGATGAGTGAGTCGATCCGCTTTTTACTGAGTGACATGGACGGCACGCTGTTGCTGCCCGATCACAGCCTGAGCCAGCGCACCATTAATGCCGTTCGTTCGCTACGCGAGGCCGGCGTGTTGTTCAGCCTGGCCACCGGGCGCCCGCCGAAAGCCATGCTGCAGCAGATCGAAGCCTTGGGTGTCGATCTGCCGACCGCCGCCTTCAATGGCGGCACCATCGTCAATCCGGATGGCAGTCTGTTGGTGGCGCATTACCTGCCGGTGCCGACCGCGCTGATTGCTCTGGCGTTGTTCGCTGACCAACCGGATGTGGAGATCTGGGTGTTCAGCGGTGGTGACTGGTTGCTCAAGGATCCGCACGGGCCGGTGGTGCCGCGCGAACAGCACGGCCTCGGTTATCCGCCGGTGGTGGTCGAGAGTTTCGAGCCGTACCTGGAGCGCATCGACAAAATCGTCGCCACCAGTAACAACACCGATCTGCTGATCGAGCTTGAGGCGCGCCTGTTAGCCAAAGTCAGCGGCATGGCTCAGGTTTCGCGTTCGCAACCGGTGTACCTGGACGTGACGGCGCTGGAGGCCAACAAGGGCACCGCACTGGCAACCATTGCCGCGCACCTCGATATCCCGCTGGCGCAGACCGCCGCGATTGGCGATGGCGGCAACGACCCGGCGATGTTCCATTGCGCGGGATTGTCGATTGCCATGGGGCAGGCGGAAGAGGCGGTGAAGCGCCAGGCTGACGTGGTCACCGCGCCAAACACCGAAGACGGCGTGGCCCAGGCAATCGAGAAGTACATCCTCGGTCGCTGAACTCACCCCAAAAACAAATGTAGGAGTGAGCCTGCTCGCGATTGCAATGTATCAGTCACCATTTCTTGGGCTGACACACCGCTATCGCGAGCAGGCTCACTCCTACAGTTTATTCGGCGTAATTACAGCCAGTAGCTGACGGCGTACCAGCCCAGCAGGCCCATCACTGCGGTGTACGGCAACGCCATCCACACCATCCGCCCGTACGACAGGCGCACCAGCGGCGCAATCGCCGAAGTCAGCAGGAACAGGAACGCCGCTTGGCCATTAGGCGTCGCCACGCTTGGCAGATTGGTGCCAGTGTTGATCGCGATCGCCAGGGTCTCGAAATGCTCGCGGCTCATGTGCCCGGACAGGAAAGCCTGTTTCACTTCGGTGATGTAGATCGTGGCGACGAACACGTTGTCGCTGATCGCCGAGAGCAGGCCGTTGGCGATGAACAGCATGCCCGGCTGTTGTTCCGCCGGCAGCGCCAGCACCCACTGGATCAACGGGGCGAACAGTTGCTGATCGTGAATCACCGCGACCACGGCAAAGAACACCACCAGCAGTGCGGTGAACGGCATGGCGTCCTTGAACGCGCTGCCCAGACGATGCTCGTCGGTGATGCCGGTGAACGCGGTGATCAGCACGATCACCATCAGGCCGATCAGCCCGACCTCCGCGACGTGAAACGCCAGGCAGCCAATCAGGATCAATGCGGCAGCGCCTTGCACCAGCAGGGCGGCACGCTGACGCGGGGTGCGTTCGGCGTTGTCTTCGGCGGCGTAATTGGCCAGCACGGCGCGGACGTTGTCCGGCAGCAGGGTGCCGTAGCCAAACCAGCGCAGTTTTTCCAGCAGCACGCAGGTCACCAGACCCGCCGCCAGCACCGGCAACGAAACCGGCGCGACTTTCTGGAAGAACTCTGCGAAGTGCCAGCCCATTTCATGACCGATCAGCAGATTCTGCGGCTCACCCACCAGGGTGCAGACCCCGCCGAGTGCGGTGCCGACCGCGCCGTGCATCAGCAGGCTGCGCAGGAATGCGCGGAATTGCTCCAGGTCTTCATGGTGCAGGGCCGGCAGATGGCGGTCGTCGCTGAATTCGCTGTCCTGACGCGGATCATTGCCCGAGGCCACGCGGTGGTAGACCGAATAGAAGCCGACCGCCGCGCTGATGATCACCGCGGTTACGGTCAAGGCATCGAGAAACGCCGACAAAAAAGCTGAGAGAAAGCAGAACATCAGCGCCAGCAGCGCCTTGGAGCGCACGCCCAGCAGCAACCGTGAGAACAGAAACAGCAGCAGATCCTTCATGAAGTAGATGCCCGCGACCATGAACATCAGCAGCAGGATCACCGGGAAATTGTGCACCAGTTCATCGTACAGGGCCTGTGGTGAGGTCATCTTCAGCAGCAGGGCTTCGATCAGCAACAAGCCACCGGGCATCAATGGATAGCACTTGAGCGCCATGGCCAGGGTGAAAATGAATTCGATCACCAGCAGCCAGCCGGCGGCGACCGGGCCGACAGTGAACAGCACCACGGCGTTGAGGATCAGGAACCCTACGATGCACGCCTTGTACCAGCGGGGCGAGTGCCCGAGAAAATTATGCGCGAACGCCTGGGCCAGTGAACCGGACATCGGTTGCTCCTTGTATTAAGAAGCGCGCAAGTTGCCGCATGTGTCCGGCAAGTTCAAGTCCGGGAAGTTATTGATTCAGATAGCGCGCGACCATGGCGCGGTAGTTGCCGTCGAGCGAGTAGCCGCCGACAAGAATTTTCCGGTCTGGCTGGATCGCGAGAGAATTGGCGGTATCCAGGCTGCGGCCCAGGCGCGTGCGCAACCAGCCGTGGCCGTTGCCGAAGCTCCGGTCGAGATGGCCATCAGCTTTATAGCGAGCAACGATGAAGTCGGCCTCGACGCCGCCGATCGTTGCACCCACCGCCATGATCCGACCATCCGCCATGCGTTGCGCGGCGCTCCACTGGCAACCACTGGGGCCGATTTCCAGCAGATGCGGGTGCCCAGTGTCGTTGCGCCAGTCCGGGCGGCCATTAGGATGCAGGCTCAGCGCCAGGCAGCGGATCGGATCGCGACTGCTGCCAAAACAGTGCAGATGTTCCTTTGACTCGATGACCTGACAGACCATCGCGCTTTTGCCGTTGGCTTTGAAAGCCAGGAAGCCATCCACCGCGAAGCGCTCATCAAGACGCCCGTCAGGCAGGTAGCGCGCCACCAGGCCCTCCTGGGGGAAATCAATTGAGCCGGCGACAAGGATCCGCCCGTCCTCCTGCAATACGAGGCTGCTGAGCCACGTGTTGAGCAGCAAATGTCGAATCATCACGAAACCGCGCCCATTGAAGCTTGCATCGAGCGTCCCGTCTGGCGTCAGGCGGATCAGCATTCCGGCATGGTCGGCGAGTTCGAAGTGGTGATTGGCGATCAGCAGAATATGCCCGTCGTCCTGCACGGCGATGTCACAGGCTTCAGCACCCGGTACGCCGGGAGGCAGCCAGCAATCGCGGGAGCCGACGGACAGGTCGCCGGGCAGGCGCACCACTTTGCAGCCATTTTTACCAAAGTCCGGGTCGGGGGTTCCGTCAGCGCTGAACAGGGCCAGCGCAGGCAGGGTGCGATGGGTGTTTTGATAATGCAGCCCGGCCAGCAGGATTCGTCCGTCGGGCAACACCTGAACCTTGCCACCGGTGGCCTCAAAACCGCATTCGAACTCGCCAATCACGCTGCCTTGCTGGCCGAAAGCGAGGTCGGCCGAACCGTCTGCGAAGAGGCGTGCCAGACCAAACCGACTGCCTTGCGCAGTGCCGACTTTGGCGGCGACCAGCACGCGCCCCTGTCGATCCAGCGCAATACCCTGAGTCATGCTGGAAACACTGCCGGCGAAATACACTTGGGCGACGCCAGTGTTGGCAAATTGTTTGTCGAGTTGCCCGGAACTGTTGAGTAGTGCCGGGCGCGCAAAGGCGTTCTCGGGTGACATGCATGCCTCTCCTTGCAAGTTGACCAGGCCCGAATGGGCGGTAACTGCATGAGCGGAACATTCAATCCCTGAATACACGCAAGTTCAACTGACAGAACTAACAGGTGGAGGGTCGCACTGTGCCATAACAGTGTCTTTTTGAACCAAACGAAAGCCTGCCAAGCAGTGGCGCCTGGCAGCTTGAAGAAAGTTGTACAGAAGCATTGAAGATAAACAGCAGCGGATAACTAACAAAGAACAGAGCGGATGACCTGAAAGTCATCCGCATCAGCCTCTGATCAATGTGGCATCGACCACGATTGCAGCAGGTAACCTTCTTTGCTCAATTCGGCGCGGGCCTGTTGCAACAGCAGTTCCAGTTGCGCCGGATCGGAGTAGGCGCTGCTTGGAATCTGCTGGCGACCGATGTGCGAGTTGGTACGGTCGATGACGGTCAGGTTCAGTTCGCCATTGCCGTCTTGTGGGGCCCAGGCCACGCACTGAAAGGGTTTGAACGCGTGGTTGGCAATCAGAAGAGCTTCGTTGATACGGAGCGGGGCGGTCATGGGGTCGTCTCTCTGTCGTGCCCAATCAAGTGATGTGCCGTCGGTTGGGCTTACCGTTCGGCTGGTTACTTGTACTGATGCACGCAACCCCGTGGCAGGTCACACACGAAACAGAGAAATTTCAACTTAATTGCTCAGGCTCAACATTCCGAACGATTTTGAAAGCCTGGTGAAAGATAGCAACTCGATAGCTGACTAATAAACTTGCTTCTTATAACTCGTTAGCTTGTACACCTATAAGCAATCGATACAAGGCCCTGTCAATTTCTTGCTAATGTTACAGTCGGGTCTGCCAAATGACTGTTTTTACAATAATTTCCTTAAATTTGGCGCCAAGGAACAGTCATGATCGAAGCGCCTGCGTTACGACGTTTATTGGTGGTCGACCCGTGCGACGACTGTCACCGGTTATTACCTGGTTTGCGCTCGGTGGGCTGGGATGTCGACAGTTGTAGCCTGGAAAATGCCGCCGATCGGACATGCGATGTCGGGCTGCTGCGGCTGCAACCTTTTCACCTTGAACGTCCCGAAGCGGTCAAGGAACTGATCAGCCGCAGCGGCACCGAGTGGATCGCGGTGTTGAACCAGGAAGTCCTGCGGTTGCAGAACGTGGGTGACTTCGTTTGCGAATGGTTTTTCGATTTCCACACCTTGCCGTTCGATGTCTCACGGGTTCAGGTGACCCTGGGCCGCGCATTCGGCATGGCGCGTTTGCGCGGGCAAGGCACGATTCACGTCGACCAGCCTGAACACGAGTTACTCGGCGACAGCAAGCCGATCCGCGAACTGCGCAAATTATTGAGCAAACTGGCACCGACCGAATCCCCGGTACTGATCCGCGGTGAAAGCGGCACCGGTAAAGAACTGGTGGCGCGCACGCTGCACCGCCAGTCCCAGCGCCACAGCAAGCCGTTTGTGGCGATCAATTGCGGGGCGATTCCCGAACATTTGATTCAGTCCGAACTGTTCGGTCACGAAAAAGGCGCTTTCACCGGTGCGCATCAGCGCAAGGTCGGGCGCATTGAGGCCGCGAATGGCGGCACGCTGTTTCTCGATGAAATCGGCGATCTGCCGCTGGAACTGCAGGCCAATCTGCTGCGTTTTCTGCAAGAGAAACACATCGAGCGCGTCGGTGGCAGTCAGCCGATCCCGGTGGATGTTCGCGTGCTGGCGGCCACCCACGTCGACCTCGAAGCGGCGATCGAGAAAAAGCGTTTTCGCGAAGACCTGTATTACCGCCTCAATGTGCTGCAAGTGGTGACCGCGCCATTGCGCGAGCGCCACGGTGATCTGTCGATGCTGGCCAACCATTTCTCGCACTTCTACAGCCACGAAACCGGGCGCCGCCCGCGCAGCTTCAGTGAGGATGCGTTGATTGCCATGGGCAAGCACGACTGGCCGGGCAATGTTCGGGAACTGGCCAACCGCGTGCGACGGGGTCTGGTTCTGGCGGAAGGCCGACAGATCGAAGCCCGGGATCTGGGATTGCTCAGCCAGCACACGATTTCGACGCCGATGGGTACGCTGGAAGACTACAAGACGCGCGCCGAACGCCAGGCGCTGTGCGATGTATTGAACCGCCACAGCGACAACCTCAGTGTGGCGGCGAAGGTGCTGGGCGTGTCGCGGCCGACGTTTTATCGCCTGCTGCACAAGCATCAGATTCGCTAGAGACCAAAGCTGAAAAGATCGCAGCCTGCGGCAGCTTCTACAGGGATTACCTCTGTAGGAGCTGCCGCAGGCTGCGATCTTGTGCTTTAGAAGTAGTACGGGAATTTCAGGCTGAAGGAGAAGTCCGGGGCATCGTCGGTCATGCCGATCGACAGGTTGGGAACGATGGTCAGGTTATCCGTGGCGGCAATGGTCATGCCGACGTTGAAATAACCGGCGTTGGCGTCACTGGAGACCACCGATTGCCAATCACCGCCATCCTGTTTCAGCTTGCTCTTGCGTTGCACCAGGTCAGACACCGAGAACGACATACTCATCTTTTCGTTCAGAGCGAACGCAATACCGGCGCCGATCTGGAAGCTGTCGCCAATCTTTACCTTGCCCGGGTTTTTCTGGTTGACGGTCGAACTGATGTCGTCGAACGACTCCTCCAGGTTGTGGGTGTAGGACAAGCTGCCGAACAGCACTGCCGGGTCGAACGTCTTGACCAGCGAAACCCCAGGTGTGATCGACCAGACACCGTTACCGGTTGGCAGCGTGTCAGGCACGAACAGGTTGGAGTTGGCGTCGGTCTGGCGCAGTTTGATGCCGAACGGATCCTTGCCGGTTGGCGCCTTGACCCGCAGGGTGACCACGGCGTCCGGCGTGTTGACCGACTCGTCGAGGAACTTGTAGGCAATACCGAAGTTGACGTCGCCGAGGGTCGGGTCGCGCGAAACATCCTGTTCCGTCGTGACGTTGGACGCACCACCGTTGCCGCCACCGGACTGGTAGGTCGATTCGCGGTAAACCACCGGCACGTTCACGTCGAACTGCCAACGGTTGTCGAAGTTGTAGCGCCCGGTCAGGTCCAGCGTCCAGGTGTCGGCCTTGATCCGGTCGAGGTTGATGTTGCCCAGAAAGATGGAGTCCAGCGCGAGGAAGCCGTTGAGGATCAGTTGCCGGGTGTCGTAACGCGAGTAGGTCACACCGGTTTCAAAGCTGAATTTGCCGCCGCCGAAGAAGCCGCTGGCCTCGTCGTAGAGGTTGGACACACTCTGGGCCGGTTGCGAGTCGTCGGCCAGCGATTGGCCGTAAGAAGCGCCGCTGCCCCCGGCGGCGCCCCCCGACGCTGCTGCGGCACCGGTACCAGGCGCTCCGGTACTGGTAGCGACTTTTGGATTGCCTTTCATGTCAGACGGCGACTTGGCCAGGCGTTTGGGTTGCGGGGCTGCCGGTTGGTCCTCGACCTGACGGACCCGTTGTTCGAGCACCGCCAGGGCCTTTTGTTGTACTTCGTATCGTTGCTTCAGCTCCAGAAGTTCCTGTTTCAGGGTCTCCACATCTGCGTCGGGTGCTGCTTGCAGCATCGCCGCGGGTAGAAGAGTACTCAGACATACAGCGGCACGCAGTGATACTGATCGATACATGAATAAGCCGTCCCTTTAAGCCCAATGATCGAGACTCAGCGTAGTTCAATATCCGATATTGCGTAGTGCCCTGAGTTGAGTCAGGTTGCAATCCAGTGCGCCGGGGCTGATGCCGTTATTGTTAAGCACAACATTGAGTTGGGTCATGTTGTTGACCACGTTGGCGCTGCCGAGCAAGCGGGTGTTCTGCAGCAGGCCACCCTGGGCCACTTGTTGCAGGGCGGTGCCTTGATTGCCCGAGGCCTGAATGGCCATTTGCACGCCACTGTTGGTGGCCGAAACGGCGACACTGCCGGCGGCATTGCTGGCGCCGATGGTCTGCCCGGCCATCAGCGCCTGGCCTTGTGCGGGGGCCAGCGGAGGAGGGGTGTTGGCTTCTTTTACATTGATGGCCACATTGTTGCTGGCGGTGTTGCCGTCGCCGGCGGCGCGTACGCTTTGGGTCACGCCCTGGCTGCTGTTGAGTGCCGCGCCACCAATGACATTGCCAGTGCCCGGCGTCGGGGTGCTGCCGTTGCCCTGTTCCTTGATGGTCGAGACATAGAATTCCGGTTTGATCGTGGCGGCCTGGATTTGCATCGACGTCGCAGCGCCGATCAGATCACCGCTGGCGTTGCGCCAGGTACTGCTCATGACAATGCCGAAGCTGATGATCCGCCCCGGCATGACGTAACGACCACGAAGCTGGGACAGCTCCTGATCCTGAACTTCGATGGGTTTGAATCCTGCATTGGCATAGCCTGACGCGCTCGCTGCCAGGCAGGCGGCGGCCAGCCAGTATGAGGTTTTCATCTGCTGCTCCCGGGACATCCAGCCCCATTCTTTATAATCGGCGATTAAAAGAAGTCGCTCTGTATGAACCCGAAGTCCATCAATTCGGCATCTCTGACAGGGTTGAAGTTATCCAGCTTGTTCTTCGCGGTCAGCGGGGTCGGCGGCATGCGCAATGCATTGGTTTTGTCATAACCGGGGCCGACGATGGCGAAGACGATGCCGTTCCAACCTTTGACAAAGTCATCATGGGCGTAGCGTTTATGGCCTAAGACGGGATCTCCGATATAAACCCAATCCTTGTCCGAACGCTGCAGCACCACGAAATGCTTGTAGCCGCGAATTTCCATCAGTACCACCACCGGGATGGTTACGTCGTCGAGTTTATCCGGTGGAATCTTGTAGCCCCTGGCGCGCATGCCGATGCTTTCTATGTAGCGTTTCATGTCCAGCATGGAAAAACCTTGAGTACGCACAAGGTCCTGGTCAGCGTTGACCAGCATGCCTTTGATGATGTGCTCTTCATCGACGTCGAGCCAATAAGCCTGGCGCAGTACCGTGGCCAGCGCGGCGGCGCCGCAGCTGAAATCGGTTTTTTGTTCGACGATGTCGGCAAACTTGCGTTCACGAATGCTTTGCACGTTCTTGTAGACGAGTACGCCGCCGGGCAGGGCAGCGACGGGCATCTGGGCAGCCTGGGTCAGGCCGGACAGGCAAAGCAGGGCGATAAAGGCAGTCTTACGCATGATCGATACGCCTTTGCGGACTGAGGAAAAGCCCCGTTTCCGGGGCTTTCGTTTCGATCGCGATTACATGCAGGCTTTGCAACCTGCAGCGATGGACAGCGAGTTGCTTTGTTGGTTGCCAACACCGGCGGCGTTGTTGTAACCAGCGTTACCGGAGAAGTTGTTACCAACGTTCGAGATGTTCGCGTTGTTGGTCACAGGGTTTTTCCAGCCATCAGGGGTCAGCACTTGTTGAGTGGTGACGCCAGCCAGGCCGAAGACACCGACAGCTTCGAAGGTGGCTTTCTGATCTTTGCTGCCGCCGTTACCGCCATGGCCGCGATCGTTATCGCCATAGCCGCCACCGCCGTGGCCTTTATCACCTTCGATGGTAGCCTTGCCAACGGCAGCGAACGCGCCGACGGCGGCCACGGTGCCGGTGAGGGTATCTTTTTTGTAGGTTTGAGTACCGTTATTGGACACAGTCAGGCCAGTGGAGCTTTGGTTCGCAGCAGCAGCAGCGTTAGCTACACGACCACCCGATACAGCAATAGCCAGGTTGTTTTTCTGTTGGTTGAAGTTGCCGGCACTGTTGTTCACGCCAATGTTGCCGGAACCGCCGTTACCCACGTTGTTGAGGTTGGCGTTGTTGGTTGTCGAGTAGTTGGCAACCGCGTTGTTGTTGTTGACCTGAGTGGCGCTGGAGACAGATACCGCGCTGCCGAAGATAAAGCTTTCGTCGGCAGTCGCCAGTGCAGCAGCGTTGTCTTGCTGGTTGCCATCGCCGGCGGTGTTGTTCATGCCGACGTTGCCGTTGGTGCCATTAGCCGAGTTATTGACGTTGGCATCGTTTTTGGTGCCTTGGTTGCCCACCAGGTTGCCATCGCTGTTCTGCGTGTCGAGTACGGCAGCCCCGGCGCCGGCTCCGATTTGCAGAAGTTGTTCCAGGGTAGGGCCTTTGGGTTCATGGTTGCCATGGCCATTGCCGTGCCCGTTACCATGATCATTGCCGCCTGCCTGAGCCGCCATTGCCATTACTGCTGCAAGTGCGAAAACCAGTGGTTTGAGAGCCATTGTAGGTTTCATGGTGTTTCTCCATCGTGCTTATTAGTTGGTTAAGTGTTGGTACTTTCTAATTGCACTGCTTTTGTTGTTTGGGTCAGTCAGCGACCCGGATGCTCAGGGTGTTAGCCATACGGTTCCCCACCCCGGCACTCTGGTTCACCTGAATCACCCCTCGGCTGCCGGTGAAGGCCTGATCACTTGTCGTGACCTGGCGACTGCCGGGTGAGGTGCCAGTTGCTCCTGAGCTCGGTAAAAGCGCCACGTTCTGTTGCGACAGGGCGCTGTCGTCAACGCTTTGCGGGGCAGCACTGATGCTGACGCGCGTCACGTTGGCCATCTGGTTGTTGGCCCCGGCGCCCTGGTTCACGCCCAGGATTCCGTTGCCATTACTGAAAGAGTTGCCGCCAATGGTGGCGCTGGCGTTCGTTGAAGGGTTGGCCGGTGTATCGATGTGCTGCCGGACGTTGGTGGTAGCACTGGCCGAAGTACCAATGGCGATGGCTTTGGTATTGGTTTGTTGCATCTGGTCGCCAGCAGCCTGGTTGACGTTGTAGTTGCCGCGGTACTGGACGCCGGTGTCCTGAATGTTCGCGTTATTGACCGAGTCGGGGGCGGCCAGCGCCTGGACGCAGCCGAAAAGGGCAAGTAAAAGAAGAGAACGATTCATCTCATTGCCCTCCGGCCATGCGGGTCAGCGGAGCAAGACCGGAACTCATCGCACGGTTGACGGTGTTGGAAATCGAGCCGCCCGCGCCACCGCCGTGACCGCCGCCCATGCCGGGCAGGCCGTTGGGATTGGTCAGGGTGTTCATGCCAGGCATGTTGGCGGTGGGCGTGGTGATATTGCCGCGAATCGAAGCGCCACTGGCTACACTGGCAAATTCACCGTCATTGAGCTCGGTGCTGGTCATCGCCTGATTGATGCGAGCCGAAGGGTTGGCATTGACCGTGGTTGGGTAGGGGTCTTTGCCACCGCTGCGCCCGATAGGAATGGGCTGAACGTCGCGGTTGAGAACGATCACGCCATTGCCTTCGGCCTGAACGTTGAAACTGATGAATGTGCTGGCGGCTGATCCAATCAGCAGAAGGCAGGTCAGGCCTTTATTGATATTCCCCACGGCGGCAATTCCTTCTTCAGTGGGCTGGCTCTTGTCAGCGTTGGGAAGGAGAGAGCGAAAGCTGTGCCGCTTTTGAGTTGTCTATTGTTTTCAACGGGTTGGCGCTGAGGCACGCAACGTTGATACATAACCTGTTTCAGCGCTGAAACAGTCATGTCGACAGCGGCGGGGGCAGGGGCGGTGCAAAGCTCTGGAACAAGGGTTTGCCGGGGACTGTTTCACTGGCGTAACAGTTGCCCTTTCAGAATGATGAAGGCCATTTAAACGGCTGCTTTGCGCGGGGTCGGGTGTTTCAAGAATGGACACTTGGGCTCCGAAAAGGAGCTGTTTGCCAAGTCAATCAGCCATTAAACGCGCCACTGCTTCGAAAGCCTGAGACCGCCGCTCATCCCAATCGCCCTGAATGATCTGCAGCGGTTGCCGTTGTTGTTGCAGCCAGTCGCGGGTGGCCTGAAAGAACGCCATGCGTTCGCTGAGTTGCGGCTGGCAGCGTTGGCCGTCGTCGGTCCAGTCGATCTGCTCCGGCGACAACAGCAGATGCAGGTCGTAATGCCGGGCCAGCAGCTCGGGTTCCAGCCACGCCGGGCAGTCGCCAAACAGGGTCTGGCTCCAGAGGATGTTGCTCAGCAAATGGGTATCGAGAATCAGCAATTGCGGTTGCTGCGCCCGCGCCTGATCTTCCCATTGCAACTGCCCACGGGCGATGTTGGGGATGTCGTTGAGGCAGGTATCGCGTGGATTCTGCTCGATGAACCAGCGCACGTATTCGTCCACCCGCAGGCCGCCGAAGCGCGCCTGAAGGCCAGCGGCCAGCCAGCTCTTGCCGGTGGATTCCGGGCCGGTGAGGACAACTACCTTCATCGCTGCAACGCCGGATCGGCGCGCCATTCGCGCCAGCCTTGCACAGCAATCAGGGTGAACAGGGCATACAGCGCGGCGGTGAGGTACAGATCCTTGTACAGGAACAGACCGACGAAAATCACATCCAGCACGAACCACAGCGCCCAGCATTGCAGGCGTTTCTGCGCCATCCACAATTGCGCAACCAGACTGAACGCCGTCAGCGCGGCATCGAGCCACGGCTGCGCCGCGTCGGTCCAGTGCGCCATGGCCGCACCCAGCAGCAGACTGCCGAGGGCGCCTACGCTCAGACCGAGCAGGATCGAGCGCCGATCCAGACGCGTGACTTCACGGCCGTCTTGCATCGTCCCGGCGCGGGTCCATTGCCACCAGCCGTAGACTTGCAGCGCGGCGTAAATCACTTGCAGCAACATGTCCGAGTACAGCTTCACGTCATAGAAAATCCAGCTGTACAGCAACACCATGACCAGGCCGATCGGCCAGCACCACGGATTCTGTTTGACCGTCAGCCAGACGGCGATCACACCGAGGGCGGCGGCAAACAGTTCAAGCCCGGACATGGGGGTTCCTTGGGGGAGTGCAAGAAGGGGCGCAATTGTACCCAAAAACCTTGAATGACGAATAACCCTGTGGGAGCGAGCCTGCTCGCGAAAGCGGCATGTCAGCAACGCAGGTGTTGACTGACATTAAGCCTTCGCGAGCAGGCTCGCTCCCACAAGGGTGAGGGGTCAGACGCGGAACTGGCGCAGCAACTGGTTCAGCTGTTCACTCAACTGCCCAAGCTTGACGCTCGCCGCACTCGACTGCTCCGCCGCCAGCGCCGTACTGTGCGACAGACCGGCGGCCTGCGTGACGTTCTGGTTGATGTCCTCGACCACATGCGCCTGTTGCAGTGTGGCGCTGGCAATCGACGCGTTCAGGCCGTTGAGGTTGCGCAGTGCCTGGCCGATCGCGTTAAGGCTGGCACCGGCGAGGCCGGCCTGTTCGATGGTCAGTTGCGAGGCCTTGCTGCTGTCGCCAATGACTTTCACCGCCGCTTCGGAATGATTCTGCAGGCGTTCGATCATGCTCTGGATTTCCGCCGTCGACTTTTGCGTGCGCTGCGCCAGCAACCGTACTTCATCAGCCACCACCGCAAAGCCCCGGCCCTGTTCCCCGGCGCGGGCCGCTTCGATGGCCGCGTTGAGCGCCAGCAGGTTGGTCTGCTCGGCAATCGAACGGATCACCTCCAGCACACTGCCGATCTGCGTGCTTTCGGCCGCCAGGGTGCGAATCACTTCGACCGCTTGATCAATGGTTCCGGACAACTTGTCGATCTGTTGCAGACTGCCGTCGATGTTGATCTGGCCCTGCTGCGCCTGAGCTTCGGCATCGCGCATTTCAGCGGCAGCATGTTCGGCGTTCTTCGCCACATCCTGCACGCCGTAGGTCACTTCGTTGATTGCGGTTGCGACCAGTTCCATCTGCTGCGATTGCTGTTGGCTGCGCTGCTGGGCCTGAGTCGCATCGTTGCCCAGTTCACTGGACGACTGCCCCAGCGCACTGGCCGAAACCTGCAGGTCACCGATGACCCGGCGCAACTTGGCGGTGAAGGCGTTGAAGTGATGCGCCAGTTGCGTGACTTCGTCCTGACCGTGGGTGTCGAGGCTACGGGTCAGGTCGCTCTCGCCGCTGGCGATGTTGGCCATGGCGTTCACGGTTTCCTGTAACGGACGGACGATGCTGCGGGCAATCAAAATCACCAGCAGGGCCATGATCACGGCGATCACCAAACCAATCACCGAAGCCTTGATCAACTGCCCCCGGAACTCGCTCTGCACATCATCGACGTAAACGCCCGAACCGAGCACCCAGCCCCACGGCTCGAACAATTTTACATAGGAGGTTTTCGCCACCGGTTCGCTGGCACCGGGCTTGGGCCAGCGGTAATCGACCATGCCCGCGCCTTTGCTTTTGGCGATCGCGACCATCTCGTTGAACACCGCGAAACCGTCTGGGTCGCGGATCGCCGAGAGGTTCTGGCCTTCGAGTTTGGGGTTGGTCGGGTGCATGACCATCACGGGGGTGAGGTCGTTGATCCAAAAGTAATCGCTCTGGTCGTAGCGCAGGCCACGAATCGCGGTCAACGCCTGTTTCTGCGCGGCGTCGCGGGTCAGGGTGCCGGCGGTTTCCAGGTCGTGGTAATAGGTCAGCAGGCCGCTGGCGGTCTGCACTACATGCTGGGTTTTCTGCGCCTTGGCGTGGTACAGGTCATCGTGGATCTGCTTGAGCATCAACACGCCCAAGGTCAACAACATGACCACCGCCACAATCAAAATGAGCCACAAGCGTCGGCTGATCGACACACTGCGCAAGCTGTTCATAACGCTGTCACTCCGATTTCTTTTTCTTGTAATAAATCAACGCCAGCATCCAACCACGTTTGGGTGGTCAGGCATACGCGACCCAAGTCGAATAACGCCGCAGCACTATTAAGGCTTGTCTGTTAGGATTTCGGCCCCGCGCGTGAAAACCTGAATCCAAATTGATATTTCACGGAATTTTGACCGTTTCGTGTGGATGCTGTGTGCGCGGAATCGGTACAGCTACAAACAGCTACGCTGATCGCAGTGAACGTAAAAAAATACTATCGGGGCATGCCGTTGTGCATCGCTCTTTGGGGGACTGATGGATCTTTGGACCGCCTTGCAGGCACTGATTCTTGGAGTTGTAGAGGGGCTGACGGAGTTTTTGCCCATTTCCAGTACCGGACACCAGATCATTGTTGCCGACTTGCTCGACTTCGGCGGCGAACGGGCCATGGCGTTCAACATCATTATTCAGCTCGGCGCGATCCTCGCGGTGGTCTGGGAGTTTCGTCGCAAGATTCTCGACGTGGTGATCGGCTTGCCGACCCAGCCGAGTGCGCGGCGTTTTACCGCCAACCTGCTGATCGCGTTTCTGCCGGCGGTGGTGCTGGGGGTGATTTTTGCCGACCTGATTCACCAATACCTGTTCAATCCGATCACCGTCGCGACCGCGCTGGTGGTGGGCGGTGTGATCATGTTGTGGGCCGAACGCCGCCAGCATGAGGTGCACGCCGAAACCGTGGACGAGATCACCTGGAAGGACGCGCTGAAAGTCGGTTTCGCGCAGTGTCTGGCGATGATCCCCGGTACCTCGCGTTCGGGCTCGACGATCATCGGCGGCCTGCTGTTTGGCCTGTCGCGCAAGACTGCGACCGAGTTCTCGTTCTTCCTGGCGATGCCAACCATGGTCGGTGCGGCGGTGTACTCCGGTTACAAGTATCGCCATCTGTTTGTGCCGGCGGACTTCCCGGTGTTCGCCATCGGTTTCATCACCGCGTTCATCTTCGCCATGATCGCCGTGCGCGGTCTGCTCAAGTTCATCGCCAGCCACAGCTACGCGGCATTCGCCTGGTACCGGATTGTTTTCGGTCTGGTGATTCTGGCGACCTGGCAGTTCGGCTGGGTGGATTGGTCGGCGGCGAAACCATGAGTGATTCCCGCGCGCGCCGCCCGGATGGACGACCGTCCGGTGGCGGCATTCAGCATCTGAAACTGAAACTGGCGGTGCTGCTGATCGTGTGCGCGTTGCCGCTGTTCGGCTCGCTGTCGATGTGGCTGCGCGGCATCTCGCTGGTGCCGTTGACCGCTTATGGCGTGGTCAGCGTGCTGGCGTTTTTCATGTACTGGGCAGACAAGCGCAAGGCCCGCGCCGATGCGTGGCGCACACCGGAGAACATCCTGCACGCGCTGGAACTGGCTGGCGGCTGGCCCGGCGCGCTGATCGCCCAACAGGTATTCCGGCACAAGACGCGCAAGGTGTCGTTTCAGATTCTGTTCTGGGTGATTGTGGCGCTGCATCAGGTGTTCTGGATCGATCAGTTGTTTCTCGGTTCGAACCTGCTTTCACATATTTAAGCTTCACACATGACCCATGTGGGAGCGGGCTTGCTCCGGGCGGCGTTCCGACGAAAGCGGTGTGCCAATGGACGAATATGTTGTCTGACACACCGCTTTCGCGAGCAAGCCCGCTCCCACCAAAATCAAAATCAAAAAGCTATAGCAGTAATCCGATTTGGGTTTTCTTCGGCAACTTGCTCACCACCAACTGATGCGACCGTGTCAGCAACCCGCGTAATTCCTCCGCACCCAGCGGGTAGGGCGGGTGCATGATGATCCACTGCGCCCGCGCCAGATAAGGTGCCGGGTGAATACCCGGGCGGTCGCAATGGCCGAGAAACAGATCCTTGTCGACCTTGAACGCCAATGAATCCCCGCGCAGCCCTTGCAGGGCAAACATCTTGTTGCCGGCAATCGAGAACACCCGCACGCCGCCCCATTTGTAATCCTCCCGCGCGCCCGGCAAGGCCAGGCAGAAGGCGGCGACATCCGCTTCGTTCATCTTTCCCTGTTTCATAACAACCGCTCCCCGCACGCATTGAACGATTCGACCAGATGATCGATCCATGCCCGCACCGCCGGCATCACCCCGCGTCGATGCGGATACACCGCCTGCAACCAGCCGCCGGGCAACGACCACTCGGGCAACAGTTGCACCAGCGCGCCGCTCTCAAGGTCGGCTTCGCAATACATCATCGGCAGCAGGGTAAAACCCTGGCCGGCGAGCACACAGGCCTTGCGCACGATGAAGTCATCGATGCCCAACCGCGCCTCCATGTTCAGTTCGACGCTGTTGCCTTGCTCATCCAGCAAGCGCACATGCACCATGCGATCAGCCTCCAGCGCGCCAAGCACAGGCAGGTTCTTCAAGTCCTGCGGATGAGTGATGGTTTTGCCCTCGACAAAAGCCGGGCTGGCCACCACGACCATTTGTGCCTGGCGCAGACGCCGGGTGACCAGCAAGGGATCTTCATCGCCCAACTCGCGTACACGCAGGGCCACGTCGAAGCCCTCGGCGACCAGATCCACCCGGCGATTGAGCAGCACGACCTCCAGTTGCACCTGAGGGAATTTGCCGAGGAATTCGCTGATCACCCACGGCAACATTTCCCGCGCCAGACCGGTAGGACAGGATACGCGCAGGCGGCCACGTGGCTCGCTGGACATGCTGGCGACCGCTTCGTCGGCCATCTCCGCTTCCAGCAACATCGCCTGACAGTGACGCAAGTAGCGCTCGCCAACCGCGGTCAGGTTCAACTGGCGCGTGGTGCGTTGCAGCAGACGGGCGCCGAGGCGCTCTTCGAGTTCGGCGATGCGTCGTGACAGGCGGGACTTGGGAATGCCCAGCAAACGCCCGGCTGCGGCGAAGCCACCGGCCTCGACCACCTTGGCGAAATAGTAGAGATCATTGAGATCCTGCATGAAAAGTCCACCGTTCTATCAGTGGGACGAACTATCGCATTGTCGGCGGCTAATCAGCTATTGGTTTCTTCCGTAGGATTGTCTCCATTCCGTCGCCGCCGGCGATTCTTTACAGGAGATTCCACATGAAACTGCTGCACATCGATTCGAGCATTCTGGGCGACAACTCCGCTTCCCGTCAGTTGAGCAGCCAAGTCGTCAAAGCCTGGCAAGCCGCCGAGCCAACTGCCGTGGTCACCTACCGTGACCTGGCCGCCGACGCCATCAGTCACTTCTCGTCGACCACCCTGGTGGCTGCCGGTACCACCGCTGAACTGCGCGACGCCGCACAACAGCACGAAGCCGAACTGAGCGCCTCGACCCTGGCTGAATTCATCGCTGCCGACGCCATCGTCATTGCCGCGCCGATGTACAACTTCACCGTGCCGACCCAGCTCAAGGCCTGGATCGACCGCGTCGCCGTTGCCGGCCAGACTTTCCGTTACACCGAAGCCGGCCCTGAAGGCCTTTGCGGTGGCAAGAAAGTGGTGATCGTCTCTACCTCCGGCGGCATCCATGCCGGTCAGGCGAGCGGCATCGCTCACGAGGAATATCTGAAGCTGGTACTGGGCTTCCTCGGCATCACCGACATCGAAATCGTCCGTGCCGAAGGTCTGGCCTACGGTGATGAAGTGCGCAACAACGCGATGAGCGCTGCTCAGGCGAAGATCAGCGAGCAATTGTTTGCCGCCGCGTAAGCATTGCGTAAAGACCAGCTGCCGTTCAGGTAGCGCCTCAAAAAACTCTGTATTCTGGTTCTGCAAGGGCCAGATGCGGAGTTTTTTGTTTCTGACTGTTGCATAATCTGGCCCGGGTTATGCAGTCAAACGATCAACGTCTGAGTGCACCGCTGCGCCGGATCTCCGAACCTCGGGGTTTGGGGCGTGTCGGAACACAAAGGATCTTTCGATTGAGTAACACAGGGTGGGCCATCCCATGATGCGTCTTTGTGCAACGTTACTGATTTGCCTGCTCGGCAGCCTCGGTTCAGTGCATGCCGCGCCCGGGCGACACCCTGTCTGGAGTGTCGGTTACCACGAAATGACATTCCTCGATCCGCTGGATCTGCAACCGATGCGCGCCATCGCCTTCTATCCTTCCAGCGACCGCGAACATAGCAGCCTGCTTGAGGGTTACACCGTCGAGGCCGGCGCTGACACCAAGGTGGCCATCGGTCGTTTTCCGATGCTGATGCTGTCTCACGGCAACACCGGAACGCCGCTGGCGCTGCATGACCTCGCCACCTCGCTGGCACGCAAGGGCTTTGTGGTGGTCGCGGTGATTCATCCCGGCGACAACTCCAAAGACCACAGCCGCCTCGGCACCCTGAGCAATCTGTATGGGCGGCCGATCCAGATTTCCGAAGCGATCACCGCGACCCTCGGCGACCCGATGCTCTCGCCATTCGTCAACGCTGATCAGGTCGGGGTCATTGGTTATTCGGCCGGTGGCGAAACCGCGTTGATTCTCTCCGGCGCGCAGCCGGATCTGGATCGTCTGCGCCGCTACTGCCAGGAACGCCCTGACGACCATGATGCCTGCAACACCCAGGGTGAACTGATCGTCGACCGCGACGATTTGCAGCCAGTGGCCGATTCGCGCGTGCATGCCTTGCTGCTGATGGCGCCGCTGAGCCTGAAATTCGGCCGTAGCACCCTGGCGGACGTGCATGTGCCGGTGCTGCTGTACAGCGGCGATGGCGACAAACTGGTGGCCTTCGACAAAAACGCCGCGGCTCTGGCGCGCAAACTGCCGACCGCGCCGGACTTCAAGTTATTGGCCGGGGCAGGGCACTTCGTATTCATGGCGCCGTGCAACGAAGAGCAGATCCGCGCCATGCCGGCCCTGTGCACCGACGCCGACGGCGTGGATCGCGAAAACATTCACCGCAACCTGATCTCCGAGGCCGGGCAGTTCTTCTCGCGCACGCTGGGCAAGCCGAGCCGGGCGGGGATGCAGACCGCGGATCAATAAACGACTCAATCCCCCTGTGGGAGCGGGCTTGCTCGCGAATGCGATAGATCAGTCACTCTATATTTTGACTGACCCACCGCCTTCGCGAGCAAGCCCGCTCCCACAGTGATTGGTACGAAATTTCAGGATGTCGAGTGGCGCTTGAGTACCAAGGTCAACCCCAGCCCGATCACTGACAACAGCGCCGCACTGAAGAAAATCCACGCATACCCCAGATTCAACGCCACCGCGCCCATCAATGGCCCGGCAATCGCCAGCGCCAGATCAAAGAACACCGCGTAAGCCCCCAACCCCGAGCCACGGCTGGAACTGGGCACCTGCTTGATCGCCTCGACCCCCAGCGCCGGATACACCAGCGACAAGCCAAATCCCGCCAGTCCCGCGCCGATCAAAGCGAACGCGGTAGAGGGCGCCAGCCACAACAACACCAGGCCGACGGTCTCGATGCTCATGCAGGCGATCGCCGAATTGAAACCGCCAAAACGGCTGATCGCCGAAATGAACAGAAGCCGCGACAGGATGAAACATACGCCGAACACCGTCAGGCAATACGCCGCGCCGCTCCAGCCACGGTTGAGGTAATAAAGGGTGATGAAGGTGGTCAGCGTGCCGTAACCGATCGACGCCAGAGTCAAACTGGCCCCATACGGTGCAATGCGCCCGAACACCGCCCAAAAAGGCAGCCGTTCGCCGCGTACCACCGGCACCGAGGGTTTATTGCGGATCAACACCAAGGCACCCGCGGCCAATACCGACAAGGCGATGCCCAGGCTGGCGAAACCGTAGTCAGCGACCATCACCACGCCCAGTGGCGCGCCAATCGCTATTGCGCCATAGGAGGCAATGCCGTTCCAGCCGATCGACCTCGCCGTGTGTTCGACGCCGACCTGGCCCATGCACCAACTGATGGTACCGACCCCGATCAAGCCCTGTGCCACGCCGAGCAGCAGGCGCCCGACGATCAGAATGATCAGGCTCGGCATCGGGAAGTCCTGCAACAGCGTTGAGATCAGCGTCAGCAGCCCGCTGAGCACAATCCCCGACAAGCCAAAAACAATCGCCCGTTTGGTACCCAGCGTATCCGACATGCGTCCGGCCATCGGCCGACTGAGCAGGGTGGCCAGATACTGCGAGCCGATGACCAGCCCCGCAATAATGGCGCTGAAACCCAGCTGCTCATGCACATAACCGGGCAGCACCGCGATCGGCAGGCCGATACATAGGAAGGCGACAAAGGTGTAGAACACGATGGAGACGATCTGCAGGGTGATCGCCAGGGAGCTTTGCGGAGGCGGTTGCTGCGCAGACATGTGGACTCGTTCGCGGGCGGCGGTGGGAGAGTGGGCATCATGGCTGGGCGCTGGAATAAAAGGAAGCAGGCTAACTATTTTTCCTGGAGGCGGTGGTGTTTTCGAGGGCCTCTTCGCGAGCAGGCTCGCTCCCACAGGGGACTGCATTCCAAAATGTGGGAGCGGGCTTGCTCGCGAAGGCAGTCGCACCAACATAGTTTCGCCCCTGAAATGCAAAAAGCCCTGTCACAAGGACAGGGCTATTCTTCAAACCTGCAGCGATTTAGAACACCACACCCTGACTACGCAGGTAGTCATCGTAAGTGCCGCTGAAGTCAGTCACGCCGTTGGCGCTCAGCTCGATGATGCGCGTCGCCAGGGACGATACGAACTCACGGTCGTGGCTGACAAAGATCAGCGTGCCCGGGTAGTTTTCCAGCGCCAGGTTCAGCGCCTCGATCGATTCCATGTCCAAGTGGTTGGTCGGTTCGTCCATGATCAGCACGTTCGGCTTTTGCAGGATCAGCTTGCCGAACAGCATGCGACCTTGCTCACCACCGGAAATCACTTTGACCGACTTGAGGATCTCGTCGTTGGAGAACAGCATGCGGCCCAGAGTGCCGCGAATCATCTGCTCGCCCTGAGTCCACTGACCCATCCAGTCGAACAGCGTCACGTCGTCTTCGAAGTCGTGCGCATGGTCCTGAGCGTAGTAGCCCAGTTCCGCGGCGTCGGTCCACTTGACGCTACCGGCATCCGGGGTCAGTTCGTTGACCAGGGTACGCAGCAGGGTGGTTTTGCCGATACCGTTCGGGCCGATGATCGCTACGCGCTCGCCGGCTTCAACCTGGAAGCTGAAGTCCTTGAACAGTGGCTTGCCGTCGAAACCTTTGGCCATCTTTTCGACCATGACCGCCTGGCGGTGCAGCTTTTTGTTCTGCTCGAAGCGGATGAACGGGCTCACGCGGCTGGACGGCTTGACCTCGGCCAGCTGGATCTTGTCGATCGCCTTGGCGCGGGAAGTGGCCTGTTTGGCTTTCGAGGCGTTGGCCGAGAAGCGGCTGACGAACGATTGCAGCTCGGAAATCTGCGCTTTCTTCTTGGCATTGTCCGACAGCAGTTGCTCGCGGGACTGGGTCGCCACGGTCATGTACTCGTCGTAGTTGCCCGGGAACAGGCGCAGCTCGCCGTAATCCAGGTCAGCCATGTGCGTGCACACGCTGTTCAGGAAGTGACGGTCGTGAGAGATGATGATCATCAGGCTGTTACGCTGGGTCAGAACGTTTTCCAGCCAGCGAATGGTGTTGATGTCCAGGTGGTTGGTCGGTTCGTCGAGCAACAGCACTTCCGGATCGGAGAACAGCGCCTGCGCCAGCAATACGCGCAGTTTCCAGCCTGGCGAGACTTCGCTCATCGGGCCGAAGTGCTGTTCCAGCGGAATACCCAGACCCAGCAGCAGTTCACCGGCGCGGGATTCGGCGGTGTAGCCGTCCATCTCGGCGAACTCGGTTTCCAGCTCGGCCACGGCCATGCCGTCTTCTTCGCTCATCTCCGCCAGCGAGTAGATGCGATCGCGCTCGGCCTTGACCTTCCACAGCTCTTCGTGACCCATGATCACGGTATCGATCACGGTGAATTCTTCGTAGGCGAACTGGTCCTGGCGCAATTTACCCAGACGCACGTTCGGCTCGAGCATGACCTGACCGCCGGACGGATCGAGGTCGCCGCCGAGGATTTTCATAAAGGTCGACTTGCCGCAACCGTTGGCGCCGATCAGGCCGTAGCGGTTGCCCGCACCGAATTTGACCGAAACGTTTTCGAAGAGCGGCTTGGCGCCGAACTGCATCGTGATGTTAGC
The DNA here is from genome assembly GCF_036861315.1 of Pseudomonas sp. S3(2024). NCBI lineage: Bacteria > Pseudomonadati > Pseudomonadota > Gammaproteobacteria > Pseudomonadales > Pseudomonadaceae > Pseudomonas > Pseudomonas sp. S3(2024). The sequence goes on along the minus strand of NZ_JAZAQQ010000007.1, from coordinate 77,954 downwards.
TGTGGAGATCAATTGCTTTACCTATCAATGGGTTGCGAGCCGCACATTTGGCGCTTGGGCCATTATTGGGGCATTTTGGAGCGTTTTCTTCCCGGGCCCGGTCACTGTTGGCGTACAGCCAGCAGGCATGGGTCGAGAGCAGCCTCTGGACGCGGTGTCCAGGCTGTTGGGCAATAAAGGCGGGATTCATGCCAGACATTGCGCGCATTGTCGCATAAGTCATGCGGCAGTTGTATGGCAGACGCTAATGAACCTGAAGGCTGTTGCGTAACGGTGTTCCTTGCCGCGCAAGGCTGAGGTCGGCCCGGACTGCTGGCTTGTCCCGCGCTTGGAGCAATCCAGGGAGCAACCAAAACCAGCAACATCGTCTACATTTCAAACAGGAATTTCTCATGAGAGGACGGTCATGTTTAAAACACGATTACTTGTTGCGTCTGTTACTTGCCTGGCTTTGTCGGTGAGTTCAGTAACCGCACTGGCCGATCCGGGAAATGGTAATGGCAAAGGGAACGGCAAGGGCGGTTCCCAGAACAGTCAGGGTCACGGCAATCAGGGTGGCAAAAACAAAGGATCCAACTCGGGCAACCGGGACTATGCACCGGTGATCGATCGAAGCGGTGTGCTGGGCGTGCTCAACGGCTACAGAGACTACTGGAGCCCCGGTCCGGCACTGCCTCCCGGCATTCAGAAGAATCTGGCGCGCGGCAAGCCGTTGCCGCCGGGTATCGCCAAAAAACTGGATGGGCGACTGGCGGGGCGCCTGCCTCATTACGACGGATATGAGTGGCAGCAGGCGGGCACCGATTTGATCCTGGTGGCGATTGCGAGCGGGCTTATTTACGAAGTGCTGAATGGCGCTTTCGATTAATCGGTTGCCGGTTCTAAGGCAGCATCTCCAGCAAAGGCCGCGCCGAAGGTCAGGTAACGGATCATGACGGCGGGGCCCTTAGGCAGCATGGCGTCCATGGTCAACCTATCGGACTCGACCACAATATCGTCCGTGGGCGCGGCATAGCGACCTCGGTCGAAGCGTATTCCAACCTTTGGTTTTGTTCTGCGTCAGCACTCCTGCACCTGCACGAGCGTATTGTCGCGCCTGCCGTTTGGCAAAATCTGCGGACAGTTTTTCACAGATCAGGTTCACTATTGGTTACAAAGTATGGCTAAAATGCCATCCGATTACCCAATAGCCGCTAACGGCATGGGCTCAAGGAAGTGCCACCGGGATAGTATCTGTATTTATGCCACTGCATCAGACCCTGGGCCTCCGGCCGGCAGGCGCGCAGTTTGTTCACTTTTGACGTGTGACGATTTCCGTGAAACTCATCATTGCCGCTATTTATGTCATTTCGATTGCATACGTTCACCTTCGTGGACGTGTGCGTCACAAACTGGGCCGTCAACTGAGCGATCACTCGACGTTTCTGGCCCCGATCAACTGCTTCCTTTACCTGTTTTCGAAGAAGCCGAACAAACCGTATCTCGATCCGTCCGAGTTTCCGGACCTGAGCCCGTTGCAGGCGCATTGGGAAGAAATTCGCCAGGAAGGGCAGGATCTGCTGCGTGCCGGTGAGATCAAGCGCTCGAATCAGTACGATGACGTCGGTTTCAATTCGTTCTTCAAAAGTGGATGGAAGCGTTTCTACTTGAAATGGTACGGCGAGAGCCATCCGTCGGCGATGAAGCTGTGCCCACGCACCACTGAGCTGGTGCAGAGCATCGGCTCGATCAAGGCGGCGATGTTCGCCGAGCTGCCACCGGGTTCGAAACTGGTTCGCCACCGTGACCCGTATGCCGGTTCGTACCGCTACCACCTGGGTCTCGACACGCCGAACGACGCCGGTTGCTACATCAATGTCGACGGCGAGAGCTACCACTGGCGCGACGGCGAGGCGGTAATGTTCGATGAGACATACATCCACTACGCCGAAAACACCACCGACAAAAACCGCATCATCCTGTTCTGCGACATCGAGCGCCCGATGAAATATCGCTGGGCGGCGGCGTTCAACAGCTGGTTCAGCCGTACCGTGATGTCCGCGGCCGGTGCGCCGAATGACGCCGGTGACCGCACCGGTGGAATCAACCGCCTGTTTACCAAAATCTACAAGGTTCGCCTGCGTGGTAAAGAGCTGAAAAAACGTAATCGCGCGCGCTATTACATGGAAAAGTGGGCGATCTTTGGCGGTTTGCTGGCGATCTTCATTTTGATCTGACCGGTGTGTCGCGCCTGGTTATGCCATCGCCAGCAGGCTGGCTCCTACAGTGGAATGTGAGTTCAGGAAGGATCGCATTTCAACTGTGGGAGCGATGAGTCTCTCAAAGCCAACCTGTCAGCTTCCTGACAGAAACCGCATCTGACTACGCCCCCGAAGCCTTTTTAGTCTTTCTCGCCGGGGCTGCCTTACTGGCAGGCTTTTCTTTTGCCTTCGCTTTGGCCGGCGCTTTACCGCCCAGGCTGCGTTTAAGCAACTCGGTCAAGTCGATAACATCCGCAGACTTGCGCTCCTCCTCGCCACCCACGGTCTCGACATCCTCGATCTTGCCTTCGTGGGCCTTTTTCTCGACCAGGGCCATGATCTTGTCTTCAAACTCATCCTTGTAGTCCTCCGGGCTCCAGTCGCCGCTCATGTCCTGCACCAGACGTTTAGCCATGTCCAACTCGCCCTTGGCCAGTTGCGGTTTGGTCACTTCGCTGCCCAGGTCCAGCTCATCAAGGCCGCGGACTTCCTGCGGCCAGCGCAGTTTGACCAGCACCAATGCCGATTCCAGTGGCATCAGTGCCGCCAGATATTGCCGAGTGTGCAGGACGACGCGGGCGAGGGCGACCTTGTTGGTTTTGCTCAATGTTTCACGCAGCAACGCGTAGACCTTGCCGCCGCGTTTGTCCGGGGCGAGGTAATAAGGCGTATCGATGTTCTGCAGCGGGATCTGCTCGGCATCGACGAAGGAGAAAATGTCGATGGTCTGCGTCGACACCGGGTGCGCCGAGCGGATCTCTTCCTCGCTGAGCACCACGTAGCGGCCCTTTTCATAGGCCACACCTTTGACGATGTGCTCCTTGGTGACTTCCTTGCCGGTGACCTTGTTCACCCGTTTGTAGCCCACCGGATCCATGCTGCGGCTGTCGAGCCAGTCAAAGTCCACGCCGTGCGAAGAGGTTGCCGACACCAGCGCGACAGGGATGTGTACCAGTCCGAAACTGATCGCGCCTTTCCAGATTGCCCGAGCCATGGTGAGTTCTCCAAGTGATGATCAGGTGACCTGTGGCGCAGTGCGAAAGTTTCCGGCATTTGCGTGGCGCGCGGCGTTGCCGGTCAAGCCGTGTTACATCTTGTTTAAGGGCTACGGGTTAACAAATCCGAACCCGGGGCGTAGCGTGGACTCGAAGGCTCTATCACCTGTGCACCGCGAGGCCACCCCATGAACCGAATACTGCCAGGCATTATCGTTCTGCTCCTTGGGGCCGGTCTGGCACATGCCGACGTCGCGGCACCGTCCGCGCCGCTATTGCTGGCGCAAAGTCCCACCGGCACCAACAACAATCCCTACAACAGCCCGATCCGCCGGGCCAATCCCAACAGCATGCAGGGCACGCAGCCCAGCGCGCCGGCGATTCGCGGGCCGAATACCGTGCCGGCGCCCAGTACGCCCACCGTTGGTAACGGCGGGATTGGCAATGGTCAGCAGCAACGCTCGGTGCCGAGTGCGCCTCCCAAATTCATCCCCAACCCACCGCCACGCGATGGAGACAGCAACCGTTGAACGGCGGGACTGCGTTCCTGTCAGCCTTTGAAATGAACAAAAGGAATCGTGCATGTTGCGTAAAACCCTTCTAGCCACGCTGTGCGCCGGCGCGCTGATCAGCGCTCCAGCTTTCGCCGCTGCTCCACAAGAGTTGCAAAGCGAGCAGGGCACCCTTGAAGTCACCACGATTACTCAAGGCCTTCAGCACCCTTGGGCGCTGGCGTTTCTGCCGGATCGTCAGGGGATGCTGGTGACCGAGCGTCCGGGCAACCTGCGGGTGATTACAGCCGACGGCAAGCGGTCCGAGCCCATCAGTGGCGTGCCGGAGGTCTGGGCCAAGGGCCAGGGCGGTTTGCTCGACGTGGTGCTGTCGCCGGACTTCAAACAGGATCGTCTGGTCTATCTGTCCTACGCCGAGGGCGGTGGTGCCGGGGACAAGGCCGGTACGGCGGTGGGGCGTGGGCGGCTGTCGGATGACCTGAAGACGATCAGCGATTTCAAGGTGATCTTCCGTCAGGAGCCGAAACTCTCGACCGGCAACCACTTCGGCTCACGACTGGTGTTCGACCGCGACGGTTATCTGTTCATCACCCTGGGCGAAAACAACGACCGACCGACCGCGCAGGATCTCGACAAGCTGCAGGGCAAGGTCGTGCGGATCTTCCCCGACGGCAAGGTGCCGGATGACAACCCGTTCGTGGGCCAGTCCGGCGTGCGTCCGGAAATCTGGTCGTACGGCCAGCGCAATCCGCAGGGCGCGGCGCTCAATCCGTGGAATGGAACTATCTGGGAAAACGAACACGGCCCCCGTGGCGGCGATGAGGTGAACATCATTGAGCGCGGCAAGAACTACGGTTGGCCTCTGGCGACCCACGGCATCAACTACTCGCTGCAACCGATCCCGGAAGCCAAGGGCAAGAGCGTCGAGGGCGCGGTTGACCCACACCATGTCTGGGAAAAATCACCCGGTGTCAGCGGAATGGCGTTCTATGACGCTGACCGCTTCAAGCCTTGGCAGCAGAACCTGTTTATCGGCGCGCTGGTTAGTCAGGAGCTCATTCGTTTGCAGTTTGACGGGGACAAGGTGGTGCACGAGGAACGGCTGCTGGGTGAGCTGAAACAGCGGATTCGCGATGTGCGGCAGGGGCCGGATGGCTATCTGTACGTGCTGACGGATGAACAGGATGGTTCGTTGTACAAAATCGGTCTGAAATAACTTCACTTCAGACACTCAGTCTCAACTGTAGTGAGGGGATTTATCCCCGATGGCCTGTGCAGCAGGCCCTTAAAAATTCAGGAGGGCCCGCTTCGCGCGCAATCGGGGCGGTGCGACGTTTCGCTAAATCCCTCACTACAACGGGTCAGCCAGAGATTTCATTCCGGGCATACAAAACCACCGCCGCCCGCAATTTGCCACGCCCAAACCGGCTCATCTTCTCAAACTCGCCATGGCTGACCGGCACATGCTGGCAGTCCATCGGCTGACGATGCTGACTGTGATCGACGTCGGGATCATGCAGGTACACAAAATCTTCATCGCAATCGGTGACCACCACCCAGTGCGGTGACTTGGAGCGGGTCAGGCGATAGCTGCTGATCAACACCAGAGGCTGCCCGCCATCCTGTAGCAGGCGCGGCAAATCCAGATGGGTGCCAATCTTGCGCTCGATATCGGTCTCTTGCATTTGTGCGCTGAACTCCTCGTGCACCAGGCGCATGACGTCTTTTTTATGCTCATCACGCACGCCGTCGAGGAACAATGGCCCGGCCATACTCAGCTGCAAACGCACCTTAAAACCCCGTCGCCAGGCCGCCAGTGCCAAGCCCTGGGGGCTGCAGCCACCATGGCCGGAGGTCATGAACACCGTGGTCGCTTCACGCCAGATCTGCAATTCCTCACGCCGCTCCAGCAAGCGCTCAGGTTGCAGCGCGCCCATGGCCATCAGCAGGCAAGCCGGGCCACAGGTAAATTCAGTGGTTTGCGGGTAATAGGGCACCTTGATGTTGCGCGAGTCACGGTGCTGAACAATGCGCTTTTCCAGACGCAACGCATCGGCGTGGTCTTCGTAGTAATCGTGAATCAACGCAAAGCGTCGGTAGCCGTTGCGCTCGTAAAGCGCGATGGCGGTGGGGTTGTCGATACGCACTTCAAGGCGCAGGTATGCGCAGTCATGCTCGACGGCGCAGGCCTCGATACGTTGTAGCAACTGTTTGCCCAAACCGCTGCCGCGAGCCTCGCCAGCAATGGCGATCGAGTACAGGCGCGCCAGCGAGGTGCCGCGATGAAACAGCACCAGTGCGTAGCCGAGCAATCGACCGTCAAGCTCGGCCACCAGCAATTGCGCGTGGGCGCGAGTGATCATCCATTGAAAGCTGCGGCTGGTGAGCCGGTCGGTGGTGAAACATTGCATTTCCAGGGCCAGCAGCGCTGGCAGATCTTCAACTACCGCCAAACGAAAAACAGCATTCATATGACCACCGTAAAAGTTGCGTAACGAAACGGGACTTTCGAAAAACTTCGTGCTTAATAGAAATGGTCTTGTTCTCCAACGGATCAATCTCTATGTCAGCGGTACAGGGTCATTGGCGCGAAGTATCCGAGCAAAGTTTGCCGGCGGCAACTTTTTTAAATCCAGCCATCAGAACTTCCAGTCAAGTGTTGATTATCGTCGAACGCAAGGAAGACTGGGCCTCGTACTTTCCCAGCGAGGACATCGTCACAGCTCAGGAATACCTCGAGCAAACCCGTGACAGCGAGCCGGGCAAGCGCGTGCAGGTGATCAACCTGTGCCGCAGCTACAAATACCTCGGGCACGGTTACTACTGCTCGCTGCTGGCTGAAGCCCGCGGCCACAAGGTGATTCCATCGGTGCGCACCATCAGCGAACTGACGAAAAAATCGCTTTACGGTCTGGCGCTGGACGATCTCGATAAAACCCTGGAAAAAGCCCTCAGTCATCATCTGTACAGCGATACCGAAGGTTTCACCTTGACTCTTTACTTCGGCAAGACTCATATCGAGCCGCTGCAGGATCTGGCTCGACAGTTGTTTGAAGTGTTCCCGTGTCCGATTCTGTTAGTTGAGTTTCGACGAACTAACGGTTGGCACATTGAGGGCATAAAGTCCGGCGCGCTGCACAAGTTGCGTGATGACCAAGAAGATCAGTTCGCCAATGCGCTGGACGGCTTCAGCCGTAAAGTCTGGCGAGCGCCACGCTCGCCGCAAGTGGCGCGTTACGACCTGGCGATCCTGCACGATCCGCAGGAAGCCTTGCCGCCATCCAACGCCAAGGCACTGGAGAATTTCGTCCGGGTCGGCAAGCGCATGGGCATCGATGTCGAGCTGATCGAACGCAAGGATTACGCGCGGATCGCCGAGTACGACGGCTTGCTGATCCGCGAAACCACCAGCGTCGACAACCACACCTATCGCTTCGCGAAAAAAGCCGAAAGCGAAGGGCTGGTGGTCATGGATGATCCGACGTCGATCCTGCGCTGCACCAACAAGGTCTACCTGACCGACCTGCTCAACAGCCACCAACTGGGCATGCCCGCCACGGAAATTCTCTACAAGGAACGACCGGAAGACTTCGAGCGGGTCGGCGAACGCCTCGGTTTTCCGCTAGTGCTGAAGATCCCCGATGGCTGTTTTTCTCGCGGAGTGATCAAGGTTGAAAGCCAGCAGGCGCTGCTTGAAGCCACCGCTGAACTGTTCGAACACTCGGTGTTGCTGCTGGCTCAGGAGTTTTTCTATACCGAGTACGACTGGCGCATCGGCGTGCTCAACCGCAAACCGATCTTCGCCTGCCAATACTTCATGTCCAAGGGACACTGGCAAATCTACAACCACAAAGCCAAGGGCCAGGACATCAACGGCGAGTGTCGCACCCTGGCCGTGCACGAGGCGCCGCGAGCGGTGGTGGAACTGGCGGTCAAGACCGCCAACCTGATCGGCGATGGCCTCTACGGCGTGGACCTGAAACAGGCCGGCGACAAAGTGGTAGTAATCGAGGTCAACGACAACCCCAACCTCGATGCCGGTATCGAAGACGCCTACTTGCAGGACGATCTGTATTCACTGGTGCTGGAAGAGTTCGTGCGACGGCTGGAGCTCAAACGTCGCGGCCAGGCCTGGTGACGCGCCGATGATCAGCAGTTTCGCATTGAGTCATGGCGCGCTTCAGCGGGTCGAGCGGCTGGACGCCGAGGTGATGCTGTTCAGCAATCCCGATGCTGCCGAGCGCGATTTGCTGCACAGCCACTACAAGGTCGACGAACACGCGCTGGCCTCGGCGCTGGACCCGGACGAGGTCTCGCGAATCGAGTTTCACCCCGATCATTTATTCCTGATCTGGAAACGTCCGGAAAACTATTCCGGCGGTGGCAGCCTGGCGTTTGAAGTGTCGTCCTGTGGCCTGCTGTTTGCGCCCGGGCAACTGCTGGTGATCGCCACCGACGACACGCCGCTGCACGGCATCGGCACACGCCAACCGCTCAATGCACCGCTGGATGTGTTGCTCGATCTGCTGTTCAACAACATCCACCATTACCTTGGCCACCTCAAGGTGATCAAACTGGTGGCCCGCGAGCTGCAACAGAAATTCAACGCCTCGATGCAGAACCAGCACCTGGTGCAGATGTTCAACCTCAGCGAAAGCCTGATCTATTACATCAACGCCCTGCACAGCAACGGCGCGGTGCTGACGCGGCTGCGCAATCATGCGGAAAAACAGCATTTCGGCAGCGAGGCGATCGGGCTGATCGACGACCTGATCATCGAGAATAACCAGTGCTACAAGCAGGCGGAGATCTACTCCACGGTGTTCTCGGGGCTGATCGATGCGCGCGGCAATCTGATGAACAACAGCATGAACAACCTGCTGCGCAAACTGACGTTGATCAACGTGGTGTTTCTGCCGTTGAACCTGATTGCGAGCATTGGCGGGATGTCGGAATTCAGCATGATGACGGCGGGCACGCCGTGGTGGATTTCATACCCGCTGTTTCTGCTGGTGATGTTGTTGGGGGCGGGGGGGATGTTGTTTGGGTTGCGGCGGCTGGCCAAATAATCAATGGTGACTTTGCCGACGCCATCGCGAGCAGGCTCACTCCTACAATTTGATTCTCTGTAGGAGTGAGCCTGCTCGCGATGGCGTATTCAGCAACAACGGAAAACCCGGATCAGCTCACCGGGTCCGCCGCCGCGACCTTCCGGCGCTCCCGAACCCCACGCACCACCAGATACAACAACGGCCCAATCGACACAAACACCGCCGTCAGCAACAGATACGGCACCACCGACCAGACCGACATCCCCCGCGCTCGCGCATCCTTGACCATCCACAACCCGGCCAGCGTCGCCAGCAGATACAGATCAATCACCACCTGCGCTGTGTCCGGACGCGACATCAGGCTGAGGCCGAAGTCGATCAACGACTGTTCGGCCTGGAGCATCACCGATACGGTGTAGCCAGTAAACGCAATCAACGCAGTGAGGGGCAGGGCGACAGACATCATGCATTCCTTCCTTGGGTGATGAGCATAATCGCCAGCCTAACTTGGCATCCGCAAATAAGCCATTGACTCGCCGGTCGCCGCCGGGCTAATTTCAGGCCCATGACTTCCACCGTATCGCGCTGCCAGCCAAGCATTATTACCGCCATTCCTCATTTGGCGGGCTAGCTCACGACTGCAGCACCCAACCCGCCCTAGAGGCGGGTTTTCATTTTCTGTCTCCGGGGTCTGATCAAAACGTCAGGAGACGATCATGCCGCACAGCCCCGACCAGCAAGCCCTGCTTGAGCAGTACGTGAAAAGGATCCTCGCCGCGCCGGTCTACGACATTGCCGTGCGCACGCCGTTGCAGGCGGCGCCGGCGCTGTCCGAGGCGCTGGGCAACCGGGTCCTGCTCAAGCGCGAAGACCTGCAACCGACGTTCTCCTTCAAGATCCGTGGCGCCTACAACAAGCTGGTGCAATTGAGCGATGCGCAGAAAGCACGCGGGGTGATCACCGCTTCGGCGGGCAATCATGCGCAGGGCGTAGCGCTGGCGGCGCGGGAGCTGGGGATCGCGGCGACCATCGTCATGCCCTCGACCACCCCCGAACTCAAGGTGCTTGGGGTGCGAAGTCGGGGCGCCGAGGCGCTGCTGCACGGCGAGAGTTTTCCGTTTGCCCTGGCTCATGCGCTGCAACTGGCCGAGCAGACCGGGCGCACCTTTGTCTCTCCATTCGACGACCCGGACGTGATCGCCGGCCAAGGCACGGTGGCCATGGAAATCCTCCGTCAGCATCAGGGGCCGCTGGATGCGATCTTCGTTCCGGTCGGTGGGGGCGGGCTGATCGCCGGCATCGCGGCGTACGTCAAATACCTGCGACCGGAGGTACGGATCATCGGTGTCGAATCGGAGCATTCGGCCTGCCTGAAGGCGGCGCTGCAGGCGGATGCGCGCGTTGTGTTGCCCAGTGTCGGAACGTTCGCCGATGGCGTGGCGGTGGCGCAGATCGGCGCTTATGGTTTTGAGGTGTGCCGGTTCTGCGTGGACGAGGTGGTCACCGTCAGCAATGACGAGTTGTGCGCGGCGATCAAGAATATCTACGACGATACCCGCTCGATCACCGAGCCTTCCGGGGCATTGGCGGTGGCCGGCATCAAGCAATACGTGGCGCGCAGCGGTGTTCGCGAGCAGACCTTCGTCGCGATCGACTCGGGTGCGAATATCAACTTCGACAGCCTGCGCCATGTCGCCGAGCGCGCCGCGTTGTGCGGCGTCCCGGCGTGATACCGCTCAGGGCAGCAATGGGCGCAGGAAACTGCGCTCGTAGCTGACGATGAATTTCTTCTGCACCAGTGATTCCACCAGCGCCGTGCTTTCCGGGTCGGTCAGCGCGATGTGCCGGTAGCTTTCGTAATCGGCCAGCGAAGGAAAGCTGAACAGGCAATAAGCGATGTTGCTCGCGCCCTCGGAGGGCAGGAAATAGCCGTGATGCGTGCCGCCCAAGCGCTCGACGATGCCCAGCCAGGCCTTGGCGTAGGCCTCGAATTCGGTCAGTTGGTACGGATCGATCACGTATCGCACATGGCAGGTAATCACGTTTGGCGCTCCCTGTTCAGGTCATTCCGCAATAGCAGTGCCGACCTTGTCCGAAGCCGACCAGATGCGATAGCGCACCTCTACATCTTTCGGGGCGTAGATCACCAGTGGCAGCTTGCTGTTGTAGCGCAGCATGAAGCCGTCACCGACAACCGGGACAAAGGCGCGTTTCTTCGCGGTGCCGGGTGGGCAGGCCATCAGCGTGCTCATCGGGCCAATGACTTTTTCCAGGCGGTAGAACGGATAGCCCCAGCCTTCGAGGTTTTTCTCGTCCAGAGCGCCGCCCAGGCGCTGGCGATTGCAGTCGACTTCCAGGGTTTTGCCGGCGAGCACTTCAACCTGGAAGTTCTCCTCCTGATCCTGTTTGGGCAGGTAGATGACTTGGCGGGTGAAGCCGTTTTCCGCTTTGGGATACGGCGCGACGTCTTCGAGTTTGGCCGCGTGGGCGAGGGTAGACAGGCCGGCAACGAGCAGACCGATTGTCGCGCGAGCGCGTAAAGAACCCATGAAAGCCTCCTGGCGGGTGTAGGGTGGATGTCGGGCATTCTCACTGTCATCAGCGATGAATGCAAACCGGCGTCGACTTGCAAATTGCAGTGCTCGGGAAGGTCAATCTTGCATTTTGCAACTGGCCAACTGCTGGCCACCGTGCCAAGTGCTTGATTTCATGAGGGTCGAAATGACCCGATGAAAGGCACGTTTTATGCGTCGCTTTGGTGCAGCGCACCGGCTTCGGGCGCCTACACTCCAATGGGCATTTCGCAGTACAACCGTTTGCCGCACCAGGGAATCAGCGGGGACACACCCGTGCAGGGGCAGCAAAAGTGGTCAACGTGAAGAGTTGATTGGCAGTTTCATCAATAAGGAGAGGTTCATCATGTTTCTGTCTGCCTTGGAACTACGCAATATCATTGAAAGCAGTTTTCTGCCTAAACGCTGCCAGTGCACGCTGTCGCCAGACCTGTCGATGACCGTCAAGGTATTCGGCGATCACCAGACTGACCAGGTTGATTTGCACGTCAGCGGTATCGATGCCAGCCATCTCAATGGCTGTCGCGAGATCAACGATCTGATTGCCGGCCTGCGCTCGGATCTGGCGCAACAAACCACACCACAGCATTACAGTCCTCGCTCCAGAGCGCTTTAACTCACCGTTTCACCCAGTTCGACCGTCACGCGCCGGGCCTGCACAAAGCCTAGGCCCAGCGCGAACTCGACCAGCACCGCGAGCAGAATCCCGGGGCCGGCGTGGCCGTTCAGCCATTCGCCAAAACCCAGTACCGCCAGACCAAAACAACCGACGATAAACCCGTTACTCAGGGCATTGCGCCCCAGCGACGGCGGCGCGCTGCGCACCAGATAAAACATCACCCCCAACGCTGCAAACAGCACCGCACTGCGTCGCGCTACAAAACCGGCAGCGCTCGAATACTCAATGCTCCAGATCGCCAGAAACACCTGCGGGAAAAAGCCCCAAGCCAGCGCCAGCACGAAACACAACAAAGATGTGATGAACGACAACGTGCGAAACGACAACTGCATGGCGAGTCCTTGCGGCAGTGAGAAGTGACCCCGAGCATAACCCGCGAACCCTTCACCGCCTACCGCAAAGCCGCAAATCAGAGCCTTCTGTCAGTTCTGGAAGTTGCAGGCGTCAGACATTTTCCGATAGGTGATTTCCGCCGGCTTGCCTGCATTGTCGATGTACTTCATGTCAGCGGTGATGACCTTGCACTGCTGAGTCTGTGGCTCGGTCAGCGAGATCACTTTGTTCACATGCAATGGCATGCCGTACTGGTAAGGAACGGGCTGGGTAGCAGCGTTGGTGTCATTGGCCTGAGCCAGCCCGGCGAATGCGCTGCAGGCGAGGGCGGAGGTGAGCAATAGCGTGCGAATGTTCATGAATCGGACTCCCGTGCGACGGAATAAGCGTTCGGCGCCATACAGCCGAACCTGCCGCACTCGGCGTCAGCCAGGAGCTGAGGTGTGCGGTTCAGTACAGTCTTGGACTGCGGCGTTAAGTGATGGTTAACCTGGCTGAACGCGGCTGTCTGGCAGAGGGATGATTTCTCGGGGATGCGGAGCCGATTCCTACAAGGGGTGATGCCTTGTCTGCTTTCGGCGGCGGGAGCGGGGCGGGTATGGTTTGGCGTCGCTGCAAAATCAGCGATTCGGGTTTGGTCACCTGAGCACGACACCATTGCAGATGTGCCATCATTTGCGCTGCGGACTTCTATGTCTTTGCAGTGCGCTGTTATGGCGGCTGTGTGCAGGGCGCCTTCGGGCGAGCTGAGTTTTGGCGTTGTCTCAGTTGACCAATCCTGCATGCGGCCGCCTCCCACTGTTTGGTCACGGTACTGGCGGTTACTTTCTAAAATATCGAGTAATCAAAATGCCAACACTAAATCCGCTCCCAAACCGCTATCACCCGCTCAACAGCGGCGTCACCGACAGCGCGCCAATGGTCATCGACACCCAAGCTAACCCCCAAGACATACTCGAGTCCGCCGTCCAGCGCATCCGGGCCTGCAGCGACCTGCTCGAAACCCTGCATTGCATGTGCTTCCGCCATGGTGATGTTCAGGACATTCCACACATTACCCATGCGCTGTACTTGCTGGCGCAGGACGGCAATGATTTGCTGCAGGTGGCACAGCAGCAGATGCTGGATTGGAAGGCGCCGGCTTGATGCCTTGAATGAGAACGGGAGTAGGATCGCGTTGGACGAACCTCACGCTATCTACTCCTCCCGTTTGTATGATTCTCGTGCCCTTGTATTCGTATAAACAAGCTAACGGCTTAGCTTGTCAGGGAAGAAGGACAGGGGAGGGTGAATGGATAGCCATTTTTTTGATTGCTCTTTAGCTTCTAATATTTGCGAAGGGGTCAACTTGGAAGCAATGAGGGGAAGCTTGTATTTAACATTTTCCTGCATTCCGCCCCCGCCATCCAAGCTACTTAGAGAAAAAATAAGCGAGTATCCCTTTACAGGATCATACGGAAAGCCATAGGTGTCGGGCTCGTGAGCCAAGTATGAACCGTATCCATATACGGACTCTGCGTAGCCTGATACTGCGGCTTGCTCATTCCAATGTCGGAAGCCTTCAATATCTCCTTTCTCAAAAAGAAGAGCAGCCAACTCCATCATTGATCTAGGGTTGCCGCCTTCAGCTGAAAGTTTGTACCATTTTTCAACTGCCTCACTTCGCTTCCATGGTAGCAAAAATCCCTCACCTTGCTTAAGTGAAGTGGCAAGCCAGTATTGTGCAAGAGCATTTCCTGAAGTTGCAGATCGTTCTAGCCAAGTATCATCTAGAGTGATTTCATACATTATGTACATCGCTTCTGCGTCGCCAGCATTTGCTTTTTGTTGGGCTAATTGTTTTGCTTGGTTTAACCACTCTATTACCGGCTTCTGCGAAGGAGAGCAGTCGTTAGAGATTTCGCACATGTCATGCTCAATACGGCCCAATTGGATCATGGCATAAAGATCGTTCTGACCTGCTGACGCTTCATACCATTTCTTTGCTTCCTTATTCATGTAATGATTTTTCTTACGAAGAGCCTCACCTAAATAATATTGAGCTTCGTGGTCGCCCGCTTCTGCAGCGGTTGTTAAGAACGGGATTGCTGAGGTGGCTTTGTATTGATTGTATAGATTTATGCCTTGTTGTTTTGCGGAGATTTGGTTCGGCGTTATCTGGGTGTTTGCGTGACAGCCAAGTGGCAGCAGTAATAATAAAGTGAAAATTATTCTGGTTGTCATGAGTATTCTGCGTGATATTTTATTTTGCTCCTTCAGATTCCCGGGTCGGAACTGTATGGGTTGCTAAAAGGAGGTAATAAAAATGATTGTAAGTTGGCAGGAAATGCAGGCGGCCTACAATCCATAAATATTTCGAGAAGTCTATAAATAATCTGAATTAATTGCCAAGCTTGTCTGGAAAAAAAGAAAGTGGTGGATGAGTGGCTTTCCAGTCTTTTGCCACTTCTAGTGACTTTTCAGTTTGTTCTGATGTCATTTTTTCGCGTATTTCCTCACTTTTTCTCTCAACATATCTCCCGATTCCGCCACTGTCCTCAAGCTCCTTAAGAAGCGTGAATAGCGCATAACCTTTGACCAAGTCTAGTGGGTAGCCTATTTTGTCTGGTGTATGCGCTATGTAGGCGCCGTAATTGCTTATGGCGGCTTGATCGCCAGTCGCTGCTGCAGTTTCAAGCCAGTGGCGCATGCCTACGACATCTCCTTCTTCAAATAAAATTTGTAGATAATCCATCATTGCTTTTGGGTGTCCGCCCTCAGAAGAAAGTAGTAGCCATTTTTTGATAGAGGCCTCGCGTTTTCCAGGAATCAAGAAAAAACCTTCACCTTGGCGTTCGCTTACAGCCATCCAATATTGTGCAGTCGGATATCCCGCATTTGCGGATTTTTCTAGCCACTCACGATTAAGAGTGATCTCATACATCAGATATAGGGATTCAGGATCACCTTTTTGTGCTTTTGGCAAAACTAGCTCATTAGCTAGTTCAAACCATTCTGCTTGTGTTTTTTTTGATGGTGAGCAGTCGCGTATTTCTTGGCAGGGTTCACTTTTGAATCGTCCCAGTTGGATTATTGCATATACATTGTTATTTTCTGCTGCGGACTCATACCAGTGAAGTGCCTCTGGAGTCATGTAGCCATTACGTTTTCGAATAGCCTCACCCAAGTAATATTGCGAGGTTGTATTTCCAGATTTTGCTTCTTTTTCTAATGCGGGAAAAGCTGCGTCGATTTTTAGTTGGTTATATAGGACTACGCCCGGCGAGATTACTTGTTCTTGCTGTTTTAATGGGGTGGCTTTACAGATGGTAAAAAGTGAAGCAGCTAATAGAAATGTTAACGCTTTCATCAAAATCAGCGACTTAGTTTGTCTGGAAAAAACGAAAGTGGCGGATGAGATTTCTTCCATTGAATGGCAAAGTTTTCCGCTTCTTTTATTTGCTGAGAGGTCATTTTTTCTGCGATTTCCGGAAGAACTTCCTCGACGTAGACCTGCACGTTGCCCCCGCCATCAAGATCTTTTAAAAGCGAAGTGATAGCGTAACCTTTAACCAAGTCTAGTTCGAAGCCAAATCGTTCGGGAGCATGCGCTAAATAAGCACCGTAACTGCTCACGCCGCTTTTGTATCCTTTCTCAGTCGCTACTTTTATCCAATGCCGAGCAACTTTAAGATCACCTTCATTCTCATAAAGGTAAGCGGCATACTCCATCATGGCTCGAGGATTTCCTCCTTCTGCGGATGCTTTAAACCAATTTCCCACTGCCTCCTTACGTTTCCAGGGAAGTAAGAAGCCCTCACCTTGCTTGTCACCAATTGCCATCCAGAATTGTGCATCTGGATTGCCGGCATTTGCAGACTTTTCTAACCAATCACGATTCAATGTAATTTCATACATTACGTACATGGCCTCCGCGTCACCTTTTTCTGCCAAAGGTTCCGCAAGCGCACGAGCATTTTTCAGCCAGTCGACAGGAGGTTTACCGGAATCAGGGCAATTACTCATTACTTTGCAAAGATCGTTGCCACTCCGCCCCAACTGAATCATGGCATATAAATTTTCTTGCGCAGCAGCGGCCTCATACCATTCTTTAGCTTCTGAAGTCATGTAGCGATTGCGCTTTCGAAGAGCCTCTCCTAAATAGTATTGTGATTCCGAGATTCCCGACTGTGCTTCTTTTTTTAGTTCAGCTATAGCAGAGTCTATTTTTAGCTGGTTGTATAAAGTTATTCCCTTGCTAAATCCGTTTTCTTGTGCTGCGACTGCGCACGTTTCGGTGAGCGCAGAAATAACTATCGCTAAGATCCGAAAATATACGCTCACTAAAATTAATATCCTAGCTTGTCAGGGTAGAACGAGAGAGGCGGGTGGTTGGCCTTCCACGTTTTTGCGAGGTCTTTCGCTATTTCTATTTGTGCTTTTGACATGTTTTTTTCTATATCGGGGAAGGTGTCATTGACGTCTCGTATTACATTGCCTCCGCCATTAAGTTCCAGCAGGTTTGACAGTAAAGCATGTGATTTTATCGGGTCGAATACGAAGCCGTATTTTGAGTTCTCTTCGCCTATGTAGGATGCATATCCAAATACACCTTCTACGAAGCTCGACTCAGCTGCTTTTTCGTTCCAGCTTCTGAACGAGGCTAAATCTTTTTTTTCGATCATGATCGCGGCTAACCCCATCATCGCAGGTGAGTAACCATTTTCCGCAGAGGCCTTCATCCATCGTTCGATAGCTTGGTTGCGCCTAGAGGGTAGTAAAAATGAACCACTTCCTTCCTGGTATTTAGTCGCCAGACGGAACTGTGCAAATGCGAATCCGTTCTCTGCTGATTTCTCCAACCAGTCATCGTTCCCTGTCATTTCATATAACAGGTACATTGATTCGCTATCTCCCTGCGTTGATCGTTGAGTTGCAAGGCTTTTAGCTTTGATTACCCAACTGCTAGGAGATTCTTCACCCGGTGGACAGTTTTTCATGGTTGAACACAAGTCGTCTCCAATTCTCCCGAGGCGAATCATAGAGTAGATATTCCCCTTTCTTGCGGAACTTTCATATGCTTTTTTAGCTTCCGGAGTCATGAAGCGGTTGTTTTTTCTTAATGCCTCACCCAGATAATAAAGTGCTTCATCATCACCGCCTTCGGCCGCTATTTTGAGTGGTTCGATTGCAGAAATAGCCTTGTATTGATTGTAAAGTTCAATACCTTTTTTTTTGGCTTCTTCTTGCTGCTGGGTGAGAGCGGCATTCGCAGTGTTGCAGAGCAATATGAAGAAAATACAAAGAGAGGTGTTGAATAATTTTATAAATTTCAATTTGGTTTGCTCGCTGGAGCTGAGTATCTTGCTGACGATTTTGGTATGTAGCTGTTTTCGTGCTTACACAGTATTTTTCTAAAATGCGTTCCTTTGGCGCAATAAAGACTTTTTTGTCAAAATCCATATTTTCCGGGATAAAAGGATAGAGGTGGATGTGTGCTTTTCCACTGCTGAGCGAATACCTTGGCTTCTATTAGCTGCTCAGCACTCATTTTTTCAGCAATTTCCGGCAGAACTTCATCTACGTAAGGCTGTATGTTTCCACCGCCATCGAGTTCCTTCAGTAACGATGTCAGTGCGTAGCCTTTTACTAGGTCAAGCGGGAAGTCATATAAAGAAGGGGCATGAGCAAGATAAGCTCCGTAGCTACTAACGCCAGACTCATACCCCGTTTTTGCCGCCTCTTCTATCCAATGTCGGGCTACCCCGATATCGCCGCCGTTTTCATAAAGAAATGCGGAGTATTCAAGCATTCCTGCGGGAAAACCATTTTCAGCTGATGCTTTTAACCAACGTCCGACTTCTTCCGTTCGTTTCCAAGGCAGAAAAAATTTTTCACCTTCTTTGTAGCGATTTGCCAAAAGCCACTGCCCTCTGGCGAAGTTAGCTGTTGCGGATTTTTCCAGCCACTCTAATTTCCCAGAAGACAGATATTTAATATACATCGCCTCACCGTCACCATCGTCTGACTTTCGTACGGTCTCTTTATTTAATAATTCTAACCAGTCGGCGCGTTTTTTCGAGCCTTGAGGACAATTATTCATGACCTCGCATAAGTCATTGTTTGATGTCGCAAGTCTTAACATTGCGTACAAATCGCCTTGCAAAGCAGCAGATTCATACCATTTTTGAGCCTCGGAAGTAATGTATTGTTTTTGCTGTCGAAGTTCTTCCGCTAAATAATATTGCGCCTCGGCGTCTCCTGCTTCTGCAGCAATTTTTAATTCTGCGGCTGCGGGTTTGTATTGGTTATAAAGTACCAATCCTCTCTCTTTTGCCTCTTTTTGTGATGAAGAAAGATCGGCATGCACTTGGCTGCATAATGTCAGGGTAAATAATCCTGCGCACAATATGGATTTGATTGACATAAGTAATCTTCTCTTTAATTCTTTGGGCCAACATAAGTAGCTTGACCGCTCGGCAGGAATGTATTGCCATAATATTTTATTCGCTTGCAATATCCATCCAGGCGTGCGCCAAGCACCTCAACGTGCTTTTTGTATCGACTGCGCATTCTGTCATTATCTACGCTAACTAGTCTTAGGACGGCTTCAGACATGAAGTTATCAATTCCTAGTCTATTTTCACAATAAGTTTGCTCAGGGTCGCTGGCGTCTTTTGTCCCAAAGCGATTCATGCTCATGCACGCCTCTTCAAATTGTGCTTGTGCAAGGGGGATTGTTCCCTGTGTTTCAGCTTGGCGAACAATCAGTCCAAGTATGCGCTCAATAGCTTGCTGTTGGATTAAGTGGCATTGGGCTTTTGAGTATTCCTTTTCCGCAGGTTTAATATCAGTCTCCTGCATCCCATACTCTCTAATCTTAAATGAGCTGGCCTCAGAGGTTAGTGTCATGAGCATTGGGCCAAGCGCACCAGGGGTTGCTGCTAATATCCATTGTTCAAGCTCAGTTTGATTGCGATAGTTCATGATCGTATGTGCAATCGTCGCCCCTCTGCCACCGCCAGTTAACGCCTCGTATAAGGACATCACCATGTCCACGCCTTGCATATAAAACATCGCAACTTCCATGCCTGCAGCGCCAAGGAAGTTAAGCTTGTCTATGTAATCAGCTGCATCATCGGTTACAAAAATTAGCGTTTTATCCTGGTTTTTGTGGATTTCTCGACGCACGAGATTAATCAGGTCAGTAACCCCGTCATAACCGACTTCGAACTGGAATTCGCCTCCCGCTCCCGCACCGACAATTAGTGATGCCTTGAACCGCATAATGAAGCGGCCTTCGTGCAAAGAAATGCCGATGTCTGCATTCGTGCCTAGCCCGTATGCGGCGGTAAAACCAGCAGTAAGTTTGGCAAGACTGGACCATTGGCTGGCCTTTGTGCTGTTGACACTGTTACCCATTCCGGGTGTTGGCGCGGTGCGCAGGGCTGCTATGTCTTTCGGTGGTGCCCAGTTCAAAGCGCCGGTCAGCAGGATCCCTGCTTGCACTCCCGCGAAGAGGTTAAATTTAGCTTTGGCGCCGTCCTCTACTCGAATTTTGGCGGCATTGCCTTCCAGCACCGGTTCGCTTCTCGCAGTTCCAGCGGTTGAATTTGTCGCTTCTGGACGTTCTGCGTCGGTGATTTCCGGAAGGTTAAGGCCGCCTTGTACGTTTGCACGTCCCAACTGAACGCTGGAGGAAAGAAGGAGAGTGGCACCCGTGTATCCCCACGCTCTGGCGCCCAGGTGGATGGAGAACCGACCGAGATTCAGGTTTTTGCGATTTTTGTCGTAGTCGAGGTAAGGAATCAGGATGTCTTTGGCCTGATCTCTGCCCGGAAGATCCATTTTCATCAGTTCGACTTCGCCACGTGCGAGGTCAATGGCCAGGCTTGCTTCAGCCTTGGCGGAAGCTTTGAAGTTATCCGCGACACTGAATGTCGGGCCTTTTATTTTAGCGCCAGTGTGGATTGATGACTGCGGCGGTGTGAGGCAACGCACGAGTTGCGCTTGGGGGCTATTGTCGAACAGGCGCAACGAGCTTCTGACTTCTTCTTTGAAGAGCAACTGACGAAGACGAAGTCCCCAGTCCTTGCGGGCTCCTGCATCCTCAAAGGTTTCGACCTTGTAGTTTTTCGACTTCAGGTAAGAATGGAACAGCTCTACATCAAACCAGCCTTTCTCATCAAACCAGTCACTCTGCTGATCTTTGATGGCTAGTGCACCTTCCGCTCGCAGCCACTCATGGAAAGGATTGTCGTCAGTGTCCGATGTTGCTTTTCCGTTGCTGTTTCCCGGAAGTTTCTTCAAGTCCTTGCTTGCTTTGGCGCCGATTTCACTCGCGTCCTTTTTCAGTACCTTTGTGATGCCCTCCAGATTGAGCAGACTCAGGTGTTTAACGGGACTGTTGGGACTATTGAAAAGTGCAACTTCGCGCAAAGGAAATTCTGCTTTGACCAAGCGCTCTTCCGGTTTTGGTTGAAACTGCTCTGGTTCCCACAGGAGATGTCGTAATGGCAGGGCTGCAGCAACCGCCGCTTCAGCGTCTTCGCGGAGTTTAAGGCGATCTTGTTGGATGCGCTGCCACTCTGCTTGCTCCGCTTCCACGATTCCTGTGGGGGGCGCGACGTTTTGGCCGCTGGCGTCAATCCAGGCTTTATATTTCGTGCGGATCTGCTCGGTGAGCTTGATCTGTTGCTGCTCCATCTCGAGATATGCTTTGAACTTCTCGACACCTGCGCTGATGTCACCCGTCTCAGGAATGAGCGCAAACTCCGGTAGGGCCAATCCGTAGTCGGCAACTTTCAAAATCGCATCGATATAAGCAGAGAAGTCTTTTTCGACTTTTTTGCGCTCGTTAGCGACTTCCTTTAAATAACCACACATCCGGGCTTTGCCATCGATTACGCAGTTTGTGGCGTCCAGATAAGCCTTTTTGTCTTTCTGAAAGTCTGCCTCCTTCAGAGTCGTCAACTTGCCACTCTTCGTGAGCGCAGCGCGGGCTTTCAAGTAAGTCTGCACGCGATTTCTTGCTTCGATCGCCCCCGGGGAAAACAGGTTGCCGCTCTCGTAGGTGTAGCCAGCAATTTTTGCCTGTGCAACTGCAATCGCTTTCAGCTTCTTCCATTCGTTGTAGAGGCGCTGCAGTTTCTGGCCGTCAGAGTTGGCTTCAAGCAGGCTCGCTTGCTGTTGATTGGCAAGCTCCCGATTGCGAGCGTATTCGCTTTGGTCTGGCAGTTTGTCCAAAGCAGCGGAGTTCCGGGCCTCTCGGCTGACAGCCTTCAATCGCATAGCCATGGTGGGCTGCGCGATATCGGGTTCCTGAGCCTCGATTTCGAGCATTCGGCTTTTTTGCTCGCCTTGCAGGAAATTACTCAGTTTGGGCTCCAGAAAGTACTCTAGAAGCCCTGCGGTGTTCATTCCCTTGAGTCGTTCTTCCGGAGACTTGCTGGCGCTGATGTGTTGCTCGAGTTCATTCATCGCCTCTTTGATCGAGCTGGCCGCTCGCTTAGGCAACAGGTAGAACATTTTTTCCTTGGTGGCGTAAATCACTTCGCCATATTCCGTCGAGCAGGCCGCCTTCACTTCGTCGAACGCGTTAGAGCAACTGTCAGGCGCCTCAGGCTGGGGATCAAGTTCCAAAGCTGGCTTGCTTTCTACCGGTACCGCTGAAGTCGATACGTTCGCACTTGGTCCGTTGAGATCTACCTTGGGGGCTTCTGAAATTTCAGTTTCCATTTCGCTTCCATTCATTCTTTACGGACGGGGTCATCAAGCTGCGCTGTTAGCGAGTTGCTGCAACTGCTGCACTTTGATGAACGACTCTTCCCTGGATTGCAGGATGGCCATTGCCTGTGGCTGCGTTTCGAGCAGCGGGCCGTTAGTGACGTGGCCCAGTTTCAGTAAATGACGACCTTCGTAAATGTTGTGGGCAACCAGCACGCTGAGGTTTTCCACGAGGTTGGGCAGTTGTTCGTCGGTAGGTTCACCGTAGGCAGCGTATTGCTCGTCTGCCCAATAAACCCATCCCAAATGCTCCTGAACCTTTGGCGCTGAGGGTGGCAGGTTGAACGCTGAAACGTCGCCCAGCCATTCAAGTTCCGAAAGGGCACGCCAACTGAGCCAGCGACCGCGATTGCGCCCGAAGTGGAGCGGTGCGGGGCTGTATACGTGTTGCCAAGGGCCGAAGAGCTGATGTGAATGTTCAGCGGTGGTGTAGGCCAGTGCGGCCCACAGGCTTGGCTTGTGATAACTCAACAGGCTTTGACCGCCGGAGCCATCGTTGGCACGCAGGAGCCAGCGGGCGTGTGCAAGTGCTTTGACTGGATCTGCTGTGGTGAGGGCGATGCCGGCAAAGTTCTCTTCGCAGAGACCTGCCGCTTCTGCAGCGAGGCGACTGCCCCACGGGGCGACCAGCCAGAGAGGGCCGTCTGCGGCGATTTCGGCGAAGTCGGTGTTGAGGAACAGGCCTTGAGTGTCGACGGGTTCGCCGACACGGTAGAGGCGGCTCATGGCTTCTGGCTGACGGACGCGATCAATGATGAAACACAGGCTCAGGTCGGAGCTTTCTTTCGGCAAACCCTCGAAGGCGTAGCGCGGCGCTTCGAGGAGGGCGCTCAGTGCTTTTACATGCATGTGCAATCCTTACGGCTGCAAGCGCCGTTGCTTTGTTTGCCGCACAACGGCGTGATACCGGACTCGTTGAGGCGTTTGGGCAGCGGGATGAGCACTTTGCCCGCCTTATCCACATCCGCCACTTTCATCGGCCCTGGCAGCAACGGGGCGGCCGGCGTACCTACGCCCGGCGCACCGCCGGTATTGACCTTCACCTCGGCGCCGCTGATGGTCACGCCACCGGCGTCGACCTTGACGAAGCTGCCGCCGGCTTTGGCGGTCAGTTCCATGGCGCCTTCGACGACGACTTTCTGGCCGGCGTAGTAATGGATTTCGCTGCCAGCTTCGACGAATTGCGCTGTGCCTACTTTGAGGTGCTGGGTGACTGCGACGGTGAGGTGATCATCTGCGCGCATTTCACTGACGCGATTCAAATGGGTGATGCGGTGCTCTTCGACTTTGAATTCGCTGTAGGTGTTGGCCTCAACCGTGTCATGCCGCTCATTGCCCACGCGGATTTTCTGGTCGTGCTCGATGTTTTCATCCCAATCGCGCTGGGCATGGATGTAGATTTGCTCGGCACCCTTTTTGTCTTCAATCCGAAACTCGTTGTAGCCCTTACCGCCCGGGGAACTGAGGGTTTTGAAGGTGCTGCGGGTCTTGTTTACCGGCAGGTCGTAGGGGACGACGTTTTCCTTGTGGTACAGGCAGCCGGTGACGAGTGGCTGGTCGGGGTCGCCTTCGAGGAAGGTGACGAGGACTTCCATGCCGATGCGCGGGATGGCAATGCCGCCGTAGGCGGCGCCGGCCCAGCCGCTGGCGACGCGCAGCCAGCAGGTGGTTTTGTCGTCGGACTGGCCGTCGCGGTCCCAGTGGAACTGGACTTTGATGCGGCCGTACTGGTCGCAGTGGATCTCTTCGCCGGCCGGGCCGGTGACGACCGCGGTCTGGCTGCCGAGGACTTTGGGTTTCGGGTGTTCGAGGGCAGGGCGGTAGTGCGCGTCCCACGGGGTGGCGAGGAAGCTGTTGCGGTAGCCCTGGTGGAAATCGCTTTTGTTGTCGGTGACGTCGCTGGTGACGTTTTCACCGAGCACTTGCGGTTGTTTGCCTTCGTGGAAGACTTCCAGCAGCAGCCACAGGTCGTTCCATTCAGCGCGCGGGTGTTCGGCCAAGGTCAGGAAGTGGCCGCTGGTCAGGGTCGGTTCGTCACCTTTGCCTTCGGCGAGTTTGTAGTCGCTGCGATGGCGTTCGAGGGCGCGGGTCGAGAGGAATTTGCCGCGCTCGCGGGTGGTGAAACGACCGGGGTAATCGTAGTCCTCAAGATCCGGGGCGAACTCGGATTTTACCGCGCCTTCGGGCAGGATCTTCGGTTTTTCGAAGTCGTAATCGCGGCGGCTGACGCGCGTGGTGCGGGTTTCCAGGCGCAGGTTGAAGCGCTTGATCACCGGTTTATCGGCGCTCATGCCGGAGTCTTGCTGGTAGCTCACGGCCTTGAGTTTGCGGAACACCGTCTGATCGTCGCCGAACACCAGTTTGTGCCCGCTGCTGCTGTGCTGGAAGTGGAAGTGAATGCCTTCCTCTTCGCACAGGCGCTGGATGAAATGCAGGTCGGACTCGTCGTACTGCACGCAGTAATCGCGCTGCGGATACTCGGCGTTGAGCTGGAAGCTGTAGGCGTCGGCCAGAATGCCGCGATCTTCCAGCACCTGGGCGATGATCTTCGGCACCGTGAGGTTCTGGAAAATCTGCTGGTCATGGTTGTGCCGTAGATAGGCCAGCTGCGGCACCAGGCTGATGCTGTAACGGGTCAGGGTCTTGCCGGAATCGCCTTGTTCGATGCGATACACCAGGCCATGAATCTTGCCTTCGCCGGTGGCGCCGAAGGTCAGGACGCCGGGCTTGTGCAGCAGCTCTTCGAGTTTGAGGTCGGGGCGGGCGCTGACCAGTTCGAGGTCGAAACGGAAAGGCTCGTTGAGGGCTTCGCGACCGGTGAAGCTGAGCACTTGCAGGTCGGCGGAGGCGCCTTCGAGGGTAAGGGTAATGTGGGTAGCGTTGGCGTCCAGCATGCCTTGAATTCCGTCCATTGAATAAGCAGGTGACGGATGATGGAGGATTAAACCGCCTCGTTCAAGGCGCAAATGCCGTAGAGAGGGGTCCCGCGGGGTATAGGGAAAACCCCTATGACGGCGTTTAAACCCAATGAAACCGGGGGCTTCGCAGTCGTGAGCCCTTGGTCAGCGCATGATTTGAGCCAATCGCAGGCCGAAGAATCGCCAGTCAGTTTCAGACTAAAGTCGCCTTCAACCCGTAAAAGCCATCTGCCATCATTGCAACTCACCCCTGCGTGTCCACTTCTTCCCGGCTGTTTTTGACCCGGGACGGGAGCTATTTTTCTGGCTGACTGCGCCCCGGCGCAAACGCTGTACTGTTGGAGTTTTTCATGCGTCCCCCATTCCCTCTCATCACCCCGCGCCAGTCGTTTGGCTTCGGAGCCGTTGTGCTGTGCGCCGGTTTTGTCGCGCAGGTTCAGGCCAGCGGTTTTCTCGAAGACACCACGGCGAAAATCGAATCGCGCACGGTGTACTTCAACCGCGACTTCCGTGATGGGCATACCTCCAGCGATCAGGGCGCTTCCAAGCGTGAAGAGTCGGCGCAAGGTTTTATTCTCAATCTGCAATCGGGTTACACCGAGGGCACGGTCGGCTTCGGTATCGATGCGCTGGGCATGCTCGGGTTTCAGCTCGACTCCAGCCCCGATCGCAGCAACAGCGGCTTGCTGCCGTCCAGTGGCGAGAACCCGCGCGGCTCGAAGGGTCAGTACGCAAAAATGGGCCTGACCGCCAAGGTCAAGGTCTCGGACACGGTGTTGAAGTACGGCGCACTGCTGCCGGATCTGCCACTGCTCAAGTACAACGACGGCCGCTTGCTGCCGACCATGTTCAACGGTGCGATGCTGACCTCCAAAGAAGTGAAGGATCTGACCTTCATGGCCGCGCGTCTGGACAAGTACACCGCGCGTGATTCCACCGATTCGCAAGACATCCGCGTGCACTGTAAGAACAAGCGCTACGCCTGCAACACCACCGCCGATCATTTCGACATGTACGGCATCGATTACAAGATCAACGATCGCCTGACCGCGCAGTATTACTACGCCGAGCTGGAAGACATCTACCGCCAGCACTTCATTGGCTTGCTCGGCAACCAACCGCTGGGTGACGGTGTGCTGAAGGCCGATCTGCGTTTGCTGAAAAGTGCCGACAGCGGTGATGCCAAAGCCGGCTCCATCGACAACCGCGCCTTGAGCGGCATGCTCTCGTACGGCATCAGCGGCCACACCTTCAGTGCCGGCTGGCAGCGCATGAACGGCGACAACTCGATGCCGTACCTCGATGGCAGCAATCCGTATCTGGTCAACTACGTGCAGGTCAACGACTTCGCCGCGGCGCAGGAGCGTTCCTGGCAGTTGCGTTACGACTATGACTTCAAGGCCATCGGCATCAACGGTTTGAGCTTCCTGACCCGCTATGTCAACGGTGATCACATCAAGGTCCCGGGCAGCGATCAGGAAGGCAAAGAGTGGGAACGCGACAGCGAGTTGAAGTACGTGATCCAGACAGGCACGTTCAAGGATGTCAGCCTGCGCCTGCGCAATGCGACTTACCGCACCAACTATGAAAAGTTTGCCCGGGATGTGGATGAGACCCGGTTGATTGTGAGTTACAACTTTTCGGTGTTGTAACCCTGAGAACTATGGCGCCTGGATGACCGCTATCGCGAGCAGGCTCACTCCTACAAAGGGATTTAGGTAGACGGCGATAGCGTGTTCGCCATCGATCCCTTGTAGGAGTGAGCCTGCTCGCGATTGGGCCTGATAGTCATCCCTACAACCAATGCCAGAACCGGCTCCAGAAGCCGCGATTCAGATCTTCCTTGCACCCGGCATACTGCCGCGCATACACATCGGAACGCGTCTGCACTTTGCGCGCAGTCGGCATCAGCCAGGCCTTGCTGGCGTAGGTCTTGTTGCGGAAACCGCCCCAGCCTTCGTGGTAGTTCAGGTACTGGTTATAGGCGTCGTATTTGTACACGCCGTTGATCGAGGTGGTCTTGTCCATGTACCAGCCGACGAAGTCGATGGCGTCATCGAAGTCTTCGCGGTCGGCCCAGTTGCGCCCGGTACTTTTCTGGTAATCGGCCCAGACTTCATCCTTGGCCTGGGCATAGCCGGAGGCCGTCGACACCCGGCCCCACGGAATCACCCACAACAGGTATTTACGCGGCGTCTTGGCGTCGTAGCGGTAGCCGGACTCCTGATACATGATCGCGAAGGGCACCTGGATCGGTACGCCCCAGCGTTTCTGCGTGACTTGCGCCGCATCGTACCAGTCGCTTTTCTCGCGGAAGATCGCGCAGATGTCTTCCGGCGAACGCGGCGGCGAGGTGCCGCAGCCGCTGACTAATCCCGCCAGTATCAAAAGTCCCGCCGTCCGCCCCGACATCAAACCGTCATCCCCATGCGCGCAAAAAGGCCGACAGTCTACGCGCTCAGCTCAACTGGTGACGATAGGGCAAATCCGGACCGGTCTTGCTGCACGTAAGGGCGGCCGCCTGTACGGCAAACCTGAGCATCGCCTCGATCTGCTCGCGGCTGAGTTGTTGAACCCCTTCGACCGAATCCAGTTCCTGCTCGGTCAACCAGGTAATCAGCGCCGCTTGAAAGGTATCGCCGGCGCCGACGGTATCCGCGATCTTCACCGAGCACGCTGGCACCGACCACGAACCGTGGGCGCGGCTGAATACGGTGGCGCCTTCGCCGCCACGGGTGAGGAACACCAACTGGCAGCGATGCTGCAGCCAGCCTTCGATCACGCGTTTTGGGTCCTGCTCGGGATACAACAGGCTGAGGTCTTCGTCGCTGACCTTGATCATGTCGGCCAGTTGCACCAGGGTCGCCACGCGCTCGCGCCACAGGTCGATGTTCGGTTCCGGGTTGAGGCGCACGTTGGGGTCGAGGGTGATCAGGCGCTTGCCGCTTTCGCGCTGCACCAGGGTCAGCAGGGTGTCGGCGATCGGTTGCACCACCAGCGAGAACGAGCCGATGTGCAGACCACGCACTTCAGGGCCGAGCTGGGGCAGGTGGGTGAGGCTTAATTGGCGATCAGCGCAGCCCTCGCCGCGAAAGCTGTAATGCGGCGAACCGTTGGCGCCGACCGCGACCATCGCCAGCGTGGTTGGCGCGGCGAAGTCGATCAGGTAGTCCGCACGCACACCTTCATCCTGCAGCACCTGCTGCAGACGTCGGCCCAGATAGTCGGTGGACAACCCGGCAAACAGCGCCGAATCCACACCCAAACGGCGCAAGCCGACCGCGACGTTGAACGGCGAGCCGCCGGCAATCGCCTTGAAATTGACTTTCGAAGCCAGACCGCTGGCATCGTCTTCGCTGAAGAAATCGAACAGGGCTTCGCCACACACCAAATACATAATTGTTTGCTCTTTATAGGGTTGCGACATGCTGTTGATAGCGTTCATAGGCCTGCTGGAACGCCGCGACATGGGCGGCGACCGGCAGGGTTTCACTGTGCAGATCGAGCTTCACGCAGCGCTGGCACAGATCGGCCAAAGTGTCTTCGTGGCCGTTTGACCATGACTTGCACCACGCCGCCTGAATCGCCGCGCCAAGGGCTGCGGCTTCGCTGTGTTCGGTGCAGATCACCGGGGTGTTCATGATGTCAGCGACGATCTGCCGCCACACCGCGCTTTTCGAACCGCCGCCGATCAGGCAAATGCTGCGGCTTTGTAAACCATTGTGGCGCAACAGATCCAGTCCATAACGCAAACCGAAGGTGGTGCCTTCGACCACGGCGCGACACAGGTTGGCCTGGGTCAGGTTGCTCAGGGTCAGGCCGTGCAGGCTGCCGGTGGCATGGGGCAGGGCGGGGACGCGCTCTCCGTTGAGAAATGGCAGCATGCTCACGCCTTCGGCGCCGATCGGCGCCTTGGCCACGAGGTCGTTGAATTGTTCGAGATCAAGGTCGAACAGTTCGCGGATCGCGCCGGTGGCGTTGGTCAGGTTCATGGTGCAGATCAGCGGCAGCCAGCCGCCGCTGGACGAGCAGAAGGTCGCGACCGAAGCGTCCGCGCTGACTTTTGGCGCCTCGGCGTAGGCGTACACCGTGCCGGAGGAGCCGAGGCTCATGGTGATCGCTCCCGGCTGAATGTTGCCGGTGCCGATGGCGCCCATCATGTTGTCGCCA
This sequence comes from Pseudomonas sp. S3(2024), assembly GCF_036861315.1. Classification (NCBI taxonomy): domain Bacteria; kingdom Pseudomonadati; phylum Pseudomonadota; class Gammaproteobacteria; order Pseudomonadales; family Pseudomonadaceae; genus Pseudomonas; species Pseudomonas sp. S3(2024). The sequence continues at coordinate 48,718 of NZ_JAZAQQ010000007.1, read as the reverse complement.
CCACCGCTGGAAACCAGCGCATTCGGGTTGAGGCCGAGTTGTTCGGCAATCGTCGGCAGCAGGGTGCCGACCGCTTGATGCGCGTCGATCAGCTCCGGTAATGCCGCTTGCAGGCGACCCGTGGCGTCGATGTCACGCAGCAGTTGCAAGTCCCACTGGCGGCTGCGCACGTTGAAATAACCGGTGCCGGAAGCGTCGCCATACTCGCTGCAGGCGCGGCCGGTGAGCCAGAAATTCAGGTAGTCGTGGGGCAGCAGGATGCGTGCGATGCGCGAGAACACCTCCGGGTGCTGTTCCTTGGTCCACAGCAGTTTGGACACGGTGTAGCCCGGCGCGATGACCACACCGAGGCGTTCCAGAGAGCCTTTTTCACCGCCAAGGTGTTTGAGCAGACGGTCGTTTTCGTCAGTGGTTTCGGTGTCGCACCACAGCTTGGCCGGGCGCAGCACCTGGCCCTGATCGTCGAGCAGCACCAGACCGTGTTGCTGGCCGGAAACGCCGATGCCGAGGATCGCCTGACCGTCGACATTGGCTGCGAGCAAGGCGCGGCGGGTGGCGAGGGCGAAGGCGTCGAGCCACTGTTGGGTGTCCTGCTCGCGCCGGCCATTGGCGCCGCTGATCATCGTGTGCGTGGCCGCGCCTTCGCCGAGCACCTGACCGCTGGCGGCATCGAGGATGATCGCTTTGGTGCCCTGGGTGCCGCAGTCGATGCCGAGGAAGAGTTGTCGGGTGGTCATAGTGAGGTCCTCAGGGTGTCAGGTTTGCCAGGGTGAGGCTGCCATTCGCGAGCAAGCCCGCTCCCACATTTTGAAACGCGTTCCCCTGTGGGAGCGGGCTTGCTCGCGAAGGCGTCAGTAGAGTCACCGCATCACTCAGCCAGCACCCGCTCCAAAGTGCGCGTCACACCCACCTCACGCAAGCTGTTGCAGCACCACTCGAACGCCGCCACAAACGCCGCCGAGCGTGGAATCGCCGTGCCGAAGATCTCCTCGACCGCCAACAACCGCTGGGTGATCAACGCATCATCGGTCACCAGCCCCTGACAGAATTCCGCCCGTGGATCAGGAATCGAATAGGTGTCGCCATTCTCATCCACGCCCTTCAAATACAACGCCCAGGCCGCCACCACCAATGCTGCGCGCTTGGTTTCCTTACCATCGGCAATCAAGCGATTGATCGTCGGAATGGTGAACTTGGGAAACTTCGACGAGCCATCCGAGCACACCCGTTCCAGCTGGTCGGCAATCGCCTGATTGGAAAAGCGCGCCACCAGCGTGTTCTTGTAGTCGGTCAGATCGATGCCCGGCACCGGCGCCAGTTGCGGGGTGACGTCGAGGTCCATGTAGGCGCGCATGTAACGCACGAACAGCGGGTCGTTCATGGTTTCGTGAACGAAGCGATAGCCCTTCAAAAAGCCCAAATACGTCAGCGCCAGATGGCTGCCGTTGAGCAGTTTGATCTTCATTTCTTCGTAGGGCGAAACGTCATCGGTGAACTGCACGCCGACCTGTTCCCAGGCCGGGCGACCGTTGACGAATTTATCTTCCAGCACCCATTGTACAAACGGCTCACAGACCACCGGCCAGGCATCGTCGACCGCGTGTTTGTCGGCCAGTTGCAGGCGATGCGCGGTGCTGGTCATCGGCGTGATGCGGTCGACCATGGCGTTGGGGAAACTGACGTTCTGCTCGATCCAGTCGCGCAGCCCCGGGTCACGCAGGGTGGCGAAGGCCAGTAGCGCCTTGCGGGTCACCGCGCCGTTATGCGGCAGGTTGTCGCAGGACATGATCGTAAACGCCGGTATGCCCGCGCCACGGCGTTTTTCCAGCGCCGCGCAGAGGAAACCGAACACGGTTTTCGGCGTTTGCGGGTGTGCCAGATCGTGTTGAATCTGCGGCAGGTGCGCCATGAATTCGCCGTTGCTGTCGTCGATGCAGTAGCCGCCTTCGGTGATGGTCAGCGAGACAATGCGGATCTGCGGATCGGCAAGTTTGTCGATCAGCGCCTGCGCGCCATCCTCGGCCAGGAGCATGTCGCGGATCGCGCCGATCACCCGCACTTCGGTGTCGTCGTTATCGCCGAGTTCGAACAGGGTAAACAGGTAATCCTGCTCCTTGAGGTCGTCACGGGCGCGGCGGTCTTCCGCGCGCAAGCCGACCCCACAGATCGCCCAGTCCAGCGCCTGGCCGGTGTTCATCAGCGCATCGGTGTAATACGCCTGATGCGCACGATGGAAACCGCCGACGCCAATGTGCGCGATGCCGTGACGGGTGTCGCCGAGGCTGTAGGCCGGCAGTTGCACCTCGGGCGCGAGGCGGTGCAGGTTTTGTTCATTCAGTTTCATCGGGCAGGTCTCGAAATTCAGGCCGCGGCGCGCAGCGGGCGGGTCAGCGCCACGCCATCGGCGTCGAACAGGTGGCAATGGCTGGCGTCCAGGTGCAGGTTCAGTTGCTCGCCGTAGCGGCTCGCCAGGTCACCGCGCACGCGCATGGTCAGGGCTTCGCCGGCGCTGGTGGTGACGTGGCAGAAGGTGTCGCTGCCCAGGCGTTCGCTGACGTCGGCGGTGACTTGCAGGGTGCAGTCGCCCGGTTGTGCCAGCTCCAGATGTTCCGGGCGAATGCCCAGGGTCACCGCGCTTCCGACGCTCAGGTTGGCGGCGTTGAACGGCAATGTGATGCGCGTACCGGCGTCCAGCGAGACTTCGCAGCTCTGGCCGTCGATGCGGGCGATCTTGCCCTTGAGGAAACCCATTTTCGGCGTGCCGAGGAACCCGGCGACAAACAGGTTGGCCGGGTTGTGATAGAGGTCCAGCGGCGAGCCGACCTGCTCGATTTTGCCGCCGTTGAGCACCACGACTTTGTCGGCCATGGTCATGGCTTCGACCTGATCGTGGGTCACGTAGATCATCGTGGCTTGCAGGTCCTTGTGCAGACGCAGCAGCTCCAGACGCATCTGCACGCGCAGCGCGGCGTCGAGGTTGGACAGCGGTTCGTCGAACAGGAAAATTTTCGGATTGCGCACGATAGCGCGGCCGATGGCGACCCGTTGCCGTTGGCCGCCGGACAGCTGTTTCGGCTTGCGTTCGAGCATCGGCCCGAGTTCGAGAATGCGCGCCGCTTCGCCGACCTTTTTCTCGACTTCGGCTTTCGGTACACCGGCCAGATCGAGGGCGAACGACATGTTTTTCTTCACGGTCATGTGCGGGTACAGCGCGTAGGTCTGGAACACCATCGCCAGATCACGCTTGGCCGGGCTGACTTCGGTGATGTCGCGGCCATCGAGCTCGATGGTGCCGCCGCTGACTTCTTCCAGCCCGGCGATCAGCCGCAGCAGGGTGGATTTGCCGCAGCCGGACGGGCCGACGAAGACCACGAACTCCTTGTCATTCACCTCAAGGTCGATGCCCTTGATGATGGAGAAACCTTCGAAGCCTTTTTGCAGATTCTTGATTTTCAGGTTGGCCATTTTGATGGGCCTCCACTTAAGTTAATTCAATGGCGCCGGGCATGCTTTTGGTGGGAGCGGGCTTGCTCGCGAAAGCGGTGTGTCATTCAGCATTAATGCCGACTGACACGGCCCCTTCGCGAGCAGGCTCGCTCCCACAGGGGATTGGGTACGGTTGGAGCACTTCATTTCACGGCACCGAACGACAGGCCGCGCACCAGTTGTTTCTGGCTGATCCAGCCGAAGATCAGGATCGGCGCGCAGGCCAGGGTCGAGACCGCCGACAACTTGGCCCAGAACAAGCCTTCGGGACTCGAGTAGGAGGCGATCAGCGCGGTCAGCGGCGCGGCTTTCGACGAGGTCAGGTTCAGCGACCAGAACGCCTCGTTCCAGCACAGAATCAGCGACAGCAACACGGTTGAGGCGAGGCCACCCTTGGCAATCGGTAGCAGCACGCGAACCATTTCCTGCCACAAGGTGGCGCCATCCAGGCGGGCGGCTTCGAGGATGTCTTTGGGGATGTCCTTGAAGTAGGTGTAAATCATCCAGACCACGATCGGCAGGTTGATCAGGGTGTAGATCACGATCAACGCGATGCGCGTGTCGAGCAGGCCGAAACTCTTGGCCAGCAGGTATATCGGCATCAGCACGCCCACCGGCGGCAGCATCTTGGTCGAGAGCATCCACAGCAGCGTGCCCTTGGTGCGCTGAGTTTCGTAGAACGCCATCGAGTAAGCGGCGGGCACCGCGATCAGCAGGCACAGGGCCGTGGCACTGAAGGAAATCACCACCGAGTTCCAGGCAAAACTGAAGTAGTCGCTGCGTTCGTTGATGTGCAGGTAGTTCTCCAGCGTTGGCGTGAAGATGAACTGCGGCGGCGTGGCGAAGGCGTCGATTTCGGTCTTGAAACTGGTCATCACCATCCAGAAGATCGGGAAGAAAATCACGATCGCGATGGCCCAGGCCAGGGTGCCGAGCAGCAGGCTTTGCAGCCGGCGGGATTGTTGAAGAGTCATGGCAGGCCTCAGGCTTTGTCAGTCAGGTTTTTGCCGATCATCCGCACCAGAATGATCGCGGCGATGTTGGCGATGACCACGGCAATCAAGCCGCCCGCCGAGGCCATGCCGACGTCGAACTGCACCAGCGCCTGGTTGTAGATCAGGTAGGCTAGGTTGGTCGAGGCGTAGCCGGGGCCGCCGTTGGTGGTGGTGAAAATCTCGGCGAACACCGACAGCAGGAAGATCGTTTCGATCATCACCACCACGGCAATCGGCCGCGCCAGGTGCGGCAGGGTCAGGTGCCAGAAGATCGCGACGGGGCCGGCACCATCGAGACGCGCGGCTTCCTTCTGTTCCTGGTCGAGGGACTGCATGGCGGTCATCAGGATCAGGATCGCGAAGGGTAGCCATTGCCACGAAACAATGATGATGATCGACAGCAGCGGGTAGTGCGCCAGCCAGTCCACCGGCTCGGCACCGAACAGCCGCCAGACGTAGGCGAGAATCCCCGACACCGGATGGAAAATCAGGTTCTTCCAGATCAGCGCACCGACGGTGGGCATGATGAAGAACGGCGAGATCAGCATCACCCGCACGATGCCGCGGCCGAGAAATTCGCTGGCCTCAAGCAACGCGCTGATCAACACCCCGAACACCACGCTGATCAACAGCACGCTGCCCACCAGCAACAGGGTGTTGGTGGCACCGGGCAGGAACCCGGAGTCGGTCAGAAAGTAAGTGAAGTTCTCCAGCCCGACGAATTCGTTGACGCCCGGATCGAGCAGGTTGTAGCGAATCATCGAGAAGTAAATGGTCATGCCCAACGGCACGATCATCCACAGCAGCAACAGGGCCACCGAAGGGCTGACCAGAAACCAGCCGGGATTGCGTACGCGGACTTTGCGCTGGGGTTGCGACAAGTCGAGGTGGGCTTTGGCAGTTGAAGTATTCATGGTGATCACAACCGAGTCATACAGACCTATGGAGATCTAATGTAGGAGTGAGCCTGCTCGCGATAGCGGTGTGTCAGCCACCAATGGGGTTTGATGGAAAACCGCCATCGCGAGCAGGCTCACTCCTACAAAAGGCAGGAGCGAGCAGTGTGGTTACTTGGGATAACCGGCGCGCTTCATCTCGCGTTCGGTGGTTTGCTGTGCGGCGGTCAGGGCCTGATCCACCGTGGTCTGGCCGATCAGCGCTGCCGAGAACAGCTTGCCGACCTGGGTGCCCACGCCCTGGAATTCAGGAATGGTCACCAGCTGAATGCCGATGTAAGGCACCGGTTTCAGCGTCGGTTTGCTCGGATCCGCCGCTTTCAGCGATTCCAGCGTGACCTTGGCGAACGGCGCGGCGCTCATGTAAGCATCGCTGTAGGTTGAGGCGCGGGTGCCCGGCGGCACGTTGGCGATGCCGTCGGTCTTGGCCACCAGTTCCCCATATTCTTTGGAGGTGGCCCAGGCGCTGAACGCTTTGGCGGCGTCCTTGGCCTTGGAACTGGTCGGAATCGCCAGTGCCCACGAATACAGCCACGCCGATCCTTTATCGGTGACCTGATGCGGGGCGAAGGTGAAGCCGACGTGATCGGCGACCTTGCTCTGGGTCTTGTCGGTGACGAACGAGCCGGCGACGGAAGCGTCAACCCAGATCGCGCATTTGCCGCTGTTGAACAGCGCGAGGTTTTCGTTGAAACCGTTACTGGAGGCGCCCGGCGGGCCGGATTTCTTCATGGTGTCGACGTAGAAATTCAGCGCGTTTTTCCATTCCGGGCCGGTGAATTCCGGCTGCCATTTCTCATCGAACCAGCGCGCGCCGTAAGCATTGGCGACGGTGGTGATCAACGCCATGTTCTCTCCCCAGCCGGCCTTGCCGCGCAGGCAGATGCCGTACTGTTCTTTGTCTTTATTAGTGAGTTTTTCTGCGAAACCGGCGATCTGTTCCCAGGTCGGGCGCTCGGGCATGCTCAGGCCGGCGTCCTTGAACAGGTCGGTGCGGTAATAGGTGATCGAGCTTTCGGCGTAGAACGGCAGGGCATACAGCGAACCCTTGACCGACAGGCCTTCGCGCACCGACGGGAACACATCGTCGAGGGCGTAAGAAGCCGGCAGATCCTTCATCGGTTCGAGCCAGCCCTTGGCGCCCCAGAGTGCCGCTTCGTACATGCCGATGGTCAACACATCGAACTGTCCGCCCTGAGTGGCGATGTCGGTAGTCAGGCGCTGACGCAGGACGTTCTCTTCCAGCACCACCCAGTTGAGCTTGATCTCCGGATGCTCGGACTCGAAAGTTTTCGAGAGCTTCTGCATGCGGATCATGTCGCTGTTGTTGACGGTGGCGATGGTCAGGGTCTGGGCGCCAAGGCTGACGCTGCTGAGGGTCATGCAGGTGAGGGCTAGCAGAGCTTTTGCAGTGGGTTGCATCGTGCACTCCTTTTCTGCGTCCGTTGGGAGGCAGAAGGACAGTTATTGTTTTTGTGTCTTCCGGTGCAGGAAGAATGTGCGCTGATTACAGCCCTCAATCGACGGACTGACAAATCATCCGTCGCACTCAAATCAATACTTTTTTGCACTGGTGTTTGTTGCGGTAGACGCAGGGAAGGGCTTTTCAGTGGGGAGGGGCTATTGAATCAGTACAGGTTTCATCGCATAAGATGCTTTTTGTGGGAGCGGGCTTGCTCGCGAAAGCGCTGTGTCAGTTTGCCGATCAGTTGACTGATACCCCGCTTTCGCGAGCAGGCTCACTCCTACAGGGGGCGGTGGTATCAGCCGAGGTTTTGTTCGGTCAGGCGCTGTACAGCGAGGCGTCGATAGTGCGACGGCGTCATGCCCTTGAGTTGCTGGAAGCGCCGATTGAAGTTGGAAATGTTGTTGAAGCCCGACTCGAAACACACCTCGGTCACCGGTTTGTCGCCGTCAGCGAGCAGTTCGCAGGATTTACTGATGCGCAGGCGATTGACGAACTCGATGAAGTTGCGCCCGGTGGCCTGTTTGAACACGCGGCTGAAATAGGTCGGCTTCATCCCCAGATGCTCGGCGACTTCTTCCAGAGTCAATTCGCGGGCGTAGTGGTCGAAGATGAAGTCGACCGCGCGGTTGGTGCGGTCGATGTTGTGCTCGTCGGCCAGTTGCGTGTTAGTGGCGCCGGAGAGCAATTGATAATCGTCAGTCGCCGCCAGCAGCTCCATCAAAATGAAAAAGTGTCCGAGACGGGTAACGCCGCGCGTGTCGGCAATTCGCTGCATCAACGTCATGGCCTGACGGATCGTATCCTTGTCGCGAAATTCGATGCCATATTGCGCACGCTCCAGTAGCGGCGCCAAAGTCTTGAGTTCGGCGAACACCTGGTGCCCGCTGTCGAACAACTCATCGGTGAAGTTCACCAGCATGTCGCGCTTTTCCACCACTTCGTCTTCGGCCACCTGGCTGATCCAGTTGTGCGGCAGATTGGGCCCGGTGAGGAATAGTGTTTGCGGATAAAAGTTGCCGATGTAGTCGCCGATGAAGACCTTGCCGGAACTGGCGACGATCAGGTGCAGTTCGTATTCCTTGTGAAAATGCCAGCGCACTAACGGGCAAGGAAAACCATGCTGACGGTAGATGATGGACAACCCGTTATGGTCGTCCATCAGTTCGTAGGAGGGATCAGTGATTCTGGTTGCCCGAGTCATGTCCGATGCGTCTTGTTGTGGTGTTCAGGTGCCCATCATGCACGCGCGTCACGGACAGTTCCAGCGCCTCAGCCCCGGGCCTTGCGTAGACCCTTGGACTGGTTGACCTGCTGGCAATGGCTGATCAGTGGAGTGCCACCGATGAAGTCGGCATTGATAATGCTGCACTTCGGCGCCCATTCCGAGTCTGGGGCGAACCAATGATCGAGTTCGTTGGTGATCCGCTTGACTCCGGCCAGTTCGCCGTAGCTGGTGGCCGACAACGACCAGAGGCTGCCGTATGCCGGCGGGTTGGCCAGGGTTCGGGTGATGTGTTGCTTGAGTTGCTCTGGCGAGGTGATGTCCGACCCGCTCCATTCATGGCGGATTTTCGGCCAGTACAGGGGCGAATTGAAATCCGGGTGCGAGTCGCTTGCCAACACCACGCGTTGTAGCGAACTGGCCCTTTTAAGTTGTTCAAGGGTCAGATGACTGTTGTTTCGGGGGATAAGCCGCGAAGCCAGTTCCGTAGTGATGACTTCATGGAAACCTTTGTAATCGAATGGCTGATCGTTGGTGCCCTTGAGTTCATGTAAGTCCAATACGATGAATTCGTTCGGATTTTCATTGAGGAAAAAATTGAGACTTTTTACCAACTCGCTCAAGGAGCGTCCCTGGAGCAGTTTCACGCCATGAAAGGTATGAAACTTCCTGATGCCCAGCCAGTGTTCATCGGCATGCAGACGCAAGTCGAAGGCGCGCACGCCTTCATTAAGTTGCTGAATGAACGGACCGTCCTGACAGACAAACCAGTTCTGGGCGGGTTGGAGATAAGCCGGGTACGGAAAATCAAAATCCAGCCCGGAATTATGCGCGCCGGGCCAGACCACTTCGCCAAGGGTCAGTCGGTCCATATCCGGTGTAGCCGCCATCCAGTTTTTGAAAGGGTAATTACTCATGGTGCATTCCGTTGCAGATAAAGTTTAATTTCCGACCAGTCAACTTGTTTGGTCAGTTCGGAAGTTATTCTTTGGTGCAAACGGAAAAAGTACAAGCCAGCACTCTTTGCAAAGTATTGGCAATGTGATTTTGCACTTTAATTATCAACTTTTCTGGTTCTTTGCTTCGATCCACTGCGCCATGTATTGGGTGCTTTTATGCAAGTGGTGACGCAACATGCTGCCAGTAAAGTTGGCGCGACGTAATGCTGACAAGTTGTCGCGGCAATGTTGCAGGCGAGCGATCAGCGCCGGGCCGTGATCATTCTGCCGATAGCGCGCATTCAACAACGCGACGCCGGCCTGCTGTGCATCAGTCCAGCGCAATCTGTCTTCGTGCAGCGCCACAGCGGCGTCGGCCAGGGCCTGGGCCGACTGAGCCACCGCACCGGGCCAGGGCAATGCGCCGCCCATGCCTTCGGCGCCGATGGGCGTCGTGACGTTGGGCGTGCCGCAGAGCATTGCATCGACGATCTTGCCCTTGATCCCAGCGCCGAAACGCAAAGGCGCCAGGCAAACCCGGGCTTGCGACATCACTTGCAGCGCATCTTCTGCCCAGTTCATCACATGAAACCCCTGCGCCGCGTTGTGCAGGGCTGTGGCCTTGGGCGGCGTATAGGCACCGTAGATATGCAGTTGGGCGCCGGGCAATTGCTGGCGGATCAGCGGCCAGATGGCGGTCTTCATCCACAGCACGGCGTCCCAGTTGGGCGCGTGACGGAAGTTGCCAATACTCAGAAAGTGCGCCCGCTCTTCAAAGGGGACGAACGAATCGCGCGGCGGTTCGAGCATCAGCGGGCACCAGTGCAGCAGGTCGCCAGGGACTTGAAACTGTTCGACCAGCAACTGAATTTCAACTTCGGAAATCATCAGATTCAGATCGCAGCGATACAACGCGGCGATTTCCCGTTTGGCCAGGTCCGTATCGGCCATCAACTCGAACTCTTCGCGCAGCGCCGGCGCGAACAGTGCGCTGAAGTCCTGATTGTCCGGGTCGTCTTTCAAACGTTCCTTGAGCCGTTGGTGGCGGGCGTGGCGCAGGCTCTGCAGGTCGGACGTCTCCAGTACGCGCAAGGCATTCGGGCATTGCTTTTCGACGCGCCAGCCGAACTGCTCTTCCATCATGAACTGGTCGAACAGCACGATATCCGGGGCCAGTTCGCTGATGAAACTATCGAAGCTGCTGTTGTTCAGTTCGATCGGCACTTCGCGGATGCCCAGCGCGGTCAGGTCAGCCTTGTGCTCGCCCGGGCCGGCCGGGCTGCTGAAGGTGATGTCCCAGCCTTGCTGCAAAAACGTCTCGAGGATCTGCATCACATGCCCGCTGGCTGCCGAAGAGCGCGGTTCGGGCCAGACGTAACCGATGACCAGAACTTTGGTGGCGGGTGATGCAGTCATTGACGGGGGTTCCTTGCAAGCAGGCGGCTAAAAATGGCGCGCAATTAGAGCACATCTGCAGCCGCTGCCGGATCAAGGCCAATCACTTGGTCAGAATGCCCTTGACCTTGTCACGCAATTGATCGATGGAGAACGGTTTGCCGATCACATGCATGCCCGCAGGCACGTCGATGTTTTCGGCGTAACCGCTGGCGAACAGAACGGGCAGGGTGGAGCGCAGTTCACGTGCCTTGCCGGCCAGTTCACTGCCTGTCATGCCCGGCAGGCCGTAGTCAGTCATCATCAAGTCGATAGCCTTGCTCTGATCCCCGAGAATCTCCAGCGCAGACTCGCCGTCATCGGCCTCCAACACACTGAATTCCAGCTCCTCGAGCACATCGACGATGAGCATGCGTACGATGTCGTCGTCTTCTACTACAAGGATGGTGGACGCTGGGGTGGACATAGGGATAGCTCTCAAGAAATGAAATCGGAACGGCGACCGGTCGAAAATGCCGGGCTCTTGCATGAGTAAGTGGCGCATGGCCACAAGTTCCCGAGCGGATACGAAAAAGATTAGCTGCAAATCGGGGCGGCAAGGATACCCGTTGCCTGATCGGGAAGTGCAGCAAATGTAGGAAATTGCCATCATGACGGTGAGAAAAATGGATCCATAGTACCGTTTTGGGGCAAACTCCCGGGTTTCGACAGTTCGACAAGGCTGCCCCATGTCCACTCGGTCTACAGTTGACGAAACACGGTTCCGTAAACTCCTGACGCGCAACATCAGTCTGCCCCTGGGCGTCGGCGCGATCAGTGCAGTGTTTTTCATTTCGCTGATCACCTACTTGCTCTCGGTGATCCAGTGGGTGGAACACACCGACCGGGTGATCAATAACGCCAACGAAGCGGTGAAACTCACCGTTGATCTGGAAACCGGCATGCGCGGCTTCCTGCTCAGCGGCGACGAGCACTTCCTCGACCCGTACGAGACCGCGAAGCCGCGGATCAACGTGGCGCTCAATACCTTGCTCGAACTCACTGCCGACAACCCGGTGCAGACCGATCGTCTGCGGCGTCTGCAGGCCTTGCAGACTGAGTGGAGCAACTACGCGCAATCGATGATCGATCTGCAGCGCTCCACCGGTGACTACCGGGGCGCGGTCAAGGCCGGGCGTGGCAAGCGCCTGACCGATGAGATCCGCAAGCAGTTCGAAGACGTGATCGACATGGAGCAGCAGTTGCGCACCACGCGCAACGAAGAGGTGCGCCGCACCACGATCTGGAGCATCACTCTTTATCTGCTGTTTATAGCCGGGATCAGCGGTTTGCTGGCCTATGTCGGTCGCCGCGATCTGGTCAGCCTGTCGGACAGCTACAGCGCCAACCTTGCGGCGCAGCAAGCCAGCGCCGAGCGTCTGGAGCGCCAGGCGTGGATGCGTAGCGGCCAGACCGAACTGGCGGAACAAGTGCTGGGGCAACTGACGCTTAACCTGCTGGGGCGCAATATTCTGCAGTTCTGCGCGCAATACCTCGGCACGGCGGTGGCGGCGCTGTACGTACGCGAAGAGCACGGCGGCCTCAAGCGCGTGGCGTCCTATGGGTTCTCCCGCGAACAGGAAGAAAAAGATCAGCAGATCTACAGCGGCGAAGGCATCGTCGGCCAGGTTGCCCAGCAGGGGCAACTGATTCGCCTGGATTCGGTTCCGGCCGACTACTTCAAAGTCAGCTCCGGCCTGGGCGCAGGTCTGCCGCACAGTGTGCTGGTGGTGCCGACCAGTGATGATGACCGGGTCAACGGGGTGATCGAACTGGGCTTCCTGCGCCCGCTCACCGACCGCGATATCGATTTGCTGGAACTGATTGCCGGCAACATCGGCACCTCGATCGAAGCGGCGCGTTATCGCCAGCGTCTGCAGGAAGTGCTGGCCGAAACCCAGCAGCTCAACGAAGAGTTGCAGGTGCAGCAGGAAGAGCTGAAAACCGCCAACGAGGAGTTGGAAGAACAGTCGCGGATTCTCAAGGAATCCCAGGCGCATCTGGAAACCCAGCAAGTAGAGCTGGAACAGACCAACGAGCAGTTGGCCGAACAGGCGCAGACTCTGGCCGAGCAGCGTGACGCCATGGACCAGAAGAACACCGAACTCAATCAGGCACAGGTGCAGCTCGAAGAACGCGCCGAAGAACTGCAGCGTTCGAGCAAGTACAAGTCCGAATTCCTCGCCAACATGTCCCACGAACTGCGCACGCCGCTGAATAGTTCGCTGATCCTCGCCAAGTTGCTGGCCGAGAACCCGCAGGACAATCTGACGGCCGAGCAGGTCAAGTTCGCCGAGTCGATCTATTCGGCGGGCAACGATCTGCTGAACCTGATCAACGACATTCTCGACATTTCCAAGGTCGAGGCCGGCAAGCTGGAAGTGATCCCGGAAAACACCAGCGTCGCGCGTCTGGCCGACGGCCTGCGCAGCGTGTTCGAACCGCTGGCGGCGGACAAGCAACTGACGTTCAGTGTCGAGTTGCAGCCGGATGCACCGATCATGTTGTACACCGACCGCCAGCGTCTGGAGCAGGTGATCAAGAACCTGCTGTCCAACGCCGTGAAGTTCACTGAACACGGCGCGGTCAGCCTGACCATCGCCGGCCAGCCGAACGAGCGCATTGCGTTCATCGTGCGCGATTCGGGGATCGGTATCGCCGCAGATCAGCAGGAAAGCATCTTCGAAGCGTTCCGTCAGGCTGACGGCACCACCAACCGCAAATACGGTGGCACCGGTCTGGGCCTGTCGATCTCGCGTGATCTGGCGGCCTTGCTCGGTGGCTCGATCAGCGTCAGCAGCGCGCCGGGGCAGGGCAGTGTGTTTACCCTGGTGCTGCCGCAGCAATACAGCGAGCCGGGTGACAGCCCTGCGATCCCGCTGACCTTCACGCCGCCGGTATCGGCCCCGGCCCCGGTGGTGCAGCCGCCATCGATCGCGGTGTCGCCGCTGGCGCCGGTGCACATCCCGCGTTTTGCCGATGACCGTGGCAAGGCGCCGTTCGCCACGCGCTGCATTCTGGTGGTGGAAGACGAGCCGAATTTCGCCCACATCCTTTACGACCTGGCCCACGAACTGGGTTATCAGTGTCTGGTGGCGCACGGAGCGGATGAAGGTTATGACCTGGCCCGCGAGTTCGTGCCGGACGCGATCCTGCTCGACATGCGTCTGCCGGATCACTCCGGTCTGACCGTGCTGCAACGCCTGAAAGAACACGCCGAAACCCGGCACATCCCGGTGCACGTGATCTCGGTCGAAGACCGCGTTGAAGCGGCGATGCACATGGGGGCGATCGGTTACGCAGTCAAACCGACCACCCGCGAAGAGCTCAAGGACGTGTTTGCCCGTCTCGAAGCCAAGCTGACTCAGAAGGTCAAGCGCGTGCTGCTGGTCGAAGATGACGATCTGCAACGCGAAAGCATTGCCCGCCTGATCGGCGACGAGGACATCGAGATCACCGCCGTCGGTCTGGCGCAAGACGCGCTGGAAAAGCTGCGCACGACGATTTACGACTGCATGGTGATCGACCTGAAATTGCCGGACATGCTCGGCAACGATCTGCTCAAGCGCATGTCGACCGAGGACATCTGCTCGTTCCCGCCGGTGATCGTCTACACCGGCCGCAACCTGACCCGCGATGAAGAGGCCGAGCTGCGCAAGTATTCGCGCTCGATCATCATCAAGGGCGCGCGCTCGCCGGAACGCCTGTTGGATGAGGTGACACTCTTTCTGCACAAAGTCGAATCGCAGTTGTCCCATGAACGGCAGAAGATGCTCAAGACCGCCCGCAGCCGCGACAAGGTCTTCGAAGGCCGCAAGGTGCTGCTGGTGGACGACGATGTGCGCAACATCTTCGCCCTGACCAGTGCGCTGGAGCACAAGGGCGCAGTCGTGGTGATCGGCCGTAATGGTCGCGAAGCGATTGATAAGTTGAATGAAATCGAGGACATCGACCTGGTGCTGATGGACGTGATGATGCCGGAGATGGATGGTTTTGAAGCCACCATTGAAATCCGCAAGGATCCGCGCTGGCGCAAACTGCCGATCATCGCAGTGACGGCCAAGGCCATGAAAGACGATCAGGAGCGCTGCCTGCAGGCGGGCGCCAACGATTATCTGGCCAAGCCGATCGATCTGGATCGCCTGTTCTCGTTGATTCGCGTGTGGTTACCGAAGATGGAACGCATTTAGTGGACAGCAGTCACTCCGTGGAGCGCAACAGCGAAATCGAATTACGCTTGTTGATTGAGGCGATCTACCTCAAGTACAGCTACGATTTTCGTGATTACTCGGGCGCTTCGATCAAGCGCCGGGTGCAGCACGCCTTGAGCCAGTTCGAGTGCGCAACCATTTCGGCGTTACAAGAGAAAGTCCTGCACGATCCCACGGCGTTCATGCAGTTGCTGCAGTTGCTGACGATCCCGGTCAGCGAGATGTTCCGCGACCCGTCGCACTTCCTGGCAATCCGCAAGGAAGTGGTGCCGCTGCTGCGCACCTATCCGTCGCTGAAGATCTGGATCGCCGGGTGCAGCACTGGCGAGGAGGTTTACTCGATGGCGATTCTGCTGCGCGAAGAAGGCCTGCTCGACCGTACGATCATCTACGCCACCGACATCAACCCGCGCTCGCTGGACAAGGCCAAACAGGGCATTTTCTCGATGGAGAACGTGCGCGCCTACACCGCCAATTACCAGCAGGCCGGCGGTCAGCGTTCCTTTGCCGATTACTACACCGCAGCCTATGGCTACGCGATCTTCGACAAGAGCCTGTGTGAGAACGTGACCTTCGCCGATCACAGCCTGGCGACGGACAGCGTGTTCTCCGAAACGCAGTTGATTTCCTGTCGCAACGTACTGATTTACTTCAACAAGAAACTTCAGGACCGTGCCTTCGGTCTGTTTCACGAATCGCTGTGCCACCGCGGCTTTCTGGTGCTGGGCAGCAAGGAAACGCTGGATTTTTCCGGTTACTCGAATCAGTTCGAACCGTTGGTCAAACAAGAACGGATCTACCGCAAATTATGAACGATGCCGTGGATTTGCCTCGTGTCGAGGCCATCGTGGTCGGTGCTTCGGCCGGTGGGGTCGAGGCCCTGCTGACCCTGCTCGCGCCGTTGCGCCAGGGTTACGTGTTGCCGATCATTGTTGTGTTGCACCTGCCGGAGGAGCGCCGCAGCCAATTGGCCGAAGTATTCGCCCGACGGCTGATGCTGCCGGTGGCAGAGGCGACCGACAAGCAGGACATCATGCCCGGCACGGTTTATTTCGCCACGCCCGGGTATCACCTTTCGGTGGAACAGGATCGCAGTCTGTCGCTGAGTCTTGAAGACCGCGTGCACCATTCCCGTCCGGCCATTGATTACTTGTTTGAATCCGCCGCTGATGTTTACGGCGAAACCCTGGCTGCCGTGTTGCTGACCGGCGCCAATCACGATGGCGCTCGCGGTCTGGCGCAAGTCAAGCAGCGCGGCGGACTGACCATTGTTCAAGACCCGCAGGACGCGCAGGTCGCCACCATGCCTCTGGCTGCGCTGAAAATTCAGCAGCCTGACCATGTCCTACCCATTCACGGCATCGGCCGTCTGCTTGTCGAGCTGGAACGAATCGCATGCTGAGTAATATCCAGGCCAAATTGCTGATCGTCGACGATCTGCCGGAGAACCTGCTGGCCCTCGAAGCGCTGATCAAGCGCGAGGACCGCACGGTGTACAAGGCGCTGTCGGCGGACGAGGCACTTTCGCTGCTGCTGCAACACGAGTTCGCCATGGCCATCCTCGACGTGCAGATGCCGGGGATGAACGGCTTCGAGCTCGCCGAGTTGATGCGCGGCACCGAGAAAACCAAAAACATCCCGATCATTTTCGTCAGCGCCGCCGGCCGTGAACTGAACTACGCGTTCAAGGGCTACGAGAGCGGGGCGGTGGACTTCCTGCACAAGCCGCTGGATATCCACGCGGTGAAGAGCAAGGTCAACGTGTTCGTCGACCTGTACCGTCAGAGCAAGGCCATGAAGCAACAGGTCGAAGCCTTGGAGCAGGCCCGTCGCGAGCAGGAAGCGCTGCTACAGCAACTGCAAAGCACGCAGTCGGAGCTGGAGCAGGCGGTGCGCATGCGCGACGACTTCATGTCGATCGTCGCCCACGAAGTGCGCACGCCGCTCAACGGCCTGATACTCGAAACCCAGTTGCGCAAGATGCACCTGGCGCGGGACAACGCCGCGGCGTTCACCCTCGACAAGATGCACGCGATGGTCGATCGCGACGAGCGCCAGATCAAAAGCCTGATCCGCCTGATCGAAGACATGCTCGACGTCTCGCGGATTCGTACCGGCAAGTTGTCGATCCGGCCGAATCGTTTCGATCTGACGCAACTGGTGAGCAACCTGCTGCAGAACTTCGCCCAGCAGATAGAGGCGGCAGAGACCGAAGTGTCGTTCACCGCGTCCGGCCCGGTAGAAGGTCATTGGGACGAATTCCGTATCGAGCAGGTGGTCTCCAACCTGCTGACCAATGCCTTGCGCTACGGTGGCCGCAGCCCGATTCAGGTGCGCGTGTACCGTGAGGGCGACGAGGCGCGGGTCGAGGTTCAGGACCGTGGCATCGGCATCAGCGAAGAGAACCAGAAGCGCATTTTCCAACAGTTCGAACGGGTTTCCGCCAAGACGGTAGTGGCTGGTCTCGGGCTGGGTCTGTTCATTTCCGAGCAGATCGTCGCCGCCCATGGCGGTTCCATCGTCGTCGAGAGTCAAATCAACGAAGGCGCCCTGTTTCGCGTTTGTCTGCCAATCCAGGAAAACGGCATATCCGACGCAACCTCTGAGTGACCGCACGGTCGTATCAGCAGCTATTGACCGAACAAAGGCTTCCCATGAGCGTAGATGCACAAGATGTAGTACTCGTCGTCGAGGACGAACCGGTTATCTTGATGGTGCTGACAGATTACCTGTCGGGGCAGGGGTACCGCGTGTTGCAGGCCGAAAACGGCGAGCAGGCGTTCGAGATCCTCGCGAGCAAGCCGCATCTGGACATGCTGATCACTGACTTCCGCCTGCCGGGCGGGATCTCCGGCGTGCAGATCGCGGAGCCTGCAGTAAAACTGCGCCCGGATCTGAAGGTGATCTTCATCAGCGGTTATCCGCAGGAAATCCGCGAGACCGGCAGCCCGATCACGCGTAAGGCGCCGATCCTGGAAAAACCCTTCGATCTGGATGTATTGCAGGAAAAGATTCAGGAATTGCTGGCCTGATCCGTAGCGGCTGATGCTCCCCATGTAGGAGCTGCCTGCGGCAGCTCCTACAGTCGTTTTGGGGGATCAGTTCTTGATCATCTCGCGGACTTTGGCGGTCAGCAGATCGAAAGTGAACGGTTTGGTGATCATCTGCATGCCCGGGTCGAGGAAACCACCGCGCACTGCCGCGTGCTCGGCATATCCAGTGATGAACAGCACCTTCAGCCCCGGCCGATACTGCCGGCCGATCTCCGCCAGTTGCCGGCCGTTCATGCCTGGCAGGCCGACGTCACTGATCAGCAGGTCGATGCGCTGCGTCGAGTTGAGGATCGGCACGGCACCGTCGGCATCACCGGCTTCGACAAACGCATAACCCAACTCACTGAGCACCGCGCTGACCAGTACGCGTACGGCAGGGTCGTCCTCGACGATCAACACGGTTTCGCCATCCATTGCTTCCGGGGCCTGCTGAACATCGGACACCGGATGCTCCAGCTCTTCGCCGCGAAAGCGCGGCAGGTACAGTTTGACCGTGGTGCCCTGATCGATTTCGCTGTCGATCGAGACGTGACCACGGGACTGCTTGCTGAAGCCGTAAATCATCGACAGACCCAGCCCGGTGCCCTGGCCGATCGGCTTGGTGGTGAAGAACGGATCGAACGCGCGGCTGACCACGCTCTGCGCCATGCCACTGCCGTTATCGGTGACGCTGAGCATCACGTAGTCGCCGGGTTCGAGATTCGGGTAGGCCTCGGTGAATTCCGGCTTAAGCACCTGATTGCTGGTTTCGACCACCAGTTTGCCGCCCTCGGGCATTGCATCGCGGGCGTTGAGTACCAGGTTGAGCAGGGCGCTTTCCAGTTGATTGGGATCCGCTTCGGCGATCCACAACTGGTCGTTGAGGCGCATCTCCAGCTGGATACTTTCGTTGAGGCTGCGCTGCAGCAGCTCGCCCATCGACAGCACCAGTGTGTTCATCTGCACGGCTTTGGAGTCCAGCGATTGCCGGCGGGAAAACGCCAGCAAACGGTGGGTCAGGCCGGCTGCGCGGTTGGCTGAAGTGACACCGAGATCGATCAGGCTGTCGAGGTCATCAAGGCGTCCGCGAGCCAGCCGCCGGCGCAGCAGTTCAAGGCTGCCGATAATCCCGGTGAGCATGTTGTTGAAGTCGTGAGCGATGCCGCCGGTCAACTGACCGACCGCTTCCATTTTCTGTGACTGGCGCAGGGCTTCTTCGTTGTGGCGCAGTTGCGCGGTGCGTTCCTCGACCTGTTGCTCAAGGGTTTCCAGGGTCGATTGCAGTCGGCGTTCGCTTTCACTCAAATCGATCAGGCGGTCGCGGGCTTCGTACTGTCGTCGTCGCCCGCGCAGGGCGGTGGAGACCAGACTGACCAGGGTCGCCGGATGAAACGGGCGCTCAAGGAACGTGACGTTGCCCAGCAGTTTGCTCAGGCGCGAGGAGGGGCCCGGTTCCGGGCCGCCATGGTGGGTCAGCAAGACGATCGGCAGATCCGACCAGGCCGGTTGCTGTTCCAGAAAGTGCAGGAGCGTTTCCAGCTCGGGGCCGCGCAGGGCTTCGGTGGCGATCAACAAGAGTCCGGCGCCAGGCTCCAGTTCTGCGCACAGTGCACCCAGATCCGGGGTGATGACGCCGCCATAACCGGCCTCATTGAGGATCATCAGCGCCACTTGGCTGTCCCGACCCATGGGCGCCAGAATCAGCGCCCGTTCCGGCAGTGATACGGAGGCTGTCACAAGGTTTCTTCCCGCAACAGCGGATTGCTCGCGCCGAGGTAAGTCGGCACGCCACGCAGCACGCCCTGGAACGCTTCCAGCGGTTCGCCGATGGTCATGCCCTGGCCGGAAATGCGGTATTCACGGATGGTAGATTCGTGGCTGCCGGTGCGTTTCTTGATGATGGAAATGGCTCGGCGAACCTTGCCGATGGCTTCGAAGTAGCGCAGCAGGATCACCGTGTCGGCCAGGTAAGTGATGTCGACCGGCGCCTGCATGTCGCCGACCAGGCCATGCTGGGCAACCGTCATGAAAGTCGCCGCACCTTTTCGGTTCAGATACAGCAGCAGCTCATGCATGTGCAGCACCAGCGCGTTTTCTTCCGGCATCGCGGCCTGATAGCCGTTGATGCTGTCGATTACCACGGTCTTGATATTGCCTTCGTCTACGCAGCGACGCACCCGATGCGAGAACTCGCCGGGGGACAGCTCGGCGGCATCCACTTGATCGATCAGCAGGCTGCCGGTGGCTTGCAAGGCCTTGAGGTCGATGCCGATGTTTTTCATGCGTTCGAACAGCAAGCCCAGTTCTTCATCAAAGATGAACAGCGCCGCTTTTTCGCCGCGTGCTACGGCAGCGGCGGCGAAGATCATCGAAATCAGCGATTTGCCGGTACCGGCCGGGCCGAGAATCAGCGTGCTGGAACCGGTCTCGATGCCGCCGCCGAGCAGGGCGTCCATTTCCTTGATGCCGCTGCTCAATTGCAGGCGCGGGTAGTCGCTGCGGTGTTCGGCGGCGACCAGTCGTGGGAACACATGGACGCCGTCGCCCATGATGGTGAAGTCGTGGTAACCGCCACGGTATTTCTGGCCGCGATACTTGACGATGCGCACGCGGCGGCGCTCGGCACCGTAATTGGGCGTCAGTTCTTCGAGGCGGATCACCCCGTGGGCGACGCTGTGCACGGTCTTGTCGAGAGACTCGGTGGTCAGGTCGTCAAGCAGCAGGACGGTGGCGTCGTAACGCACGAAGTAATGTTTGATCGCCAGAATCTGCCGGCGGTAGCGCAGCGAACTCTGCGCCAGCAGGCGGATCTCCGACAGGCTGTCGAGCACCACGCGGGTGGGCTTGAAGCGCTCGACCACTTCGAAAATCTGCTTGGTGGCTTCGCCTAGTTCCAGGTCGGAGGAATACAGCAGGCTTTGCTGATGCTCAGCGTTGAGCAGGCTTTCGGGTGGCGTCAGCTCGAAGATTTCAATGTTCTCGTTCAGCTCCCAGCCGTGGGAGGCCGCGCCTTGACGCAGTTCACGCTCGGTTTCCGACAGTGTGATGTACAGACAGCGTTCGCCGGCACGGGCGCCCGCCATCAGGAAATGCAACGCGACGGTGGTTTTGCCTGTACCGGGTTCACCTTCGAGCAAAAACACATGCCCTCGGGACAGACCACCGGCGAGGATGTCATCCAGGCCAATGATGCCGGTGGCGGCTTTTGCACTGATCAACTCGTTGGACGTAGACAAAGAATGCCCTCTCATGACTAGGGGAATCGAGGCAGCAGGCTGTATCAGCCGTTGTGCTCTACCTGATTACTTGACCGCTGCCAGTCATGACGGTTCCGATGTTTCGATATCAAAATGTCATTGAATCAGCGGGTAAAGGCTCAGAGTCCCTGCTGTAACGCCGGGTCATCAGGGTTCATCTGCTCCAGTTGCGCGAGCAGAATCTGCACGTTCTGCAACTGGCCGCTTTCCTTCCAGTAATTGATCAGCAGCACTCGCGCCTTGCGGTCGGCTGGGTGACGCTGGACGACTTCCTGCAACTGCTTTTGCGCCGCTTCCAGCTCTTCGGCAGCGTGCAGGGTGGTGGCGAGGTCGTAGCGGTAATCCTTGTTGTCCGGCTCCAGTTCCACCGCTTTGGACAAGCCGAGCAGGGCGAATTCACGCTGGCCGTGGTGCAATAGCCACAGCCCGAGCGCGTGTTGCAGGTAGGCGGAATCCGGTTGCGCCTGCAACTGTTTGGCGAGCAACTGGCGGGCGGCGTCGCTCTGACCCTGGCGGTCGAGGACATCGATCTGCATCACCAGTGCCGGCAGGTTGCCCGGCTCCAGCCGCAGGGTGTTGTCCAGCGCTTGTTGGGCCTGTTTGAGTTCGGCGTTGTGCAGATACAGGCGTGCCAGTTGCGCATAGGTGGCGGCGCTTTCCGGCTGTCCCTTGAGCGCTTGTTCCCAGCCATCGATGGCTTGCTGCAGGGGGGCGAAATACAGCCCCAGTTCATCCGGCGTCAGACCGAGCAGGGCGTTGATCGCGGCGAACCGTACGTTTTGGTCCTCATCGTCGAGCATCGGCCCGAGCAGCAGACTGCGTTGCCCGCCGGGCACCAGTCCGACCACACTTTGAATCGCTGCCAGCCGTACTTCGGGGGCTTCGTTCTGCAGATGGGCGTCGGCCAGTTTCAGCGCTTGCGGGCTCGGATAGTTGGGCAGCTCGGCCAGCAGCCAGACACTGCGCTTGACCGACAGGTCCGGGCGACCCAATTGCTGATATAACTGCCGCGCGGCTCCCGGCTGACCGGAACGGGCGGCCGTCAGGGCTTCGCTGTAGCCGCGCTTGATCGCTTCCGGCACCACCGGGGCGGTGGAGCGCAGGGATAACCAGGCGATGACGACGAGCAGCACAAGGCCAAGGCTGATAAGCAGGTAGCGGCGGGACTGAGGCATGCAGATTTCCGTGAACTGGCGTTCTATAGCAGAACGGCAAGCTTCGACCAGCGAGGGCCGTGAGTCAAACCCCGTGCATGCGAATCGCCCTACAACATCTGTCGATTCAGTTACCCATCAGGCATTCGATGCAGAGTCTACGCTTGCAGGAGTCGCTTCGATGAGAGCCCCCATGCAAGCCCTGCGCAATTATTTCCAGGTCGTGATCCATCCCGGTCAGGCTGTCCTGCTGTTCGCCCTGCGCACCATTGCCGCCGGGCTGTTGACGCTGTATCTGGCGTTTTTGTTCGATCTCGACCAACCCAAGTGGTCGATCATGGCCGTCGTGATTGTCAGCCAGCCGTTGGCCGGCATGGCGCTGGCGCGTAGTTTCGGTCAAGTGATTGGCACAACGCTGGGTGCTGCGGTGGCGGTGTTGATCATGGCGATATTCCCGCAGGCGCCGCTTCCGTTCATCACAACGCTGGCACTGTGGCTGGCGCTCTGCACCGCGGGCGGCACGTTGCTGCGCTATACCAGTTCTCAGGCGTTTGTGCTCAGTGGTTATACCGCCGTGGTGGTGGCATTGCTGGCCATTCCCGACCAGGATGGCACCTTTCTGCTGGCTGTCACCCGCGTTACCGAAACCTTGCTGGCCGTAGCGTGCGTCTGCGTGGTCAGCCTGCTCACTGCGCGTCCGGAAGCAGTTGCCAAAGGTTACTTCGCCAAGGTCGATCAGGTGATCAAACTGGCTGCCAGTCACTCCGCTGCGGTGATTCGAACAGAAGAAAGTGAAGCCGACTTTCAGCGCCGTCAGATGCAGTTGCTCGGTGAAATCAGCGCGCTCGAAGGGTTGCGCCGCCATCTGTATTTCGATGCCCCACGGTTGCGCGGTGCCGACAATCTGGTGCTGCTGTTGGGTAATCAACTGATGTTGCTGACCTCGCGTTTGACTGCATTACGTCATCAGCGCGAATTGCTCACCGAACGATGGGAGGGCGATCTTCCTCTGGACGTACAGCGCTTGCGTGCAGAAGAGCTCGCACTTCTCGACCAGTTGGCGCAGTTGGGCCGAGCGCTGCCCGCCGAGCGGCGGCATCAATTCATCACGCTGCAGCAGCAGTTTGAAGCCTTGGCGTATGAGGCCGAACAACTGACCGAAGACATGAGCGCTATCCTGCGCTCGCTGGCGTGGGCGTTACGCTGGGAGCAGGCGCGGCTGTTGCAGCAACTGGAGCAGATTCTGGAGTTGAGTGATGCCATTCAGGAAGGGCGCGAAGCCAGTTGTCTGTATCGCGGTCAGGCCAGCCCGCTGCATCTGGATTTCACACTGGCTTCAATGAACGCCATCCGCGCCTTTACCGCATTACTGGTAGCCGGGTTGATCTGGATCGAAACCGCCTGGGATGGCGCGCGGGGCGGGATGATTCTGGTGGGGATTCTCTGTTCGCTGATGGCGACATTCCCGCGGCCGCTGATGGCCGCGCAGAGTTACGCGCGTGGGTTGGGACTGGCACTGGTGGTCTCGGCGTTCTATCAATTCATGCTGGTGCCGACCATCAGTGATTTCGAGCCATTGGCGTTGATGCTGGCACCGCTGCTGTACGTGATCGCTGTCGGTTTGGCGAGCCCGACGACCGCGGGCATTGGTATGGGCCTGGGGTTGTCGAGTTTCCTCCTGCTCGGCCCACAGAATGTCGGCACCGGGCAGAACACTGCAATTCAATGGTTCGAATTCGCCGGCGCCTATGTCAGCGCGGCGATGCTCGCTTTGATGGTCTACGCATGGATTTTCCCGTTCCGTCCGGCATTGCGTCTCCGCCGCTTTTATAACGAGGCGCGTGAGCAGGTTTATGAACTGACCAAAAAACCGGCCACCGATGAACAGCAATTCGCTTTCGAAAGCCGTATGGTCGACCGACTGACCAGCATGCTTGGCTTGCTGCCGGCCGTGAGCGAGCGCGCCATGCAGCAGCTCTATGAAATCAGTCTGGCGTGCGTCGCATTGGGCGTAGCAATGCATCAACTCCGGCAGCAGGCACAGAACAATGCACTGCTGACGGACGCGTTCAGCCAGCAATTGGCTTCGGCGCTGCGCAAGACCGGCCGTTTTGTGGCCGGGCGCCAGGACGTGCAATTGCAAGCGTTGTTGACCTCGCTCCAGCTATTGGGTGATGAGCTGGACGAGTTGCACGTCGCCAGCCACGAACATTTGTGGTCGGTGTTTCGCATGCGCGTGGCGCTGTTGATCGTCGTGTCTTTCCTGAAACGCCACGGCGAATACCTGCAACGTAAAGTCTCGGAAGGAGAACCGGCCCTTGCCCATTGATTTCGAAATGGGTGGCGTTTATCTGCCACCCATTGCCCAGGCCCTATTGCTGGCGATACCGATATTTATGCTCCTGGACTGGTGTTTGCGACGTCTGGGTGTGTTGCGACTGGTCTGGCACGAGGCGCTGTTTGAGGGCGCCTTGTATGCATGCGTTTGTGCCTCGCTGATTTTGCTGATGGGAGCCTGATGCCTTGAAAGTGTTACTCGCTCGAACAACGACATTAGCGGTGGTGTTGCTGGCCATCGTGCTTGGCTGGTTTGCCTGGGAGCATTACACCCGTGCGCCTTGGACGCGGGATGCGCGGGTGAGGGCGGATGTGGTGACGCTATCAGCCGATGTTTCCGGGCGTATCGTCAGCCTCGTGGTGCAGGACAACCAGCATGTCGACAAGGGGCAATTGCTCATGGAGATCGATCCGGCGCGCTACAGCCTGGCAGTCGAGCATGCGCGGCGTTCGGTCGAGGTGGCGAAGGCGACGCTGGGGCAATCACAGGCATCCATCGTCGCCAGTGAAGCGCTGCTCAAACAACGCCAGAGCGAAGAGCGGCGCCGGCGTACGCTCAAGCAGGGTTTTGCTATTTCCGGGGAAGAATGGGAGAAGTCCAATACCGATGTGGCGGTGGCTCAGGCTGATCTGTTGCGCAATCAGGCCAATCTCGGGCTGGCCGAGGCCAATGTGCAATTGGCGATTGCTGCACTGACTCAGGCGGAACTGGACTTGCAGCGTACTCGTGTCGAATCGTCGGTCAGCGGTTACGTCACTAATCTGCTGACCCGACAGGGTGATTACGCGGTTGCGGGTGGTGCACTGCTGGCACTGGTCGACAGCGATTCGTTCTACGTCAGCGGTTACTTTGAAGAGACCAAATTGCCGCGAATCGAGGAGGGGGACCGCGTGCGCGTGCAGTTGATGAGCGGAGAAACCTTTGGTGGCACGGTCCAGAGCATCGCCTTTGCCATCGCCGACCGGGAAAACGCCACGGGTGGCCGACTGCTGGCCAATATCAATCCGAGTTACACCTGGGTGAAGCTGGCGCAGCGGGTGCCGGTGCGCATCGGCATTGATGGTGACTATGCCGGCAAGAATCGATTAAGGGCTGGTACGACAGCCACTGTCACTGTTCTGGAAGCGCAAAACCATCAGGCGAAAAAAAGCCCCGCGACCGAATGATACGCGGGGCAAAAAAATTGGTTGGTTGCGGCCAACCAAAGGAGCTCTTTAACAACTATTACTTACTGGCGACGGTTTCCGGCTGCCAGCCACCACCCAAGGCCTTGTAGATCGCGACGATGCCGCGATACAGATCAACTTCGGCCTGTGCCTGGCTGTCTTCGGCATTCAGGCGTTCGCGCTGAGCATCGAGCAGCACGAGGAAGTCGGTGGTGCCTTCGCGGTAGCGGATTTCCGCCAGATCGGCAGCCTTGCGGCTCGATTCACTCTGACGAATCAGCGAGATCAGCCGTTGCTGACGCTTGCCGTAATCGCTGAAGGCGTTTTCCGATTCTTCCAGCGCCAGCAACACCTGTTGCTCGTAGGTGGCGAGTGCGCCTTCGGCGTCGGCATCGGCGCCGCGCAGACGCGCGCGCACGCTGCCCAGATCGAACGCCGCCCAGGTGATGCTCGGGCCGAGTGCCCAGGCGTTGGCAGCCGAGGAGCCGATCTGCGAACCACGCCCGGCCGTCCAGCCGAGGAACCCGCTGAGGCTGACCCGTGGAAACAGATCAGCCTTCGCCACACCGATTCGCGCGGTGGCCGAGGCCAGTTTGCGTTCGGCGCCGAGGATGTCCGGCCGGCGTTGCAGCAGTTCACCCGGATCGCCGATCGGCAGGGCCTTGGCAATCGCCGGCAAGTCTTTCGGGCTCAGATCCACGGTCAGTTTGTCGGGACGTTCACCCAACAGAGTGGCGATGCGGTTTTTCTGCCGAACCTGTTCCGCCTGCAATTGCGGCACGCTGGCTTCGACCGAGGCCAGACGCGCATCGGCACGTTCGACGTCGAGCTGATCGCCCACGCCGGCGTCACGCAGGCTGATGGTGATCTTGCGCGACTCCTGCTGGTTTTCCAGGTTGGCCAAGGCGATCTTCTCGCGCAATTGCGCACCGCGCAGTTGACCGTAGGCGTCCACCAGTTCGGCAATCATGGTGACTTGCAGTTGATACAGATCGGCTTCGGCCGCCTGCTGGTCTGCGTCGCTGGCTTCCAGATTGCGCTGGATCCGCCCGAACAGATCGAGTTCCCAGGCCATGTCCAGGCCCAGATCGTAGCGTTCGCTGTTGACCCGTTTGGTGGTCTGGCCGGGGATTTGCCCCTTGGCCAGATCACTGCTCGCACGGCTGGTGATGGTCGGCATCGCATCGTTGCTGACGTCGTCGCGGATCGCCCGGGCGGCTTTCCAGCGGGCGAACGCCACGCGCAGTTCACGGTTGCCTTGCAGCGATTGCGTCACCAACTGGTTGAGGGTCGGGTCGTCGAATTGCTGCCACCAGATGCCTTCGAATTTCGAACGGTCAAAGTTCTTCTGACCGGCAGCGCCGTCGGTGGCGGTCGTGATGTTGGCCGCCTCCGTCGCCGGGGTCTTGTAGTCAGGGCCGACGGCGCAGGCGCTCAATGCCAGCACCAGCAGACTCGGCAGGAAGACTTTCAGACTCATTATTGCGCCTCCAGTGGCTTTTGAAGAGCTTGCGCCTTGGCCGCTTTGCGGGCTTCGCCACGCTCGACGAAATTACGGATCAACACGTAGAACACTGGCGTCAGCAACAGACCGAAGAAGGTTACCCCGAGCATCCCGGAGAACACCGCCACACCCATCGCGTGACGCATCTCGGCACCGGCACCGCTGGAGAACACCAGTGGCACCACACCCATGATGAACGCGAAGGAGGTCATCAGGATCGGCCGCAGACGCAGACGGCAGGCTTCCAGTACCGCAGCCAGCGGATCGAGACCTTCCAGCTGTTTATCCTTGGCGAATTCGACGATCAGAATCGCGTTCTTGCACGCCAGGCCCACCAGTACGATCAGGCCGATCTGGGTGAAGATGTTGTTGTCGCCGCCGGAGACAATCACCCCGGTGATGGCCGACAGCAGGGTCATCGGTACGATCAGGATCACCGCCAGTGGCAGGCTCCAGCTTTCGTACTGCGCCGCGAGCACCAGGAACGCCAGCAATACGCAGAGCGGGAACACGAACAGCGCGGTGTTACCGGACAGAATCTGCTGGTAAGTCAGGTCGGTCCACTCGTAGGTCATGCCGTTCGGCAGTTCATCCTTGAGCAGTTTCTCGATGGCTTTTTCGGCCTGGCCGGAGCTGTAGCCGGGGGCTGCCGCACCGTTGATTTCTGCGGTGATGAAACCGTTGTAGTGCATCACGCGATCCGGACCCGAGGTGTCGCTGACCTTGATGAAGGTCGCCAGCGGGATCATTTCGCCCTTGTTGTTGCGCACTTTCAGTTGACCGATCTGGTCGGATTCGAGGCGGAACTGTTGCTCAGCCTGAACGTTGACCTGATAGGTGCGTCCGAAACGGTTGAAGTCGTTGGCATACAGCGAACCCAGGTAAATCTGCAGGGTGTCGAAGATGTCGCTGACGGCCACGCCGTGGGTCTTGGCCTTTTCGCGGTCGATGGCAGCATCGACTTGCGGCACGTTCACGGTGTAGCTGGTGAACAGCCCCGCAAGCTCAGGCACATTGTGGCTCTTGGCGATGATGTTCATGGTTTCCTTGTACAGCTCGTCGTAGCCCAGGTTGCCCCGGTCTTCGATTTGCAGGCGGAAACCGCCAATTGTGCCCAGACCTTGTACCGGCGGCGGCGGGAAGATCGCCATGTACGCTTCCTGAATGTTCGCGTACTGACCGTTCAAGGCTCCGGCGATTGCACCGGCGGACATGCTCGGGTCCTTACGTTCGTCGAATGGTTTCAGGGTCACGAACACGATGCCGGCGTTCGGGCTGTTGGTGAAGCCGTTGATCGACAGGCCCGGGAACGCTACGGCGCTTTCCACGCCCGGCTGTTTCAGCGCCAGGTCGGACATGCGCTTGATCACGTCTTCGGTGCGATCCAGGCTCGCGGCGTCCGGCAGTTGCGCGAAGGCCACCAGGTATTGCTTGTCCTGGCCAGGTACGAAACCGGTCGGTGTGCTGGAGAAACCGAAGAACGTCAGCACCATCAGACCCGCATACAGCAGCAGGGCGATGCCGCTGCCACGGATGACCCGGCGCACAGTACCGACGTAACCGTGACTGGCCTTTTCAAAGAAGCGGTTGAACGGACGGAACAACCAGCCACCAAAGATCTTGTCGAGCACTTTGGAGAAGCGGTCTTTCGGCGCGTCATGACTTTTCAGCAACACAGCGGCCAGCGCTGGCGACAGGGTCAGCGAGTTGAACGCGGAGATCACGGTCGAGATCGCAATGGTCAACGCAAACTGCTTGTAGAACTGCCCGGTGAGGCCGGAGATGAACGCCGCCGGAACGAACACCGCACACAGCACCAGTGCCGTCGCGATGATCGGGCCGGTCACTTCACCCATGGCCTTTTTGGTCGCATCGAACGGGTTGAGCCCCAGTTCAATATTACGCTCGACGTTCTCCACCACCACGATGGCGTCGTCGACTACGATACCGATCGCCAGTACCAGGCCGAACAGAGAAAGGGCGTTGAGCGAGAAGCCGAACAGGTGCATGACTGCAAACGTACCGATCAACGATACCGGCACCGCCACCAATGGAATGATCGAGGCTCGCCAGGTCTGCAGGAACAGGATCACCACCAGCACCACGAGGATCAGCGCTTCGAAGAGGGTGTGAACCACCGCCTCGATCGAGCCGCGTACGAAGATCGTCGGGTCATAGACGATGCTGTAGTCCATGCCTTGCGGGAAGCCTTTCTTCAGCTCTTCCATCTTGCCGCGAACTTCGTTCGAGATATCGATGGCGTTGGAGCCTGGACGCTGGAAGATCGGGATCGCTACAGCGGGCTGGTTGTTCAGCAGCGAACGCAGGGCGTACTGGCTGGAACCCAGCTCGACGCGCGCGATGTCCTTCAGACGAGTGATTTCACCGTTATCGCCTGCGCGAATGATGATGTTCTCGAACTCTTCTTCAGTGACCAGACGGCCCTGAGTGTTGACCGACAGCTGGAAGCTCTGGGCATTCGGCGCAGGAGGCGCACCGAGCTGACCGGCAGCGACCTGACGGTTCTGTTCACGAATCGCCGTCACCACGTCGGTGGCGGTCAGGTTGCGCGAAGCAGTCTTGTTCGGATCGAGCCAGACCCGCAGCGAGTAGTCGCCCATACCGAACAGCTGCACGTCACCGACGCCGCCCAGACGCGCCAGCTCATCCTTGATGTTGAGGATCGCGTAGTTGGACAGGTAGAGCATGTCGTAACGTTTGTCCGGCGAGGTCAAGTGCACAACCATGGTCAGGTCGGGCGAGGCCTTGTCGACGGTGATACCGATGCGCGTCACTTCTTCGGGAAGTTTCGGCTCGGTCCGGGTCACCCGGTTCTGCACCTGCACCTGCGCGTTGTCCAAGTCGGTGCCCAGGGCGAAGGTGATGGTCAGGGTGATCTTGCCGTCAGCGGTGGACTGCGAGGACATGTACAGCATGTTCTCGACGCCGGTGATGGCTTGCTCCAGCGGAGCGGCCACGGTTTCACCGATGACTTTGGGGTTGGCGCCCGGGAAGTTGGCACGCACCACCACGGTCGGTGGCACGACTTCCGGGTATTCGCTGATCGGCAGCTGGAACAGCGAGATCGCACCGGCGATCAGGATCAACAGCGAGAGCACCGCTGCGAAGATCGGCCGTGAAATGAAGAATTGGGAAAAATTCATCGGAGTTGTCGTCCCTTAACCGCGTGGGGTCGTAGCGGCCAGCTTCACAGCCGTACCCTGTGCACCTTTGGCGGGTGCGACTTTGGGCAGGTTGCTGGCTTCCAGCGCTTGACGTTGTTGAGCCAGAGCGGCAATGGTCTGCTCGCTGGCCATCGGGATCACTTCAGGCGTCACCGGCGAACCCGGACGCACCCGTTGCAGACCCTTGACGATGATCGTGTCGTCCTTGTTCAGACCGCTGCGCACAATGCGCAGGCCTTCGATCTTCGGTCCCAGTTCGACGGCGCGGTAAGCGGTCTTGTTGTCCGCATCCATCACCAGCACGAACTTCTTGCCCAGATCGGTACCGACCGCTTCGTCGTTGATCAGCATGGCGTTGTAGGTGCCGCTGCCGACCAGTTTCAGCCGCGCGTACAGGCCCGGGGTGTAGGTGCCGTCGCTGTTGTCGAACACCGCACGACCACGGATGGTGCCGGTTTTCGGGTTGACCTGGTTGTCGACGAAGTTCATCTGACCGAGGTGCGGATTGCCGTCCTCGTTGGACAGGCCCATGTACACCGGGGTGGTGGCGCCACGTTGGCCGTTGCGGGCGAGCTGGGTGTATTTGAGGAACACACGCTCGTCGGCGTCGAAGTAGGCGTAGACCTTGTCGGTGGAGACCACGCTAGTCAGCGGGGTGGTGTCGGCAGTCACCAGGTTACCGGCGGTGATCTCGGCACGGCTGACGCGACCGCTGATGGGCGCGGTGACGCGGGTGAAGCTCAGGTTCAGCTTGGCCAGGTCCAGTTGCGCCTGCAGGGCGCCGACGGCGGCGCGGGCTTCCTGGGCGGCGCTGGTGCGCGAGTCGGCCAGCTCAGCGGAAATCGCGTTGCTCGCACGCAGACGTTCGCCACGCCCGGCTTCGTTTTCACTGCGAGTGGCATTGGCGCGGGCCTGGGCTACCAAGGCTTCGAGGCGGCGCACCTCAGCCTGGAAAGGACGCGGATCGATCTGGAACAGCAGGTCACCTTTCTTGACCAGCGCACCTTCGGTGAACGCCACCTCGTCGATCTGGCCAGAGACCCGAGGACGAATCTCAACAGTTTCCGGCGCTTCGAGGCGCCCGGTGAATTCGTCCCACTCGTTGACCGGTTGTTCCAGCACCTTGGCCACGCTGACTTTGGCAGCGGGCAGGGTGGCGGCAGTCTCCGGAGTCTTGCCGCAAGCGCTCATCACCAGCACGGCCAGCATGGCCAAGGGGAAGCGCAAATGTTTGAGTGACTGTTCCATGGAATCATCCGCCAATGTATTGAAGATGGGCGGATGATGCTCGGCAGGCTGTGATGGCACGAATCGAATGAAGCAAAGATAACTATCATTCGGAATGATATAAGACCGATTCGAGCCCTCTAGCATGCACCTTTCGTTAGGGGGCTATCAATTGGGTTGATGACAAATGTGTGTTGCGGAGCGGGCAAGAATCCGCAGGCATTGAATCAGCGGGAGTGCAAAACGCGTTCAACGGGCCGATAACTGGTAGCACGGGACAGGATCATGTGGCTTGTCCATCTGATCCAGCGTCCCTCTGAGCGTCGACACATTCGGCAATCGGTGGACCAGAAACCGACAAATGGGCGCAGATCGCCGCGTACAAACACGCACGATCATCAACGAGTAAAGCGACTTTTAATGAGTGATTCTACGGCGACAAACAACGGCAACTGGTACGCAGTCATTGCCTTGGCACTGGCTGCGTTCGTGTTCAACACCACCGAATTTGTCCCGGTCGGTCTGTTGAGTTCGATCGGCAGCAGCTTCGACATGTCGACCGCGCAGGTCGGCCTCATGTTGACCATCTATGCGTGGGTGGTGTCTTTGACGTCGCTGCCGATCATGCTGCTGACGCGCAACGTCGAGCGGCGGAAATTGCTGATTGTGCTGTTCGGAATGTTTATCGCCAGTCACATTTTGTCGAGTCTGGCGACCAGCTTCGGTGTACTGCTGGTGAGCCGGATCGGTGTGGCGCTGTCGCATGCGTTGTTCTGGTCGATCACCGCGTCGCTGGCGGTGCGTCTGGCGCCTGCGGGCAAGCAGGTTCAAGCCTTGGGCTTGCTGGCAACGGGTACTTCGCTGGCGATGGTGCTGGGGATTCCCCTCGGTCGCTTGCTGGGCGAGGCCATGGGCTGGCGCACGACCTTTCTCGTGATTGCAGGCTTTGCGGCAGCGCTGGTGTTCTGTCTGGCGAAGGTGCTGCCGCTGCTGCCCAGCCAGAACTCGGGCTCGCTCAAGAGTCTGCCGATATTGCTCAAGCGACCGGCGCTGGTGGCCGTCTATGTCCTGACGGCTCTGGTGGTAACGGCACAGTTCACCGCCTACAGCTACATCGAGCCGTTCGTACTGACCGTGGCCAACATGAGCGGTGATGTGGTGACGCTGCTGCTGTTGTTATTCGGTGGCGCCGGTATTTTCGGCTCGCTGCTGTTCAGTTACCTGCACAGCTATAACCCGCAGCGCTTTCTGATCATCTGCGTATCGGTGCTCGCCTTGTGCCTGGCTTTGCTGTTGCCGTTGAGCGGCAACGTCTCATACCTCGGCGTGCTGAGTGTGTTCTGGGGCATGGCGATCATGGGCTTCGGGCTGGCGTTGCAGTCGAAAGTCCTGGTACTGGCGCCGGACGCCACCGACGTGGCGATGGCGCTGTTTTCCGGGATCTACAACATCGGTATCGGCGGCGGGGCACTGGTGGGGAGTTGGGTGGGCAGTCAGTTTGGTTTTGCTTACATCGGGGTGGTGGGCGGGATGCTGGCGGCTTCGGCGTTGGCGTTTTACTGCCTGTCGATTAATCGCAACAGCCGGGCTGGGGCTTGAGTCGCTGGCTGCCTGGTTAATGCGCAGGCAGCTCGAGACTGTCCGGATCGCCAAAGAACATCTGAATCCGCGACCGCAACCAACGCTCCCCCGGATCGTTATCCTGCGATCCACGCCAAGCCATATGTAGCTCAAACGTACGCGTCGGCAACGGTGGATCCTCCGCCCGCACGCCGCCGGCAGCCGTCAGCGCATCCGCGGTGTAGTCCGGCACGGTCGCAACAATGTCAGTGCCGGCGAGCAACGTACTCAAGCCATTGAACTGCGGCACGGCCAGCACCACGTGGCGCTTGCGCCCGAGTTTCTCCAGCTCTTCATCAATAAAGCCACTGAGGTCACCGGCGAACGACACCAGCGCATGCGGACGTGCGCAATAATCATCCAGACTCAGCGGCCCTGGGACGGTGTCGGCGCGCAGCAGTTTCGGCTGGCTGCGCCGCAGCACTTTGCGCTTGGCGTTGGCCGGCAGGTCGGTGGTGTAGCTGACGCCGATGGAGATTTCGCCGGAGGCCAGCAGGCCCGGCATCAATATGTAGTTGACTCGGCGCACGACGAGGACGATGCCCGGTGCTTCGGCGCGCAGGCGTTTGAGCAGCATCGGCAGCAGGGCGAATTCGACGTCGTCGGACAGGCCGATGCGAAATACCGAAGTGCTGGTGGCGGGGTCGAATTCCGCCGCGCGGCTGACAGCCGTTGAAATCGAGTCGAGCGCCGGGGAGAGCAGGGCGAAGATTTCCACCGCGCGGGCGGACGGTTCCATGCTGCGTCCGGTGCGCACGAACAACGGGTCATCGAACAGGCTGCGCAGGCGCGAAAGCGCCGCACTGATCGCCGGCTGGCCGAGAAACAGCTTCTCGGCGGCGCGGGTCACGCTGCGTTCGTGCATCAGTGTTTCGAATACGATCAACAGGTTCAGGTCGACACGACGCAGGTCATTACGATTCATCTGGAGTCCTGGCAGAGTCATCAAGCTTGACGAGAGCGACCATATGAGAACAATGGCCGGCATGAATATTACGGGGAAAGGCTGGTACTCTGCACCGCTAAATTCAGCTTTACCGGGCCGATTGCGGCATTTTTTCATCGATTTTGCCAATGCCGTTCATACTGCGGAATCAATGACAGGCATGTCGACTATTAATAGCCACTGATAGTCTTGGGTCAAAAGCCCAGATAGAGTTCAGGGCATTAGAGGTTACTTTGACGAGGTTTGCGATGTCCCGCACGATCCGTTTTCACAAGTTTGGTCCGGCCGAGGTGCTCAAATGCGAAGAGCATGCGGCCGCTCAGCCAGGTCCTGGCGAAGTGCAGGTGCGTGTCGAGGCGATCGGCATCAGCTGGTACGACATTCTCTGGCGTCAGAACCTGGCCTCGTCCCAGGCACGCCTGCCGTCCGGTCTCGGCCATGAAATGGCCGGGGTGGTCACTGCGGTTGGTGACGATGTGGACGATCTGTCGGTTGGCGACAAGGTGGCCAGTTTCCCGGCCGAAAGCCCGAACGACTACCCGGTATATGGTGAGCAGATCGTGCTGCCACGCACCGCGCTGACCCGTTATCCGGATGTGCTCAGCCCGGTTGAGGCCAGCGTGCATTACACGCCGTTGTTGATCGCCTATTTTGCCTATGCGGATCTGGCGCGGGTCAAACCAGGGCAGTTTGCTCTGGTCACTGACGCCAGCCATTGCGCCGGTCCGTCCTTTGTCCAGTTGGGCAAGGCCATGGGCGTGCGGGTGATTGCCGCGACAAAAACCGCTGATGAGCGTGAATACCTGCTGTCGCTGGGTGCCGAGAAAGTCATCGTCACCGAGGAAGAAGATCTGTTGATGCGAATCAACAAGATCACCGACAACCGTGGCGTCGATGTGGTGTTCGACGGTCTTGGTGGCCCGCAGATGTCGTTGCTCGGCGATGTCCTCGCACCGCGTGGCAGCCTGGTCTTGTATGGTCTGCAGGGTGGCAACCAGACACCATTTCCGGCCTGTGCGGCGTTCCAGAAGAACATCCAGTTCTTTGTGCACTGCATCGGTAATTTCACCGGTAAACCCGAGTTGGGCATTGTTCAGGATCAAGTCGCCTTGCAACGTGCCCTGCGTGATATCAATCAGTTGACGGCCGACCGTGTGCTGCTGCCGCTCAAGACCCGGGTCTTCCCGTTCAACGAGTTCGTCGAAGCACATCGCTACATGGACGAATGCCCATGCCGCGAACGGGTCGCCCTGCAGGTCGAACCCGCGTAACTCCCTCCGAACAGAGTCCGTGGCCCCACGGACTCTTGCGCTTTTTACCTCTCGCAAATAATCAGACAGACCAAGCATGGCGCGTGGCCGGTTGTGCATCTGAACCGGTTTTTGTCTGCCATCTGTATCTTCTATTCGCCATATAAGCCCTGATAATTGAATGATTACTTTCATCTCAAGGAATGAGCCATGTCTGTGCATTCTGTTTTTCATTTCGCGTTTAACGTTTCCCCTCGTGGGCGATATAGCGGTTTTTGTTTAATGACTGTAGGGCATTTCCTATTGTTGTTCTGCTTTTGTTGTACTCAATGTTCGTGGGACGCTGTAAGAAGTTTCCTCAGATATTTTCTGATCAGAAAAAATTCAATGCTGACAGTGGTTTACGTTGTCTGAGGCGGTGGGGTTGCTGACTTCATTGCGTCAAGTGTTTCAAATAACTTCAAAATCATAAGTGTTAGTATTTGATCGTCTATTACTTATTGATGAATTTATTGCGCCAGCGTCATCGCTGATGCGCGATATGAATTTTTTATGCCGGGTAAAGTACTGATGAGCACGATCCATGATCAGGCAATGAACTATGTCTACCAGCAAGTATTGCAACGCCTGCTGAGTTTCTTTTCCAGAGCCGAGCGCACAGCGCTGCAGTTGCTGATCCAGCGTCTGGTGGTCGCCGCCGGCGGAATGGAGCGCATGGGTGAATACAAGGTCATGGTGACGCCATCCGGTACCCGTGACAGTTGCTACATGCTGGCGCTGCTGCGCGCCGCCCAGTTGAGTATTGCCGGCCGCGCCCCCGCCACGTTCCAGTTACGTGTGGCCACCTTGCGCCGCAGCGAATCGGGGACGGCGGCGCTGAACAACATGCACCGCAGCTTCGCTGCCTTGTTTCTGTATGACGACCCCCGTGTCGAGTTGCTCATGGTGGAACATCGACAAGTGTTGCCGTTCAACCATCTGGCGCCACTCGGAATGGACAGCGCGGACGCCCATCGCACCAATCTGCTGATGATGGGGCATCGACGTGCCAGGGGCGAGAAGCTTGAGTGTCGGGACGACGCCTGCCTGGACTGGGCCGAATTTTACGGCCAGATTGCTCGCTGGAGTAACGGCGTGGATGCCTGGCTGGCCAGCGAATCGCCGCGTCGTCAGAAGCAGTTTGTCGAAGACCTGGACCGGGCCGTGCAGAAGGCCGGTATCGGGGCGCTGAAGCCGAATTCCGGGACGTTCGATGAGCTGTTCGCTTTGCTGGACGGATTGGGAGGGGATTTGTATCGCGGTTTTTACTCCGAATCGGAGCGGCAATGCTGGCGTCCCGAGGGTGGCTTCGAGTCATGTCGTCGCACGACATTTGTCGACATTCATGACATGGCGGTCGGCAATCTTGAAGAACGCTGGCCGCTACTGAGCGAGTTTCTGGGGTTCGAGGCAGAGGAATGGGTGTTTCACCAGGGTGAGGGCGAATACGCCGACCCTTTGATCGAGGCCCATTTACGCGGCCTGGAAGCCGAGTTCCTCAGCGATCGCAGCTATGAAGCGGGGTTCTCTGAACATGTCCAGCGCATGCTGGCGAACATGCAGCTGCAGCGGGTGCCGGAACCGGTCTGCGAGCAGATGATCGCAAGATTGGGGCAACGGCAGACCACGGAAGAACTGCGCGAAGCAGCGGCGAGCTGGCTGCACCAGACTTACGGTCTGAACGAAGCACAATGGGTCTGCCTGCTGTTCACGCCGTTCATCGAGCGTGGAGCCGGGCTCGAGCGGTTCCTGCGCAGCTGTCATCCCGGCATGTTGGTGGCGCTGCCTGATTTGCATCGGGCCATGCAGGGGCTACACGGCCCGGAGCAGGTAATGCAGTGGATGATGGACGTCAGCGGTTTACCGGTTCGGCTCATCGGCCACCTCTACGCCATGGAACCCTTGCCTGCGCACGGTGCGGCCCGGCAAACACTGGAGACCGCACTCGACGCGGCAGGCCTCGATGGCTCCGGCGTGGGTGACCGGTCAGTGGAACGATGAAGTGAGCAAGCGATCCTTGGGCGCACCAACGGTTATGGTGTCCGTCTCATGAAGGCTGTACGGGAATCCGGTTTCGCCTACCAGGCAGTCTATCGATACCTGATGCGCTTGATGGCCGAGTCGGCTTGCGATGGCAATTCAAGGCTGCCATCGTTGCGTCAGTTGGCAGATCGCTTGAACGTGTCGATCTCGACCATTCAATACGCTTACTCGTTGCTCGAAAAGGAAGGGCGGATCTATTCGGTGGCCAAGTCCGGGTATTACGCCAGGGCGGTTTCGGGGGGGACGCCACCTGCCATGAGCAATGATCTGCTCGAAACGCTCTATGTCAACGCGCGGCACCCGGGTATGCGTTTGTTGAATGCTGATGATCCGGTTTCGCTGCAATCACTGGACAGTCCATTGCTGTTGTTGGAGCGTGAGCTGCTGCGCCAGTATCCCCGCCAGCCGCCGTTGCTCGACCAGCCTTGTGGTGAACTGGAATTACGCGCCGTCCTGGCGGCCCGCTATACCACCTCGCCAAAGCAGTGCTGGCACGCCGAGGATGTTTACATCGGCGCGGATATGCGCGGGGTGCTGGAGATCCTGGTGGCCGTTCTGCAGCTCAGGCACACAACCGTTCTGGTCGAGTCGCCCTGTGACTGGGTGATACTGCGGTTGCTGCAGGCGGCTGAGGTGCGTGTAATCGAACTGCCGTTGCAGGCCTGTGGCGGGCTGGAGCTGCAGCGGCTGGAAACACTGCTCAAGACCGAAGACGTGCGGTTGATTCTGCTGTCCTCGGGCCTGTGCATGCCGCGCGGTACACAGGTTCCAGCGGATAACCGCAATGCGATCGCCGGCCTGCTTGGCGAGCACGGCACCTGGGTGCTGGAAAACGACTGCTACGGTGAACTGGGCGAGGCAATGGGCGTCGAGCGTCTGCGTGATCAACTGGACCCTGACCGACTGCTGGTCTTCTCCACGTTCGAGAAATTCATCGGTATCGAAGCGCCTTATGGGTACGTGTTGACGCGCCAATGGAAGCACGAAATGCAGCGGCATTTTCTGATGCGCTCGTTCCGGTTGTCGCCCGTTCGCCAGAAAGCCATTGCCCGGCTGTATGGAAACGGTCGGGTCGATCAGCATCTGCACGTACTTCGCCGGCGCCTAAAGGAACGCCGTACGCCAATGATCGACTTGTTGCGCGAACGTCTGGGCGAAGCGCTGCAGGTTGTCGAGCCACAAGGTGGGGCGACGGTCTGGGTGCGGGCACGGCGGCCGGTGGACATGCGCGATGTGTTTCAGCGCCTGCTCAGGCAACAGGTGTTGATTGCGCCGGGCGAACTGTTCAGCTTGCAGGGATTGCACCGTCGGCATCTGCGCCTGAACCTGCTGGATCACGGCGAGAGCGGCTTGGGCGGAGCACTCGAGAGGTTGGGAGAGGCGCTGCGCTTGGCGCCGCTGGAATGAACGTTGAAATCTGTCGGATAGATCCCGTCGCGCTGCGGTCGAACTGTCAGTAAACTGCGCTGTATTTCCTGAACCACTCTATTTCAGAGGTTTTGCATGACTATCAGTCCTTTTGCGGGCAAACCGGCACCAGCAGAATTGTTGGTCGACATCCCGCGACTGGTAACGGCTTATTACACCGGCCAACCGGACGCTTCGATTGCCACCCAGCGTGTTGCATTCGGTACTTCCGGGCACCGCGGCAGCTCCTTCGACCTGAGTTTCAATGAGTGGCACGTTCTGGCGATCAGCCAGGCGATCTGCCTGTACCGCGAAGCCCAGGGCATCGACGGCCCGTTGTTCGTCGGTATCGACACTCACGCGCTGTCGACCCCGGCCGGGGCCAGTGCGCTGGAAGTGCTGGCGGCCAACGGCGTGACCGTGATGATCGCCGAAGGTGACGAATACACGCCGACACCGGCGATTTCGCATGCAATCCTCTGCTACAACCGTGGCCGCACTTCGGGCTTGGCCGATGGCATCGTGATTACGCCGTCGCACAATCCGCCACAAAGCGGGGGCTACAAATACAACCCTACCAACGGCGGCCCGGCCGACACCCACATCACCAAGTGGATCGAAGCCAAGGCCAACGAACTGCTGGCCAACAAGCTGGCAGGCGTCAAACGCATCAGCTACGAGCAGGCGCTCAAGGCCAGCACCACCCACCGTCATGACTTTCTGAACACTTACGTCGCAGACCTGATCAATGTGATCGACTTCGATGCCATCCGTGACGCCAAGCTGCGTCTGGGTGTAGACCCATTGGGCGGAGCAGGGGTGCGCTACTGGTCGGCGATTGCCGAGCATTACCGTCTTGATCTGGATGTGGTGAACAAGCAGGTCGATCCGACTTTCCGCTTCATGACGGTCGACTGGGATGGACAGATCCGTATGGACCCGTCGTCCAGCCATGCCATGCAAGGTTTGATCGGTCTCAAGGAGCGTTACGACGTGGCCTTCGCCTGCGACCCGGATCACGATCGCCATGGCATTGTCACCCCGTCGGGTGGTCTGCTGGCACCGAACAACTATCTGGCGGTGTCCATCGATTACCTGTTTCAGAACCGTCCGCAATGGCGCGCCGACGCCGCCGTAGGTAAAACCGTGGTCAGCAGTGGCCTGATCGATCGTGTGGCCAAGCGTCTGGGACGTCGTCTGTACGAAGTGCCGGTCGGTTTCAAATGGTTTGCCGATGGCCTGTTCGATGGTTCGCTGGGTTTTGGTGGCGAGGAGAGTGCTGGCGCTTCGTTCCTGCGCAAGGATGGCGGCGTCTGGAGCACCGACAAGGACG
Source organism: Pseudomonas sp. S3(2024) (assembly GCF_036861315.1). Lineage (NCBI taxonomy): Bacteria > Pseudomonadati > Pseudomonadota > Gammaproteobacteria > Pseudomonadales > Pseudomonadaceae > Pseudomonas > Pseudomonas sp. S3(2024). Next base: position 8,507 of record NZ_JAZAQQ010000007.1, on the reverse strand, counting down.
GTCTGATTCCGGCGTTGTTGGCGGCGGAAATGACTGCTCGTACCGGGCGTGATCCAAGCCAGGCTTATCGCGCACTGACCGATGAGCTGGGCGAGCCGTTCTCGGTGCGCGTAGACGCCAAGGCCAACCCTGAGCAGAAAGCGTTGTTGAGCAAACTGTCGCCGGAGCAAGTAACGTCGACCGAGCTGGCAGGCGAGAAGATTCAGAGCATTCTCAGCCATGCGCCGGGCAATGATCAGGCCATTGGTGGTCTGAAGGTGATGACCGAGAACGGCTGGTTCGCCGCGCGTCCTTCGGGCACCGAAGACATCTACAAGATCTACGCCGAAAGCTTCATTGGCGACGACCACCTCAAGCAACTGGTGGCCGAAGCGCAAACCCTGGTGGATGGTGCTATTTCTACGAAATAGTAGTAAATACCAAAAAAACTGTGGCGAGGGAGCTTGCTCCCGCTCGGCTGCAAAGCAGTCGCAAAACAGGGCCGCTTCGCGCCCCGGCGGGAGCAAGCTCCCTCGCCACAAGGTTGGCAGCCGTTAAATCCTGTGTAAAAAGGGTGACCCAATTGGTCACCCTTTTTCATACCCGCAATCTAAGCCAGATCCACCAACACGATTTCGCTGTCTTCCAGCGCCGTTACCGTGAGCACCGACTCATGCTCGACGGCAACACCGTCTCGAGCTTGTGCGCGCAAGTCGTTGACTTCAATCAGACCGGTGGCGGGTACCAGATACGCTCGACGTCCGGCATCCAGCTGATATTCAGCAGTTTCGCCAGCCTTGAGGTTGGCCGCGACCAACCGCGCATCACCGCGAATGCGCAGGCTCTGATCGTCGCCGTCCTTGCCGCTGGCGAGGGTCACGAAGCCTTCGCGCTGGCCTTTGGGGAACGGTTTGGCACCCCACGATGGCGGCGCGCCAGTTTCCGTCGGCAGAATCCAGATCTGAAAGATTCGGGTCTCCTTGTCTTCCAGGTTGTACTCGCTGTGTGCGATGCCGGTACCGGCGCTCATGACCTGCACGTCGCCTGCTTCAGTACGGCCCTTGTTGCCAAGGTTGTCCTGGTGGGTAATCGCACCTTCACGCACGTAAGTGATGATTTCCATGTCGCGGTGCGGGTGCAGCGGGAATCCGGTGCCGGCGGCGATCACGTCATCGTTCCACACCCGCAGATTGCCCCAGTTCATGCGTTGCGGGTCGTAGTATTCGGCGAACGAAAAATGGTGATGGGCATCCAACCAGCCGTGGTGAGCGCCGCCCAGCGTGTTGAAAGGTCTGAGTTCAAGCATGATCGTCTCCTCAAAAGGTTCGTCATGGGGCGTAACGCCAGAGCCATGAAGCGAGACCGTCGGTTATGACGGGCATCATCCATCAGTCAACCATCGAGAAAAAGCGTAAAAAGTGCGGCATTCTCATCGAATCCGTTGATGGGAAACCGGCTCAAAATAATCTCACGCAACTTTCAGTTCATCGCCTAAACCAATGAGCTGTAAGCATTTCGCTAGAACTCATGAGCAAATAAAGCCACCATAGCCCCCAACAGCCTCACACACTGGAGCCCCTCAGCGTGGCGCAACACACTCCCGATCTTCCTCCCGAACTTCGCCCACTGGCCGAGATGCCATGGTTCAAGCGTCTGGCCGCACGTTTCTTCGGCCATGGCCTGACACGCTTGCGCGCTCAACACCGTGCGTCGTGGCTGCACGGCCAGGCGGACGGTTTTCGCAGCGGACACACCGCTGGCGTGGAGTACGGCTTCAAGGAGGGGAAACTCGAAGGCCTGGAAGAAGGCCGGCAGGTGCTGTTGATTCGTGACAGTCGCAGCACCGAGCATCGTCCGCCGAGCGTCGATAATCATCTGTTCGACGACTGGCGTCTGCCGCTCAGCGCCGAGCTGAAGAAGCGCATGAAAGCCGATGTGGCGCGCCTGCTGCCCGCGCATGCCCAGCCAAGCCTCGCTCAATGGAAGATGATTTTCAGTGACACTCCTTCGACCTCGGTGATCGCCGGAGCCGGGGCAGGCAAGTCGACCACGTTGGTGCTGCGTATTCTGCTGCTCACGCATTATCTGGGCTTTGAGCTGGATTCAATGACCGTGGTGACCTTCACCCGTGAGTCGCGCAAGGACTTCATCAATAAGCTTATCGAGATGTTCGCGCTCTGGGGCCAGCCATTGAGCCTGCAACAGGCGCGGGAACTGGTGCGCACCTTTCACTCACGCATTTTGCCGATGGTACGCAGCCTGCCGGGGTTCGAACGCTTGCAGGCTTTTGAAAATCTAAGCAATCGGCCACAAGGCGCTGACGAGGAGGTCGACAGCAACCCGTTCGATCTGCGAATCAATGATGCCCAGCGCCAGCAGCTCAACGCCTGCTACCACCGGTTATTCAATCAGGACCAACGTTTCCGCCAGTTGATTCAACCACTGGCCAAGGCTGCCTTGCAGCTCAAGGAGCTTGAGCGCGATCACCCGGACGTGCAAAAGCGCATGGCGGTGACCGAACTGGCAGCCAAACGCGACGAAGAACTGTGCGATGCCATCGAAGACCTGTGGTTTCGCGCCGGTGCCTGGCCGATCAAGGGCATTGAGCCCAGCCGGCAGACGTTCGAGATCAACGGTTCGTCCTTTCACTGCCACGGCTACATTCCCAGCCTCGATGCCTGGGTAGTGCTCGGCTTCGATCACCGGGAAAACCCGCAAATCTGCCGCCCCAACGCCAAGCTTAGCGTGCGTGCTGAATGGGCTGTGAAGCGCACCCTGTTTCAAGCTTTCTGTCATAAGCCATTGATTTGGCTGGATAGCTATGAAATGTCAAAGCGGGTTCTGTCGACGTTGGCTGGCGATGCGAGCGCGGGTCCGGGGTTCGATTACAAGGTCAAAGGTGAACTGGTTTCGGCGCCGTTACTGGACTGTTTTGTTGCGGCGGCCGGCTTTATCGAAAACCTTGGGCTGGATGTGCCGGATGCCGTCGGCCGCATGAGCTTTGCCAAGGACGACCCGGATCGATTCTTCTTCGAGGCGCTGAGCCTGTTCTGGCGCGCCCTGGAAGATCATCTGCTCGATCAGAAGCCTCCGGTGATGACCTACAACCGAATGTTTGCGCTGTTCAGCGAGCATTCCCCAGAGAACCTGAAGCTGCTCAGTGATGAGCTGCTGCGACCGATGTCGCACCTGATGATCGACGAGTTTCAGGACGTATCGCCGCAAATCGTTTCATGGATCCGCGCCAGCCTGGCGGAAATCCGCAGTCGCGGCCCGGCCATGCACGTCGGGCGAGGTGCGCAGCGTTCGTCGTTGCTCTGTGTGGGTGACGACTGGCAGTCGATCTACGGCTGGCGCGGCAGTTCGCCGAGTTACTTCATGGAGTTCAACAAGGAATTCCCGTCGCCGAGCACTACTCGGGTGATGCTCAGCGACAACTATCGCAGCCATCAGCACATCATCGATGCTGCCGAACACATCGTTCGTGCCGCGCCGGCAATCCCCGGCAAGAAGGCCAAGGCCAGCGGTGCGCCCAAGGCCTTGCAGCCAGTCAGTGTGCTGGAGCGCGATGATCAGGCTTTGGGTCAGCGCCTGGCTGAACATTACAATCGCGGCGATTCAATCTTGATGCTTTATCGAAAAAGCAGTGATAAGTCATTGATTGAGCAGCATATTCATCCTGTAGTTAATGTGGATTCGAGCTTGCCGTACGAGGCCCGGCGCCTTAAGCAGCTCACCTACCACAGCGCCAAGGGCCTGCAAGCCGATGCGGTGTTTTTGCTGGGTGACTGCCAGCACCTGACCAGTTCGCCCTACAAGAACCAGGTGTATCGCATGGCCGGCTTGGGCAAGGCTGGCGACAGTGAACCTTATGACACGGCGCAGAAGGACGAGATCCTGCGGCTGGCCTACGTTGGTATCACCCGGGCGGTCAGCCATTGCTACTGGTACGTCGAGCCGCAGGATACCCAGGCGGTGAACATGCCAAGGGCGTCCGATCGGGTTGCCCAAGGCAAGGCATTCTTCGTCGATCACCGAAAACAGCCGCAAAACGCGTAGCACGCAAGCACAAAAAAAGCCCGCCTGAATTGGCGGGCTTTTTTATGTAAAACAATAGGTTATGCGTAACTCTTGAGAGATTCCGGAGGAATGAAAGCCTCCAGTTCGTCTTCCACAGCCTCAATGATGCGCTCGACATCGGCCGCGTTCATCACCGTCGCACAAGGAATACCGGCGATGGCGATCATGGTTTCACCGCTGGCACGATCAAACAGACGGGCAATCATGCTGCCCGGCGCATCCATCGTTGCCTCAAAACCCATGGGATGAAAGTGCCAACGCATCAGTTGGCACGCATTGGGAAACGTGACTTTACTGGAGCCTTTATTCATGTGTTGCCCGCCTTCTTCATCGAGCGCTTCCTTTTGCTCATGTTAGGTGGGAAGAGCCTTCATTGGCTCAACCGGTCAGTGACGTTAAAAGTAGCACCCGCATGTGAATTTTCCGTGAGATTTTTCAGTTCATTTTGCGATTGCTGCGCGTTTTTTGATGTAAGTCACGTCGGGATCAGTCATCGCCAAATGGCCACTACCGTTTGCTCGTTGATCGTTTTGTCGAACTTGGGCAAGCTCGGTTCTTTTGCGCCGAGCCCTTTATGCACGCCGACGATGACGGCCCCGAACAGACCCCGGCCACGGCCGCCACGGTCATGCGTTACCACCTGAGCTGGAAGCACCGCGATCTGGACAGCGTCATGGCGCTGTATCACCCGGACGTCCAATACAACGATTTCTTTCAGAACCGGGTCCTCGGCCTCGACGAATTGCGCGAGTACGTGCGCGTGAGCATGCCGCGAGAATCCGACGAAGCGCTCGAGCATTGCGACCGGATTCGCGTGGATGGCAACACCGCGTTCATTCAATACGAAGTGACTTTGCGCGGTGGCGACGGGCTGGTGTCGTTCCGATCCAGCGAAGCGATCACGGTCAAGGACGGCCTGATCTGGCGGGTCAACGAATACGCCTCGCTGGTCCGCACGCAAACCAACGGCGCTGTCGCACCCAGTCAGCGCCCGGCGGTCAGTCGCTTGGGGCTGTCACCGCGCCAGATCAGTTTCATGGCCGAGGATCTGCAGCAATATTTCGAACGCCAGCAACCGTATCTCGATCCGGAACTGGATCTGCAACGGGTGGCGAAGGAGTGCGGCTACAGCCGCAATCAGATTTCCTACCTGCTCAATCAGGTGCTCGGCCAAAGCTTCTACCGCTACGTCAACCAGGCCCGCCTGCAGCACTTGCTCAAGACGCTGGATCAGGCCACGCCGCCGCTGCGTATCGATGAGTTGGCGTTTGCTGCCGGTTTCAACTCGCTGTCAGCGTTTTACAGTTGTTTTCGCCAGCACACCGGCCAGTCGCCGAAGGCCTACGCCAAACAAATTTCTTTGCGGGCACGCGCGCAAGACAGTGATTGAAGTCACGCACTAGGATCGACGCCATCGAAGGTTTTCAGTGGCGGAGTCTTGCATGCCGGCGTGGCGCACTATCAGTTTGTGGATGGATCAACTCGACGAGCCGTTGATTGCGCGGCCGGCGTTGGAACAGAATCTGGATGTCGACGTGGCGATCATCGGCGCCGGTTATACCGGGTTGTGGACCGCGTACTACCTGAAAAAGCTCGCCCCCGGTCTCGATATCGCCATCGTCGAGGCGCAAACCGCCGGTTTCGGCGCGTCCGGGCGCAATGGCGGCTGGCTGATGGGTAACCTGCTGGGCGAGGATCGACTGCTCGCCGGTCTCTCTCCAGAACAACGTCGCGCATCGTTTGATCTGCTGCACAGCATTCCGGATGAAGTGGAAATTGTCCTCGAACGTGAGGGCATCCACTGCGATTATCGTAAAGGCGGGGTGCTGTACTGCGCCGCCCGTTACCCGGAGCAGGAAGCCAGCCTGCGCGAATACCTCGACAAACTGCACGCCCAAGGCCTGACCGACAACGATTACCGCTGGCTGAACCCCGAGCAACTGGCGCAACAGATTCGTGTGGCGAAACCCTATGGCGGCATTTATGCGCCGCACGTGGCGACCATTCACCCGGCGAAACTGGTGCGCGGTCTGGCGCGCACCGTGCAGAGCATGGGCGTGAAGATCTATGAAAACAGCCCAGTCACCCATTGGCAGTCCGGCAGTTTGCGCACGGCCAGGGCCAGTGTGCGCAGTCGCTGGATTGTGCCGGCGGTCGAAGGTTATTCGGTCACGCTCCCACCGTTGGGCCGCTATCAGTTGCCGGTGCAAAGCTTGATTGTCGCCACTGAACCGTTGTCGGCAGCGACCTGGGATGAAATCGGCCTCAACCGTGGCCAGGCTTTCAGTGAGTTCAGCCGTCAGGTCACCTATGGCCAGCGCAGTGCCGACAATCGTCTGGTCTTTGGCGCCCGCGGCGGTTATCAGTTCGCCGGCAAACTGCGCCATAACTTCGATCTGACCCGTGATGAAGTCGAACTGCGCCGCTATCTGTTCGGCGAACTGTTCCCACAGCTGAAAAACGTGCAGATCACCCACGCCTGGGGCGGCAACCTCGGCATGTCCCGGCACTTCAAGCCGCACATGCTCTGCGATCGCGCCAATGGCATTGCGCTGTCCGGCGGTTATGGCGGGGAGGGTGTGGGTGCCAGCAATCTCGGCGGCCGCACCCTGGCCGATCTGATTCTTGAGCGCGATACCGAACTGGTGCATCAGCCGTGGGTGCTGCCGGACGGCAGAATTCATGCGCTACGCGCCTGGGAGCCGGAGCCGTGCCGCTGGCTTGGCTACAACGCGATCATCAAAAGTTTCGTCCACGAAGATCAGACCCTGGCCAACCCGGCCAGCGCACCTTGGCGGCGCAAGCTGGCCAGTCAGGTCGCGGGGTTCATGGAAGGTTTCATGCACTAACCGCCGTTTTCTTCACAAGACAGGTCTCACCATGAGCATTACGCAGTTCAAGAACACCGCCAGCCTGCAACTGGATGAATCCAACCCGGTCGCCGTGCCACTCGGCGAGCCGGTCGCCATTGCCTCGACCACCAGCGTCGAGCGCGACGACGGCGTTGAAACCGGCGTCTGGGAATGTACTCCGGGGCGTTGGCGCCGGCAGATCACCGCGCAGGAGTTCTGCCACTTCATCTCCGGCCGTTGCACGTTCACCCCGGACGACGGCGGCGAAACCCTGCACATACAAGGTGGCGACGCACTGATGTTGCCGGCCAACACGCTCGGCATCTGGGATATCCAGGAGACCGTGCGCAAGAGCTACGTTCTTATTTTCTGATTGTTTGATCCTTTGATTGCCTGCCAACAAAAATAGCCACTACAGGAATCACCTCATGATCCAGAAAACCCTCGCTCTGGCGCCGCTGCTGCTGGCCGCCTCCATTAGCCATGCCGCCGAAACGGTGAAGATTTACAACTGGTCGGACTACATCGCGCCGGACACCACGAAAAATTTCCAGAAAGACACCGGCATCGGCGTCACCTATGACGTCTACGACAGCAACGAAACCCTCGACGGCAAGTTGATGACCGGCAAATCCGGTTATGACGTGGTGTTCCCGTCCAACCACTTCATGGCGCGGCAGATCCAGGGCGGGGCGCTGAAGAAGCTCGACAAGAGCCAGTTGCCGAACTGGAAGAACCTCAACCCGGTGTTGCTCAAGGCCTTGCAGGTCAACGACCCGAACAACGAGCACGGCTTTCCGTATCTGTGGGGCAGCACCGGCATCGGCTACAACGTCGCCAAAGTCAAGGCGGTGCTGGGTGATAACGCGCCAGTGGATTCCTGGGATCTGATCTTCAAGCCCGAATACATGGAAAAACTGCAGAAGTGCGGCGTGGCGATCCTCGATAACGGCCCGGAACTGCTGCCGGCAGCGCTCAATTACCTGGGCCTGCCGCCCCACAGCAAGAACCCCGAGGACTACAAGAAAGCCGAAGCACTGCTGATGAAAGTGCGGCCGTATGTCAGCTACTTCCATTCCTCGAAGTACACCAGCGACCTGGCCAATGGCGATATCTGCGTGGCGGTCGGTTTCTCCGGTGACATCCTGCAGGCGGAAAACCGCGCCAAGGAAGCGAAGAACGGCATCGACATCGGTTACGCGATTCCCAAGGAAGGCGCCGCCATCTGGTTCGACATGGTCGCCATGCCCGCCGATGCGCCGGACGAGAAGGCCGGTTACGCGTTCATGAACTATTTGCTGCGTCCGGATGTGATGGCCGGCATCAGCAATTACGTGCACTACGCCAATGGCAACCAGCAGGCCGACAGCCTGATCGATCCGGCAATCAAGGGTGACACCAAGGTGTATCCGAGCCCGGAGATGATGGGCAAGCTGTTTGCGCTGGAGGCAATGCCGCTGAACATTGACCGGATCCGCACACGGGTGTGGAACAAGATTCGAACGGGTAGTTGATTCACTTCATTCCTGTGGGAGCGGGCTTGCTCGCGAATGCGTCCGTTCAGTCAGCAATTATGTTGATTGATAAGCCGCATTC
>NZ_JAZAQQ010000006.1:0-433907 GCF_036861315.1 Pseudomonas sp. S3(2024) | reverse complement strand
TTTTCCTCTGACGTGACAACCCGATATCCCATGATGCTTCCTTAAATCGCCGCTCCTACATCATGGTCTAAAAAAATTCGACCACAACAGGCTCACTCCTACAATTGGAATGCGTACATCTGTAGGAGTGAGCCTGCTCGCGATGAGGCCGAAGGCCTCGCTTTAGCGCTTAACGGCAGTCGGGCGATGTTGCTCAGCCCGCTTGCTCAGCAACTCAAACACCGCCGGATACGCCGGCCGTTCGATGTACCGCCCGGCCCCACGCTCGGCGCGCAGGTCGCCGTCGGCCCAGACCACTTTGCCCTGGCTGACGGTATGGCTCGGCACGCCGCGCACGGTCTTGCCTTCGAAGATGTTGAAGTCCACCTGCTGATGGTGGGTCTTGGCGGAGATGGTGCGGGTGCCTTGCGGGTCCCACAGCACCAGGTCGGCATCGGCGCCGACGCGGATCGCGCCTTTGCGCGGGTAGAGGTTGAAGATTTTTGCGGTGTGGGTGGAGGTGAGGGCGACGAAGTCCTGCATCGACAAACGTCCGCTGTTGACCCCTTCATCCCACAGCACCGCCATGCGGTCTTCGATGCCGGCGGTGCCGTTGGGGATCTTGCTGAAGTCGTCGCGTCCGGCGGCTTTTTGCTCGGCGCAGAAGCAGCAGTGGTCAGTGGCGGTGGTGTGCAGATTGCCGTTTTGCAGACCGTGCCACAGCGCTTCCTGATGCCCGCGCGGGCGGAACGGCGGGCTCATCACGTAACCGGCGGCGGTCTGCCAGTCCGGGTGCTGGTAGACGCTGTCGTCGAGCAGCAGATGCCCGGCCAGCACCTCGCCGTACACCGGTTGACCCTTGCTGCGGGCGTAGGTGATTTCGTCCAGCGCTTCCTTGGTGGAAACGTGCACCAGATACAACGGCGTGCCGATGGTCTCGGCAATACGGATCGCCCGGCTCGCCGCTTCGCCTTCCACCTGCGATGGCCGCGACAGTGGATGCGCTTCCGGTCCGGTGATGCCCTGGGCCATCAACTTGCGTTGCAGGTGATAGACCAGCTCACCGTTTTCCGCATGCACGGTCGGCACGGCGCCGAGTTCCAGGCAGCGTTCAAAACTTGCCACCAGCGTGTCGTCGGCGGCCATGATCGCATTCTTGTATGCCATGAAATGTTTGAAGCTGTTGATCCCGTGATGGCTGACCAGCTCGGCCATTTCCTCACGCACTTGCTCGCTCCACCAGGTGATCGCGACGTGGAAGCCGTAGTCCGATGCCGACTTCTCGGCCCAGCCGCGCCACTGATGAAACGCTTCCATCAACGACTGCTGCGGATTGGGAATCACGAAGTCGATGATCGACGTGGTGCCGCCGGCCAGACCTGCAGCGGTGCCGCTGTAAAAGTCTTCACTGGCCACGGTGCCCATGAAAGGCAGTTGCATGTGAGTGTGTGGGTCGATGCCGCCGGGCATCAGGTATTGGCCGCTGCCGTCGAGCACTTCGGCGCCGGCGGGAACATCCAGGTTCTGACCAATGGCTTTGATCACGCCGTCGGCGCAATAGACGTCGGCGCGATAACTTTCATCATGGGTAACAACGGTGGCGCCACGGATCAACAGAGACATTCCGAGTTCCTCGCAGGCATGACCGACTTGTGCCGGTTCTAAATGTTTTATTGATGTACAACGCTGATCGGCGTATTCCTGTCAGCGCTGTCAGGAATAGAAGCTAGTCGCAGTTTTGCAATTGATCAAGATTATTTTTTATAAGCTTATGACTGTTTTAACTATATGAAAAATAACGATAAAAAACCTAAATCACCAAAATGGTGAGGCTGTTCACCATTTTGACGCACTTGACAGGATGGAAATATGAGCAAGATTTCCTATGTGAAATCAGCCGCTTGAAGTTGAGCTGCGGCTGATTGTCCGTGATGAAAAAAAGTGCAGTGCACCAGATTGAGTCCTGACAGTTCGAACAACTTGGCAAACGTTTGGCCTGAGCGTGCAGACAAGTTTTCGCGGACTCTTTCGGTTAATAGTTAAAACCGAGCAATATCAGAAAGTTGCAATGTATTTGAACCACCGCCTAGGCGTCAGATGGAGTACCCGGCACGTTTATTGATGCCGCCGCTGACACCATGGCCGGTACACGAAAGTTGTCAGTTCCTCCGGCCATCGTCCGGCTCGCACCCCGTGTGCAGCCGCCTGATGAGCAAAAAAATAATCAGAAGAACAGTGGAGCGGCCATGCAACAGAACAGATCGCAAGTGACCGAGCGCGACGGCTTGTTTGAACTCGAAGCCGGCAGTGACGTCCTCGACAGTCCCCGTTACAACCACGACATGGCACCGACCAAGGTGCGCGAACGAACCTGGAATAAATGGCACATCACCGCGCTGTGGGTCGGCATGTCGGTATGCGTGCCGACTTACACCCTCGGCGGCGTACTTACCGCGTATTTCGGCCTGACCGTCGGCGAAGCGCTGATGGCGATTCTGCTGGCCAACGTCATCGTGCTGATCCCGTTGACCCTCAATGCTTTCCCCGGCACCAAGTACGGCATTCCATTCCCGGTGCTGCTGCGCTCGTCGTTCGGCGTGCTTGGTTCCAACGTGCCGTGCCTTATTCGTGCACTGGTGGCGTGCGGCTGGTTCGGCATTCAGACCATGTTCGGCGGACTGGCGATTCACCTGTTTCTCGGCTCGATCTTCGACGGCTGGAAATCCCTCGGTGGCACGGGCGAGGTGATCGGCTTCATGATCTTCTGGTCGCTGAATCTGTGGGTGGTGATCCGCGGCGCCGAGTCGATCAAGTGGCTTGAAACCCTGTCCGCGCCGTTGCTGGTGGCGGTCGGCATCGGCCTGCTGATGTGGGCGATGCCCAATGTGTCGATGACCGAGCTGCTGGCGATTCCACCGAAACGCCCGGAGGGCGCCAGTGTGGTCAGTTACTTCGCCGCCGGGCTGACGGCGATGGTCGGCTTCTGGGCCACGTTGTCGCTGAACATTCCTGACTTCAGCCGCTACGCCAAGAGCCAGAAGGACCAGATTCTCGGGCAGATTTTCGGTCTGCCGCTGACCATGTTCCTGTTCGCTTCGCTGGGTGTGGTGATGACCGCTGCGTCGGTGAAACTGGTCGGCGTGACGGTGTCCGACCCGGTGAGCCTGATCGGCCATATCCAGAGCCCGCTGTGGGTGGCGGTGGCCATGGCACTGATCATCATCGCCACGCTGTCGACCAATACCGCAGCGAACATTGTCTCGCCGACCAACGACTTCCAGAACATCGCGCCCAAGGTGATCAACCGCACCAAAGCGGTGTTGCTCACTGGTTTCGTCGGGCTGGCGTTAATGGCCCATGAGCTGCTGAAAAAGCTGGGCCTGATCGTTTCCGATGTCAGCCTGGAAACCGTGTATTCCAACTGGCTGCTGGGCTATTCGAGCCTGCTCGGGCCGATCGCCGGGATCATGGTGGTGGACTATTTCCTGATCAAGAAACAGCAGCTGGACCTGGCCGGGCTTTATCGCGACGACGTCTATCCGGCGTGGAACTGGGCCGGGTTCACCGCGTTTGGCGTGCCGGTGGTGCTGACTTTGCTGTCGCTCGGTAGCGATGCGTTCAGCTGGTTTTACAGCTACGGCTGGTTTACCGGTTCGGCGTTGGGTGGGGTGATTTATTACGGGTTGTGTTCGATGCNGACGTCTATCCGGCGTGGAACTGGGCCGGGTTCACCGCGTTTGGCGTGCCGGTGGTGCTGACTTTGCTGTCGCTCGGTAGCGATGCGTTCAGCTGGTTTTACAGCTACGGCTGGTTTACCGGTTCGGCGTTGGGTGGGGTGATTTATTACGGGTTGTGTTCGATGCGAAGCAGCCCCTCTGTTGTGAAATCTTCGGTGTGAGGAATGGCCCCTTCGCGAGCAAGCCCGCTCCCACAGGGTGAACGCATTCCAAATGTGGGAGCGGGCTTGCTCGCGAAGACGGCCTCAAATACACACAAGAACTGCCTGAAGAAACTCATAAAAAAACTGCCTGAGGAGATCAACATGAACGCAGCCGTAGACGTTCTGCAATCCACCCATCAGCACATCAACCGCGACCGCCTCTGGGCCTCGCTCATGGAACTGGCCAAGCTCGGCGCGACGGTCAAGGGCGGGGTCTGTCGTCTGGCCCTGACCGACCTCGACCGTCAGGCCCGTGACCTGTTCGTGCAGTGGTGCAAGGACGCCGGGTGCAGCGTCACGGTGGATGAAGTCGGTAATATCTTCGCCCGTCGCCCGGGGCGCAATCCGAACCTGCCGCCGGTGATGACCGGCAGCCACATCGACACCCAGCCGACCGGCGGCAAGTTCGACGGCTGCTTCGGTGTCCTCGCCGGCGTCGAAGTGCTGCGCACCCTCAATGACCTCGGTGTGGAAACCGAAGCGCCGCTGGAAGTGGTGGTCTGGACCAACGAAGAAGGTTCGCGCTTCGCCCCGTGCATGATGGGTTCCGGAGTGTTCGCGGAAAAATTCACCCTCGAAGAAACCCTGGCCAAGGTCGATGCCGATGGCGTCACCGTCGGCGAAGCCCTGAATGCCATTGGTTACGCCGGATCACGCAAAGTCAGCGGGCATCAAGTCGGCGCCTACTTCGAAGCACATATCGAACAAGGCCCGATCCTCGAAGACGAGCAGAAAACCATCGGCGTGGTGCTCGGCGCCCTCGGGCAGAAGTGGTTCGACCTGAAACTGCGCGGCGTCGAAGCCCACGCCGGGCCAACGCCGATGCACTTGCGCAAGGACGCGCTGGTCGGCGCCTCGGTGATCGTCGGTGCAGTCAACCGCGCCGCCCTCGGCCATCAACCCCACGCCTGCGGCACGGTCGGTTGCCTGCAAGCCTACCCCGGCTCGCGCAACGTCATCCCCGGCGAGGTGCGCATGACCCTCGACTTCCGCCATCTGCAACCGGAGCGGCTGGATTCGATGATCAGCGAGGTGAAACAAGTCATTGAGGCGACCTGCGAAGAACACGGCCTGACCTATGAACTGACCCCGACGGCCGACTTTCCGCCGCTGTACTTCGAGAAGGGTTGCGTCGAAGCCGTGCGCGGTGCGGCGCAAGGCCTGGGCCTGTCACACATGGACATCGTCAGTGGCGCGGGGCATGACGCCATCTTCCTTGCCGAACTCGGTCCGGCCGGGATGATCTTCGTGCCGTGCGAAGGCGGGATCAGCCACAACGAAATCGAGAATGCCGCGCCGGACGATCTGGCGGCCGGGTGTGCGGTGTTGTTGCGGGCGATGCTGGCGGCTTCGGCGATGGTGGCGGAGGGGCAGCGCGCGGCCTGAAAACGCGGCGTGACCTGTGGGAGCAGTTCCCACAGGTTTTTTTAAGTGATCAGCCGGGACGCTCGTTTTTGTTCGCGCCCCCTTGGCGGCGATCACTTCCATTTGGATTGCCGATATCCAGCAACCGTCGTTCTACCAGCACATTCTCCAGCGCCTGACGCTCGACCGGCGCCATTTGGTGTTCGCGCTTTTTCAGTTCCAGCAGAATCGGGCTGGACCAGGTGCGATAAGTCTGTTCGATGTTGCGACGCGACGTCATCAGTCTCTCCTTGATCAAGAGCCCGGTGTAGCTGGCAGGGGCTCAATCCGATGAGGGAGTAACCTTAGTCGACAAACCCCGAATCCGCGAATGCGCCGTTGTTCCCTGTAGGAGTGAGCCTGCTCGCGATAGCGGTGCGTCAGTAGCGCAAATGTCAGCTGACACATCGCTTTCGCGAGCAGGCTCGCTCCCACAGGTTTTCGTATCGCCTGCAAGTCAATCGTCGATATTCATCATCGCCTGCACACCTTCCCACGCTTCGGCGCGCATCCGTTCGATATCCAGCCCCGGAATCACGCCGTTATCGACCACGATCCGGCCGCCCACCAGGCTGTACTTCACCGTGATCGGTTCTCCCGCGACCACCGGTGCAACCGCACTGTCGTGGAAACCGAAGAAGCGTGGGTGATCAAGGCTGTAGATCACCAGATCCGCCGCTTGTCCGATTTCCAGCGTACCGACCGCGGCCAGTCCCAATACCTGCGCACCGCCCGCCGTGCCCCAGTGGATCACGTCTTCGACGGTGGTCGCCGAGGCGCCTTGTGCGGCGCGGTGGATCAGCCATGCGGTGTTGGCTTCGCCGACCATGCTTCCGGATTCGTTGGACGCGACGCCGTCGACGCCGAGGGAGATCGGTACGCCGGCCTCGTACATTTGCGGCACGGGCGCGACGCCGCTGCCCAGGCGCGCGTTGCTTACCGGGCAGTGTGAGATGCCGCTGCCGGTCTGGGCGAGCATGCGGATTTCGCCGGGTTGCAGGTGCACGGCGTGGGCGAACCAGACGTCGGGGCCGAGCCATTCGTGTTCGGCGACGAACTCCACCGGCAGGCAGTTATATTTCTCGCGGCAGAAATTCACGTAGTTCTGCGTTTCCGACAGGTGCGTGTGCAGACGCAAACCGAGGCCGCGCGCGGTGTGCGCCAGTTCGCGCAGCAGGGTCGGCGGCAGCGAAAAGGTTGGCGTGGTGGGTGCGACGACCACCCGGCGCAGGGCGTCCGGGGTGTCCTGGTGATACAGCGATTTCAGCCGTTCGATGTCGCCGACCATTTGTTCGAGGCTTTCCGGTTGCAGCGCGGTTTTCGAGAAGCCCGGGTGGGCGCTGGCGGACTCCAGTGCGCCACCGCGACACAGCACAAAGCGCAGGCCGAACTCATCGGCCAGATCGAACAGCAGATCCCCGGTCTCGGTTGTGCCGTGGGCGTGATAGAGATAGTGATGATCGGCGCAGGTCGTCACCCCGGACAGCAGCAACTCGACCATGCCCAGCCGAGCGGCGATCCGCGCCAGTTGCGGGGTAAAGCGGTTCAACCTTGGGTAGGGCACGCTCGCCAGCCAGCCTTGCAGATCCTGATTCAAACCTTCGGGCACGGCTTTGAGCAGGTTCTGGAACAGGTGATGGTGGGTGTTGATCCAGCCCGGATAGACCACGCAGTTGCGTGCATCGAGCACTCGCTCGCCCGGTTGCGGCTCCAGGTCGGCGGCCATTTCGGCGATGCGGCCGTTGACCACGCGAATGTCCACCGCACCGGCCCGGGCACGCGGGCCGCGCAGGCCGGTCATCACCGCCAGCGGGTTTTTGATCAGGATGTTTTGAAGTCGAGTCATGGGCAGGCTCCAGTCAGAGAATGTGCGAGGCGGATTTGCCGGGTGTGGTTTCTGGCACGCTGACGCCGTTGAGCGCCGCGTTGAGCAGCACCGACACCAGGCAGGCGATGACCACGCTGCTGTGCAGGAACGGCTGTGACCACTCGGGCATTTGTTTGAACAGGGTGGGCGCGAGCACCGGTACCAGCGCGGCGGCGATGGTGAAACCGACGATCAATACGTTGTAGCGATTGCGCTCGTAATCGACCTTGGCCAGGGTCTGAATGCCCGCCGCCGCGACCACGCCGAACATGGCAATGCCGGCACCGCCCAGCGCCGCGGTCGGCATCGACGCGATGATCGCCCCAGCCTTGGGTACCAGCGCAATCGAACACATCAACAGGCCACTGACGGCGACCACCCAACGGCTGCGCACGCCGGTCAGGATCACCAGACCGACGTTTTCCATGAAGGCAATGAACGGAAACGCGGCGAACATCCCGGCGATGGTGCTGGCCAGGCCGTTGGCGCGCAGGCCGTTGATCACCTGCTTGTCTTCCACCGGTTTGTCGACGATGTCGCCGATGGCCACGAACAGCCCCATCGACTCGACCATCTGCACGATCATCACCACCACCATGGTCGCGATGGGGATCAGGCTGAACGTCGGCAGGCCGAAGTAGAACGGGTAGGGCACGGTCAGCCACGGCGCCTCTTCGACGCTGTGGAAATTGCCCATGCCCAGACCGTAAGCCAGACCGGATCCGACCAGCATGCCCACCAGCACCGCCATGTTGCGCAGCAGCGGACTGCCAAAGCGATTGACCAGCAGAATGGTCAGCAGCACCACCACCGCCACCGCGAGAAATGCCGGGGCGCCGAAGTTGCTCGCGTTGCGCCCACCACCGACCCATTCATAGGCGATCGGGAACAGCTGCAAACCGATCACCGTGACGATGCAACCGGTGACTACCGGCGGGAAAAACCGCCGTAATCGGCCCACGAACGGCGCCATCAGCAGGGTGAAAATCCCGGCGCCGATCACCGCGCCGCAGACTCCGGCGAAGCCCACTTCGGGGTTGCTGCCGATGGCGATCACCGGGCCGACGCTGCTGAACGCCACGCCTTGCAGAATCGGCAGACGCACGCCGAATTTCCAGAAACCGACGGTTTGCAAAAGGGTGGCGATGCCGGAGCAGAACAGCGTGGTGCTGATCAGCACCACGGTATCGGCGTGGGACATCTTCAGGGCACTGGCGACGATCAACGGCACGGCGATGGCGCCGATGTACGAGACGGCCATGTGTTGCAGGCCGAGGGTGAGCATCTGTCGCACCGGCAGAACGCGGTCGACGGGGTGCACGGTGGAGGAAGGAGTGGCTGACGACATGGAATCACCTCTGGCTGTTTTTATGCGGTAGAGAGGGGTATTCGTCTGATGCCGCGTAGCGCCAGAACACGGTGTAACCCTGTGGGAGCGGGCTTGCTCGCGAAAGCGTTGTGTCAGTCGACATCACTGTGCAATGACCCACCGCATTCGCGAGCAAGCCCGCTCCCACAGGTTTTTTGTTGTGCAAAAAATCTGGCATCAGTCATTCGTGCTGCGAAGCCGCCATCCACCGGCTCCGATGCCTTGTTCAGCCTGCCAGGCAGGCGGCAAAGCCCTGGTTCAACGCCGCGCGGTCCAGGTCGCGGCCGATGAACACGATCTTGCTCGAACGAGGCTCCGTGCCCCATGCGGTCGAGGCGCGAAACTCCACCAGGCTGTGCACGCCTTGCAGCACGTAGCGCTGGTCTTCGTCGGCCACGGCGAGCACGCCTTTCATGCGATAGAGGTTGTCGGCCTGGGACGAGCGTAGTTCGCTGATCCAGCGGTGGAACGCCATCAGATTGACCGCGCCGTCGACGGCGATGCCCACCGATGACACGCTCGGATCGTGTTCGTGGTCTTCTGATTCATGGTGGTGGTCATGGTCGTGATGCTCAGGTTCCGCGCCGATTTCCATAAGCTTCTGCGTGCACTCGAACGCACCGATGCCGAGGATTTTCGTCAGGTCGATCTGCGCGTGGGTGGAGGTCACCAGATCTGCGGTGGCGTTCAAACCCCGGATCTTGCCGCGCAGAATGTCCACCTCGTCGCTGCTGACCAGATCGACCTTGTTGATGACGATGCGGTCGGCACAGACGATCTGATCCACCGCCTGATTGTCGACGCCATCCAGTTGCAGATCTTCCAGGTGCTGGGCGATGTGCCTGGCGTCGACCATGGTCACAATCGCATCGAGTTCGACTTCCTCGGCAATCGGGTCATTGATGAAAAAGCTCTGCGCCACCGGGTACGGATCGGCCAGCCCGCTGGTCTCGATCAAGATGTGATCGAGGCGCACCGGGCGCGCCACCAGCTCGCGGACGATGCGCACCAGATCCTCACGAACCTCGGCGGTACAGCACACGCAGCCGTTGACCATTTCGTAGATCTCTTCGGTCTCGGAGCTGAGCACCAGATCGCCGTCGATGCCGACCTCGCCGAACTCGTTTTCGATCACGGCAATCTTGCGCCCGTGGCTTTCCTTGAGGATGTAGTTGAGCAGGGTGGTTTTGCCGGCACCGAGGAAGCCGGTGAGGATGGTCACGGGGATTTTGGTGTTGGGGGTTGGGGCGTTGAAAGGGATGTTCATATGCAGCTCCTTGATGGACGCGGATTTGCTCTGGGTGGGAGCGGGCTTGCTCGCGAATGCGGTGGGTCAGCCACCATCATTGTTGAATGACCCACCGCATTCGCGAGCAAGCCCGCTCCCACAGGGTTCTCGGTGTTCTCTCCAGCGGGTGGCAACGCCGGCATCGAGGCCGAACAGGTCGAGCACTCTGCCGAGGCTGTGATCGACCATCTGCGCCAGGCTTTCGGGCCGGGCATAGAACGCCGGCACCGGTGGGGCGATGATCCCGCCCATCTCGGTCACGGCAGTCATGTTGCGCAGGTGGGCGAGAGTCAGCGGGGTTTCGCGGGCCATCAGCACCAGGGTGCGGCGTTCCTTGAGGGTGACGTCGGCGGCGCGGCCGATCAGCCCGGAAGACGTGCCGGTGGCGATCTCCGCCAGGGTGCGCATCGAACACGGCGCGACCACCATGCCCAGGCAGCGAAAGGAACCGCTGGCAATCCCGGCGGCGACGTCATCGGCGCGGTGGTAGTGGCTGGCGAGCGCAGTGACCTCGGCCAGTTTGTAGTCGGTCTCGTGGGCCATGGTCAGCAGTGCGGCGCGGCTGATGATCAGGTGGCTTTCGATCTCCAGTTCGGCGAGCAATTGCAAAAGACGCACGCCGTAGATGAAGCCGGACGCGCCGCTGATGCCGACCACCATCCGCTGACGGTTCACGAGGCCAGGCCTTTGAGCAGTTGCCGCGCACGTTCGAGCACGTCCTGATCGAGCTGCGCCTTGATCCCGTCGAAGCCCGAGCCTCGGGTAGCGTCCAGGCCCATGCGCGAAGTGGTGCCGTTGACCGAGGACGACGGATCCAGCGGGCTGCCGGGCAAGCCATCGATCACGAAAATATCCAGATGCGGCTGGAAATGCGTGGCCAGCGCCCACAACACCTGGCTGTCGTCAGTGATGTCGATATCGCTGTCCACCGCGATCACGTTTTTCAGATACGGATCCCAGCCGAGCAGGGCGAGCATGATCTGCCGCGCCTCGCCGTCGCGGCTCTGATCCAGCGCTACATAGCAATGAAAGTGCGTGCCGGAATTCGGGTAATGCACGGCGGTGACGGCAGGGAAGCGCGCCTTGAGTTTTTCGCTCATTTCCGCTTCGCGCGGTAGCCGCGCCAGTGTCAGGTGTTCGGCGTAGCGGCCGCCCATCACGTCCACCAGCCAGGCGTCCTTGCGCCGCAGCAGGGTGTCGACGCGCAGCACGTTGTTGGTCGAGCGATCCGAGGAGTAACCGCTGAACTCGCCGAACGGGCCTTCCTCGGCGTAGGCCGTCGGATCGATGGCGCCTTCGAGGACGAACTCGGCATAGGCTGGCACGCCGATGCCGTAACGCGGGGTCTTGACCAGCTCCAGCGGCGCGCCGAACAACCCGCCGGCAACGGCGCGCTCATCGGCGCCATACGTCAAACGTGCAGCGGCGGCGAGCATGAACAGCGGATGCGCGCCGACCACCATCGCCACGCGCAATTCTTCGCCGCGCTCACGGGCGGTCTGCAACATCCGCCACAGGTGTCCACGCGAGTGCAGGCTGGTCGCCAGGGACTGGCGGGCGTGGCGCATCGAACGGTGATAGCTCATGTTGGCAATGCCGGTCAGCGGGTCCTCGGCGATGATGATCGCGTTGGTGATGTACGGGCCGCGATCACTGTCGAAATGCTTGAGCATCGGCAGCAGCGCCAGATCCACGGCTTCGCCTTCGAACACTTCATCGAGCACCGGGCCGCTTTCCACGTAGCGCGGGGCGATGGGCTGGTTGGCGCGGCGCTGGAAGGTTTCGTGCAGTTGTGCCGGGGTGACATCGAACAACCGGGCAATGCGGGTGCGGGAGGCGAACAGATTGGTCGCCACCGTTACCTTGAGGCCGCCGACGTTTTCGCAGATCAGTAGCGGATCGCGACCCTGTGCGGCGAGGGCATCGACCAGGGCGGTGATGTCCTGATCGGCAGAAACGGGTTGGGTGATGGTCAGCACATCGTCCGGGTACTCACGGCGATAGGCGTCGATGAACACGTGAAAATCCTGAGAGTCGCCGAGCGTCGAACGGGTCATGGTTTCACCTCGTAAAAAGCAGGCACGCAGGGGTGAGAGCGCGTTCGATCGAGCAGCCGTTGGCCTGCCGGTCGAGGGAACGCCGGGTCATCTTCGTGCCTGTAAAGTCGCTGTGTAACTGTCGTAACACGGCCCCAATGTGGGAGCGGGCTTGCTCGCGAATGCGGTGGATCAGCCACCTTCATTGTTGAATGACGCACCGCTTTCGCGAGCAAGCCCGCTCCCACATGGATTGTGTGTGGCTACAAGTACGTCGTGGTCAGGCGAATATCCGCCTCAACCAGATCCTTCGGCGGTGGCGTCGGCTCGATCCCGCACAACCGGGCGATGTTGTTGCCCAGGTAGTCCTCCAGATGATCCTCATCGATGCCCAAGCCCTGCGGTGCCGGCGAGCACAACACCTCCAGTTCGCGCAGCCACATGCCCGGTTCGTTCGGCGGCGAGTCGGTGCCGAACACGATCTTGTTGCGCGGCAGCTCCTTGGCGAATTCGACGATCCGCGACTGGAAGCACCAACCGGATTCGCAGTACACGTTCGGCGTGTCCATCGCCATCCAGAACGCCTCGAACGAGTAGTTGCCGCCGGTCTGGATGCCGAAGTGGCCGATGATGAAATTGACCATCGGGAACTCGCGGATGATCGGGTAGAACATTGTCGGAATGGTGTACGGGCCGTCGCCGGTATGGATCAGCACCACGATGTTGTACTTGGCGCAGACTTTCATTGCCGGGCGCAACCAGTCCAGCGCCCGGTCCGGGCGATAGCCGTGCATGTTGGCGTGCAGCTTGAGCATCTTGAAGCCGTATTCCTTGATGTGGAATTCCAGCTCCGCCGCACCGTTTTCCGGTCCCCAGCGCGGGTTGAAGTTGAAGTTGCCGATGAAGCGATCCGGGTACTTCACACAGAGTTCGGCGACGTACGACATGTAGTCACGCACGCCCTCGCGGCCACGGCGGTTACCGTCGCGATAACCGGTGTTGCCCGGTGGCGGCTGGATGAAACCCATGTCGATACGGCGCGGTTTGCCGTTGATCATGTACGGGCCGTCCATCAGTTTGAGCATGCGCTCGCCGGTGAACGGTTCGCCGGTGTGGCGCCAGGCTTCGTCGACCAGATTGGTGGGGTGCAGATGGGTGTCGATGATCATCGGTTCAGCTCCTGGCCAGTTGCGTGGTGACGGGGCGCTTGAGTTGCGCCTCTGCTTCGGAAACGGAACGCGGCGGCGGGGTCGGTTCGAGGCCGATCATCCGCGCGGTATTGTTGCCCAGATATTCTTCGAGGGTGTCCTCGTCGAGGTTCAGGCCCTGAGGCGGCTCGTGGCACAGCACTTCGAGCAGGCGCAGCCACATGCCCGGTTCGTTCGGCGGGGTGTCGGTGCCGAACAGGATCTTGTGCGTCGGCAAGACCTTGGCGAACTCGACGATCCGCGATTGCAGGCACCAGCCGGATTCGCAATAGACGTTGGGCAGTTCCATCGCCCATTGCATCGGTTCGAATACGTAGACCCCGCCGGTCTGCACGCCGAAGTGGGCCATGATGAAATTCACGTTGGGGAATTCCTTGATCATCGGCACCCATTCCGAGGGGATGCTGTACGGCCCGTCGCCAGTGTGCAGCTTGACCGGGATGCCCAGTTCGGCGCATTTCTCGAAGCACGGGCGCACCCAGTCCAGTGCACGATCAGGCCGGTAGGCGTGCATATTGGCCTGCATCTGCACCATCTTGAAACCGTGCTCCTTGACGTAGCGCTCGATCGCCTCGACGCCGTTTTCCACACCGCAGCGCGGGTTGTAGACGAAGCAGCCGATGAAACGATCCGGGTAGGTCTGCACCATTTTCAGGGTGTAGGCCATGTAGGCGTCGATGGATTCACGGCCCGAGAGTTCGCCGTCGGTCCAGGTGTAAATGGTGTTGCCCTGCGGCGGCTGGATGAAGGCTTTGTCGATCCGGCGAGGTTTGCCGTTGACCATGTACGGGCCATCCATCATCTCCAGCAAACGCTCGCCGGTGAACGGGTCACCGTCATGCCTCCAGGCGAGGTCCACGAGATCCGTGGGATAGCAGCTGATATCGATGATCATTGAAGTCGATCTCCTGATAGCGGGGAAGGGAGCCTTGCGGCTCTCGGCATCCACGCCCCGGGCTATCGGCCATTTCTATGCGCAGCACTCGCGCATTCCCTCGCCTGTTCACATCCGGCCCGGGTGGGTGGTTGCTGAGGGCGAGTATTGGAAAGGGCGGAGGGGTTCGTACAATATTAATTGGGCGCGGTGGTGATACTTGGGCGATATGGTTTTGGTTTTACATTTGTGGAGACTGTGCCGGCGCTATCGCGAGCAGGCTCACTCCTACAGGGAACGCATTCCAATTGTAGGAGCGAGCCTGCTCGCGAAGGCGTCAGTGTTGCGTACGCAAAGCCAACTGCCGGATCACCTCAACCACCGGCGCCACCCGCTCGGCCTGCCCATGCGGCCAAACCGCATACAGGTTGTAATGCGCAGCAATCTGCGCCTCGTTCAACGCCACCAGCCGCCCATTGCGCAATGCATCGGCGGCGAGCAAACCGCGTACCAGCCCGGCACCAACCCCGGCTTCGGCAGCCGCAATCAGGTTCGCCGCATTATCGAAAATCACCCGCGCCGCTGGCTCTACCGGGGGCATTCCGGCCGCATCCAGCCACGGTATCCACGAGCGCCGCGTATAGCCCAACAGCGGCAATTCAAGAATCTGCGCCGGGCTCAACGGCACCTGCAAACCATAGCGCTCAAGCAGCGCCGGTGAAGCCACCGCCAGCACCCGGTCGCCGCAGATCTGCGTCATCTCGCAGTCATCCCAATCGCCATAGCCGTAACGCAACGCCAGATCGACCCGCTCAAACGTGCTGCGATCACTGCGCGGCATCGACAGCAGCGTCACCTCGTAATCCGGCAGTCCGTCGAGCAACTCCGGCAGGCGCGGATTGAGCCAGCTCTGCGCCAGTTCACTGTCGACGTCCAGGGTCAGGCGCTGCGCCACGCTGCGGTTTTTCACCGAGGACAGGGCCCGGTCGATCTGCGCCAGCCCGTCCGCCAGCACGCTGGCAAACAACTGCCCGGCATCGGTGAGGTTGCTGCCGCCGCCCTCACGTACGAACAACGGCTGACCGATGAAATCTTCCAGTGCGCGAATCTGCTGGCTGATCGCGCTGTGCGTCAGGTCGAGCTTGCGCGCGGCACTGGAGAAACTGCCGCTGCGCGCCGCGTGGATGAACGCGCTCATGGACTGCACCGACGGGTATCGCTTGTACATGTTGTTAGTCCTGCTTACACCGGTTGGCAGAAATCGTCGCTGGCCGCGTGTTGCGTGGGCTTCCAATAATCGGTCACCAGGCCCGCACAAAGACGGGCCGCTCTTTTGGAGCCTGACAATGATCGCATTCACAGTTAACGGCGAACGACGCGAGCTGGATGAGGCGTCCCCCTCCATGCCCTTGTTATGGGTACTGCGTGATCAACTGAAACTCACCGGCACCAAATTCGGCTGCGGCATGGGCCTGTGCGGTGCCTGCACCGTGCATCTGGACGGTGTCGCGGTGCGTTCCTGCCAGTTGCCGCTGGCCGCCGTCGCGGGCCACAGCATCACCACCATCGAAGGTCTGTCGCCGAACGAAAGCCATCCGCTGCAACTGGCCTGGGTCGCCGAAGATGTGCCGCAATGCGGCTACTGTCAATCCGGGCAGATCATGTCCGCCGCCGCGCTGCTCAACACCGGCGCGGCGGTAACCGACGATTCGATCCGCAATGCGATGACCGGCAATATCTGCCGTTGCGGTACTTACGCGCGGATCAACAAAGCGATCAAGCGCGCGGCGAACGCGCCGAAGGAGGCGTGATGAGCCTGCGCGACGACACCTTGCTCGAACCGTCACGCCGGGTCTTTCTCAAGCAAGCGGCGACGGTGGCTTCTGGCCTGGCGATTGCCTTGTATCTGCCCTCCGGCAGCGCCGCCAGCGACCCGAAAGCTCCGGCGCCGGCCACCGAATTCGAGCCCAACGCCTGGGTGCGGATCTTCCCCGACGGCACAGTGAAACTGGTGGTGCACAAACACGATTCTGGCACCGGCACGCAAACCGCACTGGCTGCGTGTGTGGCCGAGGAGCTGGATGTGGACCCGATGACCGTGCAGGTCATCACCCCGGAAGATCCGTTCTTCGAGACCTACATTCACCCGGTCTGGAAAGTCTTCTCCACCGGCGGCAGCACCAGTGTGTCGCTGGAATACGAGCGCTTGCGCATGGCCGGGGCCACGGCGCGGGCGCTGTTGATCACGGCGGCAGCGCAGCAATGGAAAGTCAGCCCCGACAGCTGCAGCACCGAAGAAGGTCGGGTGGTTCATCTGCCCAGCAAACGCAGCCTCGGCTACGGCGAACTGGTCGGGGTGGCGGCGCATTTGCCGGCGCCGGCCAGTGTCACGCTGAAGGATCCGACGCAGTTCAAATACATCGGCAAACTGCGGCACAAGCGCGATGCCACGGCCAAGGTCTGCGGGCGCTTCAAGTACAGCATCGACGTGCAGTTGCCGGGGATGCTGGTGGCAGTGATTCAGCGCGCGCCGGTGGTCGGGGCGAAAGTCGTCAGCGTGAATTCGGCGGCGGCATTACAGGTGCCGGGCGTGCGCCAGGTGCTTGCAATCCCCGGGCGCCCGGACGTGCTCGGCGGCAATCTGGAAGGCGTCGCGGTGTTGGCCGAGACTTTCTGGGCGGCGCAGCAGGGGCGCAAAGTGCTGGAGATCAAATGGAGCGATTCGCCGCTGGCCGGGTTCGACAGCGCGGAACTGGGCATGGCCCAGGCGGCCGCTATTTCCGGCCCGAACAGCCAAACCATCAAAGCCATGACGCATGGCGATGTCGGCGCGCAATGGCCGCACGCGGCGCAACTGATCGAAGCCGATTACCGCATGCCGTACAAGGTGCAGAACCCGCTCGAGCCAATCTGCATCACCGCGCACGTGCAGGACAGGGCGATCACTTATTGGGGCGGCGTGCAGGTGCCGTCTTCGGCGCTGGAAGCGGCGCAAACCGTATGCGGCATCGCCAAGGACAAGGTCACCATCAATGAGCTGGTGTCCGGCGGCAGCTTCGGCGCGCGGGAGGCCAAATACTGGTTGTTCGAGGTGGCGTATCTGGCGCAACACACCGGCGTGCCGGTGAAGTTGCTCAACAGCCGCGAAGACGAGATGCACGCACTGTTCAATCACCCGGCGACGCTGCACCGGGTCAGAGGCGCGCTGGATGCCCAAGGCAAACTCAACGCACTGCAACTGCACGCGGTGTCACCGGCCTCGCCGGAGCAGTGGGAGCCGGGCTATTTCGAACGCCCGGATCACATGGATTACAGCACCACCGAAGCGATCACCGCGTGGGACTTCGCCTACCGTCCGCCGCATCTGGAGCTGAACTGGGTCAAGCACGAAAGCCATGTGCCCAGCGGCTGGTATCGCTCGGTGAGCTTTATTCCCAATGTGTTTGCCGTCGAGAGTTTCATGGACGAACTGGCCCATGCGGCAGGCGCGGATCCGCTGGCGTTCCGTCTGGCCAACATGCAGGAGCGGCCACGGCATGTGGCGGTGCTGAAACAGGCTGCCGAACGCGCCGGATGGGGCCAGCCGTTACCGCCGGGCACTGCGCTGGGGATTGCGACCCATCAGGGTTACAGCAGTTTTATTGCGGTGGTGGCGCGGGTCGCGATGGTCGATGGCAAGCCGAAAGTGGAGAAGCTGACCTGCGTGGTCGATTGCGGTCTGGCGGTTTCGCCCGGCGGGGTCGAGGAGCAGATCTACGGCGGCCTGATGTGGGGCTTGGGCCATGCGTTGTTTGATCGCCTCGACATTCAACAGGGCAGGGTGGTGCAGAGCAATTTCCACGACTACCGCGTGACCCGCATGTCGGACATGCCGGCCACCGATATCGTGGTGCTGGATGGCGAGCCCGGAAAACCCGGTGGCGTTGGTGAGTTGGGCAGTCCGTCGGTGGCACCCGCGATTGCCAACGCCTTGTTTGCGCTGACCGGCGTGCGCCAGCGTTCGACACCGCTGAGTCTGGGGTAAGCCGCCATGGACCTGCGTCTGCTGCGGTACTTCATGGCCCTGGCCGATGAGCTGCATTTCGGCCGGGCCGCCGAGCGCCTGCACATCTGCCAGCCGCCGCTGAGCCAGCAGATTCGCCTGCTGGAGGAGGAGCTGGGCACGCCGTTGTTCGAGCGCAGTCACCACCGGGTCGAACTGACAGCGGCGGGGCAGATGCTCAAGGAGCAGGCGCCGCTGGTGTTCGAACAACTGGAACGGGTGCTGGATCTGACGCGCCAGACCGGGCGCGGGCAGCTTGGCGAGCTGGAAATCGGCATGATCAGCTCGGTGATGGTCGGCGTGCTGCCCAGAGCCCTGCACCTGTTTCGCGAGCGCTATCCGCAGGTGAACTGGCGGCTGCATGAAATGACCCCGGCGGCGCAGGTCAAGGCGTTGAAGGAAAAGCGTATCGACGCCTGCGTGTTCCGCGTGGGTTATGACGATCCGTTGCTGCGCAACGAGTTGTTGATCTACGAGCCGATTCATGTGGTGATGCCGGCTGATCATCCGCTGGCCAGGCGCGAAGTGCTGGCGCCAGCGGATCTGGCGCAGGAGCCGTTTGTCGCGCTGGAACTGAAGCAGTCGCGGTTCGCCAACTTCCTTTATCAGTGCTGCATTCAGGCCGGATTCACCCCGCAGATTCGCCAGCAGGTGATCGAGGTGCAGACCTTGCTCAGTCTGGTGCGCGCCGGTTTCGGGGTGGCGCTGCTGCCTGCTTCTATCGAGCAGTTGGCCCCGGCGGGGTTGGTGTTTCGCAAGCTGACACCGGCGCTGCCGGAGGTGCCGTTGTATGCGACTTACCGGGCGGATGATGCCTCGCCGGTGCTCAAGCTGTTTCTCGATACGTTGCGGGAGTTGGTGGAATCTTCAGATCACCATTGATCCCCTGTAGGAGTGAGCCTGCTCGCGATAGCAGTGTGTCAGTCAGCGTTGATGTGGCTGACAGACCGCTATCGCGAGCAGGCTCACTCCTACAGGGATTTGTGGTGTTGTTGAAGTGTTCGGCACGATCACGAACGCCTGCGGTCGTAATCTTCACACGCGAATTCCCTGTGGAGATCCAATGAGCCAGGAAGTCCTGACCACTGAAACCAACCGTCGCCAGCTGCAGCAGATCATCGCCGGGCTGTCCGACGGGGTGATTCTGCTGGAGCTCGATCAGAGCATCCTCTGGGCCAATGAGGCGGCGCTGGCGATGCACGGTGTCAGCCGGATCGGTGAGCTGGGCACTAATGCCGATGAGTATGCCAAGCGCTTCACTCTGCGGTATCGCAACAATCATCTGTTGCCGCCCGAGAACTATCCGATCAGCCGCGTCGCGCGCTGTGAAGTGTTCAGCGACCTACTGATCGAGATGCATGCCGTGGATGACCCGGAACGGGTCTGGGTGCACAGTGTGCGCAGCATGGTGCTGACCGACCGCGAAGGGCAGCCGGAGTCACTGGTGCTGATCATGAGCGACGTCACCGATTGGGCCAACGCCGAGCAGCGCTTCGAAAAGACCTTCAATGCCAACCCGGCGCCGGCGGTGATCTGCCGCCTCAGCGATTTGCGCTACATCAAGGTCAATCCGGGGTTTCTGGAGATGACCGGTTACACCCGCGAGCAGGTGATCGGCACCTCGGCCTATGAAATCGACATCTTCGAACAGGCCGAAAAAAAGGATCTGGCGATCCAGCGCCTGCGCGATGTGGCGACCATTCCGCAGATGCAGGCTCAACTGCGCCTGCCCGATGGCGGCAGCAAGCAAGTGATCGTCGCCGGGCAGCCTCTAGTGCTCAATGATGAGGATTGCATGCTGTTTTCCTTCGTCGACATGGAGCTGCGCCACAAGGCCGAAGTCGCGCTGCGTCAGAGTGAAGAGCGCTTTGCCAAGGCGTTCCGCCTGACTCCGGTGCCGATTCTGATCTGTACCGCCGACGAACAGCAGGTGATCGATGTCAATCAGGCGTTCCTCGACACCCTGGCGTACGAGAGTGACGACGTCGTCGGCAAAACCGTGACGCAGCTGAATTTCATTGACGACGATGGTGCGCGGACCCGACTGCTGACCGCCTTGGCGAAAAGCGGACGAGTGGATCGGGTCGATGTGCGGGTGCGCAAGAAGGACGCGGATCTGCTGGAGTGCGCGGTGTCTGCCGACACCGTGAATATTCAGGACACGCCGTGCTATCTGCTGGTGCTGATGGACATCACCGAACGCAAGCGCACCGAGCTGGAGCTGGTGGCGGCGATTGAAGAGGTGATGAAAGACGCTTCGTGGTTCAGCCGGACACTGATCGAAAAACTGGCCAATGTGAAGAAGGTCAACTCGCCGCAACTGCCGAGCGTGTCGTTCACTGACCTGACGGCGCGTGAGCGCGACGTGCTGGCGCTGATCTGCGAAGGCCTGGCTGACAAGGAGATTGCCGCACGCCTGAAACTGGCGCCGAACACCGTGCGCAATCATGTGGCGACCGTGTATTCCAAGCTTGATGTACACAGCCGCAGCGAGGCGATTGTCTGGGCGCGGGAACGTGGTCTGTTTTCTGGCGAGCGCGGCGCGAAGGGTCAGCGGTAGGTGCAAATGCACTAGCTGATGCGGTGCAAATGCAGGTTCTGGTGAGATAGGGCAGTTCTTAGTCTGTTGGGGTGCGATACGAGCCTGTTTGGCTTGGGATCGTCTCCCTTCGAAACAGCTAAAGGAACAGGCTCCATGATGAATCTTGCGCAGTTGCGCGCCAGCCTCGAACAGAGTTTTTCGCCATTGGCGTGCGAGTGTTCAGTGGATGGGGATCATTCGCTGACGGTGAAGTTGTATCACCCGGATTCGGGGCAGGTGGATCTGGTGATCAGTGGGTTGAAGCTCAATGCGTTGCGTACGCCTGAGTCGGTGGCGGCGCTGGTGGATGAGTTGCGGTATGAGTTGGAGAGCAATTCTTTGCGGGCTGCTCGGGATCCGGATATGGCCTAGGGTTTTGGTGTTGGTTTGTTTTGGGTGTATATCCGTTGCTGCGGTAACGGCCACTTAGGGTTCCGCCCTGACGGCGGGTCACTTTGGCAAACGCCCCAAAGTAACCAAAGGGCTTTACCCTGACGTTCGGCCCTCGCTTAGGCTCGGGTTCCTTCGCTGCGGGATTCATCCGGGGGCAGCGCCTACGGTTTGCTTCGCTGCACCTCCTCTCGCTGTGTTTGGCTGCGCCAAACGGTCGCTGCGCTCCCCCCCCCGGACAAATCCCTCCACTCAGCCTGCCGACGGGCCCTCAGATCAAAAGCTTTCGGCGAGCTGACACTCGGCCAGTGTAGGAGCTGCCGCAGGCTGCGATCTTTTGATCTGGGGCTTCTGGGAGCCAGCCTGCTGGCGATGGCGGCCTGACAGCCGACCCATTTACAACTGAACACACCCATTCCAACTGTGGGAGCGGGCTTGCTCGCGAAGGCGGCCTGACAGCTGACCCATTTCAGTCAGGAATACTCAACCCCTGTGGGAGCTGGCTTGCCAGCGATGGCGGCCTTCCAGTCAAAAAATTCTTGTTGATGTACCCGTCCCACACAGAGTTACTCCCCGCAAAATCGACAGCCAATTCTCTTATCCCCCTCCATTTCACTGGCGCTTACAGGGTGGTCGGCTATAAAGAATGAGTGGTCAGGTCTTCCGTCATCCGCGATATTCGTGCGCGATTGCGGAAGTGGCTCTTCCATTCATCGCGGGTCGTCCTATGAATAATCCTGGGAAACGCGTGTATCTGCCGTTGTCGCTGGCTTTCTCTGTCGCGCTATTGAGCGGCTGCGCCAGTCCTCCGCCACCGCCTCCTGCTGCACCGCCACCACCGCCGGTGCGTACCTGTCAGACCCTGGAAAACACTCAGGTGTCGGGCGATATGTATGTTGACGAGCAGGTCACCCGGCATATCACTACCACCCGGTGTGTCACGCAGTAGTGCTGTGGGGGTGCTTGCCGGTGCACTTTGTCAGGCCATTACCCAAAGTCACTGTCTTACGGATAACCCCTGTGGGAGCGGGCTTGCTCGCGAATGCGGTGTGTCATTCAAGGCAATGCTGCCTGACACTCCGACTTCGCGAGCAAGCCCGCTCCCACAGGGTTGTCAGAGAGATCAGGACAGGAACCCACCATCCACATTCAGCGAAACCCCGGTGGTGTAGCTCGATGCATCACTTGCCAGATACAGCACCGCCCCGGCCATTTCACTCGGATCGGCCACGCGCTTGAGCGGGATCTGCGTCAGCGCCTGCTTGAGGATCGCGTCATTCTTCACCAAGGCCGAAGCGAATTTGGTGTCGGTCAGGCCCGGCAGCAAGGCGTTGCAGCGGATGCCGAATTGCGCGCATTCCTTGGCGAAGACCTTGGTCATGTTGATCACGGCGGCCTTGGTCACCGAGTAGATGCCCTGGAACACGCCCGGTGAAATCCCGTTGATCGAGGCGACGTTGATGATGCTGCCGCCACCGTTTTCGCGCATCAGCTTGCCGGCTTCCACCGACATGAAGAAGTAGCCACGGATGTTCACGTCGACGGTCTTCTGGAATGCGCCCAGATCGGTGTCCAGCACGTTGCAGAACTGCGGGTTGGTCGCCGCGTTGTTCACCAGAATATCGAGGCGACCGAACTGTTCCTTGATCCCGGCGAAGACCTGGCTGATCTGTTCCATTTCACCAATGTGGCAGGCCACGGCGGTGGCCTTGCCGCCGGCGGCGATGATCGCGTCGGCGACGTGCTGGCAGCCTTCGAGCTTGCGGCTCGAGACGATCACGTGGGCGCCTTGCTGGGCCAGCAGTTTGGCGATGGCTTCACCGATGCCACGGCTGGCGCCGGAGACGAATGCGATTTTGCCGTCGAGGTCGAACAACTGAGTCTTGGACATAAGGGTTCCTTGGTGTGGGCCGTCAGAGGCTCGATTTCGCAATGACCTGCAGGCTCATGTGCTCCAGCAGTTTGTTCATGTGAATGAACTGCGCGAAGCGTTTGTCCTGGGTCTGGCCGTGGTAGAAGCGGTAGTAGATCTGCTGCACGATGCCGGCCAGACGGAACAGGCCGTAGGTGTAGTAGAAGTCGAAATTGTCGATCCGGATGCCCGAGCGTTCGGCGTAGTAATCGACGAATTCGCGTCGAGTCAGCATGCCCGGGGCGTGGCTCGGCTGGCGGCGCATCAGTTGCACCGGTGCCGGATCATCGGCCTGAATCCAGTAGGCGAGGGTGTTGCCCAGATCCATCAGCGGATCGCCGAGGGTGGTCAGTTCCCAGTCGAGCACGCCGATGATCTGCATCGGGTTGTTCGGGTCGAGGATCACGTTGTCGAAGCGATAGTCGTTGTGGACGATGCTCGAGGTCGGATGGTCGGCCGGCATCTTGTCGTTGAGCCAGGCTTTGACTTTCTCCCAGTGCGGCGCATCCGGGGTCAGGGCTTTTTCGTAGCGCTCGCTCCAGCCCTTGATCTGGCGGGCGACGTAGCCTTCCGGCTTGCCCAGATCGCCGAGGCCGCAGGCGTTGTAGTCAACCCGGTGCAGTTCGACGAAACGGTCGATGAAGCTCTTGCACAGCGCTTCGGTTTTCGCTGCATCGAGGCCCAGTTCTGGCGGCAGGTCGGAGCGCAGGATGATGCCCTTGACCCGTTCCATCACATAGAACTCGGCGCCGATCACTGACTCGTCGGTGCAGTGCACGTAGGCTTTCGGGCAGTAGGGGAAACCGTCGCGCAGTTGATTGAGGATGCGGAATTCGCGGCCCATGTCGTGGGCGGATTTGGCCTTGTGGCCGAACGGCGGCCGGCGCAGCACGAACTCCTGCTGCGGGTATTCCAGAAGGTAAGTCAGGTTCGACGCACCGCCGGGGAACTGGCTGATCTGCGGCGTGCCGGTCAGCCCCGGAATGTGCTTCTTCAAGTACGGATCGATCAGGCTGGCATCGAGTTCTTCGCCAGAGCGGATACGGGTGGACTGGTCAGTAAGCGCCATGCTTATCCCTTCTGCTTATTTTGGAGGCCAGACATCATTGGCTAATCTAATGGCGCACTCGGGCGGCCACAAGCGCGCAGCGGTCTTATAGGTTAGCGTGTTGCAGGATAATCAGCGTTTCGAATAGGTACGGCAGCAGGGCGCTGCCGGCTTTTTTCAATGCACGCGCTGGTTGTTGAGCCTTGGAGGCAGGGCGATGGGCGTCAGCACCGGTTGCCCTGAGAAGAACGCCACGAGGTTTTTTCCCACCAGTTCCACCGTGCCTTGGGTGGCCTCGGGTGACAGGCCGGCGACGTGTGGCGTGAGAATCACATTACTCAGGGTTTTCAGCGCATCCGGCACCTGCGGTTCGTGATCGAACACGTCCAGTGCGGCGCCGGCAATCCGCCGTTGCTCAAGGGCGCTGATCAGCTCAGCGGTGGCGATCACACTGGCCCGCGCGATGTTGACGATGAAACCGTTCGGCCCGAGGGCGTCGAGCACCGGGCGAGTCACCAGATGCTGGGTGCCAATCCCGCCCGGCGTGGCGACGATCAGAAAGTCCGAGGCGCGCGCCAGTTCGGTCGGCGTCGAGCAGAACGTATAGGGCACATCACTGCGCAACTGACGGTTGTGATAACTGATCTGCATGTCGAAACCGAGGTGAGCACGCCTGGCAATCGCCATGCCCACCGCGCCCAGGCCGAGAATGCCCAGGCGTTTATTGGCCAGCGACGGGCGCATGATCTTCGGCCATTCACCCCGGCGCACCGCCGCGTCGCAGCGCGGAATGTCGCGCACCAGCGCCAACAGCATCGCCATCGCATGATCAGCCACCGACGAGGCGTTGACCCCGGCACCATTGGTCACGGTGATCCCGCGATCGCTGGCAGCCTGCAGGTCAACGTGTTCATAACCGGCGCCGATCACGGTGATGATTTTCAGCGCCGGCAGGGCGGCGATTTCCTCAGCGGTCAGTCCCAGCGGGCCACGGGTCAGCACCGCGTCGATCCGTGCGCCGTGGCTGGCGATGGCTTGCGCACGTTCGGCAGGGGTTGGTGCGAGGATCAGGTGAAAACCCTGATGCTCGAGAATCGGCAGATAGTCATTGATGGTTTCAACCAGTACCAGAACGGTGGCGGGCATTGCGCGGCTCCTGTGATCTATGACGGTGTGGTCGCGAAAGTCGTGTCAGAGTGCTGATTCCAGAGCGGTTTGGCAATGGTGGCCGCAGCCCCGCTTCAGCCAGTGTAGGAGCTGAAACGGGGAGCGCGCGGGCGCTTCGTCAGAAGCTCACGTCGGCGCTGTTGATCAACCGTGCAAATGCTCCGCCGAGGGTGGCGTTATGGTGCTCGATGATGACGTGGGCGGGTAATGCCGGGGTGTCCATGCAAGTGTGGGCGTCGGCCACCAGCAACGGTTTGAAGCCCTGATCGGCAGCGGCGCGGCAGGTGGCGTCGATGCAGAACTGGGTCTTCATGCCGACCAGGTAAAGGTCGTCGATCTGCGCAGCGTTGAGCTGCTGCGCCAGATTCGTGCCGTGGAATGCGTTGGGTCTGGATTTGTCGAACACATGGTCGGACTTGGCATTCAGATCGAGTTCCGGCAGCAATTGCCAGAAGGGGCTGCCGGCGGCAATCGGCGAACCTGTCGGGCCGGTGTGGCGCACGGCGTAGATCGGCACGTGTTGCTGGCGTGCCTGGCGGATCAACTGCTGGATGTTGGCGAGCACACGTTCGCCGTCGTGGGGTTTTTCCGGGCCATGGAACAGACCGACCTGCATATCGATGATCAACAATGCTGCGGACATGATGTTTCTCCTTGAGGGCTGCAAAAGCCGCACGGACGGGAGAAACAACAAGGCCCCGTCCATTGCTGGCGGGGCCTTGGGTTCACTGCGCTGGATTCATCTCAGGCAGCAACACCACGACCCGCCGGTGGCGGTCGTGGTGGTACGGGTGAGGTACAGCGGGCGAACGTTCATGCCGCCGATCATGCTGGCGGCGGCGAAGGGCTGTCAACTGGCGTATTGAGCGATGCCGTTGCCGAACGACCAATTCTCCTTTTTGACTTCCACCAGATTGATGAACACGTCTTCCATGCGAATGCCCAGTTGGGTGTTCAGGCTGTGCGCGATGGTCTGGTACAGGGCTTTTTTCTGCTCCAGCGTCCGCCCTTCATTGAGGGTGATCTGGATGATCACCAACTGATCGCTGCGCTGGATGCCCAGGTACTGCGGATCGAATATGAAATGTTCGCCGTCGTGCTCGTTGAGAATCTGGAAGTTGTCGTGCTCCGGCACGTTGATGGTGCTGCGCATGGCGGCGTAGATCTGCTCGCCGATGCGTTTGGCGAAGGTGGGGTCAGAGTGTTTTTTGATTTCGACGCGGACGAGGGGCATGGGCAAAGACTCCGTGGGGCAGGGACTCCTCTCACGCTAGAACATGTCGGCCAGATTGAAAGTGTGGGGTGATGAGCTCGCCGCTGTTTTTGTACGAGGCTACCTACGTTTTTCGCGGATTTTGCCTACGAATCTGGCGGATGCGTCTGCTATGCGGCTGCCGATGAACAAGAAATGATGAGGCATACAGTAGCTCGGGCGGTGACTGCCAACAGCCAAGGAAGGCAAATGCTCAAGAACGATCTTGAAAATCTGGAACTCGACAGGCTGGAGAATGAGTCAAGAAAGCTTGTGGCCGAGAGGAAAAAGCTATTGGCGGAGGAAAAAGCTTAAGAGAGAGACAAATTTATATCCGCTCGCAGTTATAGCTGGGGTGGTGACAGCAATCACCGCAGCAGCAGGTGTTTTCTTCAAGTTTTGATTGTTCGTTTCACAACCGTCCGACCCATGATCCAAAGGAAAATCCACATGAGTACCTATGATCGCAAAGCCAGAATGGAACAACTGGAACGTGAGCACGATGAGTGGGAAGAAAGAATGCGCATCAAAAACAAGGGCGATATGTACCCAATCTGGGGAATGCTGGCGTTCGGCCTGTTTTGCATGTCACTCGGATTCATGCTGGCTCGATCAATCTGATCAAGTCTTCCCGCTCGTATTCCATTGAAACTTGCCGGAAAACGACATCTCACGTATCCGGAGCCGACAGCCATTTTCCCGAAAACGACAACCCGCTGATCTGCTCCGTACAACCATTCCTCAGCTAAGTCTTTGCTTCTGCTCATTTATCGCGGAGAATCGCGCCCCTGTTTCGGCCGGAGCATGTCTGTCGGTTTTTTCCGACGCGTCCTGACCGAGTGGCAAGTGACCGGAATGCGGAGATCCGACCGGATGAATGATCAGGCCAATAGCGTCGACGCACGCTATGAAGCGGCAGCACCAGCTGAACTGTCGAGCTGGAATCGCCATGACACCACGTGGATGTTGGGACTGTTCGGGACGGCCATTGGCGCCGGTACCCTGTTTTTGCCGATCAACGCGGGTCTGGGTGGCTTCTGGCCGCTGGTGATCCTCGCGCTGCTGGCCTTCCCGATGACATTCTTCGCTCACCGCGGCCTGACCCGCTTCGTGCTCTCCGGTCGCGAAGGCGCCGACATCACCGAGGTGGTCGAGCAGCATTTCGGCATCAAGGCCGGCGCGCTGATCACCCTGCTGTACTTCTTCGCCATCTTCCCGATCCTGCTGATCTACAGCGTCGGCCTGACCAACACGGTCGCCAGCTTCCTCGAACACCAACTGCACATCACGCCGCCACCGCGCGCGCTGCTGTCGTTCGTGCTGATCCTCGGCCTGCTGGCCGTGGTGCGTTGCGGCGAGCAGGCGATCGTCAAGGCGATGAGCCTGATGGTGTATCCGTTCATCGTCGCGTTGCTGTTCCTCGCGGTGTACCTGATTCCGCACTGGAATGGCGGCATTCTCACCACCGCTTCGCAAGTGCCGGCACCGTCGGCACTGCTGCACACACTGTGGCTGGCGATTCCGGTGATGGTGTTCTCGTTCAACCACTCGCCGATCATCTCGGCCTTCGCGGTGGACCAGAAGCGTCGTTACGGTGCCAATGCGGAGCAGCGCAGCTCGCAGATCCTCTGCCGCGCCCACCTGCTGATGGTGGTGATGGTGCTGTTCTTCGTCTTCAGTTGCGTGCTGACCCTGTCGCCGGAACAACTGGCCGAAGCCAAGGCGCAGAATCTGTCGATCCTGTCGTACCTGGCCAACCACTTCAGCAACCCGGCCATCGCCTTTGCGGCGCCGTTGATTGCCTTTGTGGCGATTTCCAAGTCGTTCCTCGGCCACTACATCGGTGCCAGCGAAGGCCTCAAGGGCCTGATCGTCAAGAGCGGCAAGCGTCCGGGCGCCAAAGCGCTGGATCGCATCGTCGCGGCGTTCATGCTGGTGGTGTGCTGGATCGTTGCAACCCTGAACCCGAGCATTCTCGGGATGATCGAGGCCGTCGGCGGTCCGGTGATTGCGGCGATCCTGTTCCTGATGCCGATGTACGCGATTCGTAAAGTACCGGCGATGGCGCGCTATCGCGGTCAGGCGTCGAACGTATTCGTTACCCTGGTCGGTCTGGTGGCCATTTCGGCGGTGATTTATTCGCTGACGGCGTAAGCCAAAGCGCCAGAAACTCAGCTACAGTGGCCGCTGTGCGTGATACGCACAGCGGCTTTTTTTCGTCTGGAGACAGTGGATTGTCGAGCTCGCCCCAATCAGTAGAGCCACCCAATCGCTGGCAGGACATCCTCGCCGGTCTATCGATTGCCGGCCTGCTATTACCCGAAGCGGTCGCCTATTCGACCATCGCCGCACTGGCGCCCCAGGCCGGGGTGATTGCGCTGTTTGCCGGGTTGCTGTGTTATGGGCTGTTTGGCACCAGCCGTTTTGCCATTGTTTCCGCTACGTCATCCTCGGCAGCGGTGCTGGCGGCGGCCACGGCGACCATGGCCAATGGCGACCCGCAGTTGCGCGCGACGCTGGCGGTCGGGTTGGTGCTGGTCACTGGTGGGCTGTTCTGGCTGGCGGGGATCTTTCGTTTTGGCAGCGTCACTGCGTTTATCGCCAAACCGGTACTGCGCGGCTTCGCTTTCGGCCTCGCGCTGACCATCATCCTCAAGCAGGTCGCCAGCGTGGTCGGCGTGCACCTGACCGATGCCAATCTGGTGCGCTTCGCCCCGCAACTGCTCGAACAACTGCCGCAGTGGAACTGGCCGGCGGCGGCCGTCGCAGCGGTGGCGTTGCTGCTGTTGGGACTGTTCTCGCGCTTTCCACGGGTGCCTGGCGGTTTGCTGGTGGTGGTGATCGGCATTGTGGTCGGGCAATGGCTGAACCTGCCGGCTCATGGCGTGAGCATGATCGGTTTGATCGACCTGAGCCTGGAGGTGCCAAGCCTGCCGGTGCTGCCGTTTGCCGACTGGCTGCGGCTGGGGGAGGTGGGGTTTGCGCTGGTGATGATTCTGTACGCCGAGTCGTACGGCTCGATCAGTTCGTTCGCCCTCAAGCACGGTGATCGTGTGACCTCCAACCGCGATCTGCTGGCGCTCGGCGCAGCGAACTTGTTGTCCGGATTGTTCCATGGCATGCTGGCGGGGGCCGGGTATTCGGCAACGTCGGCGAACGAGGCCGCTGGCGCGACTTCTCGCTGGGCCGGTGGGGTGGCGGCGCTGGTGGTGCTGGTGATCGTGCTGACGGTGCTGCCGTGGATCGCCCTGACACCGGAGCCGATTCTGGCGGCCATCGTGGTTCATGCGCTGGCGCGGGGCTTGAGTCTGCAGCCGCTGGGGCGCTATTTCGTCTGGCGCCGGGATCGGCTGCTGGTGCTGTGCGCGGTGGGGGCGGTGTTGGTGCTGGGCATTCTCGACGGCTTGCTGGTGTCGGTGGCGATCAGCGTGTTGCTGATGCTCAAACAGATGTCGGCGGCGGACATTCAGGTGCTCGGTCGGATCGACGGCGGGCATGATTTTGTCGATCTGCAGCGTCACCCAACGGCGGTGACTGAGTCGGGAGTGCTGATTGTGCGGCCCAGTGAGGCGTTGTTCTTTGCTAACGTCGAGCGAGTTCTTGGTGCAGCTTTGCACTTGATTCGTCATTCGGACGTGGCGCTGCACACGGTGATTCTCAGTCTGGAGGAAACCCCGGATCTGGACGGCACCAGCATTGAGGCGATCCAGGAGTTCTTCCTGCGGGTGCATCAGGAGGGCAAGCGCCTGATTCTGGCGCGACTCAAGCATGAGGCGCTGGCCGTGTTGGAGGCGTTGCCGGAGGTAACGGCCAACGGGGTGATACTCAGCGGGCTGAGCGTCGATGGTGCGGTGCAGCAGGCCAGCAAGCCCGCTCCCACAGGTCCCCAGACATAAAAAAACGCCGCGCATCTCACGATGGGCGGCGTTTTCTATTGCTTTGTAACGTTAGGCTTGAACGACTGGAATCTTGGCGTTCGCAGCAGCTTCACGGAACTCGGCGATCTGGTCGAAGGACAGGTAGCGGTAGACATCGGCCGCCATGCTGTCGATCTTGCCAGCGTATTCCATGTACTCCTCGACGGTCGGCAGGCGACCCAGGATCGAAGCCACGGACGCCAGCTCGGCCGAAGCCAGGTAGACGTTCGCGCCGTCGCCCAGACGGTTCGGGAAGTTACGGGTCGACGTCGAGACCACGGTGCTGTTCGGCTCAACGCGTGCCTGGTTACCCATGCACAGCGAGCAGCCTGGCATTTCCATGCGTGCGCCGGCCTTGCCGTAGATGCCGTAGTAGCCTTCTTCGGTCAGTTGGTGAGCGTCCATCTTGGTCGGCGGCGACAGCCACAGACGGGTAGGCAGCTGACCCTTGACCTGATCCAGCAGTTTACCGGCAGCGCGGAAGTGACCGATGTTGGTCATGCACGAACCGATGAACACTTCGTCGATCTTCTCGCCAGCCACGCTGGACAGCAGACGGGCGTCGTCCGGATCGTTCGGCGCGCACAGTACCGGCTCGTTGATGTCGGCCAGATCGATTTCGATGACTTCGGCGTATTCGGCGTCGGCATCGGCTTCCATCAGCTCAGGGTTGGCGATCCAGGCTTCCATCGCTTGCGCGCGACGTTCCAGGGTACGCGCATCGCCGTAGCCTTCGCCGATCATCCAGCGCAGCAGGGTGATGTTGGACTGCAGGTACTCGGTGATCGACTCTTTCGACAGCTTGATGGTGCAACCGGCAGCCGAACGTTCGGCCGAGGCGTCGGACAGTTCGAACGCCTGTTCCAGGGTCAGACCTTCCAGGCCTTCGATCTCCAGGATGCGGCCGGAGAAGGCGTTTTTCTTGCCTTTCTTCTCGACGGTCAGCAGACCGTTCTGGATGGCGAAGTAAGGAATGGCATGAACCAGGTCACGCAGGGTGATGCCAGGTTTCATTTTGCCTTTGAAGCGCACCAGGATCGATTCCGGCATGTCCAGCGGCATGACGCCGGTGGCAGCGGCGAACGCGACCAGACCGGAACCGGCCGGGAACGAGATGCCCATCGGGAAGCGGGTGTGCGAGTCACCACCGGTACCTACGGTGTCCGGCAGCAGCATGCGGTTCAGCCACGAGTGGATGATGCCATCGCCCGGACGCAGGGAAACGCCGCCGCGGGTCATGATGAAGTCAGGCAGGGTGTGGTGGGTGGTCACGTCGATCGGCTTCGGATACGCCGCGGTGTGGCAGAAGGACTGCATCACCAGGTCAGCGGAGAAGCCCAGGCACGCCAGGTCTTTCAGTTCGTCACGGGTCATCGGACCGGTGGTGTCCTGAGAGCCGACGGTGGTCATTTTCGGTTCGCAGTAGGTGCCAGGACGAACGCCTTTGCCTTCCGCCAGACCGCACGCCTTGCCGACCATTTTCTGCGCCAGGGTGAAGCCCTTGGTGCTTTCAGCCGGTGCTTCAGGCTTCTTGAACAGATCGAATGCCGGCAGACCCAGTTCGGCGCGAGCCTTCTCGGTCAGGCCACGGCCGATGATCAGCGGAATACGACCGCCGGCACGGACTTCGTCCAGCAGCACAGGGGTCTTCATTTCGAAGGTGGTGATGACTTCGTCGGTACCGTGCTTGCAGACTTTGCCAGCGTGCGGGTAAAGGTCGATCACGTCGCCCATGTTCATGTTCGACACGTCGAACTCGATTGGCAGTGCGCCGGCATCTTCCATGGTGTTGTAGAAGATCGGAGCGATTTTGCTGCCGAAGCAGAAACCGCCAGCGCGCTTGTTCGGCACGTAAGGGATGTCGTCGCCGAAGAACCACAGCACCGAGTTGGTCGCCGATTTACGCGAGGAACCGGTACCAACCACGTCACCGACGTAGGCGATCGGGAAGCCTTGACCGCGCATTTCTTCGATCTGCTTCATCGGGCCGGTCTTGCCTTGCTCGTCCGGAACGATGCCGTCACGGGCCATTTTCAACATGGCCAGGGCGTGCAGCGGGATGTCAGGACGCGACCAGGCGTCTGGTGCAGGCGACAGGTCGTCGGTGTTGGTTTCGCCGGTGACCTTGAATACGCGCAGGCTGATCTTGTCGGCCAGGACAGGACGCTTCTTGAACCACTCGCCGTCAGCCCAGGATTGCAGCACGGCCTTGGCGTGAACGTTGCCGTTCTTGGCTTTTTCAGCCACGTCGTGGAAGGCATCGAACATCAGCAGAGTGTGCTTGAGTTCTTCGGCAGCCACTGGCGCCAGCTCGGCGTTGTCCAGCAGTTCAACCAGAGTCACGATGTTGTAGCCGCCCTGCATGGTGCCGAGCAGTTCTACAGCGCGCTTCTTGTCCAGCAGAGGGGAGGTGACTTCGCCTTTGGCCAGGGCCGACAGGAAACCGGCTTTGACGTAAGCGGCTTCGTCCACTCCTGGTGGTACGCGATTGGTGATCAGGTCAACGAGGAAGGCTTCTTCGCCAGCCGGAGGATTCTTCAGCAGCTCGACCAGGCCTGCAGTTTGTTCGGCGTTAAGCGGCTGGGGAACGATACCCAGGGCTGCACGCTCTTCGATATGTTTGCGGTAGGCTTCAAGCACAGTTATTACCCTCATCAGTGGTCCCAAATGGGTGTCCGGGACGCTCATCCCGAAATTGCCGTACTCATGCACCGCACGACGTTGTGGGTCGTTTGGCCAGAATTACCGGCAATTCCTTACAGAAGCTGCTTTCAAAGTTTTACGCCTGCAGAACGGGGAGCTGATGAGGGTTGGCGTTGGGCTTTTCCCCGCTGGAAAAACCCTTCGCCAACACCGCTCTGAAGGAACGACTGTGCTCGTGACGCTTTGAAAACAGCTTCTAACGGACATTGGCGCCTTAAAAGGCTGGCTGATTCTACGGCAAAAAAAATTTAAAGGTAAGTCGCGCTCTATTGGACTTTGGTGGCGTTGTGCGCGGGCGAGGCAAACCGCGAGCCAGCGCTTGCCCCTGACGTTTGAGGGGTGATCAATGCCCGACAAAGGGCTAACATGCCGGCCTGTTCCGCGTTTCAGTGTTTTGCCAATTTATGCCCAATCAGACCATCAAGACCCCCTGCGTCGGCCTCTGCTCCACTGTTTACGGAGATCTGGTGTGCCGTGGCTGCAAGCGTTTCCACCACGAAGTGATCCACTGGAATGGTTACGGCGAGGAGGAAAAGCGTGCGGTGTGGTTGCGTCTGGAGCAATTGCTGTCACAAGTGATGGCGAGCAAGGTCGAGATCTTCGATCCGGCGCGCCTGCGCCAACAGCTGGAGCAGCGCAAGATCCGCTTCGTGCCGCATCAGTCGGAATATTGCTGGGCCTATCAGCTGATTGCACGCGGGGCGCGGGTGATCATTAATCTGGAAGCCTACGGGATGGTGTTGCTGCCGGAGTTCCGCGACTGGAACCTGCCAGAGTTGCGCGATGCCATTGATCGGGAATTCTTCCTGCTGTCGGAAGCGCATTATCAGCGCTACATCGCCCCCGGCTTCCTGAAAGACGCCTTCGGCGCCTGAAGATCAAAAGCTTCGCGAGCAAGCCCGCTCCCACAGGAGATTGCATTCCAAATGTGGGAGCGGGCTTGCTCGCGAAGACTGACTTTCAAACGCCGCAGTCCTTAATGCTTCACCGCCAACTCCACCAGATGATCCTCAACCT
Organism: Pseudomonas sp. S3(2024); assembly: GCF_036861315.1. Classification (NCBI taxonomy): domain Bacteria; kingdom Pseudomonadati; phylum Pseudomonadota; class Gammaproteobacteria; order Pseudomonadales; family Pseudomonadaceae; genus Pseudomonas; species Pseudomonas sp. S3(2024). Next base: position 399,913 of record NZ_JAZAQQ010000006.1, on the reverse strand, counting down.
CCTGCGGCTTGAGCACCAGCACGTCGCTTTCCAGCGCATCCAGCACCACTTCGGCGGTATTGCCGATCAACGCGCCCGACAACCCGGTGCGCGCCACGGTGCCGATCACGGTCACCGCCGCCTGCAGCTTGTGCGCCATGAACGGAATCAGCACATCCGCCGGGCCTTCCTCGATATGCAGGTGCTCGTCATCCACATCGAACTCGGCCTGAAATGCCTTGCACTGCTCGCGGTACCTCGCTTCGATGGTTTCCTTGAGTTGAAAGGTCGGATCCGCTGCCGAGAGCATGGGTGACGGATGCGCCGTGATCACATGCAGATGCGCCTTGGCGAGGCTGGCAATGTCGTAGCCGTGATCAATGATCGTGGTGTGCAAATGCCGGTGTTCGCCATCGGCATTGCCCACGTCCACGGCCGCAAGAATCACCCGGTCTTTCCAGGAAGTGGATGTTTTTACCAATAGCACCGGGGTCGGGCAGTGGCGCAGCAGTTTCCAGTCCGCCGGCGTCAGCAGAGCCTTTTTCAGCGCACTGTCGGGATAGTGCTGCTTGATCACCAGCCCGCAGCCTTCGGCCTGCTGCACATCGATGATGGTTTCATGCAGGCTCTCGTTCCATGCCTGTTCGGTGGTCGCGCTGTAGCCATCCGCCAGCAGCGCGGCTTTGAGCACGCCGAGCATGCCGGCGTGGTCGTGCTTGCGGTCGCACACCAGCAAGTGGAGATGGGCCTGGGTCACGCCGGCGATCAGCTTGGCGCGCTTGAGCGCCAGGCTTTCCGAATGTTCGGGTTCGATGACCACCAGAATGCTGCGAATGGCTTGCATGAGCGGAGTCTCCAGCAAAGAAAAGGCACGGCGTTGCACAACTATAGTTGCTGCTCATGCGCCTGCGACTTGATACATATCAACGCCTGCGACTGGTGGTCTGCGGGCAGGCCGGTATAATCGGCGGCCTTTGCTCGTACACTTTTTACCGTGAGCCCCATGATCCTTCCCGAAATCCACGAATTCCTTGGCTGCCGCACGCCCGACGCCTGGGTCCAGGCGGCACTGGCCGATCAGGAAACCCTGCTGATCGACCACAAGAACTGCGAGTTCAAGGCCGCCAGTACCGCGTTGAGCCTGATTGCCAAGTACCATTCCCACGTCGACCTGATCAACATGATGTCGCGTCTGGCCCGGGAAGAACTGGTGCACCACGAACAAGTCATGCGCCTCATGAAACGCCGCAAGATCGAGCTGCGCCAGCTGCACGCCGGGCGTTACGCCTCGGGCCTGCGCAAAGTGGTGCGCAGCCATGAGCCGGTGAAACTGGTGGATACCCTGGTGGTCGGCGCATTTATCGAAGCGCGCAGTTGCGAGCGTTTCGAAGCGCTGGTGCCGCATCTGGACGAAGAACTCGGCAAGTTCTATTTCGGCCTGCTGAAAAGCGAGGCGCGGCACTTCCAGGGTTATCTGAAACTGGCTTACCAGTACGGCGACGCGAAGGACATCGCTCAGGTGATCGACAAGGTGCGTGCGGCCGAGCAGGAGCTGATCGAGTCGCCGGATGAAGAATTCCGCTTTCACAGTGGTGTGCCGGCCGCGGCCTGAAACACAAACTGTTAAAAACTCTTAAGAGTATGAAATATCACCGAAAACCGGCCCCTGCGGCCGGTTTTTGCTGCCCGAAACAACGCCTCTCCGACGAATCCCGCCATACTGTCGACCATTTCACACATGGGTTGGCAGACGGTCGTTATGGATAACCTGGGTTTTGGCAAAGTCCTGCTGGTCGAAGACGATGAACGTCTGGCCACGCTGATTGCGCACTTTCTCGAGCAGCATGGCTACGAGGTGCGCGCGGTGCATCGCGGTGATCTGGCAGTGGCCGCGTTTCTCGAATTCCAGCCCAAAGTGGTGGTGCTTGATCTGATGCTGCCGGGGCAGAGCGGGCTGCACGTGTGCCGGGAAATTCGCAGCGTGTCGGACACGCCGATTGTGATCCTCACCGCCAAGGAAGACGACCTCGACCACATTCTCGGCCTGGAATCCGGCGCCGACGATTACGTGATCAAGCCGATCAAGCCGCCGGTATTACTCGCCCGGCTACGCGCCTTGCAGCGTCGGCAGATGCCGGAGGTCGGCGTGGTCAGTGCGCTGGAATTCGGCCGCTTGAGCATCGACCGCAGCTGCCGCGAAGTGCGGCTGGCTGGCGAGATCATCGAAATGACCACCATGGAATTCGAGCTGCTGTGGCTGCTGGCCAGCGCCGCCGGCAAAACCCTGTCCCGCGATGACATTCTCAACCGCATGCGCGGTATCGCCTTCGACGGGCTCAACCGCAGCGTCGACGTGTACATCAGCAAGTTGCGCAACAAACTCAAGGACAACCCACGCGAACCGGTGTGCATCAAGACCGTGTGGGGCAAGGGGTATCTGTTCAATCCGTTCGCGTGGGAGCTGTAGATGCTGCGGTTATTCCTCGGGCTGTTTCTGGTGATGACGGTGGGCCTGGTCCTGGCGTTGCAGACTGTCGAGCGTACGTTCGATGCCTTGCTCGACTATCAGATGCAGGACTACAACCGCGAGGCGGTGCGTGGTCAGGCCTGGACGCTGGGGGAGTTGCTGCGCAACCTCGACGGCCCGGCCCGTGAAAAACAACTGCAGGCCCTGCGCCCGCACTATGGCTTGGGATTGACCTTGGTCGAAGCCGATCAACTGGCGCTCAGCGACGAGGAAAAAGCCGAGCTTGCTCAAGGCTTGCTGGTGATCCGCGACAAATACACCCAATACATTTCAGCCATCGACGGCGGCTCGCAACTGCTCAGCATCCGCTTGCCCGCCGAACCCAGCCTGATGCCGTTCTACATTGCCGGTGCCTATTTGATGATCGCCGTGCTGATCGGCTGCGTGCTGTTTTTCTGGGTGCGTCCGCACTGGCGCGATCTGGAAAAACTCCGTCTGGCCGCCGAGCGCTTTGGCGACAACGACCTGTCGGTGCGCATTCAACTGTCCAAGCGCTCGAACATTCGCGATCTGGCTGAACACTTCAACCTGATGGCGGCGCGCATTGAGAGTTTGATCGCCAATCAGCGTGAGCTGACCAACGCGGTGTCCCACGAACTGCGTACGCCGATTGCGCGATTGTCGTTCGAACTCGACCAGCTCAAGCAACAGCCGGACGCCAGTCAGAACCGCGAACTGATCGCCGACATGTACGCCGACCTCGGCGAGCTGGAAGAAATGGTCTCCGAGCTGCTGACCTACGCCAGCCTCGAACGCGGCGCGACGGTGATCAAGTGCGAAAACATTCAAGCCGCCAACTGGCTCGACAGCGTGGTCGGCAGTGTGGCGCTGGAGGCGGAAGCGGCGGGGGTGCAGTTGCTGATTGGTGATTGCCTGCTCGACACCGTACGCATCGAGCCGCGCTTTATGGCGCGGGCGGTGATCAATCTGCTGCGCAACGCCATTCGTTATGCCGAGCGCCGTGTCGAAGTGACGCTGGTGCGCAGCGGCGATTACTACGAAGTGCGGGTCAACGACGACGGTCCGGGTGTGCCGGTGGAAGGTCGGGAGAAAATCTTCGAGCCGTTCTCGCGGCTGGATGCCAGTCGCGACCGGCGTACCGGCGGTTTCGGCCTGGGTCTGGCGCTGGTGCGGCGGGTGTCGCAGTCCCATGGCGGGCAGGTCGAGGTCGGGGAGTCAGTGTGGGGTGGGGCGTCGTTCCGGATGACCTGGGCGCATCTGGACTGATTTGTGTAGACAGGTTGGGCCCTATCGCGAGCAGGCTCACTCCTGCATTTGGAATGCATTCCCTTGTAGGAGTGAGCCTGCTCGCGATAGAGCCATCAATCACAACACAACCCCCTGCTTATTTGACCAACCCCAACCGCTCATGCCACTGCGCAATCGACTCCTCGGGATACACCGCAAACTGCTTGTCCTTGGGTTTCGCATCCACCTCGACCCAGGACGCCTTCGACCCCAGCATCAAATGTGTGTGCTGCGGCGGCACCGGCAGTGGCGTATCGATGGCCGAGGCGAATGGATGAATCAACTCCGGCCATTCCGGGCTGAACAGCCACAAGCCGCTGCCGCACTGTGAGCAGAAATGCCGCTCGGCGGTGCTGCGATGGGCACGTTTTTCACCTGCTTCCTTCATCTTCGCGTGGTAGATGCTGATGTGCTTGCGCCCCTGAACCTTGAGGCTGGCCGCATCGCCACCGAGGTTGATCGCGTAACCGCCACCGCCTTGAGTCTTGCGGCAGATCGAGCAGTAGCAGCGTTGATAGGGGTAGGGATGGGCGCTGGTCAGGCTGAAAGTGACGGCGCCGCAATGGCAGGAGCCTTCGAGGTGCATGTTGGGCCTCCGGTTGGCTGAAGTGGGTGCGGTTGAGCCTAGAAGATTTGTGGTGATCATGTTGACGCCTTCGCGAGCAAGCCCGCTCCCACAGGGGAACGCATTTCAAAATGTGGGAGCGGGCTTGCTCGCGAAGAACGATAACGCGGTGCCACTGGACGCCTGCTCAAGGCCCGGTCAGCATGTCCCCAAAAAAGGCACCCCAACCCATGCGAAGACTCCCCTCACTGGCGGCCCTGCGAACCTTCGAATGCGCCGCCCGCCACGCGCATTTCGGCCGGGCTGCCGCCGAGTTGTGCGTCACCGACAGCGCGGTCAGCCACCAGATCCGTCAACTCGAAGAGCAGCTCGGCGTCTCGCTGTTCATCCGCGAAGGCCGGCAGATTCGCCCGACCATCGCCGCCGGACGCCTGATGCAGAGCCTGCAACAGGCCTTCGAACTGATCGGCGAGGCCTGTGATGAACTGCGCGATCCTTCCTCGCTGGCGGTGTTGCGCCTGGCGGTCACCGCCGAGCTGGCGCAAAAGTGGCTGATGAACCGCCTCACCGATTTCTACGCGCGCTATCCGCACATCACCCTGCATCTCTACGAACAGCCGATCGACGCCAGCGCGCCGGGCGAAGACATTGACCTGGCGATCACCTACGGCACCGGCCCGGTGGACAGCAGCGCCTACTTCGTACGGCCGTTGCCGGCGCTGCAGTTCTTCCCGGTATGCAGCCCGGGGCTGTTCAATCAGGACACCCTGAAAACCCCGAAAGACCTGGCGCGCCACTGCCTGCTGCACGACGATCAGGACGGCAAGACCTGGACCGCCTGGCTGACCAGTCACGCCGGCGATCTGCGCCCGCAGCGCCAATTGTATTTCGCCCATGCCGGTCTGGCGCTGGAAGCGGCGGCACAGGGGCAGGGTGTGGCAATGGGCGACAACCTTACCGCGCAGGAGGACTTGCTCAGCGGGCGGCTGGTGCGTCCTTTCACGTCGAGCATGACCGCGCTCGGCCAATACGCGTTGGTCTGCGAGCGGCTGCGTCTGGAGCGTCCGGCGGTGGCGCAGATGCTCGAATGGTTCAACGATCAACTGGCCGATTGATGAGTTGAATTCAACTGTTCCGCAATATTCATCGTTGGCGGGCCAGCCGTCCGCGATCGTAGCCTGTGGTCATTCCCAACCCCAAGACGAGGTTTGACCATGGCACGTTTGCTCGACTCCACCCCCAAGCGCGACGGCTTCCGTCTGCCCGGCGAATTCGAAGCCAAGTCCGGCTGCTGGCTCGGCTGGCCGGAGCGCACCGACGTGTGGCGCAACGGCGCGAAACCGGCGCAGAGAGTCTGGGTGCAGATCGTCACCGCCATCTCCCACAGCGAACCGGTCACCGTCTGCGCCTCCGCCGCGCAATTCGCCACCGCCCGCCGGCAGTTGCCGCCGCAAGTGCGTGTGGTCGAGATGACCTGCAACGACACCTGGTTCCGCGACAGCGGCCCGTGCTTCGTGGTCAACGACCAGAGCGGCGAAGTGCGCGGCGTCGACTTCGAATTCAACGCCTACGGCGGCCTCGACGGCGGGCTGTACTACCCGTGGGACAAGGACGACCAGATCGCCAGCAAGATCCTCGAAATCGAACGCTTCGACCGTTACCGCGCACCGCTGATTGCCGAACTTGGCGGCATCCAGAGCGATGGTCAGGGCAGCATCCTCACCACCGAACAGTGCCTGCTCAATCGCAATCGCAACCAGCATCTGGGCAAGGACGAAGTAACCCGGCGCCTGACCGATTACCTCGGTGCCGAACAAGTGATCTGGTTGCCACGTGGCTGCAAGTTCGACGAAACCGATGGCCATGTCGATGACCTCGCGTGCTTCGTGCGCCCCGGCGAAGTGGTGCTGCAATGGACCGACAACCGCGACGACCCACAATGGGAAATCTATCAAGAGGCCTACGACATCCTGCGCAGCACCCGCGACAGCCGTGGTCGCGAGTTGATCGTGCATAAACTGCCGCAACCGGAAGTGCTGGAGTGGACCGCTGAGGAAGCCGAAGGCCTCGATCAGCAGGACAGTACCCACATCCGTCAGGCCGGCACCAGAATCTGTGCGTCGTATATCAACTACTACGCCGGCAACAGATCAATCGTGGTGCCGCTGTTCGGTGATCGCAACGATCAGCTGGCCATGGCGACTCTCGCCGAGCTGTTCCCGCAGCACAAGATCGTCGGCATCGAAAATTCCCGGGAAATCCTCCTCGGTGGCGGCAACGTCGCGTGCATCACCATGCCGCAATACGCCGGCACGTCTAATCGCAAGGGGGTGTGATGATGGGCCTGCACAAACTGACTCAAGCGTTATTGCTGGTGCTTGCACCCCTGTGTGTGCAGGCCGCCGACACCGCCAGACCGGTGGTCAATCTGTACATCTGGGGCGAGTACCTGGCCCCGGATACGCTGAAGAATTTCGAGGCGCAGACCGGCATTCAGGTGGTCGCCGATCACTTCGATTCGCTGGAAACCGTGGAGACCAAACTGCTCACCGGACGCAGCGGGTATGACCTGGTACTGACCGCCGGGCAACACCTGTCGCGAGCCATCGAGAGCGGTGCGATCCAGCCGCTGGACAAGGCTCGGGTGCCGCACTTTGCCGGGCTCGGTGACGAGTTCCGCCAGCACATGGCGGTGTTCGATCCCGGCAACCGTTATGCCGGTATTTATGCCTGGGGCACCACCGGCGTCGGCTATCAGGAGCAAGCGATCAAGCAGCGTTTACCAGAAGCGCCGACCGACAGCTGGGCGATGCTGTTCGACCCGGCGGTGGTCTCGAAATTTGCCGATTGCGGGGTGAGTCTGCTCAACGATCCGAACGAAGTGTTCGCGGCGGTCATGAAGTACCTGGGCCTGGACATCAACCGGCAGAACCTTGATGACTTGAAACTCGCCGAGCAGCAACTGGCGAAGATCCGCCCGTACATTCGCTACTTCGACAACGATCTGAACATTAGCGACCTGGCCAACGGCAACACCTGCGTGGCGATGTCGTGGAATGGCAACGTGGCGATTGCGGCGGGGCAGGCACAAGCGGCGAACAAGCCGTTCCAGCTCAGTTACCGCATCCCCAAAGAAGGCACGTTGATCTGGTTTGACGCCATGGTCATTCCCAAGGATGCGCCGCATCCGCAGGCGGGGCTGGCATTGATGGATTATCTGATGACGCCTGAGGTGATCGCGCCGATCACCGACACCATCCACTACGCCAATGCGATCACGGCGGCGGATGGTCTGGTGGATGCATCGATCCGTAATGATCCGGGGACGTATCCGTCGGAGGCGGTGCGGGCTTCGCTGTACAGCAAGAATGACAATGGCAAGGCGTTCAATCGGGCTTTGATTCGGGCGTTCAGCAAGTTGAAGTCAGGTCTTTGATTTGAGGTTGAGTCGACGGGCGCCTTCGCGAGCAAGCCCGCTCCCACATTTTGAAATGCGTTCCTCTGTGGGAGCGGGCTTGCTCGCGAAGAACGATAACGCGGTCTAGACCTTGGCAACGCGCCACAAATACCACGCCGCCACCGTCCGATACGGACTCCACGCCAGGCCAATCTCGATCATCTGCCTGCGCGTCGGCTGTACTTCCAGCGCCTTCAATCGGCGATAGCCCTCGCGCACGCCAAAATCATCCGCCGGCAGAATATCCATGCGCTCCAGGCTGTAAATCAGCAGCATCTCCACGGTCCAGCGGCCAACCCCGCGCAGGCTGACCAGGCGTTCGATCAGCGCTTCATCGTCCATCGCCAGCGCGGTGCGATAATCCGGCACCACACCGTCCAGCGTTGCCCGGGCGATGCCCTGAATGGTCGCAATCTTGCCCGCCGAAAAACCGCAGCCGCGCAGTTGATCGAAGTCACTCGCGAGAATCTGTTCCGGCCGGGGAAACGTCTGCCCCGGAAACAACGCCACCAGACGCCCGACAATTGCATCCCCAGCCTTGGCGTGCAGTTGCTGATAGGCAATCGCCCGCACCAGCGACTGATACGGATCACGCGTCGGGTGCGGTTGATGCAGGCAGGGGCCGACGGCGGCAACGTGGCGCTGCCAGTCCTCGTCGAGCGCGGCCAGAAATTCGCTGGCCGCCTGATAACGATCCGGCATGCTATTTCAGCAGTCCGTTGACTTCGCCGTAGGTCAGCGCCTTCAGGTCGTGGGTGTCGAGCTTGCCGCTGGCGAGGAAGCTTTTCACCAGCGAGCCCATCGCGCCATAGAGGAATTCGGCGATGCCAGACCCGGCGCTCAAGCGCCGAACGCCCAGGGCTTGCAGCTCTGTCGGCGACGGCAGGCAGGCGAAGCCGAGCACGTTCACCGGCAGTGACGTGCCCTTGCAGATTGCCTCGATTTCATAAGCGGCGGTCACGCCAGCGGCAAACAAGCCATCGGCCCCGGCGGCCTGGTACAACGCTGAACGGTGCAGGGTTTCGGCGACGCGATCCTCGGCCGGTACCAGGCCCTTGAGGTAGACGTCAGTGCGCGCGTTGATGAACAGCTTCACATCACGCTTCTGAGCGATCTGCCGTGCTACTTCGATCTTGCGCGCCAACAGCTCCGGGGCGCCGCTGCCGTCCTCGATATTGATCCCGACCGCACCGGCGGCAAGCACCGCGTCGATCACTTCGGCCACGCGCTCGAGGTCATCGGAATAACCCGCCTCGATGTCCACGCTCAGCGGCACCTGGATCACCCGCGCGATGGATTCCACGGTTGAAATCAGCCGTTCGAGGGGCAGGGTGTTGCCGTCTGGATAGCCATGCGCCCAAGCGACTGCCGCGCTGCTGGTGGCGACCGCTTGCCCGCCCGCATGCTCGACCAGCCGCGCACCGGTGGCGTCGGCGACGTTGGTCAGGATCAGCAGACCTTCCTGGTGTAACTGGTGGAACCGAGTGTCGAGCGCGTTCATCGAAATCCCTTCTTGTGAGTGGAGCGAAGTGTCAGAAAGCCAGAGGTTGCGTGAGCTGCACCGCAGCGTTTTCCAGCCTCAGCAGAAACGCCTTGCGCGGCTGTCCACCACCATAGCCGGTCAGCGAACCGTCCGCACCGATCACCCGATGGCACGGGACCACGATCGACAGCCGATTGTGCCCATTGGCCAAACCTACCGCGCGACTGGCGCCGGGTTTGCCCAGGCGTGAGGCGATGGCGCCGTAGGTGCTGGTCTGGCCATAAGGAATTTGCAGCAGTTGCTCCCAGACTTGCTGGTCGAACGCGCTGCCGGGCAGATGCAGCGGGACGCTGAATGCACTGCGCGTCCCGGCAAAATATTCGTTGAGTTGCTCTTCGATCTGCCGCAAAGGCGCGTTGTGTCCCGGGGCGACCACGTAGCCATGACGGGTTTGCAGCTCTTCGACTTCGCGGGTCAGCGCCGGGCGATCGAGAAACTCCAGCAACACCAGTCCGCGACGTTCGGCCATGGCGATCATCGGCCCCAGCGGCGTGGTCAGGCGGGTGAACAGCAGCGGTTCACTGTTGGCCGCGCGGCCCGGGGTGATGTGGAACGACTTCTGGAATGCATCGCGAAAACCGCTGAGCGATTCGTAGCCGGAGTCGAACGCCGCATGGTCAATCGAGGTGCCTTGTTTGATCCCGCCCAGCGCCATACCGAGCCGGCGCGTGCGCAGCCACGCATGAAAGGTCATGCCGAAATGCTGCTTGAACCAGCGCCGCAGCTTCAGCGGTTCGATGCCTTCGGCCAGCAGTTGCGCATCGCTCCAGCGCATTTCCGGGTCGGCATCGACGGCGGTGAGCAGGCGCTGCACCCAGTCGGGGGCGATGGCTGCGGCGTCCAGCGGCTTGCAGCGCAGGCAGGCGCGATAACCGGCGCTCAAGCACTCATCGGCATGGGCGAAGAATTCGACGTTCTCCGGTTTCGGCTTGCGCGCCGTGCAGCTGGGGCGGCAGAAGATCCCGGTGGTTTTCACGGCCGTGAAGAACACCCCTTCGTAGGCGGTGTCGCGTTCGAGCATGGCGCGAACCATCTCGGCGTGGGGCGGCAGCAGTGCGGTTTGTATGTTCATGGCCTGAGCTTAAATCCAGGATTTCGATGGCTCCACCGAAAAATCGACAGTGTATTTTTTCGATTCTGCACCACAATCAGCGGATCGCCGATTCGCTGGAGCCAACCATGCCACCGTTCATCATTCAACACCTCGATCACATCGTCCTGCGTGTCGCCGATCTGCAACGCAGTATCGATTTCTACCGCCGGGTCTTCGGCGCCGAGGTGGTCAGGCACAACGAACCATTGGGTCTGGTGCACCTGCGCGCCGGCACCTCGATGATCGACCTCGTCGACTTGCAAGGCGAACTTGGCAAAAAGGGTGGCGGGGCGGCCGATACCGAGCGGCGCAACGTCGATCACTTCTGCCTGCGCATCGAGCCGTTCGATGAACCGGCGCTGACCGAGCACTTGCAGGCGCACGGTCTGACTGTGGAAAAAGCCGCCAGACGCTTCGGCGCCGAGGGCTACGGCCTGTCGTTGTATTGCTTCGACCCGGACGGCAATCAGGTTGAGCTCAAAGGCCCGTCCGAGGCTTAAGCGCGTTTCGCCATCAACAACACCGAAGCCGCCGCCGACAACAGCCCTGCGCAGCAACGGTTGAAGATCCGTTTGCCGCGCGGCTCGGCGAACCAGCGGCGCATGTGCAGGCCCATCCACGCGTAGGCGCCGATGGCAATCCATTCCAGCAGCAGAAACAGCGCGCCGAGCACGGCGAATTGAGCCGGCACCGGGCGGCTCGGATCAACGAATTGCGGTAGAAACGCGGTGAACAACAGGATCGCTTTCGGGTTGCCCGCCGCCACCAGAAACTCCTGACGCGCCAGCCGCCAGAACCCCACCGACGCTCCGGCGACCTGCTGCTCGGCCTCAGGGTTGGCGCGCCAGAGTTGCCAGGCCAGGTACAGCAAGTACGCCGCGCCAATGATCTTGATCGCATGGAACAGCCATTCCGAGGTCTGCAGCACCACCGACAACCCCGCGCCGGCGAGTGCGATCATTGCGGCGAACGCGATAATCCGCCCGATGCCGGCGGCGCAGGCCCGACGATAGCCGTAGCGGGTGGCATTGCTCACCGACAGCAGGTTGTTCGGGCCGGGGGCCATGTTCAGGGCGAAACAGGCCGGGAGAAACAGCGAAAGCGTGGCGAGATCCATGGGCTTGGGCTCCGGAAACGATGACGCTTTTTTATCACAGGCAGTGGGCGCGCAGACCCGTACAGTCAAGCGATGCTGTCGCGGTACAGCTTCAGCACCCCCCTTTAAACGATTCGAACTTTTCTGATTCTTCAGAACTCTGAAAGGTCTGAAGGCGATGGTTTCGTCAGAAAAATCTGTGCGCCAAGTCAGAAAAAGGCGTTTGCCGTGTAATATCCGTCCAAAGCTGCAAACACCCTGCCGGCCCCGAAGCGGCCCCACCAAGAGCGATCTACATGCAAGCAAAGGCCCGTGAAGTTTATGTGCCACCGGTGCTGCAAGATCTGCGAGCCGGCACTGCCGAACTGCACATCGCACTGGAAAAACGTCTTCCTTTTTTCTCCGATACCCTCGATTCGAACGCTTTTGTACGGTTGATGCAGGCCTACTACGGCTTTTATCGACCGCTGGAAAGTGCACTGCTCGACAGTGGCGTGATCCCGGTTGATTTCGATCTTGCGCCACGTCTCAAGACGCAGATCCTGCTCAATGATCTGAGGGCTCTCGGCCTGATGCCCGAGACTATCGCCCATCTTCCATTGTGTCAGTCGTTGCCCATGATCGAATCCAGCGCTGCCTGTCTGGGGGTGATGTACGTGCTGGAAGGGGCAACCCTCGGCGGGCAGATCCTGCGTCGCGAAATCGCCTCGCGGTTGAGCCTGAACGCCGACAACGGTGCGGCATTCCTCGACGTTTACGGCGCTGCCACAGGCCGCCGCTGGCGCGATTTCATTGATTACCTGGGCAGTCGATCGCTGGATGCGGGCGAACGTGAAGCCGTGGTTGCGGCAGCCCAAACCACATTCAGCTGTTTCGAGCGCTGGCTCGAAAGCCGGGAGGTACTGGCATGAACCCGCAAGACCAAGAAGCCTTTGAAGAACTGCTGGCCAACTGTGCCGACGAACCGATCCGCTTTCCCGGGGCAATCCAGCCCCACGGCCTGTTGCTGACTCTGAGCGAGCCGGCGCTGGACATCATTCAGATCAGCGCCAACGTCGAGACCCTGCTGGCACGCCCGGCGCAAGAACTGATCGGCCAGCCACTGCACGAATTGCTGGGTGAGACGCACGCGGCGGCCGTGCGCGAGGCGTTGCAACAACCGGTATTTGCCGATGCCGGACCGCTGCACTTTCGCCTCAACGGCACCGCGTTCGAAGGTCTGCTGCACCGTCATCAAGGCGTGTTGATTCTGGAACTGGAAATCCACGTCGAGAACTTCCAGCCGCGCAACGTCGCCGGCAACCAGACCCATCTGGGGCGCATGCTCCAGCGACTGCAAGCGGCCACTTCGCTGCAGGCGCTGTACGACATCAGCGTCAAGGAAATCCAGGCCATGACCGGTTACGACCGGGTGCTGATCTACCGCTTCGAGGAGGAGGGCCACGGTCAGGTGATCGCCGAGGCGTCCGATCCGTCGATGGAAGTGTTCAACGGCCTGTTTTTCCCGGCCTCGGACATCCCCGAGCAGGCGCGCGAGCTGTACCGCACCAACTGGCTGCGGATCATCCCGAATGCCGATTACCAGCCGGTGCCGCTGGTGCCCAAGCTGCGCCCGGACACCCAGACCCCGCTGGATCTGAGTTTCGCCACCCTGCGCAGCGTCTCGCCGATTCATTGCCAGTACATGAAGAACATGGGCGTGCTGTCGTCGATGAGCATCTCGCTGCTCAAGGGCGACAAGCTCTGGGGCCTGATCAGCTGCGGTAACCGCCAGCCGCTGCATGTGCCGCACGAACTGCGCAGCGCCTGCCAGACCATCGGTCAGGTGCTGTCGCTGCAGATCAGCGCGATGGAAGCGCTGGAAATCAGCCGCCAGCGCGAGGAGAAAGTCGAGGCGTTGGCGCTGCTCAATCAAGCGATGATCGACTCGCCGGAAAACGTCTTCGACGGTCTGGCGCAGCAGCCGCAAGTGCTGATGGCGCTGGCCGGGGCCGGGGGCATTGCGATCATCGAAGACAAGCAGTTGCACCGTTATGGCAACTGCCCGGAGCCGGAAGACATTCGTGCCTTGCACAAGTGGTTGCAGGAAACCGGTGAGCCGGTGTTCGCCAGCCATCATCTGGCGAGCGTTTATCCGCCAGCCGCGCAGTTTCAGCAAGTGGCCAGCGGCGTGCTTGCCATGAGCCTGCCCAAGCCGGTGGACAACGGGGTGATGTGGTTCCGACCCGAGGTCAAGGAAAATATCAACTGGAGCGGCGACCCGCGCAAGCCGCTGGATCTGGAAAACTCCGACGCCGGCCTGCGTCTGCGTCCGCGTACTTCGTTCGAAATCTGGAAAGTCGAGATGGCCGGGATCTCCACCAAATGGAGTCATGGCGATCTGTTCGCGGCCAACGATTTGCGCCGTTCGGCACTGGAAAACGACCTCGCCCGTCAGGTGCGCCGTGAGCAGGAGGCGGTGCGCGCCCGTGATGAACTGGTGGCGGTGGTTTCCCACGACTTGCGCAATCCGATGACCGTGATTTCCATGCTCTGCGGCATGATGCAGAAGACCTTCAGTTCCGACGGCCCGCATACCTCGCGGCGCATCTCCATGGCTATCGACACCATGCAGCAGGCGGCCGGGCGGATGAACACGCTACTGGAAGATCTGCTCGACACCTCGAAGATCGACGCCGGGCGCTACACCATCGCCCCGCAGACCCTGGATGTCGGGCAGATGTTCGAGGAGACCCAGTCGCTGCTCGGGCCACTGGCGCTGGACAAGGACATCAGCATCTCCTTCCAGGCCGATCCCGACCTGAAAATCCACGCCGACCCGGAGCGCCTGTTTCAGGTGCTGTCGAACCTGATCGGCAACGCGATCAAGTTCACCCCGCGCAAAGGTTCGGTGGGCGTGTTGGCCAAGTCTGACGGCAAAGAGATCGTGTTTACCGTGCGCGATACCGGCGAAGGCATTCCCAAGGAAAACCTGGCGCGGGTGTTCGACCGTTACTGGACGGTGAAGGAGGGCAACCCGACCGGAACCGGACTGGGCTTGTACATCACGCAGGGGATTGTTGAAGCCCACGGCGGGCGCATCGAGGCCAGCAGTGAGCCGGGTGAGGGCACGGAGTTTCGGTTTACGGTGCCGGCGATGATCGGGAGCGAGTGATAGCCATACGGCAAGACAAGAACAGCCCGGCGGGTGAATGCCGGCCGGGCTGCTGCTACTCCTGATCAGAGATCTGACAGTGGTCCATCGACGCCATGAATTGCGTTGAACGCTTCTTTCGAAACCGGGTTGAAACGGTTGCGTCGTAGCTCGCTGATTGCGAACAAAGCACGGCCTGTGCGGCCATTGCCGTCACCGAACGCATGGAAACCCACAACCGCACCGAGCAGTTGCTTGCCGAAGTGTTCATGAGCGGGGTTCAGTAGTTTCAGGTGATCCTGCATCAACGCAAAGCCACTGATGTCGCTAACATACTTTGCCTGATTCAAGCCCACGCGAATGGTGTCGGCGGTGGCGGGCGCGATACTAAGATGTAACTGTGCAATGACCGCAGGATCGGTCAGCGACTTGTTGCTGGCCGCGTATTCGCGCAGTATCGCCACGATGCTATCGAAGTCGTTACCTTGCGAGTTCGATGCATAAACAATCCATGCACCGGCGCGCTCGGCATTATCGCTGAGGCCTCGAATGTTGTATCGCGATTCTTCCAATACCCCATTGTAGGGGGCTGCGCCCAGGTCCTGTTTCAGCAGATTCTGCTGATAAGTTTTGATGTAGTTGGCTTTGCGCACTTCGACCTCGGTGACCGTTGCCAGCAAGGTTGAATATCCATTGCCTAGCGTACGTGTAGAACTGTAGTCGAACGGATTTTTGGACATGAAGGTTTTTAGCAGCTCTTCCACAGCTGTTTTGCCAATCAGTTTCTCAAGCTCTTGAGTTGATTGCAGTTTACGTGTGGTCTCGAAAATTGAACTCTGGAAAAGGTGATCCAGCTCAAGAGCGCTGACATCCTTGGGAAGCGCAACGGTCTTGTCAGTCAGCCGGGCCAGGATCTGGCTTGTGCTCTCGATGGTGTCATCCTTGAACAACGCTCTGGCATGCGCCACCGTCGGCAACGTCATGCGAATCTCCGCTGCTGCTCCTGTCTTGCTCAGGGCCTTGACCAGGTCGTACGAGCCGCTGCTGGTACTGCTAAGCGCTCGAAGTTGTCCGGCGCCGGCCCGGGTGATGGCATAGCCGAAATGACTGAGTTTCATCACGCCTTTGCCGACCAGTCTGGCACCACCGTAAACCAGCTTCGGAACGCCATCGAGCGGATTGAACACCGACAGCGCAACGCTTGCGCCGACCTTGCTCAGGCTTAACAGTCTTGTACTGCTGCCCAGCGCCTTGCTGAACGGCCCGATGGCTCCGGCAAAGACAAAGAGGATCGCGGTAAGGTCCATGACGCAACTGAATATCGCGCCGCTGCGAAGATCCGGATCACTGGAGGACAGGCCTCTGATGCATTGGCGGAATGGAATGACGATGTCGAGAATGGTTTCGGTGACGTTGTCCCAGTCATCATGTTTCTGCTCCAGCGGGGGCTTGTCGTAACTGGTTGCATAAAACTGGTCGTAATGGGTCGGGGGATTATGTTCGGCAATGATTTCGCCGATCTTGTTGAAGCGTTCCGAGTTGAAACTGTGCAGTGGACTGCGCGTCAAGGGTAGAGCGTCGTCAGGCTCATCGAATTCGGCAAACCGTTCGAGGATGATTCCTGGTCTGTCTCGCGACTCCTCGCCCAAAGGGGGCTCGCCTTCGAAGTAGGCGCTTTTCTCGATTCGCGTGGAAAGATACGTCTGCGATTTGAAGTCGCTGTTGCCATTTGGCCATACGGTAAACCATCCGATTTCATCGAGTGTCTGGCCGCGAATGTAAACTTCAGCCAAGGCCGGATTATTTCGGCAAATGCCTTGCAGGGGGAATATTTCAAAACAGTAAAACTGCAATCCATACTTGCAAAACAGCATATTGCCAAAGCGCGCAGTTTCGCGTGGGTCAAAAGGTACATAGTTGCTGCCTATCTGGATTGGCATAGAAAAATCGCGAACGCTGAATATGGCCACCTTGCCAAATTCAAGTGCCATCCGTTCTTCCACTGGCAGTCGTGAAAGTGCCAGGCGCACTGTGGTATTGATGGCCGCCTGGTATTGCTTGAAGTGTTCCTTTACTTTTGCCTTGTAAATGTCATTGATTGGCTCGAGTGTCAGCAGATCCGGGTGCGCCTTGTAGATACTTGGGCCGGATTGCCTGTCATAGTCCTTTTTGAACAACAGGTTGCGGGTCATATAAACATCAAGTACGGAATGATAGTTGCGTTTGAATCCGTGTTCGACCGGCAACGCTATTTGTGTCGTCGGGTCGCAACCAATGTCGTTCAGCTCGGCTTTCGCCAGCTTGCGCCGGCTGACCGGCGGGGTGGCGATCGTTGTCAGCGCTGCGCTGATCGCTTCGATGTGAGCGTTGTACTGCGTTGCAGCCTGCTTGAATAGCGTCTCGGTTGGCAGGTCATGGGCATTTTCCGGCTCCAGGCCATTGAGCATCGACCAGTCCAGGATGCCTTGCAGGTTCGCCCAGTCATGCAGGGTCTGCTGTTGCGCACTGGTGGGCAAGATTGCACCCAATTCAAGCAGTTTGTCATAAGGCATCTGACTGGACAGGCCAGGCGCGATGCTCTCGGCCAGACGTACCGATTTGCGCAGAATGACCCAGCCTGGTGTGCCTATCTGCAGCGTCGCGGGTGTCCTGACCAGCAACTCCGGCGCAAGTCCGGCGAGGATCAGTTCCAGCGTCATGGGAACTGCATATTCCTTGATGCGTCGGCGTCCGAGTGCCTGTTCCAGTGCCAGATTGACCTCGTGGGAGGTAGCCTGTACGTAACCTGGGTTATAGATATTCTGCTCGATGAAGTTCTGGTTCTTGTCTTCGCGACCCAACGACAAATCGAGCATGACCGCTGCGACCAGCAGGCGACTACGCTGCTCTGTGCTCAGCACAGTCGCATTGACCATGGACGGCTCGTTCAACGCTTCGAAGCAGGACTGGGCGAAGGCTTTCGCTTCTTCGGTCTCGATCAGCAATGCCCAGGCGCGACGCGGGTATTCACGCAGGGCTGTCGGCGTCTCTTTCTTGAGCAGTGCACCCGCCAGATAATTGATCAGCGGTTCCGTGCGCGGCTCGCCCTTGTCCATCAACTTATGGATGACCTGATAGATAGTTGATTGCTGATCCTCATCGATGCACAACTCTGTTGCACCGGTTTCGTTGGATGTCCCCCGATAGTTGCCATGCGTGGGCGCCGGTGGCAACGTCAGTTCCAGCCAGGCGATCAGGTTTTCAAACTGTTCCACGGTCTTGGGCAGGTTCAGTTGCTGGAACTGTAGCCAGTTGAGCAACGGCAGACGGTCGCCTGAAGACACGATGTCACCCGTCATGACTGCACTTCTGGCCAGCAGTTGCAGGTCGGATTTAAACGAATCAATCGCGTTGACCTGCTGGGTGATATCGATGCGCTCGATAAACGTCCCGTCGGTTTTTTCGACTTCATGGACCTGAAAGATTTCGCCCTCTTTATTGACCAGTGTCCAGTTGTCATCATTGATTTTCAACGCGTCGACGATTGCAACGAATTGCGGCTGCCGTACCAGTTGGCGCAGGACGATATGTGCCGAGAAATGCGCTTGGTTGAATTGACTGCCCTCAAGAATCGATATGGACAGTTGCTCACCATCGATCAGGCTGGTTTGGTGATAATAGTTGCGACTGTCCTTGTCTTTCTCCAGCTTTTCGAGTGTTGCTCTCATTGTCTGCGCGATAGCGCGTCGTTCAAGTTGCTCACTTGATAAGGGGGCAGAGGTAAAAAGATTGGTTAAAGTTGTCATTGGATTTCAGTCCATCCATGGTTTATAGGTGGGTCAATAAACGAGAGCGGCGAAAGTCGTTTTCGCAGGACGACTATATCGGCGCAGTCAGGGCTTGTTTTGCAGTATTGGTTTCAATGTATGTTTCATGCCGGTCAATTTGAGGGCAATTTTGTTCAATACAGGAGGCCATGCCTTAGTTAGCCTGAGTCTCTTTCTCCCCACTCTGCAGCAGGTGCGTAATGAGTCTGATTGTGTCGATGGCGGCGTTTGCGCTGGTGGCGTCCATAACCCCGGGGCCGGTGAATATAGTGGCGCTGAGTTCCGGTGCGCAGTTCGGCTTTCGGGCCAGTCAGCGGCACGTGGCAGGAGCGACGCTGGGTTTTGTGCTGTTGCTGGTGCTGATGGGCCTGGGGCTGCATGAGGTCCTGAAACTGTGGCCATTTCTGACCCGGGTGGTGCAATTGGCCGGGGTGGCGTTTCTGTTGTTCATGGCCTGGAAACTGGCTGCCGATGACGGCCAGTTGCATGTCGGCGAGGCGGGGCGGGCGCCGTCGATGTTGTACGGCGCGGTGATGCAATGGCTCAACCCGAAAGCCTGGCTGGCGTGTGTGGCAGGGATGGGCGCGTTTGTCGCCGATGGCGAGGCACGGCTGGTCTGGCAGTTCGCCGCGGTGTATCTGGTGATCTGTTATCTGTCGGTCGGTTGCTGGGTCTATGCCGGGACGTTTCTGCGTGGGTATCTGGGCAATCCGAAGGGGATGCGCCTGTTCAATCGGTTGATGGCCTTGTTGCTGGCGGCGAGCGCGGGTTATCTGCTGTTGCCGTGAGCCCGGCGCCAGGATCAGCCGCGATATTGGCCGGGAGTCGCCGCCAGATGCTGTTTGAATGCGCGCTGAAAATGCGCCTGATCGGCAAAACCTGCTTCCAGCGCGACATCGGCAATCAACTGGCCGCTGCGCAGACGTTCGCGGGCGAACTGGATGCGCTGGTTGACCACAAAGGCATGCGGAGTCATGCCGTAATGCTGCTTGAACGTACGGATCAGATACGACGGTGACAACTGCGCCGCCGTGCAGATGTCCTCCAGGCTGAGCAGGTCGGTGCAGTGTTCGCGAATGAAGTCGGCGGCGCGTTCGAGCTTGAAATTCGGTTCACGCTGCGGTGGTTCAGCCGGGTTCAGGCGTAGTTGCAGATCGCTGAAAAACTCCACCGCTGCGCTGTGTTTGCGCAGTACGTCCTGCTGCTCGTCGACCAGTGTGGCGTAAAGCCCTTGCAGGTCACGAAACAGTCGCGGGTCATCCAGATGAGTAGTGGAAAACCGCCGAAACTCCAGCTCCGCACTGAACCCCAGTTGATGCTGCAAATCCGTCAGCCACGGCGTCTCGACATACAACATCAAGTACGACCACGGCTGATCATCGATCGGATTGCAGGCATGCACGTCGCCCGGATTCATCAGCACCACGGTGCCGGCGGCGACTTCGAACGTCGATTGCTCATGCACATAAATGCTCCGCCCGGCGGTGATCGCGCCAATCGAAAAATGCGCATGGGAATGGCGTGAGTAGCAGACCTCACGGCCATCGGCGATGGCCCGCGCTTCGATGAAGGGCAGGGCATCGTCGCGCCAGAAGCGAGGGGCTTTTTCAGGGTTTTTGGCGGCAGCGTGTTTCATCGTTATGGTTCCCGGCAGGCCAGAACCGGAGTGTATTAGCTCTGGCCGGCAAAGGCCCGCTCCAGTTCGGCGATGTCGAGTTTTTTCATCTTGAACATGGCCTGCATCGCCCGTTGCGACTTGCTGGTGTCGGGGTCCAGCATCATGTGCATGAACGCCACCGGCACGATCTGCCACGACACCCCGAACTTGTCCTTGAGCCAACCGCATTGCTGGGCTTCGACCGGACCACCGGCCGACAGGTTGCCCCAGAAGTGGTCGACTTCTTCCTGATTCTGGCAATTGACCTGAAACGAAATGGCCTCACTGAACTTGAACATCGGCCCGCCGTTGAGGCCGGTGAAGGTCTGGCCGTCGAGTTCGAAACTGACGGTCATCACCGCGCCTTCCGGCTTGCCGTGAAATTCCTGGCCGACCTTGCTGTAGTGGGTCAGGCCGGTGATTTTCGAATGATCGAAGATCGAGCAATAGAACTTCGCGGCGGCTTCGGCCTGATCATCGAACCACAGGCACGGTGTGAGTTTTTGAAAGCGTTGCATGGCAGTCATCCTCGGCAGGTTAGACACGCAGGTTTTACAGCGTAGTCAGTCCTTGGTCGAATGGCGCTGCCGTAGATCGACAAGTGCGTCGCTTGCCGCCAAACCCTATAGGAGTGAGCCTGCTCGCGATGGCGTAGGGTCAGGCAACGCCTATGCAAGCTGCGACGACGCCATCGCGAGCAGGCTCACTCCTACAAGGAACGCCGTTCGGCGATCATCAGCAGTGACTGCGGCACCGGGCTTTGCGGATGCTGCGGCTCCTGCAGGCTGACCAGGTGAAACCCGGCCATGTCCAGCGCGTTGCACCAGCTCGACAGCGTGCGGAAATACCACGGCATCGGCTGCCACTGGCCCTTGAACCCGGCGAAGGACTCTTCACGCCAGCCATCCTGATAATCGCCGGCCGCCACGGCCCACGGATGCAGGGTCTGAATGATCATGGCGCCGCCGGGAACCAGCAACGCCTGCATCGCGGCGAGCAATGGAATGATGTCCTGATGCAGCAGCGAGAAGTTGGCGCAGATCAAATCGTAATCACGGCCAATATCAATTTCGGCGTCGACCAATGCCGCATAACTGGCCACATGTACCTTGGCCGAACCGGCCTCGCGTGCAGCCTCGATCAACGTCGCGTCGCCATCGACGCCCGCCGTATCGATACCGCGATCCGCCAGCGCCCGCAACAACCAGCCTTCGCCGCAACCCAGATCCAGCACGCGTTCGGGTTGACGGCCCATGATCGCCAGCAGGATCGCCTGATCGGTGACTTGCTGGCGGCTTTCGATGGTACCGCTGCGGATCGCGTCGATCCAGGCGTCAGCGTTGGTGTGCCAGCTCTGTAACAAGATGGACTCGGGGGAGGGCATGGGGCTGTCTCCGGCGTAGGCAGAATGTGGGCGTTCGCTTGTACGGCTGCTATGTTCAAAGGCTGAACAGAGTCTGGCAGAGGATAGACACCATGAACTCATTAACTGGCGGTTGCCTGTGCGGCGATGTGCGTTTCGAAGCGTCGGGCCAACCTTACCGCGTCGGGATTTGCCACTGCCTCGACTGCCGCAAACACCACGGGGCGTTGTTCCATGCCTCGGCGATATTTCCCGAGAATGCGGTGACCGTCAGCGGCAAGACTGGCGAGTATCAAGGGCGGGTGTTCTGTCCGCGCTGTGGTTCGCCGGTACTGGCGCGTTCGGGGGATGAAATTGAAGTGAATGTCGGCTCGCTGGACGCGCCGAACCAGTTCAAGCCGACCTATGAACTGTGGACTGTACGGCGCGAGTCATGGTTGCCGGCGCTGCCACTGGCGCACCACTACGAACGTGATCGCGAAGGGACGGGGCGCACCGAGGCGTAGTGAACTTCAGGCCAATCAAGTTCCCTTGTAGGAGTGAGCCTGCTCGCGATAGCGTCGGAACAGATTGAACATTTGTTGCCTGATACATCGCCATCGCGAGCAGGCTCGCTCCTACAGGAGACAGGCGTGAACGCAACTCTCCTCAGCCGCGAATAAATGCCAGCAAATCGGCATTGATCGTCGCCGCCTCAGTCGTCGGCATCCCGTGCGGAAACCCCGGATACGACTTCAGCGTGCCATTTGGCAGCAGTTTCGCCGACAAAGGCCCCGAGTTCGCATACGGTACGATCTGATCGTCCTCGCCATGCATCACCAGCACCGGCACGGTGACTTTCTTCAGGTCTTCAGTGAAATCGGTCTGCGAGAACGCAACGATCCCGTCGTAATGCGCCTTCGCGCCGCCGATCATGCCCTGACGCCACCAGTTGCCGATGATCCCCTCAGACGGCTTGGCCCCGGGGCGGTTATAGCCATAAAACGGCCCGCTGGGGATATCGCGGTAGAACTGCGCACGATTGGCCGTCAGTTGCGCCTGAAAATCGTCGAACACCGATTTCGGCAAACCACCCGGATTGCTTTCGGTCTTGACCATCAACGGTGGCACCGCGCTGATCAACACGCCTTTGGCGACGTTGTCCTGACCATGACGGGCGATGTAGTGGATGACCTCGCCGCCGCCGGTGGAGTGGCCGACATGCACCACGTTCTTCACCCCCAGGTGCTGAACCACCGCCAGCGCATCGTCGGCGTAATGGTCCATGTCGTGGCCGTCCCAGACCTGGCTCGACCTTCCGTGCCCCCGGCGGTCATGGGCGATCACTCGAAAACCCTGGCCCAGGAAGAACAGCATCTGCGCATCCCAGTCATCCGAGCTGAGCGGCCAGCCGTGGTGGAAGTGGATCACCGGGGCGTCCTTCGGGCCCCAGTCCTTGTAGAAAATATCGACGCCGTCTTTGGTGGTGACAAATCCCATGTTCGCGACTCCTGACCAAGGTGATGGGTTACCGCGCTCGTCGCAGACCGGTCGTGACGGTTCGGATAAGCGCCGTTATCAGCCAGAAGATTAAAGTCGACATTTTTGCGATAGGGCATGACCGGTGGTCGCCATGTCTGGCTTCACGCGCAAATTAGGCTTTGCTGAAAGGGATAAGCCGAGGCGCGCACAGGCTTTGCTGGCCGTAGCGACGCCCCTTCAGAACACCGTGAGTCTGAGGAAAATCCCCGATGCTGACCTTGAATATCAATGGCAAGGATCAGGAACTCGATGTGCCGGCCGACATGCCGTTGCTCTGGGTCCTGCGTGACGTGGCGCACCTGACCGGTACCAAATTCGGCTGTGGCATGGCCCAGTGCGGCGCCTGCACTGTACACGTCGATGGCGCGCCGTTGCGTGCCTGTATCACGCCCGCCACCGCCGTGGCCCACGGCCAGAAAATCCTCACCATCGAAGGCCTTTCGACCGATGGCTCGCACCCGGTGCAGCAGGCCTGGGCCGAACTTGATGTGGTGCAGTGCGGCTACTGCCAGTCGGGGCAGATCATGTCGGCCGCCGCGCTGCTGGCGAAAATCCCCAAGCCCACCGACAGCGATATCGATCAGGCGCTCTCCGGGAATATTTGCCGCTGCGGTACCTATCCGCGAATCCGCGCGGCGGTCAAGCGCGCGTCCGAAATCGGCTGAGGCATGTTGGGAGAAGGTTGATGAACAGTCCTGTATCGCGTCGCGGATTTCTCAAGGGCAGTGCCGTGCTGGGGGGCGGTCTGGTGGTGGCGTTTGTCGTGCCCGGTGCCCATCGATTTGCTCTGGCAGCGGAGAATGAAGGCAAGGTCTTCGCGCCGAATGCGTTCTTGCGCATCGCTGCGGACAACAGCGTGACGGTGCTACTGGGGCATTCGGAAATGGGCCAGGGCATCTGGACCGGCCTGACCATGTTGATTGCAGAAGAGCTGGATGCCGACTGGTCGACGATCCGCGTCGAACACTCGCCGGCCTCGGCGGCCAATTACGGCATGCCGGCGTTTGGCGGGATGCAGATTACTGGCGGCTCGACCTCGACCTGGATGGAGTTCGACCGTTACCGGCTGGCCGGGGCCACGGCGCGGCAGATGCTGGTGGAAGCGGCGGCCAAGCGCTTCAACGTCGCTGCGTCGACGATTCGCACCGAGTCCGGCGTAGTGATCGCCGGCGATAAACGCGCGACGTACGGCGAACTGGCGGACGCCGCCGGACAACTGCCAGTGCCGGATCCAAAGTCGATCACCTTCAAGGAGGCCAAGGACTGGAAAGTCATCGGCAAACCGACCAAGCGTCTCGACACCCCAGAGAAAATCACCGGGCGCGCCAAGTTCGGCATGGACGTGCAATTCGAGGGCTTGATGACCGCGATGGTTGCCCGTGCACCGGTGTTCGGCGCCACGGTCAAATCCTTCGAGGGCGCCGAGGCACTGGCGGTGCCCGGTGTGCACAAAGTGGTACAGGTGCCGACCGGTGTGGCGGTGATTGCCGATCATTACTGGGCGGCGAAACTTGGTCGCGATGCGTTGAAGGTCGATTGGGATCTCGGGCCGCACGCTGACCTGAGCAGCCAGGGCCTGCTCGACAGTTTTCGCAAACTGGCAGCGACACCGGGCACTTCCGCCAGTCAGGCCGGGGATCCGCAGGGCAACTTCGACAAGGCGGCGAAGAAAATCGACGTCGAATACAGCGTGCCGTATCTGGCGCATGCACCGATGGAGCCGCTGAACTGTACGGTGAAGATCAGTGCCGAGAAATGCGAGATCTGGACCGGCACGCAATTCCAGACCCTGGACCAGATGGTCGCCGGCAAGATCACCGGACTCAAACCGGAGCAGGTGGAAATTCACACCGAATTTCTTGGCGGCGGATTCGGGCGGCGGGCCAATCCGACCTCGGACTTCGTCGCCGAAGCGGTGCAAGTGGCGAAAGCCGCCGGGCTGCCGGTGAAAACCGTGTGGTCGCGCGAGGATGACATTCGTGGCGGGTATTACCGCTCGATGTTCCTGCATCAGGCACGCATCGGCCTCGATGGGCAGGGCATGCCGCTGAGCTGGCAGCATGTGCTGGTCGGCCAGTCGATCATGGCCGGCACCATGCTCGAACAGACCATGGTCAAGAACGGCATCGACGCGACTTCGGTCGAAGGCGTGGCCGACAGCCCGTATATCAAGGGCCTGGCCCATCAACAGGTCGAGCTGCATTCGCCGCAGACCGGAATCAATGTGCTGTGGCTGCGTTCGGTGGGGCACAGCCACACCGCGTTCGTCATGGAGTCGCTGATCGATGAAATGGCCACGGCGGCGGGCAAGGACCCGGTCGAATATCGACGCACCTTGCTCAAGGACCATGCGCGGCATCTCGGGGTGCTGAATCTGGCGGTGGAGAAGGCCAACTGGACAGCGCCGTTGCCTGACGGGCATGCATTGGGCGTGGCGGTACACGAGTCGTTCGGCAGTTATGTGGCGCAGGTGGCCGAGGTTTCGCAGGATAATCTGGCGATTCGCGTGCACCGCGTGGTGTGTGCGGTGGATTGCGGGATCGCGGTCAACCCGCAGAGCATCGCGGCGCAGATGGAATCGTGCATCACCTTTGGCCTGGGCATGGCGCTGCACAGCAAACTGACGCTCAAGGATGGCGCGGTGGTGCAGTCCAATTATCACGATTACCAGGTGCTGCGGCTCAACGAGATGCCGCTGGTCGAGGTGCATATCGTGCCCAGCAGCGACAAACCCGGCGGCATCGGTGAGGCCGGGGTTCCGCCGACCGCGCCGGCGGTGGCCAATGCCGTGTATGCGCTGACCGGGCAGCGCTTGCGTGAACTGCCGCTGCAACTGTCGGGGGTGTGAGATGAAACGACATCTGCTGTTGGGCACGATGATGTTGCTGGGGCTGGGCGGCTACGCCTCGGACCTGTTCGCCGACGATCAGGAGGCGCTCAAGGCGTTCGGCACGGTGCAGAAGGTGTTCCAGAGCCCGCGCTGCCAGAACTGTCACATCCCCGGCGATTCGCCGCTGCAATTCGATGCCGGCAAACCACACGCGATGAATGTGGTGCGTGGCATGGACGGCAAGGGCGCCGCCGGTTTGCCCTGCGCCACCTGCCACGCCGAGAGCAATCCGCCGGCCAGTTATGGCCCCCACGCGCCACCGGGGGCACCACACTGGAGTCTGCCGCCGGCGGCCCACAAGATGGCCTGGATCGGCCTGCCGCCGGACAAGTTGTGCGCGATGATCAAGGACCGCTCGAGCAACGGCGACCGTGATTTCGCCGCGCTGATCAAACATGTCAGCGACGACAAACTGGTGTTGTGGGGCTGGAACCCCGGAGCAGGGCGCGCACCGGTGCCGGTGCCGCATGACATTTTTGTGGCCCAGTTCAAGCTTTGGGCCGATGCTGGCGGGCCATGTCCGGTGGCGGGCGGTTGAGTGTGTGAGTCGCTGGCGAATCAGGCTACTCTAACGGTCATTGACCCTGATGGAGTGCGTGATGCTGGCCCCGATCAAACCCGCCAATGAAGCCACCCGAATTCAAGCGCTGCACGGCTTGAAGGTTCTTGATTCGGCGCCGGAGGAGCGTTTTGACCGGCTCACGCGGCTGGCCAAACGCCTGTTCAACGTGCCGATTGCGCTGGTGACGCTGGTGGACAAGGATCGGCAATGGTTCAAGTCGTGCGTCGGCCTCGACGTCAACGAAACCCCGCGTGATGTATCGTTCTGTGGGCACGCGATTCTTCAGGACGAATTGCTGCTGGTGCCTGATGCCAAGCAGGACAAGCGCTTTCATGACAATCCGCTGGTCACCGGCGAGCCGAAGATTCGTTTCTACGCGGGCTACCCGCTGACCGTGCCCAACGGCAACAAAATGGGCACGTTGTGCCTGATCGACACCCAGCCGCGCGAACTCGACGACGAGGAGCGTGCCCTGTTGCGCGATCTCGCCGGCATGGCCGAGCAAGAGTTGATGGCGGTGCAGATGGCAAGCATGGACGAGCTGACGCTGCTGTCCAACCGCCGCGGCTTCAAGACCCTGGCCCAGCATGCGCTGGACGCCTGCAAACACCGGGATAAACCGGCGACGCTGCTGTTTTTCGATCTCAATGACTTCAAACAGATCAACGATCGTTACGGCCATGCCGAAGGCGACAGTGCGCTGAAGACCTTTGCCGATGTGCTGCGCATCGCTTTTCGCGAGAGCGACGTGGTCGGGCGCTTGGGCGGTGACGAGTTCGTGGCGCTGCTGACCGGCTCCAGTCACGTCGAAACCACAGCGATCATGGCGCGGCTCAAGGACATCCTCGACGAACGCAATGCGATGTTGCAGCGCGGCTACGACATCCGCTTCAGCGTCGGCCAGATCGAATACGATCCGCAACGGCATGACACGGTGGATCGGCTACTGGCTGATGCCGACCAGGCGATGTATGCGCACAAGCAGGCGTTGAAACGGCGCTGATTCAGGCCTCATCGCTGGCAAGCCAGCTCCCACAGATTTAGCGGCTGCCCACAAAATCCAGATACACCGCAGAACCCTGTGGGAGCGGGCTTGCTCGCGAAAGCGTCCGCTCAGGCGATATCCATGTTGAATGTGCCAGCCTCTTCGTGAGCAAGCCCACTCCCACAGGTTTATCCGCTGCCCACAAAATCCAGATACACCGCAGAACCCTGTGGGAGCGGGCTTGCTCGCGAAAGCGTCCGTCAGGCGATATCCATGTTGGATCTGCCGGTCTTTTCGTGAGCAAGCCCACTCCCACAGGTTTATCCGCTGCCCACAAAGTTCAGGCGCATCGCAGAACCCTGTGGGAGCGGGCTTGCTCGCGAAAGCGTCCGCTCAGGCGATATCCATGTCGAATGTGCCGGCCTCTTCGTGAGCAAGCCCACTCCCACAGGTTTGTCGGCTGCCCACAAAATTCAGGCACATCGTAAAAACAGTGTGGGAGCGGGCTTGCTCGCGAAAACGTCCGCTCAGGCGATATCCATGTTGAATGTGCCGGCCTCTTCGTGAGCAAGCCCACTCCCACAGGTTTATCCGCTGTTCACGAAATTCAGGCTCACTCCTACAGGGGATTTGGGTTGTTGAAGACATTGCAGGCACAAAAAAACCCGCCGATTGGCGGGTTTTTTATTGGCAGACCGAAGATTACTCTTCGATGTTGCCCATGGCGGTGGTGTTGAAGCCGCCGTCCACGTACATGATTTCACCACTGATGCCCGACGCCAGGTCGGAGCACAGGAAGGCGCCGGCGTTGCCGACTTCTTCGATGGTGACGTTGCGGCGCAGTGGGGTTTGCGCTTCGTTGGCGGCCAGCATCTTGCGGAAGTTCTTGATGCCCGAGGCTGCCAGGGTACGGATCGGGCCGGCCGATACGCAGTTGACGCGGGTGCCGTCCGGGCCCAGGGAGCCGGCCAGGTAGCGTACGCCAGCTTCCAGAGAAGCCTTGGCCATGCCCATCACGTTGTAGTTCGGCATGGTGCGCTCGGCGCCCAGGTACGACAGGGTCAGCAGGCTGCCGTTGCGGCCTTTCATCATTTCGCGGCCAGCCTTGGCCAGGGCCACGAAGCTGTAGGCGCTGATGTCGTGAGCGATGCGGAAACCTTCACGGGTGGTGGCTTCGGTGAAGTCGCCGTCCAGTTGGTCGCCCGGGGCGAAGCCGACGGAGTGCACGATGCAGTCCAGGCCGTCCCACTTCTTGCTCAACTCTTCGAAGACCTTGGCGATTTCTTCATCGCTGGCCACGTCGCACGGGAAGCACAGCTCAGGGCTCGAACCCCAGCCTTGAGCGAATTCCTCAACACGACCTTTCAGTTTGTCGTTCTGATAAGTGAAGGCAAGCTCAGCGCCCTCGCGATGCATGGCGGCAGCGATGCCGGATGCGATGGACAGCTTGCTGGCGACACCGACGATCAGTACGCGCTTACCGGCGAGAAAACCCATGTGTTGCTCCTCTTTCAGGTTATTGCGCAGTGGCTGGTGCCAAAAAAGCGGCTTCCAGCAACTGCTGTGTATACGGATGTTTGGGGGCGGCAAAAATATCTTGCGCGTCTCCCTGTTCGACCACTTGGCCATGCTTGACCACCATCAGCTGGTGGCTCAGCGCTTTGACGACAGCCAGGTCATGGCTGATGAACAAATACGTCAGGTTGTACTTGGCTTGCAGTGAACGCAACAGCTCCACCACTTGCCGCTGCACCGTGCGGTCGAGCGCGGAAGTCGGCTCGTCCAGCAGGATCAGCGCCGGTTTCAGCACCAAAGCCCGGGCAATGGCGATACGTTGCCGTTGCCCACCGGAAAATTCGTGAGGGTAGCGGTGCCGGGTTTCCGGATCCAGACCTACCTCCTTCAATGCCGCAATAATCGCCGCTTCCTGCTCGGCGGCGGTGCCCATCTTGTGAATCCGCAGGCCTTCGCCAACGATGTCGCTGACGCACATCCGCGGACTCAGGCTGCCGAACGGATCCTGAAACACCACCTGCATCTCCCGCCGCAACGGGCGAACCTCGTTCTGCGTCAGGCAGTCTAGCTGCTTACCCTCAAAGCGGATCGCGCCTTTGCTGCCGATCAGCCGCAAAATCGCCAGACCCAGCGTGGATTTGCCGGAACCGCTTTCCCCCACGATCCCCAGCGTCTGTCCCTGAGGCAGGCTGAAATTGATGCCGTCCACTGCCTTGACGTAATCCACCGTGCGCTTGAGCAGGCCTTTCTTGATCGGGAACCAGACTTTCAGGTTCTCGACTTCGAGCAGCGGCGCCCCGATTTTATTGCTCGCCGGACCTCCGCTGGGCTCCGCGCCGAGCAATTCCCGAGTGTACGGATGCTGCGGCGAACGGAACAGCTCTGCGCACGATGCCTGTTCGACGATGCAACCGCGCTGCATGACACATACGCGATGCGCAATTCTTCGCACCAGGTTCAAATCGTGACTGATCAGTAGCAGCGACATGCCCAATCGAGCCTGAAGTTCCTTGAGCAAATCGAGGATTTTCAGCTGAACGGTCACGTCCAGTGCGGTGGTCGGCTCGTCGGCGATCAGCAGTTCCGGCTCGTTGGCCAATGCCATGGCGATCATTACCCGCTGGCGCTGGCCGCCGGACAATTCGTGGGGCAGGGCCTTGAGGCGCTTGTGCGGCTCGGGAATGCCGACCATCTCCAGCAGCTCCAAAGTGCGCTTGGTCGCGACTTTGCCGCTCAGACCCTTGTGGATGCCGAGGATCTCGTTGATCTGCTTCTCGATCGAGTGCAGCGGGTTGAGCGAGGTCATCGGCTCCTGAAAGATCATCGCGATGCGGTTGCCGCGGATGTGGCGGATGGTCTTTTCGCTCAGCCCCAGCAGATTCTGCCCGGCATAGTTGATGCTGCCGGCCGGATGGCGGGCCAGCGGGTAGGGCAGCAGGCGCAGGATCGAGTGCGCCGTCACCGATTTGCCCGAGCCGGACTCGCCGACCAGGGCCAGGGTTTCGCCGCGTTTGATGTCGAAGCTCACGCCCTCGACCACCCGGTGCAGCCGCTCGTTGAAGCCGAACTCGACGGCGAGGTCGCGCACTTCGATCAGATTGTCCTGATTCATTTCACTTCCTCGGGTCGAAGGCATCGCGAGCGGACTCGCCGATAAACACCAGCAAACTCAACATCAGCGCGAGCACCGCGAACGCGCTCATGCCCAGCCATGGTGCCTGCAAGTTGGATTTGCCCTGGGCCACCAGTTCACCCAGCGACGGGCTGCCGGCCGGCAAACCGAAGCCGAGGAAATCCAGCGCAGTCAGGGTGCCGATGGCGCCGGTAAGGATGAACGGCATGAAGGTCATGGTCGAGACCATCGCGTTGGGCAGGATGTGGCGGAACATGATCGCACCGTTCTGCATGCCCAGCGCCCGTGCCGCACGCACGTACTCGAGGTTGCGGCCACGCAGGAACTCGGCGCGCACCACGTCGACCAGGCTCATCCACGAGAACAACAGCATGATCCCCAGCAGCCACCAGAAATTCGGCTGGACGAAACTGGCAAGGATGATCAGCAGGTACAGCACCGGCAATCCCGACCAGATCTCCAGAAAGCGTTGCCCGGCCAGATCGACCCAGCCGCCATAGAAACCCTGCAGCGCGCCGGCAATCACGCCGATGATCGAGCTGAGCACAGTCAGGGTCAGCGCGAACAGTACCGAAATGCGGAAGCCGTAGATCACCCGCGCGAGCACATCGCGGCCCTGATCGTCGGTACCCAGCAGGTTGTCCGCCGAGGGCGGGGCCGGGGCCGGGACTTTCAGGTCGTAGTTGATGCTCTGGTAGCTGTAGGGGATCGGCGCCCACAACACCCACGCATCCTTGGCCTTGAGCAGTTCGCGGATGTACGGGCTCTTGTAGTTGGCTTCCAGCGGGAACTCGCCGCCGAAGGTGGTTTCCGGGTAGCGCTTGATCGCCGGGAAGTACCAGTGGTTGTCGTAATGCACCACCAGCGGCTTGTCGTTGGCGATCAGCTCGGCACCGAGGCTCAGCCCGAACAGAATCAGGAACAGCCACAGCGACCACCAGCCACGCTTGTTGGCCTTGAACAGTTCGAACCGGCGGCGGTTGAGAGGGGACAGGTTCATCTCAATGCTCCCGGCTGGCGAAGTCGATGCGCGGATCGACCAGGGTGTAGGTGAGGTCGCCGATCAGTTTCACCACCAGGCCGAGCAGGGTGAAGATGAACAGAGTGCCGAACACCACTGGGTAATCGCGGTTGATCGCCGCTTCGAAACTCATCAGACCCAGACCGTCGAGGGAGAAGATCACCTCCACCAGCAACGAGCCGGTGAAGAAGATGCCGATGAACGCCGACGGGAACCCGGCAATCACCAGCAACATGGCGTTGCGGAACACGTGGCCGTAGAGCACGCGATTGCGCGTCAGGCCCTTGGCCTTGGCGGTAACCACGTACTGCTTGTTGATCTCGTCGAGGAAGCTGTTTTTGGTCAGCAGGGTCATGGTCGCGAAGTTGCCGATCACCAGCGCGGTCACCGGCAGCGCCAGGTGCCAGAAGTAGTCGAGGATCTTGCCGCCCAGGCTCAGTTCATCGAAGTTGTTCGAGGTCAGCCCGCGTAGCGGGAACCAGTCCAGATAACTGCCGCCGGCAAATACCACGATCAGCAGAATCGCAAACAGGAACGCCGGAATCGCATAGCCGATGATGATCGCCGAACTGGTCCACACGTCGAAGTGGCTGCCGTGCCGCGTGGCCTTGGCGATCCCCAGCGGGATCGACACCAGGTACATGATCAGCGTGCTCCACAGCCCGAGCGAGATCGACACCGGCATCTTTTCCTTGATCAGGTCGATGACCTTGGCGTCACGGAAAAAGCTGTCGCCGAAATCCAGCTTCGCGTAGTTCTTGACCATGATCCACAGACGTTCTGGGGCCGACTTGTCGAACCCGTACATGTGCTCGATTTCCTTGATCAGCGCCGGGTCGAGGCCTTGCGCGCCACGATACGCGGAGCCGGCCACCGAGACCTCGGCACCGCCACCGGCGATGCGGCTGGTGGCGCCTTCGAAGCCTTCGAGCTTGGCGATCATCTGCTCCACCGGGCCGCCGGGCGCGGCCTGGATGATCACGAAGTTGATCAGCAGGATGCCGAACAGGGTCGGGATGATCAGCAGCAGTCGCCGAAAGATATACGCCAGCATCTGATTACTCCGTGCCCACAGGGTCGGCTTGCAGTTTGGTTTCGACTTCTATGGCGGGCTTCGCGTCAGGCTTGACCCACCAGGTGTTAATCCCGATGTCGTATTTGGGCGAGACTTTCGGGTGACCGATGTGGTTCCAGTACGCCACGCGCCAGGTCTTGATGTGCCAGTTGGGGACCACGTAGTAACCCCATTGCAGCACCCGATCCAGCGCCCGGGCATGCGCCACCAGACTGCTGCGCGAGTCGGCGTTGATCAGGTTTTCCACCAGTTGATCGACGATCGGATCCTTCAGGCCCATGGTGTTGCGGCTGCTCGGTTTGTCGGCGGCGGCGCTCATCCAGAATTCGCGCTGCTCGTTACCCGGCGAGTTGGATTGCGGGAAGCTGCCGACCATCATGTCGAAGTCCCGCGAGCGCACGCGGTTGATGTATTGCGAAACGTCGACACGGCGGATCACCAGATCGATGCCGAGGTCGGCCAGATTGCGTTTGAACGGCAGCAGCACACGTTCGAATTCGGTCTGCGCCAGAAGGAACTCGATGACCACCGGTTTGCCGTTGGCGTCGACCATTTTGTCGTCGACGATCTTCCAGCCAGCCTCCTGCAGCAATTGATAGGCCTCACGTTGTTGGGCACGGATCATGCCGCTGGCGTCGGTCTTCGGGTTCTCGAAAGCTTCGCTGAACACCTGCGCCGGCAGTTTGCTGCGAAACGGTTCGAGGATCGCCCGTTGTTCGACGTCGGGCAGGCCGGTGGCAGCCATTTCCGAGTTCTCGAAATAGCTGCGGGTGCGGAAGTAGGCACCGTTGAACAGCTGTTTGTTGGTCCACTCGAAATCGAACAGCAGGACGAGCGCCTGACGCACCCGCACATCCTGAAACAGCGGGCGGCGAAGGTTGAAGACGAAGCCCTGCATGCCGGTCGGGTTGCTGTTGGCGATCTGTTCCTTGATCAGCCGGCCTTCGGTCACGGCCGGGATGTTGTAAGCGTTGGCCCAGTTCTTCGCGGTCATTTCCAGCCAGTAATCGAACTGGCCGGCCTTCAGCGCTTCGACGGCGACGGTGTTGTCGCGGTAGTAATCGGTGGTCATTACGTCGAAGTTGTAGAAGCCGCGATTGACCGGCAGATCCTTGCCCCAGTAGTCCTTGACCCGTTCATAGCGCACCGAGCGCCCGGCTTTCACTTCGGCGACCTTGTACGGGCCGCTGCCCAGCGGGATCTCCAGATTGCCCTTGGAAAAATCACGATTGGCCCACCAGTGTTTCGGCAGCACCGGGAGCTGACCGAGGATCAGCGGTAACTCGCGATTGTTGGTGTGCTTGAACTTGAACAGCACCTTGAGCGGGTCTTCGGCGATGGCCTCTTCGACATCGCTGTAGTAGCCGCGAAACAGCGGCGAGCCGTCCTTGGTCAGGGTCTGGAAGCTGAACACCACGTCTTCGGCGCGCACCGGATGGCCATCGTGAAAACGCGCTTCCGGGCGCAGGTAGAAACGTACCCAGCTGTTGTCCGGGGCTTTCTCGATCTTCGCGGCAATCAGGCCGTACTCGGTGAACGGCTCGTCGAGGCTGTGTTTGGTCAGGGTGTCGTAGATCTGCCCGACGTCATCGGCCGGCACGCCTTTGCTGATGAACGGGTTGAGGCTGTCGAAGCCGCCGAATCCGGCCTGGCGGAAGATCCCACCCTTGGGCGCGTCGGGGTTCACGTAATCGAACTGCTTGAAGTCCGCCGGGTATTTCGGCGGCTCGTTGTACAGGGTCACAGCGTGTTGCGGGGCGGCAATCGCCAGCCCGGCGAACAGCAGACCGCTGGCCTGCACGAGCAGGGCGCGGATGGGCGTCATTTATTGTTCTCCGAAGATTTCAGCCACCACGCGCTCAGGCCCAGGGTGTAGGGCGGCGTGGTGACGAAGGCCAACCGGTTGCGGTAGGCCAGTCGGTGATAATTGAGGTACCAGTTGGGAATGCTGTAGTGCTGCCAGAGCAGCACGCGGTCCAGCGCCTTGCCGGCGGCGACCTGTTCGTCGCGGGTTTGCGCGGCGAGCAATTGTTCGAGCAGGTGATCGACCACCGGGTTGGCAATACCGGCGTAATTCTTGCTGCCCTTGACCCCGACCTGACTGGAATGGAAGTACTGCCATTGCTCCAGACCCGGGCTGAGGGTCTGGTTGAGGGTCATCAGGATCATGTCGAAATCGAACTGGTCCAGGCGCTGTTTGTATTGAGCGCGATCCACCGTGCGCAGGCGCGCGTCGATGCCGATGCTGTTGAGGT
The DNA here is from genome assembly GCF_036861315.1 of Pseudomonas sp. S3(2024). Lineage (NCBI taxonomy): Bacteria > Pseudomonadati > Pseudomonadota > Gammaproteobacteria > Pseudomonadales > Pseudomonadaceae > Pseudomonas > Pseudomonas sp. S3(2024). The sequence goes on along the minus strand of NZ_JAZAQQ010000006.1, from coordinate 364,989 downwards.
TCTCGATATAGGGCTGGAGGATCCGCTCAAGGTTCGGATTGACCAGCAACAGTTCGAAGCTCAGCGGCTGCCCTGCGGTGTTTTGCAGGCGCTGGCCGTTGAGCTTCCAGCCGGCCTCGGCGAGCAGCGCCAGGGCCTTGCGCATGGTCTCTCGCGGGATGCCACGGCCATCGGTTTGCGGCAGGGTGAACGGCTCGGTGAACAGCTTGGCCGGAAGTTGCTCCCTGTACGGCTTGAGCATCAGCCATTCATGCCCGACCGGCAGCCCCGTCGCGGAAAACTCGCTGTTAGGGTAGTAGCTGCTGGTGCGCTGGTAGGCATCGCTGAACAGCGCGCGGTTGGTCCATTCGAAGTCGAACATCAGGCCCAGCGCTTCGCGCACCTTGACGTCGCTGAAGGTCGCGCGTCGGGTGTTCATGAACAGGCCCTGGCTCTGCGTCGGGATCTGGTGCGGAATCTGCGCCTTGATCACTTCGCCACGGCGCACCGCCGGAAAGTTGTAGCCGTTGGCCCAGTTCTTCGCCTGATGCTCGATGTAGATGTCGAATTCGCCGGCCTTGAACGCTTCGAAGGCCACGTCGCTGTCGCGGTAGAACTCGACTTCCATGCGATCGAAGTTGTACTTGCCGCGATTGACCGGCAGGTCCTTGCCCCAGTAATCCTTGACCCGCTCGAAAATCAACTGCCGCCCCGGCGTCACTGAGGTGATGCGGTACGGGCCGCTGCCCAGCGGTGGTTCGAAGGTGGTGGCCTTGAAGTCGCGATCCTTCCAGTAATGCTGCGGCAGCACCGGCAACTCGCCGAGGCGCAGGATCAGTAACGGATTGCCCGAGCGTTTCATCACGAAACGAATGCGCTGCGGGTTGAGGATGTCGACCCGCGACACTTCCTGCAGGGCGGTGCGGTACAGCGGGTGGCCGTCCTTTAGCAGTGTTCGGTAGGAGAACGCCACGTCGTAAGCGGTGATCTGGGTGCCGTCGTGAAAGCGTGCTTCCGGGCGCAGATTGAACACCACCCAGCTGCGATCTTCGCTGTACTCCACCGATTGCGCGATCAGGCCATAGCTCGATGCCGGCTCGTCACCGGACGGCGAATACTGGCCGGTGCCGACCATCAGCGGCTCGTTCAGCTCATTGATGCCGTACTGCAGGAAATTCGGTGTGGTGACCGGGCTGGTGCCCTTGAACGTGTATGGGTTGACCGTATCGAAGGTGCCGAACGCCATCACCCGCAACGTACCGCCCTTGGGCGCTTGCGGGTTGACCCAGTCGAAGTGGGTAAATCTGGCCGGGTACTTGAGCGTGCCGAACTGCGCATAACCGTGACTCTCGGTAATCGTCGCGCTTGCGGGTGAGCTCAAGGCCAGGCTGATCAGGAGCAGGAGGAGGGGACGCTTCAAGTCAGATCCGATCCAGGCGGCTTGGGCTTTGTGGGCCGTACAGTAACAGCTTGTCTGGACAGGAAAAAGATGCGGGTTAATGGGGGCTTAATCGCCTTCGATTGCGTTTGCTTTCGGTGGGAGCGGCGGTGCGACGATTCGACTTGCTCGCGAATGCGGTGTATCAGTCACCTTCATATGCGGCTAACAGACCGCATTCGCGAGCAAGCCCGCTCCCACAAAAGCAAAAAAAGCCCCTGAATTTCAGGGGCTCTTCTGTTGTCAGTGCGGCTGATAAACCGTGAGCATCTGCCCGGGCTTGAGGGCCTTGCCGGCACCCGGGTTCCAGCGCTTGAGATGCTGCATCTCGACGTTGAAACGCTTGGCCACCACATACAATGTGTCGCCACGCTTGACCTTGTACTGGGTCTGCTGCTGGCTGTCGGCCTTGCCTTTGGTCTTGCTGTTGGCAGCGATCACCGTGTTGACCCGGCCACCGCTGCGCGCCGGGGTGCGCTTGGTGTTGTCCTGCATCACCAGGGTCTGGCCGACCTTGAGGTTTTTGCCGGTCAGCTTGTTCCAGCGCTGCAGGTCCTTGACTTCGACCTTGTTGGCCTTGGCAATGGAACCGAGATTGTCGCCGCGTTTGACCCGGTAAGCGCGCTTGAGCTTCGCCACTTCAGTCGGGTCGGCACCGTCGAACACCGGCTTCAGCGAACGCGGGCTGATCAGCTCTTCAGGCCGCATGGTCTGCAGGCTGGCGGTCAGCAATTGCGCCTTGGACGTCGGCACCAGCAGATGCTGAGGACCGTCGATGGTGGTGCGCTGCTTGAAAGCCGGGTTGAGCTGGAACAGCTCGTCTTCGTCGATGTTGGCCACCGCTGCGACCTTGGACAGGTCCATGCGCTGGTTGATTTCGACGACCTGGAAATAGGGTTCGTTGGCGATCGGGTTGAGGTTCACCCCGTAGGCTTCCGGGGCCAGCACCACTTGCGACAGGGCCAGCAGCTTCGGCACGTAGGCCTGGGTTTCCGCCGGCAACGACGACAGGTTCCAGTAGTCGGTCGGCAGGCCGAGCTTCTCGTTACGCTCGATGGCACGGCTGACCGTGCCTTCACCGGCGTTATAGGCCGCCAGGGCCAGCAGCCAGTCACCGTTGAACATGTCGTGCAGACGGGTCAGGTAGTCCATCGCGGCGGTGGTCGAGGCGGTGATATCGCGACGGCCATCATAGAAGCGGGTCTGGCGCAGGTTGTAGTAACGACCGGTGGACGGGATGAATTGCCACAGGCCCGATGCGTCGGCCCGGGAATAGGCCATCGGGTTGTAGGCGCTCTCGATCACTGGCAGCAGGGCCAGTTCCAGCGGCATATTGCGCTCTTCGAGGCGTTCGACGATGTAATGAATGTAGAGGCTTCCGCGTTCGCCGGCGTTCTCCAGAAAGGACGGGTTGCTGGCAAACCACAGCCGCTGCTGCTCGATGCGCGGGTTGACGCCCAGGCCGTCCTGCAGCTGGAAACCACCGCGCATGCGCTCCCAGATGTCCTGAGGCACCTGCGGGCTGGGCTTTTCGCTGAGCCAGATCGGTTTCTGCTTGGCTCGCGCAGCAATGTTCGGCGTATGGCTCGCTTCAGGCTGCGGAGCATGGCTGGAACAGCCCGCCAACGTGGCGGACACAGCCACCGCGATGGCTTGCGCCAGGCGGGTCAGCGTGTCTGAATTGACGGACTTACGTATGGATGACGACATTGGCTGGAAGTAAGTTCCGGGCAAAAATGTCGGGCGATTCTAGAAAGCGCACCCCCTGCGGTCAACCATTCAGAATTTTTGTACCAGCTGGTGAGTCACTTAGAACTTATCTTTCCATGCCCGCAGAGCCGCAAAAACCTCACTCGGCGCCCGGTTTTGAGCGCCTGCCCGTTCGTCCACTTTTTGTGTAACTAATGTTTCAGCGGTACGCAAAAACGGATTTGTGAGCTTTTCCAGGGCCAGGGTCGAGGGCAGGGTCATCACGCCTTTTTCCCGTTGTTGGGTGACTTTTTCCAGACGGGCGGCAATGTCCGGGTTGCTCGGTTCGACTGCCGCAGCAAACTTCAGATTGCTCAGGGTGTATTCATGGGTGCAATACACCAGCGTATCCTCGGGCAAGCTGGCGAGGCGGCTGAGCGAGTGGTGCATCTGTTCTGGCGTACCTTCGAACAGACGCCCGCAACCGGCGGCGAACAGGGTGTCGCCGCAAAACAGCAGGCCGTGGTGGTAATAGGCAATGTGGCCGAGGGTGTGACCGGGCACTGCATAGACATCGAAATCCCAGCCGAGCACGCTGACCGTGTCGTTGTCCGTGAGCGCCACGTCGCGCCCCGGGATGTTTTCGCTGGCCGGGCCGTAGACTTTAGCGCCGGTTGCCGTTTTCAGGCGTTCGACGCCGCCGACGTGATCGTGATGGTGATGGGTGATCAGAATGTCGCTCAACACCCAGCCCGGGTGCGCGGCCAGCCAGGCCTGCACCGGCGCGGCATCGCCCGGGTCGACCACGGCGCAACGCTGGGTGCGGTGATCCTGTAACAACCAGATGTAGTTGTCGGTGAACGCGGGCAGGGCACTGATCTGTATCATCGTCGGAATTCGCCAAGCGGAAAACATTGGCGCATCTTAGAGCTTCTAGCGGCGTTGGAGAATGACATGACCGATAAAGCGTTCGCTCAGGCCGATCCCGACTGGCTGGCGTTGATCGGCGCGGCCCGTGAATGGCTGGCCGGCCCGCTCGGGCAATTTCTGCTGGATGAAGAACGGCGCATGCTCGAAGACGAGTTGGGGCGGTTCTTCGGCGGCTATCTGGTGCATTACGGGCCGTCGGCCCAGACTCCGCCGTCGGCGCCGCAGGTGCAGCGCAACGTGCGGCTCGGCGCGCCGTTGCCGGGTGTCGAGATCGTCTGCGAGGAACAGGCCTGGCCGTTGAGCGAGCACGCCGCCGACGTGGTGGTGTTGCAGCACGGTCTGGATTTCTGTCTGTCGCCCCACGGTTTGCTGCGCGAAGCGGCAAGCAGTGTACGCCCCGGCGGGCATCTGCTGATCATCGGCATCAACCCCTGGAGCACCTGGGGTTTGCGCCACGTATTTGCCCACGACGCCTTGCGCCAGGCACGCTGTATCTCGCCATCGCGGGTCGCCGACTGGCTCAATCTGCTGGGCTTTGCGCTGGAGAAACGCCGCTTCGGGTGCTATCGTCCGCCGCTCGCGTCGCCCAAGTGGCAGGCCCGACTGGCCGGCTGGGAACGCAAGGCCGGCGACTGGCAACTGTCGGGCGGTGGCTTCTATTTATTGGTCGCGCGCAAGATCGTGGTCGGCCTGCGTCCGGTGCGTCAGGAACGCCGCGAGCCGATGGGCAAGCTGATTCCGCTGCCGATGGCCAAGGTCAACCGCCGTCGTATCGAACCGTAAACCTTCTTTTTATAGTGGCCGGACTTGTTCCGGCCGCGGCCATCGTCGATCCGCGATTGACGGGGCCAGGCATTTTTCTGGATAGAGTGGCATGAGCGAAAGCGTCGATAGCGTAGAACTGTTCACCGACGGTGCCTGCAAGGGCAACCCCGGCCCGGGCGGCTGGGGCGCCTTGCTGGTGTGCAAGGGCGTCGAAAAGGAACTGTGGGGCGGCGAAGCCAACACCACCAACAACCGCATGGAACTGCTCGGCGCCATCCGTGGCCTCGAAGCCTTGAAGCGGCCGTGCGAAGTGCTGCTGGTGACCGACTCGCAATACGTGATGAAGGGCATCAACGAGTGGATGGCCAACTGGAAAAAACGCGGCTGGAAGACAGCGGCGAAAGAGCCGGTGAAAAACGCTGACCTTTGGAAAGAGCTGGATGAGCAGGTCAATCGCCACAAGGTCACCTGGAAGTGGGTGCGCGGGCACATTGGTCACCACGGTAACGAACGGGCTGACCAGTTGGCCAACCGTGGGGTGGATGAAGTTCGCGGGTACAAGCAGAGCTGATTCCCGCCGTTGCACCGAGTCGTGGCCTTCGCGAGCAAGCCCGCTCCCACCCTGGATTTCCTGTGTCTATCAGGATTGTGCCGACCGCGGATCCAGTGTGGGAGCGGGCTTGCTCGCGAATGGAGCGACTCGGTCTACCTGAAACACCTCTGCCGAGCGTGTTAACATCGCCGCTTTTGCACGATTGACCCCGTTGAGAATTGAACACTGATGGCCACCAGATCCGTTGTACTCGATACCGAAACCACCGGCATGCCGGTGACCGATGGTCACCGGATCATTGAAATCGGCTGTGTCGAACTGATCGGTCGGCGCCTGACGGGCCGGCACTTTCACGTCTACCTGCAACCGGATCGCGAGAGTGACGAAGGCGCGATCGGCGTTCACGGCATCACCAACGAATTCCTCGTCGGCAAACCGCGCTTCGCCGAAGTGGCCGACGAGTTCTTCGAGTTCATCAACGGCGCGCAACTGATCATCCATAACGCGGCGTTCGACGTTGGCTTCATCAACAACGAATTTGCCTTGATGGGTCAGCACGATCGCGCTGACATCACCCAGCATTGCACCATCCTCGACACCCTGATGATGGCTCGGGAACGTCACCCGGGGCAGCGCAACAGCCTCGACGCCTTGTGCAAACGTTATGGCGTCGACAACTCTGGCCGTGAACTGCACGGCGCCTTGCTCGACTCGGAGATTCTCGCCGACGTCTACCTGACCATGACCGGTGGCCAGACCAGCCTGTCGCTGGCCGGCAACGCTTCCGACGGCAATGGCACGGGCGAGGGCGCGGACAACTCCGCCACCGAAATCCGTCGTCTGCCGGCTGATCGCCAGCCTGCGCGGATCATTCGGGCGACGGAAGAGGAACTGGCGGCGCATTTGGCGCGGCTGGAGATCATTGCCAAGTCGGCGGGCGGGCCGGCGTTGTGGACGCAGATTGCCGAGGCTGATGCTCAAGCTTGATCCCCTCTGTGGCGAGGGAGCTTGCTCCCGCTTGGCTGCGAAGCAGTCATAAAACCTGAATGCACTATTGATGCTGAACGAATACTGGGGGCCGCTTCGCGCCCCAGCGGGAGCAAGCTCCCTCGCCACAAAAGCCGAGTCAGGCTGAGTGAAGCCAACTGGCCACCCTCGCCACTTTCGCTGCAACCCTCTACCCTGAGTGCATTGGCAGACTTTGATCCGCCGCCTCGGGACACTGAGCCTCATGTACAAAGATTTGAAGTTTCCGGTGTTGATCGTCCACCGCGACATCAAGGCCGACACGGTCGCCGGTGACCGTATCCGTGGCATCGCCCGGGAGTTGGAGCAGGAAGGTTTCAATATCGTTTCGGCCATCGACTACACCGAAGGGCGGTTGGTGGCCTCCACCCATCATGGTCTGGCGTGCATGCTGATCGCTGCCGAAGACGCCAGCACCAACTCGCATCTGCTGCAGAACATGGCCGAACTGATCGGTCTGGCCCGGGTGCGCGCGCCGGATCTGCCGATCTTCGCGCTGGGCGAACAGGTCACCCTGGAAAACGCCCCGGCTGATGCCATGGCCGAACTCAATCAACTGCGCGGCATTCTCTATCTGTTCGAAGACACCGTGCCGTTTCTGGCCCGGCAAGTGGCGCGGGCGGCGCGCAAATATCTGGATGGTCTGTTGCCGCCGTTCTTCAAGGCACTGGTGCAGCACACTGCCGATTCCAACTATTCCTGGCACACCCCCGGTCATGGCGGTGGCGTGGCCTATCACAAGAGCCCGGTGGGGCAGGCGTTTCATCAGTTCTTTGGCGAAAACACCCTGCGCTCGGACTTGTCGGTATCGGTGCCGGAACTCGGTTCACTGCTCGATCACACTGGGCCGCTGGCCGAAGCCGAAGAGCGCGCCGCGCGCAACTTCGGCGCCGATCACACGTTTTTCGTGATCAATGGCACCTCGACCGCCAACAAGATCGTCTGGCACTCGATGGTCGGTCGGGATGATCTGGTGCTGGTCGATCGCAACTGCCACAAGTCGGTGCTGCACGCGATCATCATGACCGGCGCGATCCCGCTGTACCTGTGCCCGGAGCGCAATGAGCTGGGGATCATCGGCCCGATTCCGCTGAGCGAATTCAGCCGCGAATCGATTCAGGCGAAGATCGACGCCAGCCCGCTGACCAAGGGCCGGGCGCCGAAAGTCAAACTGGCGGTGGTGACCAATTCGACCTACGACGGCCTGTGCTACAACGCCGAGCTGATCAAACAGAGCCTGGGCAATAGCGTTGAAGTGCTGCATTTCGATGAGGCGTGGTACGCCTACGCGGCGTTTCACGAGTTCTTCGCCGGGCGTTATGGCATGGCCACCTCGCGCACCGAGGACAGCCCGCTGGTGTTCACCACTCACTCCACGCACAAGCTGCTCGCCGCGTTCAGCCAGGCCTCGATGATTCATGTGCAGGACGGCGGCGCGCGGCAACTGGACCGTGACCGTTTCAACGAAGCGTTCATGATGCACATCTCGACTTCGCCGCAGTACAGCATCATCGCTTCGCTGGATGTGGCCTCGGCCATGATGGAAGGCCCGGCCGGGCGTTCGCTGTTGCAGGAAACCTTCGATGAGGCGCTGAGTTTTCGCCGGGCGCTGGCCAATCTGCGCCAGCACATTGCGGCGGATGACTGGTGGTTCTCGATCTGGCAGCCGCCCGGCGTCGAAGGCATCGACCGGGTGCAGACTGAAGACTGGCTGCTGCAGCCGGACGCCGACTGGCACGGCTTCGGCGAAGTCAGTGACGACTATGTGCTGCTCGACCCGATCAAAGTGACCCTGGTCATGCCCGGGTTGAATGCCGGTGGCGCGCTGAGCGAGAAGGGCATCCCGGCGGCGGTGGTCAGCAAGTTCCTCTGGGAGCGCGGGCTGGTGGTGGAGAAGACCGGGCTGTATTCGTTCCTGGTGCTGTTCTCGATGGGCATCACCAAAGGCAAGTGGAGCACGCTGCTCACCGAGTTGCTGGAGTTCAAGCGCAGTTACGACGCCAACATCAGTCTCGCGACCTGCCTGCCGTGCGTGGCGCAGCAAGACACCGCGCGCTATCGCGGCATGGGCCTGCGTGACCTGTGCGATCAACTGCACGCCTGTTACCGCAGCAACGCCACCGCCAAACATCTGAAACGCATGTACACGGTGCTGCCGGAAATCGCAATGAAGCCGGCCCATGCCTATGATCATCTGGTGCGCGGCGAAGTCGAGGCGGTGCCGATCGATGAGCTGGAAGGAAGGATCGCGGCGGTGATGCTGGTGCCGTATCCACCGGGAATTCCGTTGATCATGCCGGGGGAGCGCTTTACCGAGGCAACCCGCTCGATCATTGACTACCTGAAGTTTGCCCGCACGTTCGACAGCAGCTTCCCCGGTTTTGTCGCTGATGTGCATGGACTGCAACATGAAGACGAGGGCAATGGACGGCAGTACACCGTCGATTGCGTCAAGGAATGAGGACCTTTCCGAGTATGCAACCGGTCATGAATCCGAAATACCCAGGGCTGTCGGTGCGCGTCGCCGACGATGGTTTCGCGGCGTACATCTGGGGCAGCGACTTCAGTTTCGAGGTCGCCGCGTACGGTGCCGCCGTCATTGGCCAACCGGTCGAGCGCTGGGCGGTGACGCCGATCGTGCCGTACCGCAAGTGCTACGGCATCGACCCTGAAGAGTTCAGCAGCTATCGCGATGCTGCCGACAGCGCGATTTTCATGGCGTATCTCGATGATGAGCCGGTCGGTCATCTGGTGATCAGCACCAACTGGAACGGCTTTGCCCATATCGATGAGCTGGCGGTACACGCACCGGCGCGCCGGCATGGTGTGGCCAAGGCGTTGCTGGATGTCGCGCAGTTCTGGAGTCGCAAGAAAAAACTGCCGGGGATCATGCTCGAAACCCAGAACAACAACCTCGGCGCCTGTCGTTTGTATGAGCGTTGTGGCTACGAGATTGGCGGTATCGACCATCTACGTTATCGCGGGATTGATCCGAACACCGCGGAAATTGCGTTGTTCTGGTATCGACTGTTCGATAACCCGCTGGAACACCCGCTCAGCTCGCCAGCATCGCCTCGGCTTGTTCCGTGACGATCGTCAGCAGCTTCTGAATCGCGGCCGGCATGGCGCTGTGTCGGTAGGTCAGCGCATACAGGCTGATCGGCACCGCCGGTGACAACGGGCAGACATCCAGTCCGCTCGTCCGCGCGCCGAGGGCGGTGAATGGGTCGACGATGGCCAGGCCTTCGCCGGCCTCGACCATGCTGCGCATCATCTGATGAGTTTGCACTCGGGTCTGGATGCTCGGTGCCGGGCGCAGGGCCTGGAGTTTGTTCTCCAGCGCCGGGCTCAACGGGTCGTGGCCTTCGAGGCCGACCATTGCCTGGCCAGCGAGATCCTGCAGGGAAATGTATTTCTGCTTCGGTTGCAGCCAGCCGTGGGGCGCGAGCAGTTGCAGCTTGCCGTGGGCCAATGGCTGGCAGTGGATGTCGGGGTGTTCCGGATCGTGCAGGCTCAGGCCCAGATCGCTTTCGCGCAGCAGCAGGCTGCGGACGATGTCGCAGGTCGGAGAGCTGAGCAAGCGGCAAGGAGCGTCGGGCAAGCGTCGGCGCAGCAGCGCGATACTTTGCGGCAACAGCTGTTGCGCCAGCGGCGGGGTGCCGATGATGCGCAGGGGCGGGGCGAGGTATTGCTTGAGGCTGCTGGCCAAGCGCTGCACCGGCTCCAGCGCCTGATAGACGTGAGCGATTTCCACCTGCAACGCCCGCGCTTCAGGCGTCGATTGCAGCCGGCCGCGTACGCTGGCGAACAGCATGAACCCCAACTCGCTCTCGGCTTCGCGCAAACGCTCTTCGACCTCGGTCACCGGGAGCTGCAGCCATTCGGCGGCGGTGCCCAGGTGACCGGTCTGCAAGAGCGCCTGAATCACTTCGATATGACGTAAACGCATGCGTGAAGTCCATGTTCAGCAGGTGGGGTCAGTGGCTGAATCCTACCCCAAGTCTGCGCATATGACTTCTGCTCATAACGGCCAGTTATGACGCGACGGTTGTCTCAGGCTCACGGGTCAGGGTAATACCTGACTGAACCAGGAGAAACTCGGTGTCACTGACTTTGTTGACGCGATCGCCAATGGCCAGTTTGTAAATCGGCTCCGAGCCAGTGGAACCGTCTGCCGACGGGGTGGATTCCTGGAACTCATGCACGGAATAAACGCGGCCTTCCGCATCTCTTGCATGGAACTGACCGACGAGTACTGCTGCCATCTGCTTAGAACCTCTGGAGATAAAACGCTTGATTTGCGGCTTGGTAGACCGTCATCAAGCCCTGTAAGTTTTCCTACAGGAAAAAAATAATCAGCGCGCAGGAATTTCCCTTGCTCGCTGGTGAAACTGTCATCGAATCATCTATAACTACTGGCTCTTCCCACCGACAGTCGAGAGTCTTCCATGAGCAATGTCTACAACGTCGCTGTAGTCGTCGGCAGCCTGCGCAAAGCATCGATCAACCGCAAAGTCGCGCTGGCGCTGGCCGAACTGGCACCGGCGAACCTCAAACTGAAGATTGTCGAGATTGGCGACCTGCCACTCTATAACGAAGACATCGACGGCGATTCACCGCCGGCAGCCTACAGCACTTTCCGCCAGGAAGTCGGTTCTTCCGACGCGGTGCTGTTCGTCACCCCGGAATATAACCGCTCGGTGCCGGCGCCTTTGAAGAATGCGATTGACGTGGGTTCGCGGCCGTATGGCAAAGCCGTCTGGAGCGGCAAACCGGGTGCGGTGATCAGCGTGTCGCCGGGGGCGATTGGCGGTTTTGGCGCCAACCAGCATTTGCGCCAGTCTTTCGTGTTTCTCGATGTGCCGTGCATGCAGCAGCCGGAAGCGTATCTGGGGGGCGCGGGTTCGGCGTTTGACGAGGCGGGCAAGTTGAGCGAGTCGGTGAAACCGTTCCTGCAGAATTTCATCAATGCGTATGGGAAATTTGTGGAACAACACAAAAAATAATCTGGTCAGAGCTGCGATAAAACAGAGATCCTGTGGGAGCGGGCTTGCTCGCGAAGGCGGTGTGTCAGACACAAAGTTGTCATCTGACACACCGCTTTCGCGAGCAAGCCCGCTCCCACGTTTGGATCTCCACTCATTGAATAATTGAAGGCTGTCGCGAATGCTCGCTGCGTCACTGATCTTCCTGCTGACCATCACCCTTGTCATCTGGCAACCCAAAGGCCTCGGGGTCGGCTGGAGCGCGACGCTCGGCGCCGTGCTGGCACTGATCTTCGGCGTCGTGCACTTGAGCGATATTCCGCTGGTCTGGCAGATCATCTGGAACGCCACCGGCACGTTCGTTGCGCTGATCATCATCAGCCTGTTGCTCGACGAAGCCGGGTTCTTCGCCTGGGCCGCGCTGCACGTGGCGCGCTGGGGGCGGGGCAGTGGGCGCAAGCTGTTTGCCTTCATGGTGCTGCTCGGCGCGCTGGTGTCGGCGTTGTTCGCCAATGACGGCGCGGCGCTGATCCTCACGCCGATCGTGATTTCGATGCTGCTGGCGCTGCGCTTTTCCCCGGCGGCGACCCTGGCGTTCGTCATGGGCGCCGGCTTCATCGCCGACACCGCGAGCCTGCCGCTGGTGGTGTCGAACCTGGTCAACATCGTTTCGGCGGACTTCTTTCACATCGGCTTCAACCGCTATGCGGCGGTGATGGTGCCGGTCAACTTCGTCAGCGTGGCCGCGACGCTAGGCGTGCTGATGTGGTTTTTCCGCCGCGACATCCCCAAGGCCTACGACCCCGAACAGCTCGAACAGCCGCACACGGCGATCCACGACAAAGCCACGTTCTATGCCGGCTGGGTGGTGCTGGTGATCCTGTTGATCGGCTGCTTCTTCCTCGAACAGATGGGCATCCCGATCAGCGCGATCTCGGCGGTCTGCGCGGCGCTGCTGCTGGGGATCGCCGCCCGAGGCCACAAGATTTCCACGCGCAAGGTGCTGAAAGAAGCGCCGTGGCAGATCGTGATTTTCTCGCTGGGCATGTATCTGGTGGTGTATGGCCTGCGCAATGCCGGGCTGACCGGGTATCTCGCTGGCTGGCTGGATGTGTTCGCCGGGTACGGCGTATGGGGTGCGGCGCTGGGCACCGGGGTGCTGACGGCGTTGTTGTCATCGATCATGAACAACTTGCCGACAGTGCTGATCGGCTTGTTGTCGATCGATGCCAGTCAGGCCAGCGGTGTGGTCAAGGAAGCGATGATCTATGCCAACGTGATCGGCAGCGACCTGGGGCCAAAAATCACCCCGATCGGCAGTCTGGCGACGTTGCTCTGGCTGCATGTGCTGGCGCGCAAGAATATCCGGATTGGTTGGGGCTATTACTTCAAGGTCGGGATTGTGCTGACGGTGCCGGTGTTGTTGATTACTTTGGCGGCTTTGGCGCTGCGGTTATCCCTTTAGACCGAGTTGCCCCAATCGCGAGCAGGCTCACTCCTACCTTGGAATGCGTTCCCCTGTAGGAGTGAGCCTGCTCGCGATAGGGCCGGTTAAGGCACTACAACTCTCACACCTGCCCCGGCACATTCGGCCAAAGATCCGCCACCAGAAACAACCGCTCCGCCTCTTCCCATTCGCCCCGCGCATTCTCGGTCAGGCGCACCAGCAGTTGCGCCGGGGCCATCGGTTCCAGGTCGTCCAGCCACATCTGCAGATGTTCAGCGCTCCAGGTCTGATCCGCCGGGTAGTGTGCCGGCGCCAGCCAGGCATGGCGGGGCAGGGGTTGCCAGCGCCCGGCCGGACGTTGAGCGACGAACGCCGGCCAATCCTTCTGATGCAGCCAACTGCCACGCAGGTGCTGCGGATGCGCGCCTTTCGGTGGTTCGGCCTGACCGGGCCACGGGTACAGCAGATAACCGCCCAGCCACAACTGCGCACTGAACACCTCGATATCCAGCTTCGCCAGCACCTCACGGCTTTCCGGGCGCGCCGAGATCGGCAGTTGATGTTCGGCCAGATGCGCCAGTTTGCGGTCCAGTCGATCATGACAACCCGGCCCCAGCCATTGCGCCGGGTCGTGGCCGTCGCCTTCCTGCGGGCCGAGGTAGAGCTTGATCGCCAGTTCCAGGTGATGCACGCCGTCGCGGTCGCGCAGCAGCATGTCCAGTTCACCGAGGGTGTGGCCTTCGCGGCGGATCGGCAGGTTGGCGGCAATCAGCTCGATGCCCGGCGCATGCTCCACGGCAAACTGCCACAACCGTTCGTAATACAGGCCCAGCCGCCGCGTGCGCGCCTGCGACAGCCAGTGCAGCAAGCCATAACTGTCACGGTCGAGTTGCCGCAGCCAGTGCTCCAGACGCTGCGGATCACTGACCCAGTCGCTGCCGGCCAGCGGATGGCGCTGCGGCCACGGCGTCGCGGCCAGCATCGGCGGGGCGAGAATCACCCACGCCAGGTCACGCACTTCCGGATGGCGTAATTGGTGTGGCAACTGGAGCAGGTCGGGAAACAGGATCATCTTGCGAGCATAGCCTGAAACACGCGCGCCCCCTTGAGGCTGAAAGGATTTTGTCTATGGCGGGCTTTCGCCCATAATCGTGTTTTTCGCGTTTTCGATTGTCCGCAGAGGTCCCATGGAGCAATTTCGTAATATCGGCATCATCGGTCGCCTGGGCAGTTCCCAGGTGCTGGATACCGTCCGCCGACTGAAACGCTTTCTGCTCGATCGTCACCTGCACGTGATTCTCGAAGACACCATCGCCGAAGTCCTGCCGGGCCACGGCCTGCAAACCTCGTCGCGCAAGATGCTCGGCGAAGTCTGCGACATGGTCATCGTCGTCGGCGGTGACGGCAGCCTGCTCGGCGCCGCGCGGGCGCTGGCCAAGCACAATATTCCGGTACTCGGGATCAACCGGGGCAGCCTCGGTTTTCTCACCGACATTCGTCCCGATGAGCTGGAAGTCGAAGTGGCCAAGGTGCTCGACGGCCATTATCTGGTGGAAAACCGCTTCCTGCTGCAAGCCGAGGTGCGCCGGCATGCCGAGGCCATCGGCCAGGGCGATGCGCTGAACGATGTGGTGCTGCACCCGGGCAAATCGACGCGGATGATCGAGTTCGAGCTGTACATCGACGGCCAGTTCGTCTGCAGCCAGAAGGCCGACGGCCTGATCGTCGCCACGCCGACCGGTTCCACCGCGTACGCGCTGTCCGCTGGTGGCCCGATCATGCATCCCAAGCTCGATGCCATTGTGATCGTGCCGATGTACCCCCATATGTTGTCGAGCCGGCCAATTGTGGTCGATGGCAACAGTGAGCTGAAAATCGTCGTGTCGAAAAACATGCAGATTTACCCGCAAGTCTCCTGCGACGGGCAGAACCACTTCACCTGCGCGCCGGGCGACACCATCACCGTGAGCAAAAAAGCCCAGAAGCTGCGGCTGATTCACCCGCTCGACCACAACTACTACGAAGTCTGCCGGACCAAGCTCGGCTGGGGCAGCAAGTTGGGTGGTGGAGGCGACTGATGCTCGATCCCGCGCGCAGTTATGACTTGATTGGTGACGTGCACGGATGCGCCCTGACCCTCGAACACTTGCTTGACCGTCTCGGTTATCACAAGCAGGGCGGGGTCTGGCGGCATCCATCGCGCATGGCCGTGTTCGTCGGCGACATCATCGACCGTGGCCCGCGAATCCGCGAGGCATTGCACATCGTCCACGACATGGTCGAGGCCGGGCAGGCGCTGTGCATCATGGGCAATCACGAATTCAACGCACTGGGCTGGAGCACGCCGGCGCTGCCGGGCAGCGGCAAGCAGTTCGTCCGTGAGCACACGCCGCGCCATGCACGCCTGCTGCACGAAACCCTGACCCAGTTCGAAGACCATCCGGGCGATTGGCATGATTTTCTCAACTGGTTCTACGAACTGCCGCTGGTAGTCGATGCCGGGCGTTTCCGTGTGGTGCACGCCTGTTGGGATGCCAGCCTGATCGAACCATTGCGCGGGCTGTTTCCCGATGCGCGCATCGACGAGCATTTTCTCCAGGCCTCGGCCGTGCCCGGCAGTTTTGCCTGCACCGTGTTCGACCGCTTGCTGCGCGGCACCGACATGCGCCTGCCGGATGGCTTGACCATGACCAGCGGCGACGGTCTGGTGCGCTCGTTCTTCCGCACCAAATTCTGGGAAGACGACCCGAAAACCTACGGCGACATCGTCTTCCAGCCGGATGCATTGCCGGAGCCGGTGGCGCAGAAGCCGCTGACCTCCAGCGAAAAAAACAATCTGCTGCGCTACGGCATTGACGAGCCGTTGTTGTTCGTCGGCCACTACTGGCGCAGCGGCAAACCGGCACCGATCCGCCCGAACCTCGCGTGTCTTGATTACAGCGCGGTGCTCTACGGCAAACTGGTGGCCTATCGTCTGGATCAGGAAACACGTCTGGATCCGCATAAA
Organism: Pseudomonas sp. S3(2024); assembly: GCF_036861315.1. NCBI lineage: Bacteria > Pseudomonadati > Pseudomonadota > Gammaproteobacteria > Pseudomonadales > Pseudomonadaceae > Pseudomonas > Pseudomonas sp. S3(2024). Next base: position 349,170 of record NZ_JAZAQQ010000006.1, on the reverse strand, counting down.
TTTGTCTGGGTCGATGTCGAGCGGCCGGAGGTGCTGCAATGAGTGCGGTAGCGGTATTGCGTCTGCCGTTGGCGGTGGACCTGAGCGGTTTCGTCAAGCTGCTGCAACGGATGCAGGTGCCGCATCGGGTCAGCGAAGAGGCGGGCGAGCAGGTGCTGTGGGCACCTTCGGAAATCAGCGAAGACGTACGTTCGCTGTACGAGCGCTTCCCGGCCGGTGACCCCGATCAGCAACTGGACATCCCGCTGGCGCCGACTTTCAAGCGTCCGAGCTTCGCCGAGCAACTCAAACACGCCAAGGCCACCGGGTTGATCCTGCTGCTGAGCCTGCTGGTCGGCGGCCTGACCTATCTGGGTGACAACCTCGACACCATTCGCTGGCTGACCTTCCTCGACTTCCGCGTGGTCGGCGAGTACATACAGTTCACGCCGCTGGCCGACAGTCTGGCGGCGGGGCAGTGGTGGCGCCTGTTCACGCCGATGCTGCTGCACTTCGGCATCCTGCACCTGGCCATGAACGGCATGTGGTACTGGGAGCTGGGGCGGCGCATCGAGTCACGTCAGGGCAGCATCAACCTGCTCGGTCTGACCCTGCTGTTCAGCCTGGTGTCGAACTACGCGCAGTTTGCCTGGAGCGGCCCGAGCCTGTTTGGCGGCCTGTCTGGCGTGCTCTACGGTTTGCTCGGCCATTGCTGGATTTTCCAGTTGCTGGCGCCGAACCCGGCGTATCGCCTGCCGCGAGGCGTGCTGGTGATGATGCTGGTGTGGCTGGTGATTTGCATGTCCGGACTGGTCTCGATGATCGGTTTCGGCCAGATCGCCAACGCCGCGCACGTCAGCGGGTTACTCATCGGATGCTTCACCGGTTTGTTGGGCGGTTTGTATAACCGCCGTAAACTGGCCGCCTGAAATTTTAAGTGAATAAAGAGCACGGAGACCCTGATGTCCTCTTTTAACGACATGATCAAAAACATCACCCCGGACATCTACGAGAGCCTGAAACTGGCCGTGGAAATCGGCAAGTGGTCCGACGGCGGCAAACTCACCGCCGAACAGCGCGAGCTGTCGCTGCAGGCGATGATCGCCTGGGAAATTCAGAACCTGCCTGAAGACCAGCGCACCGGTTACATGGGCCCGCAGGAATGTGCGTCGAAGTCGATCGAAGTACCGAACATCCTGTTCAAGTCGGATGCCATCCATTGATCGAGATTGGCCGCGGTGCAATCAGCAAAATGTCGGCGCGCCTGGACGGGCCGAATGTGCAATACGCGTTTCGTCTGGATGACGTCGAGGTCCCGGTCAACCCCATGATCGGCACCACGGTGCGTCTGGAGTACCTGGGGGCGATTCATTGCACCCATTGCGGGCGCAAGACCAAAACCAGTTTCAGTCAGGGTTACTGCTACCCGTGCATGACCAAACTGGCGCAGTGCGATCTGTGCATCATGAGCCCGGAGCGTTGTCACTTCGAGGCCGGTACCTGCCGGGAGCCGGAGTGGGGTCAGAAGTTCTGCATGACTGATCATGTGGTGTATCTGGCCAACTCGTCGGGGATCAAGGTCGGTATTACTCGCGCCACGCAACTGCCGACCCGTTGGCTGGATCAGGGCGCGAGTCAGGCGCTGCCGATCATGCGCGTATCGACGCGCCAGCAGTCGGGCTTCGTCGAAGACCTGTTCCGCAGCCAGGTGGCCGACAAGACCAACTGGCGCGCCTTGCTCAAGGGCGATGCGGCGGCGGTGGATCTCGCCCAGGTGCGCGACCAGCTGTTTGAAAGCTGCGCCGAGGGTTTGCAGGGCCTGCAACAGCGATTCGGCCTACAAGCAATTCAGACGATTGCCGATGTAGAACCTCTCGAAATCCGCTATCCGGTCGAGCAATACCCGGCCAAAATCGTCAGCTTCAACCTGGACAAGAACCCGATTGCCGAAGGCACGCTGCTGGGGATCAAGGGGCAGTACCTGATTTTTGACACCGGCGTGATCAACATTCGTAAATACACGGCGTATCAGCTCGCCGTGCATCAATAAGGATTCCAGCATGCGCACCGAACAACCGAAGATGATTTACCTGAAGGACTATCAGGCGCCCGAGTACCTGATCGACGAGACGCACCTGACCTTCGAGCTGTTCGAGGACCACAGCCTGGTCCACGCGCAACTGGTGATGCGCCGCAACCCGGAGCGTGGCCCGGGCCTGCCGCCGCTGGTGCTCGACGGCCAGCAGCTGGAACTGCTGTCGGTAACCCTGGCCGACCAGGAACTCAGCGCCAGTGATTACCAGCTGAGCGAAAACACCCTGACCCTGCAGCCGGCCAGCGCCAGCTTCACCGTCGACACCAGCGTCCGGATTCACCCGGAAACCAATACCGCGCTGGAAGGCCTGTACAAGTCCGGCACGATGTTCTGTACCCAGTGCGAGGCCGAAGGCTTCCGCAAGATCACCTATTACCTCGACCGCCCGGACGTGATGAGCAAGTTCACCACCACAGTGGTCGCCGAGCAGCACAGCTATCCGGTGCTGCTGTCCAACGGCAACCCGATTGCCTCCGGCCCGGGCGAAGACGGCCGACACTGGGCGACCTGGGAAGACCCGTTCATGAAGCCGGCGTACCTGTTCGCGCTGGTGGCCGGTGATTTGTGGTGTGTCGAAGACACCTTTACCACCATGACCAACCGTAATGTCGCGCTGCGCATCTACGTCGAGCCGGAAAACATCGACAAGTGCCAGCACGCGATGAACAGCCTGAAGAAGTCGATGCGCTGGGACGAAGAGGTCTACGGTCGCGAGTATGATCTGGACATCTTCATGATCGTCGCCGTCAACGACTTCAATATGGGCGCGATGGAGAACAAGGGCCTCAACATCTTCAACTCCAGCGCCGTGCTGGCCCGCGCCGAAACCGCCACCGACGCCGCGCACCAGCGGGTCGAGGCAATCGTCGCCCACGAATACTTCCACAATTGGTCAGGCAACCGCGTGACCTGCCGCGACTGGTTCCAGCTGTCGCTCAAGGAAGGCTTCACCGTGTTCCGCGACGCCGGTTTCTCCTCGGACATGAACTCGGCCACGGTCAAGCGCATCCAGGACGTGGCGTACCTGCGTACCCACCAGTTCGCCGAAGATGCCGGCCCGATGGCCCACGCGGTGCGCCCGGACAGCTTCATCGAGATTTCCAACTTCTACACCCTGACCGTGTACGAGAAAGGCTCGGAAGTGGTCGGCATGATTCACACCCTGCTGGGCGCCGAAGGCTTCCGCAAGGGCAGTGACCTGTACTTCGAACGCCATGATGGCCAGGCCGTGACCTGCGACGACTTCGTCAAGGCCATGGAAGATGCCAACGGTGTCGACCTGACCCAGTTCAAACGCTGGTACAGCCAGGCCGGGACGCCGCGTCTGGCGGTCAGCGAGTCCTACGACGCCGCGGCGAAAACCTACAGCCTGACCTTCCGCCAGAGCTGCCCGGAAACTCCGGACAAGGTGGAAAAACTGCCGTTCGTGATCCCGGTTGAACTCGGCCTGCTCGACAGCAAAGGCCACGAGATCGCGCTGCGTCTGGCCGGTGAAGCATTGGCGCAAGGCACCACCCGCGTGATCTCGGTGACCGAGGCTGAGCAGACCTTCACCTTCGTCGACATCGCTGAACAGCCGCTGCCGTCGTTGCTGCGTGGTTTCTCGGCACCGGTGAAACTGAGCTTCCCGTACAACCGCGACCAGTTGATGTTCCTGATGCAGCACGACAGCGACGGCTTCAACCGCTGGGATGCCGGTCAGCAGCTGTCGGTGCAGATCCTGCAGGAGCTGATCGCCCAGCAGCAGAAGGGCGAGAGCCTGGTGCTTGATCCGCGTCTGATCTCGGCGCTGAAAACCGTGCTGTCTGACGAGTCGCTGGATCAGGCCATGGTCGCCGAAATGCTTTCGCTGCCGAGCGAAGCGTATCTGACCGAAATCAGCGAAGTGGCGGATGTCGAGGCGATCCACACCGCTCGCGAGTTTGCCCGCAAGCAACTGGCGGACAACCTGTTCGAAGCGCTGTGGCTGCGTTATCAGGCCAACCGCGATTTGTCGAAGCAGACACCGTATGTGGCCGAGGCCGAGCACTTTGCCCGTCGCGCGCTGCAGAACATTGCGCTGTCGTACCTGATGCTCAGCGGCAAGCCCGAAGTGCTGGCCGCTACGCAGGAACAGTTCGAAAACAGCGACAACATGACCGAGCGCCTCACCGCGTTGGCGGTGCTGGTCAACTCGCCGTTCGAAGAACAGAAGGCCAAAGCGCTGGCGACTTTCGCCGAGCATTTCAAGGACAACCCGCTGGTCATGGATCAGTGGTTCAGCGTGCAGGCCGGCAGCACACTGCCGGGCGGTTTGGCGCGGGTCAAGGCCCTGATGCAGCACCCGGCGTTCAACATCAAGAACCCGAACAAGGTGCGTGCGCTGGTCGGTGCGTTTGCCGGGCAGAACCTGATCAACTTCCATGCCGCCGACGGTTCGGGCTACCGCTTCCTTGCGGATCTGGTGATCGAACTGAACGGCTTCAACCCGCAGATTGCTTCGCGGCAACTGGCGCCGCTGACTCGCTGGCGTAAATACGACAGCGCCCGTCAGGCGTTGATGAAGGCGGAGCTGGAGCGGATTCTGGCTTCCGGTCAGCTGTCCAGCGATGTATATGAAGTGGTGAGCAAAAGCCTGGCGTAACGCATAACGAAATGTGGGAGCGGGCTTGCTCGCGAACGCGGTGTGTCAGACACGGAGATGTCGACTGGTATACCGCATTCGCGAGCAAGCCCGCTCCCACAGGTTTTTGCGTTTTCCGTTATTTCAGGTCGAATCGATCCAGCTCCATCACCTTGGCCCACGCCGCCACGAAGTCTTTGACGAACTGTTCCTTCGCGTCAGAACTCGCATACACCTCGGCCAGCGCGCGCAGGATCGCGTTGGAACCAAACACCAGATCAACCCGCGTCGCCGTCCACTTCACGCTACCGGTTTTACGGTCGCGTCCTTCGAACTCGTCCGCCGCTGCCGACGTCGGTTTCCACTCCACACCCATGTCCAGCAGGTTGGTGAAGAAGTCGTTGCTCAGGGTTTCCGTGCGCGAGGTGAACACGCCATGCCGGCTTTGCCCGACGTTGGCCCCCAGCACACGCAGACCACCGACCAGCACAGTCATTTCCGGAGCGGAGAGGGTGAGCAGTTGCGCCTTGTCGATCAGCAGCGCTTCGGCCGACACGGTGTATTTGCCCTTGCTGTAGTTACGGAAACCATCGGCAATCGGTTCGAGGAAACCAAACGACTCGACGTCGGTTTGCTCCTGAGTCGCGTCGGTGCGTCCTGGATTGAACGGCACAGAAACCGAGTGCCCGGCGTTTTTCGCCGCTTGCTCGACCCCGGCGTTACCCGCCAGCACGATTAGATCCGCCAGCGAGACTTTCTTGCCGGATGAGCCGGCGTTGAACTCGTTCTGAATGCCCTCAAGGGTCTTCAGCACCTTGTCCAGTTGCTCCGGCTGGTTGGCCTGCCAGAATTTCTGCGGGGCCAGACGCAGACGTCCGCCGTTGGCGCCCCCCCGTTTGTCCGAACCACGGAATGTCGATGCCGCGGCCCAGGCGGTAGACACCAGTTGCGACACCGACAGGCCGGAAGCCAGCACTTTGCTTTTCAGCGCTGCCGCATCGTTGCTGTCGATCAGTGGGTGAGTGGCATCGGGAATCGGGTCCTGCCACAGCAGTTCTTCGTTCGGCAGTTCCGGGCCGAGGTAGCGCGACAACGGGCCCATGTCTCGGTGGATCAGTTTGTACCAGGCGCGGGCGAAGGCGTCGGCCAATTGATCAGGATTGGCCAGGAAACGACGGGCGATCGGCTCGTAGATCGGGTCGAAACGCAGCGCCAGGTCGGAAGTGAGCATGGTCGGCGAGAGCTTTTTGCTCGGATCGTGCGCATGGGGAACGGTGCCAGCCCCGGCGCCGTTTTTTGGTTTCCACTGATGCGCACCGGCCGGGCTTTTGAACAGTTCCCACTCGAAACCGAACAGGTTTTCCAGGTAATTGTTGCTCCACTGAGTCGGGGTCGTGGTCCAGGTGACTTCGAGGCCACTGGTGATGGTGTCGGCGCCTTTGCCGGTGCCGAATGCGTTGCGCCAGCCGAGGCCCTGTTCTTCCAGGCCGGCCGCTTCCGGCTCAGGTCCGACATTGTCGGCCGGGCCGGCGCCGTGGGTCTTGCCGAAGGCGTGACCGCCAGCGATCAGCGCAACGGTTTCTTCATCGTTCATGGCCATGCGGCCGAAGGTTTCGCGGATATCGCGGCCCGAAGCCACCGGATCCGGGTTGCCCTCGGGGCCTTCCGGGTTCACGTAAATCAGGCCCATCTGCACCGCTGCGAGCGGGTTTTCCAGATTGCGTTCGCCCTGATCGGTACGGCTTTGCTCTTTGCCGTGCAAGTCCGGTTCGGCCACCAGCGTGCCGTCACCGGGCTCCTGCATGGCTGACTTGTCTTTGCCGTAACGGCTGTCGCCGCCGAGCCATTCGCGTTCCGAACCCCAGTAGACGTCTTCGTCCGGTTCCCACACATCGGGACGTCCACCGGAGAAGCCGAAGGTCTTGAAGCCCATCGACTCCAGCGCGACGTTGCCGGTGAGCACAATCAGGTCGGCCCAGGAAATATTGCGGCCGTATTTCTGTTTGATTGGCCACAGCAGGCGCCGCGCTTTGTCGAGGCTGACGTTGTCCGGCCAGCTGTTGAGCGGAGCGAAACGCTGTTGCCCGGAGCCGGCGCCACCACGGCCATCGGCGGTGCGATAGGTGCCGGCGCTGTGCCAGGCCATGCGGATGAACAGCGGGCCGTAGTGGCCGAAGTCGGCTGGCCACCAGTCCTGCGAGTCGGTCATCAGCGCACGCAGGTCTTGTTTCAGGGCCTGGAAGTCCAGGCTCTGGAAGGCTTTGGCGTAGTCGAAGTCCTTGCCCAGCGGATCGGACTTGGGCGAGTGCTGGCTGAGGATCTTCAGGTTCAGTTGATTCGGCCACCAGTCACGGTTCGTCGTACCACCACCGGCGGCGTGGTTGAACGGGCATTTCGATTCGTTTGCCATGTTCGAGTCCTTATCAGGTCTTGTGCGGCCGGCTCGTGCCGGCTTCGGACTAGTAAGGCTAGACCCGACTTGGGCAGTCAGCTAATAGGCCGACTATTGGGGCTTGATAGGCGCAGTCTTTCGAGACCCTGGTAACGCGGGTCTATTCCATAGCTGCCTGATACTTTGCCGAAAACTGGTTTGATAGCGCCGTTAATGATTTTAAATATTGAACTTTTTATTTCGAATTGGGCTAGCGGCCTGTCAGATATGACTGTAGCGCTCGAAGTAATGGCGCATTAGCTTTGTCAGCGGAAGCAACGGTCTCAAGATTTTTGAGAGCCAATCATCACTATAAAACTATTTTGGAATGCATGCAGATGAGCGAATCAATTCATACAAAAGAGCAACTCGAGGCATTGTTAAAGAAGGCCAGTCAAGGTTATGACGGCGTGTTCAATGCATCTGTTGGTGGAAAAATTTCGTGTCGGCGACGGGGGATAATACGACGTTCTATGAAGCAGCGGACGACTTCTTGATTGTTGGATTTGATGACGAAAAACGAGGTCATGTTGCTTTCACCGTTCCAAAGAGCCTGGTTGGGGATGGCCCTCATAAGGTGGAATGGTATAGAGGCCAAATAAGTTGGAGCGCTGATGTCGATGGCGATTTTCAACTTGTTGAATCAGGATGGGCAGAGGTGACATTTTTGAAAAAGGTGTATGCACGAATCGGCGCTGAGGGTGACATCCATTTTCAATTGCCTGATGGACAGGAAATAGTGGGAGACTTTCAAATCAAACGTCGTTAGTAAACGTAAAGGGACGGATCCAGCCAATCCGTCCCTTCCCTGATTTCAACTCGATTGCACAGTCTCATCATCCGGCAACGCATCCAACGGATCTTCCTGCCCCGGCAATTCAGTAATCACACTGAAATCCGTGACCTCGACCGCACCCAATCCATAACCCAGCAAGTGAAACGAAAAGGCCTTGCGCTGTTGCGGGTTGTCGAAGCTGAAATCCATCTGCAGCGGCTGATCGGCCGTGGCGACCATCTCGGTCGGCAGGCCCAGTTGCACGTCCTGTTCGAACTCCTTGGCCTTGAGCTGAATGTACGCCGCCTGCTGCGGGTCCACCGAGCGCACGGTCAGGCGCACACGAGTGTGCGAACCCTTGGGCATTTCCAGGTATTGCGCACCGATCAGGTTATCGGCCCAGTCATCCTTGATCTGCGCCTGTAGCGGGATGACGTTGTTGCTGCCGAACTGGTAACGCTGATTGAGCGGGGTGCGCAGCAGCGACAGGTCCAGCGCCATGGCCCGCGCGGCAATCTGCCGGGCCTGCTGGCTGCTTTCATTGCCCTTGAAGGTGGCCCGCTCGGCAATGAACCCGGCGCTTTCGTAGTAACGGCAGCGGCGCGGCATGTCGCACTCGGAAAAGATCCCCTGGCCATTGTGGTAGCGCAGTTTGCCGTTGGTGTAGGACATGATTTCGCGTCCGCTGTCGTAGTCGCGGAACAGCGAACGGCCGCTCAGCGCCGACGGCACCGGCAGATCGAAATAGTCGAGGATCGATGCGCTCAGATCGACATGACCGTAGACCCCGGCATTCAGTCGCGGCAGTTGCTCGTGTTCCGGTGCCAGAGTCAGGTTGAAACCCCAGGACGACGCCAGACGCACGCCATCAATGCCGTGGGATTCGTCCGAGGTGATCACCACCAGCGTGTCTTTCAGTACGCCCTGGCGTTCGAGACCGCTAAGAAACTGCTCCAGCGCATCATCGAGATAACCGACGGCAGCCTGTTTCGGCGTCTCGTAGCGCGCCAGATAGTCTTCCGGTGCGGAGTAGGGCTGGTGCGTGCCGACGGTCAACAGAGTGAGCATCCACGGTTGCTTCTGCTTCTTCAGTTGGCCGACGTAATCCAGCGCGCCTTCGAAGAACGCCCTGTCATCCTTGCCCCACGGAAACTCCAGATAGTTGGCGTTGCTGAACCATTCCAGACCATGGGTCGCATCGAAACCGATGTGCGGCATGATCTTGTCTTTGGCCATGAAACGCAGACCGGCGCCTTGCAGGTAGTGAGTGCTGAAGCCGTTCTGCCGCAGTTGCGCCGGCAGGCAGGCCTGATTGCGCTCCTGCTGGGTGAGCATTTCCACGCCTTTGGGCGTGCCGTTGTTGAGCTTGTCGTAATCGCCACAGAGCATGGCGTACAGGCCACGAATGGTCTGGTGCGTATGCAGCACGTAATCCGGGGTGTTCATGCCGCGCTCGGCCCAGCGGCTGAGATTGGGCATCAGATCTTCCTGATAGCGGCTGCCGATGGCCTCGCGATTGGCGCGGATGTAAGCGCCGGGAATGCCTTCCAGGGCGATGATCAGCACATTGCGCGCCTGACCCGGTGCGGCCAGCAGCTTGTGGCCATTGAGATCCAGATCGGTCAGCCCGGCCATCTGTGGCGCGGCGGGTTCGACGTCACCGTCCAGCCATTCCTCGGCCTGCAACTGCAGCTCGGCGACTTGCGAGGCGAGCAACTGATGCGGCAGGTTGTACAGGCGCCACGGGTCTTCATCGTTCGGCCACTGGTTTTGCACGCCCCAGTGCGCGGCGAACAGCAGCGCCGGTGCGGCCCACACGGCACGGGGCAGAGCAGCAGCGGGTTGCGCGCGATTGGCGAAACGCGTCAGCAACCAGAGCAGCAGCGCCAGCAACAGGGCCACGCTCAGCGCCGGATGGGCAAAGCCGCCACCGGTGGAGTTCTCCACGAACTGCGGGTCAATCAGGTAATGCAGGTCGGATGGGTTCGGCAACCGGCCGACAGCGCTGACGAGCTCCGCCGTCGCCAGCGCCAGCAATCCCCAGAACAGCAACAACGGCAACGCCAGCCACCACGCACGACGATGCAGCACCAGCACCAGCAAACTGCCAATTGCCAGGTCGGACAAATAGCCCAGCAACGACGACCAGCCCAACGCCGCGCGCAGGCACACCGGTACAATCAGCACCAGCAGAATCAGGGAAAACAGGCGGGCATGCGGCTGCCGCAACCAACGCAATAAAACGCTCACAAACAAAGACCTTCCAGCCATCAAACCGTCATAAAAGTGTGCGCGATGATACCAAGGGTGGGCTGTCTGATCGCCCTTTTAAACTACCGGCTGATCCGCTCTCGCAGGCACGGCGCAGGGCTTGAGGCCTTGACTGGCGTCGGTGTCAGCCCAATGGCGGCTGACGCACAGCGTGTAACCGATGGCAGATTTATTGTTTCAGGCTGTTTAAATCAGCGCGCGACGCCAAACCCGAGCGTGCTATTGATATTCGATAACGGTATTTAATTTCTGTTTTTTATAGCGATAGAGTTCGGCCTTTCAGCCAATCCACCCAGCTGCGAGGTTGTCATGGCCATACCGTTCAAACGTTCTGCGCTGACTCTGTTGGCCGCATCCCTGGCAGGCAGTCTGCTGTTCAGCGCCGGCGTCCAAGCCGAAGGCAAGATCAGCATCGCCCAGCAATTCGGCATCGGTTATCTGATTCTCGATGTGGTCCGTGATCAGCAACTGATCGAAAAACATGGCAAGGCGCAGGGGCTGGAGATCAAGGTCGACTGGAACAGCATCTCCGGCGCCACTGCGATGAACGAAGCGCTGCTGACCGGCGCGCTGGACGTGGTCTCCGCCGGGGTGCCGCCAATGCTCACAGTGTGGGATCGCACGCGCGGCAAACAGAACGTCAAGGCCATAGCCTCGCTTGGTTCGATGCCCAATTACCTGCTGACCAACAACCCGAACATCAAGACCCTGAAGGATTTCAGCGACAAGGATCGCATCGCCGTGCCGGCGGCGGGCGTGGGGTTCCAGTCGCGGACCCTGCAGATCGAAACGGCCAGGGAATTCGGCAATGACCAGTACAAAAAATTTGACGACATCTCGGTCAGCCTGCCGCACCCGGACGCCACGGCGGCGCTGATTGCCGGTGGTTCGGAAATCAACTCGCACTTCTCCAGCCCGCCGTTCCAGTATCAGGCGTTGCAAAACCCCAATGTGCACAAAGTGCTGAGTTCCTACGACGTGCTCGGCGGTCAGGCCACGTTCAACGTGCTCTACACCACGGAAAAATTCCACGACGAAAATCCCAGGACCTACAAGGCGTTCTACGACGCGTTGGCCGAAGCGGAAAAAATCATCAAGGCCGACAAACCCGCCGCCGCCCAGGCGTACATCCGCGTCGAACAGTCGAAGCTGCCGCTGGCGCTGGTCGAGCAGATCGTCACCGATCCGGAAATCGACTTCACAGTGGTGCCGCAGCGCACGTTTATCTATGCCGAGAAATTGCAGGAACTGGGCGTGCTGAAGAACAAGGCCGGCAGCTGGAAGGATTACTTCTTTGAAGAGGCGCATGGCGGCGCTGGGAGCTGATAACGGCTCGCCAAAGAGTTGAAGCCTGTGGTTGTTTCTGGACAGCCTGATGGCCACTCAGTAGCATTCGAGCCCAACGGATTTTCCCTTCGCACGTCGTCCGACGTGGAGTTCTCAAGGAATCGACATGCGCGACACCCCCAATGGCGAACAACGAACGGTCGTGACCTTGGTCAACGGCGAGATTCATCACGAAACCCAGATCAGTTTCAGCTCGGTGTCGGTCGTCAATGGCGAAGTGCGGGTGCATACCGCTGAAGGCAATCAGATAAATGTCCAGGTACCGGGGGCGGACTTCTCATTGCGCTTTGATCTGGATGGAGTGCAGCAGATTCCAGTGGCGCAGCAGGCACCGGTTGAAACGGTGCCCGTCGATGACGGCCTGAAGTTGTTCACCTCGAAATCCGTGCTGATCACGCTTGGGCTGTGGTTCTTCGTCGGTTCGATTTTCGGTTGGCCGGGATTTTTCGTTGCGGCCGGTTATCTCGGTTATCGCTGGAGTCAGGTGTTGAAGCGCAAGCAGCAGTTGGCGGCGGCGCCCGTGGAGAAAACTGCGGCGGCATCGCGCTCGGGGATGTCGAGAGAAAGCGTGCGCAATGCACTGGCCCGCAAGCGCGGCTGACATGCGCGATAAAAAAGGGGCGACCTGATCATCAATCAGGCCGCCCCTTTTTATTACCGCCAAGTCAGATCAATGCATCTTGCTGTGATCGTGGCCTTCCATGTGCGTCAGCGCACGGACTTCGGCTTTGACTTCGACGGTTTCTTTCTCGCCCTTGGCGTTTTCCACGGTCAGGGTCAGCGGTACGCTTTCGCCTTCCTTGAGCTGGCCGGTCAGGCCCATCAGCATCACGTGGTAGCCGTTCGGGTCGAAGGTGACGGCTTTGCCGGCCGGCAGGTCGACCGACTTGACCGGGCCCATGCTCATCACGTCGTTCTTCATCGACATTTCGTGGATCTGCACATCCTTGGCCACTGGCGAGGCCACGCTGAGCAGTTTGCTGTCGCTGTCGGCGGTGACGGTCATGAACGCGCCGCTGGCCGATTGGGTCGGCACGGTCGCACGCACCCAGGCATCATCAACCTTGGTCTGAGCCGAGGCTTGAAACGCCAGGCCCAGCAGGGACAGGGCGAAAACGGCGCGTTTGATGTTGTTCAAAACGGGGTGCATCAGCAGACCTCCATAACGGTGAGCAAATCTTCCGTGCACTCTTGTGCCGAAAGCGATACAGACAAACCCATGCGCAACTGGCCGCGCGAGTCGTAGACGTAACTGGTGGACGTGTGGGAGATGGTGTAGGTGTCGCCGGCCGGCACCTTCTCGAAGAACACGTCGAATTCCTTGGCGGTGGCCTGGGTTTCTTCCAGCGTGCCGTACAGTGCGACGAAGCTCGGGTCGAAGGCTTTGACGTAGGCGTCGAGGATCTGCGGCGTGTCGCGTTCCGGGTCGAGGGTGATGAAGATCACCTGCAGACGGTCGCCGTCCTTGCCCATCAGCTTCTTGATTTGCGCGGCGCGGGCGAGGGTGGTCGGGCACACCGCCGGGCATTGGGTGAAGCCGAAGAAGATCATCGGCATCATCCCGCGAAAGCTCGACAGCGTCATGGTTTCGCCGTCGGTGTTCTTCAGCTTGAAGGTGCGCCCGAGGATCTTGTCACTCAGGTCCTTGCCGTACTTGTACGACAGTTGGCCACGGGTGTCGCAGCCCGCGAGCAGGCCCAGGCCCAGCACGCCCATTCCCGCAAGCACCTTGCGGCGAGTCAACAAAGCCGTCATCTAATACCGCCTTTTGCAGCCCGTCAGTCGGCAGGACTGGCGGGGGGTTAACCGTAAAAGCGGCGCATGATACCAAACTGACGGCAGACGCCGGCCACGGATCGCCGCGCGGCGCAGGATCGGGCGACAAAAGGTGTAAGAAAAAGTGACGACGGACTACTGAACATTCGCCTCATCGGCCCGCCAGCCGCCGCCCAGCGCGGTGTACAGGTTGACCTCGGCAACCAGTTGCGCGAGACGATCAGTGATCAGCCCCTGCTGTGAACTGAACAGCGAGCGCTGTGCATCAAGAAACGTCAGGCTGCTGTCGACACCGTTTTGATAGCGGTGCTGCGCCAGGTTGTAGTAGTCCTGAGTGGCCTGCACCAGATCGCGCTGTGCCTGCAATTGCTGCTGATAAGTGCTGCGCGCTGCCAGGCCGTCGGCAACTTCCTGAAACGCGGTTTGAATCGATTTCTCGTATTCGGCGACCGCGACGTCTTTCTGCAATTTCGAATAATCCAGACTCGCGCGCAGGCTGCCGGCGTTGAAAATCGGCAGGTTGATTTGCGGCTGGAACGTCCACGCCCCGGAGCCGCCGCTGAACAGTCCGGACAGATCGCGGCTGGAAGTGCCGGCGCTGGTGGTCAGGCTGACACTGGGGAAAAACGCCGCGCGCGCTGCACCGATGTTGGCGTTGGCCGCTTTCAGTTTGTACTCGGCCTGGAGAATGTCCGGGCGCCGTTGCAGCAGGTCCGACGGCAACCCGGCCGGCAATTGCTGAACCAGATCGTTGGCCAGTGGTTGCGCCGGCAGTTGCTCGGGGACTGGCGCGCCAACCAGCAGTGTCAGGCTGTTGAGATCCTGCGCCACCTGACGTTTGTATCGCGCCAGATTGGCTCGCGAACTGTCGACGCTGGTTTGCGCCTGCGCCTGTTCCAGCGCCGAAGACTTGCCGGCCTCACGGTTGCGTGTGGTCAGGCGCAGACTTTGCTGATCGGCGGCCAGGGTCTGGCGCGTCAGTTCGAGCAACTCCTGATCGGCGCGCCAGGTCAGGTAGGCATTGGCGACGTTGGCCACCAGACTCAGCTCGGCACTGCGCCGCGCCTGTTCGGTCGCCAGCCAGGTTTGCAGCGCCTGTTCGCTGAGGCTGCGCACCCGGCCGAAAAAATCCAGCTCATAGGCACTGACACCCAGATTCACCGCATAGGTCGAATTGATCATGGCTTTGCTGCGGGTCACGCTGGGCGGCATGCGCTGGCGTGACTCGCTGGCATTGGCCGACACCGCCGGCAGCAAATCGGCGCGCTGGATGCGGTATTGCGCCTGAAACGCCTCGACGTTAAGCGCCGCGACTCGCAGATCGCGATTGTTCACCAGCGCGCTTTCGATCAACTGTTGCAGCGCCGGGTCGTTGAACAGCGTGCGCCAGTCTTCAGTGCGCGCTGCGGCGGGTGTCGGTGCCGGGTAAACCGCGCCTTGCGGGTACTGCGCAGCGCTCGGTGAAGTAGGGCGCTGGTACTCGGGAATCAACGAACAACCGGCCAACAGGACGGCGAGGGACAGCAGGGAAATGCGCAGCATCGAACGCTCTCATGCAGAAAAAACACGTGCCGGGCACTGCGTCCCCACACCATCATCAAACACCGTTGAACCACGACCGCGCGGTTATGCCCCGGCCATCCAGCGCGCCAGACCGTGCCGTCCGCTGACCCCCAGTTTGGCGGTCGCCCGTTTGAGGTAGGTCTCGACCGAACTGCTCTTGACCCGCAGCTTCTCGGCCAGTTGCGGCACGGTACCGCCGGTCAGCAGACCCAGGCAGACTTCCTTTTCCCGCGCCGACAGCACGATGCCACCCAGCGCCAGACGTTCGTCGAACACCTGCTGCAACGGCGCCTGCTCCAGATCGGCCAAGGGCAGGCGCGGCTGTTTGGCGACAATCTGCCGACTGAGCTGCGCGTGCCGTTCAATCAGCGGCAGCAGGGTGTCAGACAGGCTTTTGAGAAACGACAGCTCCGGCAAGGAAAACACTCGTTGCGTATGTGGTCGGTAGAACGAGATGACACAGCGGCGATTAGAGGTGCGGGACACCAGATTGCACTGGTGCACGCTGTGCTGCGGATGTTGCGGCTGGAGCGACGCTTTGAGTTGAATCAGCAGGGAGTCATTCATCTCGATCATCTTCTGCAACAGCGGATGATCGTCCGGGCGCGGCAACGAGTCCGGCGGCGGGAAGGTCTGCGGCAGGCCAGCGCTGCCCAGCGCCTTGATCTCGACCACGCTGGCCTGGCGCTCGTCCAGCGTCCATTCGCTGAGATCGACGCGATTGACCGGCACCAGGGTGTCGACCAACTGGAACAGGTTGCTGGCGAAATGATCGTCGCCGGTGCTGGCAATCAGTTCCCCCAGTTGCCAGTAGAAATGCGGGTTTTCCATGTTGCGAATGCTGCCGGTCAGATTCATATCCTTGTCATCCCTGGTTCCGAGTCATCACCGAGTCGTCCGCTGTTTATGCAAAAGCCGCCCACGCAATCGTCTCTCCTTGAAACTGATCTGGGGCGGGATTTAAGCCTATGGATTTGTCCTACGTCTGTAGGGGAAAACAGGGACACAAAGTGCCATCATTTCTGAAAGTTGGCGCCGGGCTTCTGACGCCATTTGCGATAGGTGTTGCGCATCGCGTGACTGTTTGGTCACGGCAAGACCTTGAAAACCGGGGCAGTTGCGTTTTTTTGAGGTCACAACGCAGGTCGATGGCAGCGCTGGTGTGTGGCATTTTTCCTACAGAATTTTCAGTGTTTCCTCTCCGAACTTTTAGTGGGTTCCCACCCAATCAGGGGCTACAAGCGCTGACAGGCCAGCGCCCGGGGCGGGGTTGTCCGGGTTTTACGTGTCATGTCGGCATCGGGGCCGATGCTTGAATAGGCGCAAAATCACATGAGAAGGATCTTATGCCGCCTATTTCTGCCCCTGCGGTGGCCACGCCGTCCGCATCGCTCCAGACGTATCCGCTGACCGCTGCGCAGCTGGATATCTGGCTGGATCAGCTGAGTCGCGGGGATTCGCCGCTGTACAACATCGGCGGCTACCTGGACCTCAGCGGGCCGCTGGATCCGGCGCGGATGCAGGCTGCGCTGGAAGCACTGGTAGCCCGGCATGACGCGCTGCGCACGATTCTGCTGCCGGGCGCCGGCGCCGATGGCCTGCCTTTGCAGCAGTTCGCCCGGTCAGTAGCGGTGCCGATGCCGATCGACGATGTGTCGGCGCACAGCGACCCGGAATCGGCGGCGCGGGCATTGGTGCAGGCACGCATCGATCAACCCTTCGTGCTGGACGGCGGCTGCCTGTTGCGCTTTCTGTTGATCCGCCTCGATGAGCAGCGACACTGGCTGTCCGTGCAGGCGCATCACTTGATCGTCGATGGCTGGGGCTTCGGCGAAATGTTCAAGTCGCTGGACGAGATCTACAACGCGCTGGCACACGGCCAACCGGCACCGGTCGCGGCGCCGTCGTACATCGACTTCATCGAGGACAATGCGCGCTATCACGCGTCGCCGCGTTATGCGCAGGATCGCGCCTATTGGCTGGACAAGTACCGACAATTGCCCGAGCCGCTGTTGCTGCCACGGCATCAGCAGAGTCTGGCCGGTCAAACTGCGCAGACGCAGGTCTACGCGCAGCCCTTGCCGGCGTTGCTGCACGAGCGCATGCAGCAGGTGGCCCGAGCGTTCGGCGCGTCGGCGTTCCATGTGTTGCTGGCGGCGCTGCATGTCTACTTCAGCCGCACCGCACAACGTGACGAATGGGTGGTTGGATTGCCGATTCTCAACCGCTCCGGCGCGCGCTTCAAATCCACCCTCGGGTTGTTCGCCCAGGTCAGTGCGGTGCGTATGGGCTTCGGTCGCCACTGCACGTTCGCTGAACTGGTGAGTACGATCCGTGAGGAACTGCGCAAGGACTTTCGCCATCAGCGTTTTCCCGTGAGTGAGATGAATCGCGCCCTTGGCCTGCTGCGGGAGGAGCGCTCGCAGCTGTTCGAGGTCACGGTGTCCTACGAGCAGGGCACTCACGATTATCGCTACGGCGAGGCGTCGGGACGGATCATCAAGGCCTCGAACGTCGAAGAGGCCACACCGCTGGCGGTGCACTTGCTGAGCAATCTGGCCAATGACGACGCGCGGCTGTACCTGATCTACAGCGAGGCGTATTTCAACGCCGATGAAGTCAAGGCACTGGCCGAACGCTGGTTGCTGATTCTGGAGCAGGGACTGGAAGCGGTGAATCTGGCGGTGGCGGATTTCGATCTGAGCACGCCGGAAGAAACCGCGCGGCTGCAACAGTGGAATGCCACGCGGGTGGACTACCCGGCGCCGACGACCCTTCAGCAACGTATCGAAGCGCAGGCGACGCTGCGGCCGCAGGCGCTGGCGGCGGTTGATCAGGGGCAAAGCCTGACCTATGCCGAACTCAATCAACGCGCCAACGCGCTGGCTCATCATCTGCTCGATCTCGGGGTGCGCCCGGATGACCGGGTGGCGATCGTTGCCCGGCGCGGGCTCGACACGCTGGTCGGGCTGTTGGCGATCCTCAAGGCTGGCGCCGCTTATGTGCCGCTGGATCCGGCGCATCCGGCCGAGCGCCTGAGCTATCTGCTGGAGGACAGCGCGCCCATCGCGGTGCTGACCCAGCGTGCGCTGCGCGGGCATTTGCCGGCGTTGTCGGTGCCGGTGATCGAGCTGGATCAGCCGAGTTGGTCGGCTGGCCGGGTCGACGCGCCGAAGGTGCCGGGGCTGACCCCGGCCAACCTCGCTTATGTGATTTATACCTCCGGCTCGACCGGCCTGCCCAAGGGGGTGATGGTCGAGCACCGCACCCTGTGCAATCTGGTCGATTGGCACGCTGATGTCTTCGACCTGCATGCCGGCAGCCATACCTCAAGCCTGGCCGGTTTCGGTTTCGATGCGATGGCCTGGGAAGTCTGGCCGGCGCTGTGCGTGGGCGCGACCCTGCACCTGGCGCCGGCCAGTGAAGGTAGCGAAGACATCGATGCGCTGCTCGACTGGTGGCGTGCGCAGCCGTTGGACGTGAGTTTTTTGCCGACGCCGATCGCCGAATACGCGTTCAGCCGCCAGCTCGATCACCCGACGTTGCGCACGCTGCTGATCGGTGGCGACCGCCTGCGCCAGTTCTCGCGTCAGCCATCGTTCGAAGTGATCAACAACTACGGGCCGACCGAAGCCACCGTGGTGGCGACCTCGGGACGCATCGACGCCGGGCAGGCGCTGCACATCGGCAAACCGGTAAGCAACGCCACGGTGTATCTGCTGGATGAACAGCAGCAACCGGTGCCGCTCGGTGTGACGGGCGAGTTGTACGTCGGCGGGGTCGGGGTAGCCCGTGGTTACCTGAACCGCGCAGAGCTGAGCGCCGAGCGTTTCCTGCGCGACCCGTTCAGTGCTGAACCGGGCGCGCGCCTGTACCGCACCGGCGACCTTGCACGCTGGCGCGCCGACGGCAATCTCGAGTACCTGGGGCGCAACGATGATCAGGTGAAAATCCGTGGCATCCGGATCGAGCCGGGGGAGATCGAGAGCGCACTCGCCAGCCATTCGGCGGTGCGCGAAGCGGTGGTGCTGGTGCGCGACGGGCAATTGCTGGCGTGGTTCACCGAGCAGGCGCCGCTAGACATCAATGAGCTGCACGCGCAGCTGAAAACCCGCCTGAGCAACGCCATGCTGCCGAGCGCCTATGTGCGTCTGTCGGCGCTGCCGCTGACCGCCAACGGCAAGGTCGATCGCAAGGCACTGCCGGCGCCCGGGCCGGACGATCTGATCCGCCGCGAATACGAGGCGCCGCAGGGTGAGGTCGAAATCGCCCTGGCGCAGATCTGGGCCGAAGTCCTGCAAGTCGAGCGGGTCGGGCGTCACGATCACTTCTTCGAACTCGGCGGGCATTCGTTGCTGGCGGTGATCTTGATCGAGCGCATGCGTCAGCTCGATCTGAGCAGCGACGTGCGCGTGCTGTTCAGTCAGCCGACCCTGTCGGCGCTGGCGGCTTCGGTCGGCAGCGGTCGGGAGATCGAAGTGCCGGCCAACCGCATCACTGCCGATTGCACCCACATCGCGCCAGAGATGCTGCCGCTGGTGCAACTGCAGCAGAAGGACATCGAGCGGATCGTCGCCACGGTACCGGGCGGCGCGGCCAACGTGCAGGACATCTATCCGCTGGCACCGCTGCAGGAAGGCATTCTCTACCACCACATCACCGCTGAGCAGGGCGATCCGTACCTGCTGCAATCGCAACTGGCGTTCGACAGTCTTGAACGCGTCGAGGCTTTCGCCGCAGCGTTGCGAGAAGTCATGGCGCGGCACGACATTCTGCGCACTTCGGTGCTCTGGGAAGGCCTGAGCACCCCGGTGCAGGTGGTGTGGCGCGAAGCGATTCTGCCGTTGCAGGAGGTCGAACTGAACCCGGCCGACGGCCCGATCATCGAGCAGTTGCACCAGCGCTTCAACGCCCGGCGTTATCGCCTCGACGTCAGTCAGGCGCCGCTGATGCGCCTGGTGTATGCGCGTGATCCGGCGCTGGATCGGGTGGTGGGGATTCTGCTGTTCCATCACCTGGCCATGGATCACATCGCCCTTGAAGTGATGCGCAGCGAAATGCAGGCCAGCCTGTCGGGGCAGGTCGTGGCGCTGGCGCCGCCGGTGCCGTATCGCAATTACGTGGCGCAGACGCGGCTGGGCGTCAGTGAGCAGGAACATGAGGCGTTTTTCCGTGAGCAACTGGCCGACATCGACGAGCCGACCCTGCCGTTCGGCCTGCAGGAAGTGCAGGGCGACGGGCGCGGCATCGACGAAGCGCAGCAGGCGCTGCCGGCTGACGTCTATCAGCGTCTGCGCACCCAGGCACGACAGGCCGGAGTCAGCGTGGCGAGTCTGATTCATCTGGCGTGGGCGCGGGTGCTGGCAGCGACGTCCGGCCAGCAACGTGTGGTGTTCGGCACCGTGCTGATGGGGCGCATGCAGGGGGGCGAGGGTGCTGACCGGGCCTTGGGCGTGTTCATCAACAGCTTGCCGTTGCGCATCGATGTCGATGCCGGAGTGCTGGACGCGGTGCGCGCCACCCATGCGCGGCTGACCGCGCTGCTCGGCCATGAGCACGCGTCGCTGGCACTGGCCCAGCGCTGCAGCGGCGTCGCCTCGCCGTCACCGTTGTTCAGCGCGCTGCTCAACTACCGGCACAGTGACGAATCTGAATTGCTGGAGCCGTCCAGTCAGGCCTGGCAAGGCATCGAAACCCTGGCCAACGAGGAGCGCACCAATTACCCGCTGACCATGAGCGTGGATGATTTTGGCAACGGCTTGCGCCTCACCGGCAGGGCCGTGGCGCAAATTGGCGCGCAACGGATCTGCGGTTATATGCAAGCGGCGTTGAGCGGCCTGGTGCAGGCCTTGGAGCAGACCCCGCAACAGCCGTTGCACCGTTTGCCGATCCTGCAAGCCGAGGAGGTGCAACGCTTGCTGATCACCTTCAACGCCACCGAGGTCGATTGTCCGCTGGACCAGCCGTTGCACAGGTTGTTCGAAGCGCAGGTACAGCGCAAACCGTATGCAATCGCCGCACAGGCCGGCGAGCAAAGCCTGACCTATGAGCAACTCAATGATCGCGCCAATCGCCTGGCCCATCACCTGCGTGAACTCGGCGTGCAACCGGACTCGCGCGTAGCGATCTGCGTCGAGCGTGGGCTGGATCTGGTGGTTGGTCTACTCGGTATTCTCAAGGCAGGCGGGGCCTATGTGCCGCTGGACCCGGACTATCCGCTGGAGCGCCTGAACTACATGCTGCAGGACAGCGCGCCGGTCGCACTGCTGGTGCATGGCGCCACGCGGCAATTGCTGGGTGAACCGGGTGTGCCGTTGATCAATCTGGATCACGGCAACTGGGAGCAGCAGCCGTCAGACAATCTTCAGGTGCCGGGCTTGAGTGCTTCGAACCTCGCTTACATGATCTACACCTCGGGCTCTACCGGTCTGCCAAAAGGCGTGATGATCGAACACCGCAGCGCCTGCAACATGGTGCATTGGGGGGCGCAGCTCAGCCCGCCAACCGAGCACGGCGCGCTGCTGCAAAAAGCGCCGTTCAGCTTCGACAGCTCGGTGTGGGAGATCTTTTGGCCGCTGTGTTCCGGGATGCGTCTGGTACTGGCGCGGCCGGATGGCAACCGCGATTCGGCGTATGTGGTGCAGACCATTCGCGAGCAGCAGGTAACGGTGGTCAAGTTCGTCCCGGCGCTGTTGCAGCAGTTCATCGAACAGGACGGTGTCGAACAGTGCACCAGCCTGACCGATGTGCTCAACGGTGGTGGCGAACTCAGCGCAGCGCTGGCCCGCCAAGTGCGCGATCGCCTGCCGTGGGTGCGGTTGCACAACGTTTACGGCCCGACTGAAACCACGGTGGACAGCACGGGCTGGACGCTGGAACCGCACATGCCAGTGCCGGACAGCGTGGTGCCGATCGGCACAGCCTTGAGCAACACCCGGCTGTACGTGCTCGACGCGTACGGACAACCGGTGCCACAAGGTGTCAGCGGTGAGTTGCACATTGGCGGCGTCGGCGTGGCACGTGGTTATCACGGCTTGCCGGAGATGCAGGCCGAACGCTTCATCGACAGCCCGTTTGTGCCGGGGGATCGCCTGTACCGCACTGGCGATCTGGCGCGCTACAACAATCATGGGGAACTGGAATTCCTCGGCCGCAATGACTTCCAGATCAAGCTGCGGGGCTTGCGTCTGGAACCGGGAGAAATCGAGGCGCGGTTGATCGAGCATCCGGCAATTCGCCAAGCGGTAGTGATGGTCCGCGATGAGCGTCTGGTGGCCTGGTACAGCTTGCGCGCCGGCATCGACGCGCCATCGTTGGAAACCTTGCGCAGCCATGTGCTGGAGCGTTTGCCGGAGTACATGGTGCCGGGCGCGTTTGTGCTGCTCGACGCGTTGCCGCTGACGCCAAACGACAAGATCGACCGCAAAGCCCTGCCGGAACCGGGGGCAGATGCGGTGATCAACCGACCGTACGTGGCGCCACAGGGTGAAGTCGAAACCGCACTGGCGCAGATCTGGGGTGAAGTACTCGGCGTCGAACAGGTCGGTCGTCACGACAACTTCTTCGAACTCGGCGGGCATTCGTTGCTGGCGGTGAGTCTGGTGGCGCGTATGCGTCAGAGCGGTTTGCACACCGACGCCCGGGCACTGTTCAGCCAGCCGACGCTGGCGGCACTGGCGCTCAGCACCACACCCGAGGCGCAGCAAGTGGCCATCCCGCAAACCACCATCCCGAGCCTCACCCGCAAACGCCGGCTCTAGCCCGGAATTGATTGTGTAAACCAAACCCTGTGGGAGCGGGCTTGCTCGCGAATGCGGTGTAACAGTCACCATCAACATCGACTGACCCACCGCATTCGCGAGCAAGCCCGCTCCCACAGGGGGATTGCGGCGGCCGAGCCGGCGGCTTGTCCCCGCTTCCCATGTCAGCCCCGCAAGCCCCGATGTTTTAGTTTTTCCAGGCTGCGCACAGCAGGCACGGACTCGCGGCTGCGCGCTCCTTTTTCTCGTATTTACAGCAGGTTATCCCATGCATTTCAGCGAACTGATGGCTGTTCTTTCCACCCATGCGATCCGCCTTCAACAGGAAGATGAAGACCTGGTCATTCTGGGCAGCGACGACGCGCTGGACGATGCGTTGTGGGACAGCCTCAGCGAACACAAGGCGCAGTTGCTGGAACTGGTCGCGCAAAACGGTGGCGACTGGCTGAGCCCGGCGTTTCGCATCACCCCGGACATGCTGCCGCTGGTGACTCTGGATCAGCCGACCATCGATCGCCTGGTCGCCAAAGTACCCGGCGGCGCCGCCAACCTGCAGGACATTTACCCGCTGGCGCCGCTGCAGGAAGGCATGCTTTATCTGCACCTGTCGGCGCCCGCCGGTGACCCCTACGTGTCGCAAGCGCGATTCGCCTTCGACAGCCGCGAACGTCTGGAGGCTTTCGCCGAGGCGCTGCAATGGATGATCGAACGCCACGACATTCTGCGCACCTCGTTCGTCTGGGAACGCCTGGAGGAACCGCTGCAAGTGGTGCAGCGACACGCTCGTCTGCATTGCGAAGAAATCGCCCTCGACCCGGGTGCGGATGCTCTGACGCAATTGCTGGAGCGCCACGACCCACGGTTCTTCCGCCTCGACATCCAGCAGGCGCCGCTGCTGCGTCTGGTGTACGCCATGGATCCGGCCAACGGGCGCGTGGTCGCGCTGTTGCTGTTCCATCACCTGATCATGGACCACGTCGCCCTCGACGTGGTGCGCCGCGAAACCCGTTCGCACCTGCTCGGCCAGACCGCGCAGGTCGGGCCGCCGGTGCCATACCGCGATCACCTGGCCAAGGCCCGTCTGCGTCTGGACGAACAGACTCACGAGCAGTTTTTCCGCGAGATGCTCGCCGACATCGACGAGCCGACCTTGCCCTGTGGTTTGCAGGATGTGCAGGGCGATGGCCAAGGCATCGAAGAAGCTTTGCTGATGCTCGACACCGATTTCAGCCGGCAACTGCGCGGCCAGTCGCGTCAGCTCGGCGTCAGCGTGGCGAGCCTGATGCACCTGGCGCTGGCGCGGGTGCTCGGCCAACTGTCCGGGCGCACGGCGGTGGTGTTCGGCACCGTGCTGCTGGGGCGGATGGAGGCGGGCGAGGGCGGCGAACAGGCGCTGGGGATGTTCATCAACACCTTGCCGCTGCGGGTGGATGTCGGGCAGGACGGCGTGCGTGCCGGGGTGCTGGCCACCCATCGACGCCTGACCGCGTTGCTCGGCCATGAACAGACCTCGCTGGCCCTGGCCCAGCGTTGCAGCGCGGTGGCGGTGCCAACGCCGTTGTTCAGCGCGATCCTCAACTATCGCCACAGCAGCAGTGAAGAGATCGCCGAGGTCAGCGAACTGGCCCCCGGCGTGCAAGTGCTGGGCGCCCGCGAACGCACCAACTACCCGCTGACAATAAACATCGACGACCTCGGCGAAGACTTGCGCATCACCGCGCTGGCGGATGCGGCGCTGGGTGCCGAACGCATCGCCGCTTACCTGCACACCGCGTTGCACAGCCTGCTGCAGGCCTTGCAATCGACCCCGGATGCGCCGCTGCAACGCCTGAATATCCTGCCGGCCGCCGAACGTGAATATCTGCTGCACGGGATCAACTCGCCGTTGCCGCAGTTCCCGGAAACCCCGCTGATTCACCAGCAGTTCGAAGCCCACGCGGCGGCGCGTCCAGAGGCCACAGCGCTGCTGTTCGAGGAGCAGACGTTGAGCTACGGCGAACTCAATCGCCGCGCCAATCAACTTGCGCATCACCTGCTGGCGCGGGGGATTCGCCCGGATCAGCGCGTGGCGATTTGTGTCGAGCGTGGCCCGCAAATGCTCATCGGCCTGCTCGGTATCCTCAAGGCCGGCGCCGGTTACGTGCCGATCGACCCGGCGTATCCACTGGAGCGCATCGCCTACACCCTGGAGGACAGCGCCCCGGTGGCGGTGCTGACCCAGGCCGATACGCTGGATCGGGTTGGCGCGCTTGGCGTGCCGATCATCGATCTGGACAGCCTGCAGTTGCAGGCTGAACTCAGCAGCAATCCGCAGATTCCCGAGCTGAGCCCGAGTCATCTTGCCTACGTGATCTATACCTCCGGTTCCACCGGGCTGCCCAAAGGCGTGATGGTCGAGCACCGCAACGTGGTGCGGCTGTTTTCCGCGACCCACGACTGGTTCAACTTCAACCCGCAGGATGTGTGGGCGCTGTTCCATTCCTTCGCCTTCGACTTCTCGGTCTGGGAAATCTGGGGTGCGCTGGCGTTCGGCGGACAATTGTTGCTGGTGCCGCAGGCGGTCAGCCGCTCGCCGGACGACTGCTACGCGTTGCTGTGCCGCACTGGCGTCACCGTGCTCAATCAGACCCCGAGCGCCTTCCGTCAACTGATCGCCGCGCAGGGCCGCAGCCCGTTGCAGCACTCGTTGCGCGAAGTGATCTTCGGCGGCGAAGCCCTGGAACCGGGCCTGCTCAAACCGTGGTACGCGCGGGTCGGCAATGCCGGTACGCGGCTGGTGAACATGTACGGCATCACTGAAACCACGGTGCACGTGACCTATCGCCCACTGCAGGCAGCGGACGCGTTACTGGTCGGGCGCAGCCCGATTGGCGTGGGCATTCCCGACCTGCAACTGTACGTGCTCGACGCGCAGCGCGAACCGGTGCCGGTCGGCGTGATCGGCGAGTTGTACGTCGGTGGCGCCGGGGTTGCCCGAGGCTACCTCAATCGTGAAGCGCTGACTGCTGAACGCTTTATCGCCGACCCGTTCAGCGGCCGTGCCGAGGCGCGCCTGTACAAGACCGGCGACCTCGCGCGCTGGTCAGCGGATGGCAGCCTCGAATACCTGGGGCGCAACGACGATCAAGTGAAGATCCGTGGTTTCCGCATCGAACTCGGTGAAATCGAAGCTCGCCTCGCCGCCTGCGCCGGGGTGCGCGAAGCGCTGGTGATCGCTCGCGAAGACAGTCCCGGTGACAAGCGTCTGGTCGCCTACTGGCTGGCCGCCGAAGGCGCTGAGCCGAGCGCCGCGCAATTGCGCGACGCGTTGCTGCAATCGCTGGCCGACTACATGGTGCCGAGCGCGTTTGTGCGCCTCGACGCGTTGCCGCTGACCACCAACGGCAAACTTGATCGCAAAGCCTTGCCACAACCGGACAGCGATGCGTTCGCCCGTCGCGGTTTCGAAGCCCCGCTGGGGCCGGTGGAAACCCTGATCGCCGGTATCTGGCAGAGCCTGCTCGGTGTCGAGCAGGTTGGGCGGCACGACAATTTCTTCGAACTCGGCGGCCATTCGCTGTTGGCGGTGAAACTGATCGAACGCATGCGCCAGCACGACTTGCAGTGCGACGTGCGCGTGCTGTTCGGCCAGCCGAGCGTTGCGGCGCTGGCGGCGACCTTGAGTCACAGTCACGCCCTGCGGGTGCCAGAAAATCTGATTGCCGCCGATTGCACGCGCATCACCCCGGACATGCTGCCGCTGGCCGCGCTGGATCAGGTCGCCATCGACCGCGTTGTAGCCAGCGTGCCTGGCGGCGTCGGCAATGTGCAGGACATTTACGGCCTGGCACCGTTGCAGGCGGGGATTCTCTATCACCATCTGGCGACCAGCGCCGGTGATCCCTACGTATTGCAGGCGCAATTCGCCTTCGCCGGTCTGGCGCAGATCAAGGCCTTCGTCCGTGCGTTGAATGCGGTGATCGAGCGCCACGATATTCTGCGCACCAGCGTGTTCTGGGAAGGGCTTGAAGAGCCGGTGCAAGTGGTCTGGCGCGAGGCGCCGCTGGCGCTGGAACGGGTCGATGCCGACCTGCTTGAGGGCGATGTGCTGGAGCAGATGCAGGCGCGGTTCGATCCACGGCACTACCGCCTCGACCTGCGCCGGGCGCCGCTGATGCGTCTGGCCTACACCGAAGACCGTGAGCAGCAGCGCTGGGTCGGCATCCTGTTGCTGCACCACATCGTGCTCGACCACACCGCACTGGAAGTGTTGCTGGCGGAAATGAACGACAGCCTGTACCCGAGCGGCGCCGAGTTGCCGATGCCGGTGCAGTACCGCAACTACGTGGCGCAGGCGCAACAGCACGCCGATACTCAGGCGCACGAAGCGTTCTTCCGCGACATGCTCGGCGACATCGACGAGCCGACTGTGGCCTTCGGTGTGCACGACGTACATGGCGACGGCAGTAGCATCGTCGACAGCGAGCAGGTGCTGGACGCCGGCGTGGCCGAGCGCCTTCGCGAGCAGGCGCGCCGCCTCGGCATCAGCGCGGCCAGCCTGGTGCACCAGGCCTGGGGCCAGGTGCTGGCGCAGGTTTCGGGGCGTGAAGAGGTGGTGTTCGGCACCGTGCTGCTCGGACGCATGCAGGGTGGCGAGGGCGCCGATCGCGCACTCGGCATGTTCATCAACACCTTGCCGTTGCGGGTCAGTGTTGGCGCTACCTCGGTAGAGCAAGGCGTGCGGGCTACTCATGAGCGATTGGCGCAACTGCTGGCGCATGAGCAGGCCTCGCTGTCGCTGGCCCAGCGTTGCAGCGGTGTTGCCGCATCGCTGCCGCTGTTCAGCAGCTTGCTCAACTATCGCCACAGCGCGGCCGAACCGGCAGGCGTGACTTGGGACGGGATCGAGATTCTCAGCTCGCGCGAGCGCAGCAACTATCCGCTGGTGGTCAGCGTCGACGACCTCGGCACCGGTTTCCGCCTGAGCGTGCAGGCGGTGCCGCAAGTGGATGGCGCGCGGGTCTGCGATTACCTGCAAACCGCGCTGCACAATTTGCTGACGGCGCTGGAGCACACGCCAGCAATGCCGCTGCGGCAGATCTCGGTGCTGTCGCCGAGCGAACGCCGGCGGGTCCTGGTCGGCTTTAACATCACCGGTCGCGACTATCCGCCAGCGCAAACCGTGCAGCGTTTGTTCGAGGCCCAGGCGGCCGCGCATCCGGAGGCCTTGGCGGCGCTGCAAGGTACCTGGCAGTTGAGCTATGGCGAGCTCAATCAGCGGGCCAATCGCCTGGCGCATCACCTGATCGGCCTTGGCGTGCAGCCCGATGACCGGGTTGCCCTGTGTGCCCGGCGCAGCCCGGACATGCTGGTCGCGCTGCTGGCGATCCTCAAGGCCGGCGCCGGTTATGTGCCGGTCGATCCGGCGTATCCGGCGGAACGCATCGCCTATCTGTTGCAGGACTGCGCTCCGGTGGCGGTGGTGGCGCAAGAATCGACTCGCGATCTTCTCGGTGGCGTGCCGGTCATCGATCTGGACCGCGACCTCTGGCAGCACCTGTCGGATGCCAATCCGCAGGTGCCGGCATTAACCCCGAACCATCTGGCTTACGTGATTTACACCTCCGGCTCCACCGGCCAACCGAAAGGGGTGATGGTCGAACATGCCACCCTGGAAAACCTCGTGCACTGGCACGCTGAAGCCTTCGACTTGCAGGCCGGCAGCCAGACCGCGAGCGTCGCCGGCTTCGGTTTCGATGCGATGGCCTGGGAAGTCTGGCCGGCACTGTGTGTTGGCGCGACCTTGCACCTGCCGCCGCAGTCGGTCCGCAATGAACATCTCGACGAGTTGCTCGATTGGTGGTGCGCGCAGCCGTTGCAGGTCAGCTTCTTGCCGACGCCGGTGGCCGAATATGCGTTCAGCCGGCAATTACAGCACCCGACCTTGCGTACGCTGCTGATCGGTGGCGACCGACTGCGTCAGTTCAGTCGTGCGCAAACCTTCGACGTGATCAACAACTATGGCCCGACCGAAGCCACGGTGGTCGCTACCTCGGGGCGGGTCGAACTGGATCAGCCGCTGCATATCGGCCGCCCGATCGCCAACGCCAAAATCTATGTGCTGGACGCCGAGCAGCGCCCGGTGCCGGTGGGGGTGGCGGGCGAGCTGTATGTCGGCGGGGCGGGCGTGGCGCGCGGTTATCTGAATCGCCCCGAGCTGACCGCTGCGCAGTTCCTCTTCGATCCGTTCAGCGATGAGCCGCAGGCGCGCATGTACCGCACCGGCGATCAGGCGCGTTGGCTGGCTGACGGCAATATCGAGTACCTGGGGCGCAACGACGATCAGGTCAAACTGCGTGGCGTGCGAATCGAACTCGGTGAAATCGAAGCCGCGCTCGGCAGCCACGCTGCGCTGCAAGAGGCGGTGGTGCTGGTTCGCGATGGGCGGCTGATTGCGTGGTTCACCGAGCGCACGGCGGTCGATATTCAGCAGTTGCACACGCATTTACAGGCACGCTTGCCGGATGCGCTGCTGCCGGCGGCTTACGTGCGGCTGGACGCATTGCCGTTGACCGCCAACGGCAAGATCGACCGCAAGGCCTTGCCGGAACCGGAGCAGGGCGCGTGGCTCAGCCGCGAATATGAAGCGCCACAGGGTGCGCTGGAAACCGCGCTGGCGCAGATCTGGATCGACGTGCTGAAAGTCGAGCGGGTCGGGCGTCACGACAACTTCTTCGAATTGGGCGGGCATTCGCTGCTGGCGGTGAGCCTGATCGAGCGCATGCGCCAGATCGACCTCGCGGCCGACGTGCGCGTGCTGTTCAATCAGCCGACCCTGGCCGCATTGGCCGCCGCTGTGGGCAGCGGTCGCGAAATCGAGGTGCCGGCCAACCGCATTCCGCCGGGCTGCACGCACATCACTCCGGACATGCTCAGCCTGACTGAACTCGATCAAGCGAGCATCGAGCGCATCGTCGCCACCGTGCCGGGCGGGGCCGCCAACGTGCAGGACATCTATCCGCTGGCACCGTTGCAGGAAGGCATTCTTTACCACCACCTGAGCGCCGAACAGGGCGATCCGTACCTGCTGCAATCGCGGCTGATCTTCGACAGCGTCGAGCGCCTGCGCACCTTCAGCCAAGCCTTGCAGCAGGTCATCGCGCGTCACGACATTCTGCGCACCAGTGTGGTCTGGGAAGGGCTGGCGAGTCCGCAGCAGGTGGTCTGGCGTCAGGCGCCGCTGGTGGTGCAAGCGGTGCCGCTGGATCCGGCGCAGGGCGACATTCTTGACCAGTTGCACGCGCGCTTCGATGCCCGGCACAACCGCCTCGACCTGAGCCAGGCGCCGCTGATGCGCATCGTCTACGCCGAAGACCCGGCGCAGCAACGGGTGGTGGCGATCATCCTGTTCCAGCACTTGATTCTCGACCACACCGCCATGGAGGTGGTGGGCCAGGAAATGCGTGCTTTCATGTTCGATCAGGCCGACAGCCTCGGCACGCCGATGCCGTACCGCAACTACGTGGCGCAGGCGCGTCTGGGTGCCAGCGAGCAGGAACACGAAACGTTCTTCCGCGACATGCTCGGCGATATCGACGAACCGACCCTGCCGTTTGGTCTGCACGACGTGCAAGGCGATGGCGGCGACATCGAGGAGGCGCAGCAAGCCGTGGATGCCGGGTTGACCCTGCGCCTGCGTGAACAGGCGCGGCAGTTGGGTGTCAGCCCGGCGAGCCTGATGCACCTGGCCTGGGCGCAGGTGGTGGGGGTGCTTGCCAACCGCCGCGACGTGGTGTTCGGCACGGTGCTGTTGGGGCGTTTGCAGGGCGGTGAGGGCGCGGATCGCACCCTCGGCGTGTTCATCAACACCTTGCCGCTGCGGGTGGATGTCAGCGAAGGCGTGCGCGCTGCGGTCAAGACCACCCACGCCCGGCTGACCGCGCTGCTGGCCCATGAACATGCGCCATTGGCGCTGGCCCAGCGTTGCAGCGCTGTGTCCGGGGCGCCGCTGTTCAGCGCCTTGCTCAACTACCGGCATACCGCTGCCGAAGCGCAGCCGCGTGACGGTCAGGGTATCTGGGAAGGCGTGCAATTGCTTGGCGGCGAAGAGCGCAGCAACTATCCGCTGACCCTCAGCGTCGACGATCTCGGCGAAGACTTTTCCCTGTCCGTGCTGGCGTTGGCGCAGATCGGCGCGCAACGGATCTGCGGCTACATGCACACCGCGCTGGAGCATCTGGTGCACGCGCTGGAACAGGCGCCGCAACGTCCGCTCAACCGCTTGCCGATTCTTTCGGTCGAGGAATACGAACGCCTGGTGGTCGGTTTCAACCCGACTGCGGCTGCGTATCCGCGCGGTGCAACGATTCAGGCGCTGGTGCAAGTGCAGGCCGAGCAGCAGCCACAGGCACTGGCGGTGGTGCAGGGCACGCAGCAACTGACCTACGCGCAGCTCAATCAGCAGGCCAATCGCCTGGCCCATCACTTGCTCGGCCTCGGCGTGCAACCGGACGACCGGATTGCCGTGTGCCTGCAACGCAGCCCGCAGATGCTGGTGGCGCTGCTGGCGATTCTCAAGGCCGGCGCCGGTTATGTGCCGGTCGATCCGGCGTACCCGGCCGAACGCATTGCCTACCTGTTGCAGGACAGCGATCCGGTGGCGGTGCTGGCGCAGGGCGCGACCCGCGAGTTGCTGGGCCGGGTGCCGGTGATCGATCTGGACAACGCCCTCTGGCAACACCTGCCGGCTACCAATCCGCAACTGCCGACGCTGACCCCGGCGCATCTGGCCTACGTGATCTACACCTCGGGTTCGACCGGTCAGCCGAAAGGCGTGATGGTCGAACACGCGACCCTGGAAAACCTTGTGCACTGGCACTGCGAGGCGTTCGACCTGCGCGCCGGCAGCCACACCGCCAGCGTCGCCGGTTGCGGTTTCGACGCGATGGCCTGGGAGGTCTGGCCGGCGCTGTGTGTCGGCGCGACCCTGCACCTGCCGCCGCCGTCGATCAGCAACGAACACCTCGATGAACTGCTCGACTGGTGGCGCGCGCAGCCGTTGCAAGTGAGCTTCCTGCCGACGCCGATTGCCGAATACGCCTTCAGCCGTGAGTTGGGTCACCCGACCTTGCGCACGCTGTTGATCGGTGGCGACAAGTTGCGCCAGTTCTCGCGTGAGCAGACCTTTGCCGTCATCAACAACTACGGCCCGACCGAAGCCACGGTGGTCGCGACCTCCGGGCAAATCAATGCCGGGCAGTTGCTGCATATTGGCCGGCCGATCAGCAACGCCCGGATCTACCTGCTCGATGAACAGCAGCGTCCGGTGCCGGTTGGCGTGGCGGGTGAGTTGTACATCGGTGGCGCGGGTGTGGCCCGTGGTTATCTGAACCGTCCCGAGCTGACCGCCGAACGCTTCCTCGAAGACCCGTTCAGTGACGAACCGCAGGCGCGCATGTACCGCACTGGCGATCTCGCGCGCTGGCTGGCCGACGGCAATATCGAGTATCTGGGACGTAACGACGATCAGGTCAAACTGCGCGGCGTGCGGGTGGAACTGGGGGAAATCGACGCGGCACTGACCAGCCATCCGGCGGTGCAGGACGCGGTAGTGCTGGTGCGCGAGGCGCGCTTGATCGCCTGGTTCACTGCCCGCGCTGCGGTAGAAATCGAAGAGCTGCGCGAGCATCTGCAAGCACGTTTGCCGCAGGCACTGGTGCCCGCCGCCTACGCGCGCCTGCCGGCGCTGCCGCTGACCGCCAACGGCAAACTCGACCGCAAGGCCTTGCCCGAACCGGATCAGGACGCCTGGCTCAGCCGCGAATACGCAGCCCCGCAAGGGCCGGTGGAAACCGCGCTGGCGCAGGTCTGGGCCGAGGTGCTGCAGGTCGAACAGGTCGGACGTCACGACAACTTCTTTGAACTGGGCGGACATTCGTTGCTGGCGGTGACCCTGATCGAGCGCATGCGTCAGCTCGGCCTGAGCACCGACGTGCGCGTGCTGTTCAGCCAGCCAACCCTCGCCGCGCTGGCGGCCGCCGTCGGCAGCGGTCGCGAAGTCGCGGTGCCGGATAACCTGATTCCACTCGGTTGCACGCATATCACTCCAGACATGCTGACCCTGCTGCAACTGGATCAGGCCAGCATCGAGCGCATCGTCGCCACGGTGCCAGGCGGGGCCGCCAATGTGCAGGACATTTATCCGCTGGCGCCGTTGCAGGAAGGCATTCTTTATCACCACTTGAGCGCCGGGCAGGGTGATCCGTACCTGCTGCAATCGCGCCTGGCATTCGACAGCCTTGAACGCTTGCACGCCTTTGCCGCCGCACTGCGCCAGGTCATGACACGTCACGACATTCTGCGCAGCGGAGTGGTCTGGGAAGGGTTGTCGACGCCGGTGCAAGTGGTCTGGCGTGAAGCCGAGCTGCCGCTGCAGGAGGTTGCATTCGATCCGGCGGGCGGTGATGTTCTGGCGCAGTTATTTGAGCGTTTCGACGCGCGGCATTACCGCATCGACCTCAGTCAGGCGCCGTTGATTCGCCTGGTCTATGCACAAGACCCGGCCAATGATCGAGTGGTCGCCATGCTGCTGTTCCATCACATCGCCATGGATCACACGGCGCTGGAAGTGGTGCAGCAGGAACTGCAGGCGCTGCTCTTCGGTCACGGCGAAGCCCTGATCCCCGCCGTGCCGTATCGCAATTACGTGGCGCAGACCCGGCTGGGCGTCAGCGAGCAGGAGCATGAAGCGTTCTTCCGCACGATGCTCGGCGAGATCGATGAGCCGACGCTGCCGTTCGGTCTGCTGGATGTGCACGGTGACGGCCATGACATCGAAGAAGTCCGTCAGCGCGTGCCCGAAGCCTTGGCGCGGCGCCTGCGCAGCCAGGCGCGGCAGCTGGGCGTGAGCGTCGCGAGCCTGTTCCATCTGGCGTTTGCCCAGGTATTGGCGGCGACTTCCGGACATAAGCGCGTGGTGTTCGGCACCGTGCTGCTGGGGCGGATGCAGGGCGGTACCGGCGCTGATCGCAGTCTGGGAATGTTTATCAACACGCTGCCGCTGCGGGTGGATCTGGGTGATGTTTCGGTGCGTGCCGGGGTGCGCGCCACCCATGCGCAACTGACCGCATTGCTCGGCCATGAACATGCGTCACTGGCATTGGCCCAGCGGTGCAGCGGGGTGGCCGCGCCGTCACCGCTGTTCAGCGCGATGCTCAATTACCGGCACAGCGTCAGCGCAGAACAGTTGCAGGCCAATCGCCTGGCCTGGCAAGGCATCGAAAACCTGTCCAGCGAGGAGCGCACCAACTATCCGCTGAGCTTCAACGTCGATGACCTGGGCCAGGGCTTTGATCTCACGGCCATGACCCCTTCGCAGATTGGCGCGGCGCGGGTGTGTGGCTACATGCAGCAGGCGTTGGCGGGGCTGGTCGAAGCGCTGGAACAGACACCGCAGCAGGCGTTGAATCGCCTGTCGGTGCTGGCGGATGCCGAGCGCCAGCAGTTGCTGTTCGGCCTGAATGCTACGAAGGTCGATTACAACCTTGAGCTGACCATTCACGGCTTGTTCGAAGCGCAAGTGGCGCGCACGCCTTGGGCACCAGCGGTGGCCGCTGATGAACAGCCACTGACTTATGCCGAACTCAACGCCCGGGCCAATCAACTGGCGCGGCACCTACGTGAATTGGGCGTAGGGCCGGACTCACGGGTGGCGATCTGCGTCGAGCGCGGTCTGGACATGGTAGTCGGGCTGCTGGCGATCCTCAAGGCTGGCGGCGGTTTTGTGCCGCTGGATCCGGCGTATCCGCTGGAGCGTCTGGCCTACATGCTGGAGGACAGCGCGCCGTTGGCGGTGTTGGTGCAGGGAACCACGCGCTCGTTGCTCGGTGACGTTGGCGTGCCGGTGATCGACCTGGATCTGCCGCATTGGCAATCGCTGTCGACGGAAAACCTTCCGCTCGCTGAATTGACCCCGCAGCACACCGCCTACGTGATCTACACCTCCGGTTCCACTGGCCAACCGAAAGGCGTGATCAACGAACACAGCGGGGTAGTCAACCGCCTGCTGTGGATGCAGGACGCCTATCAACTGACCTCCAGCGACACGGTATTGCAGAAAACCCCGTTCAGCTTCGACGTGTCGGTCTGGGAGTTCTTCTGGCCGCTGATGACCGGCGCCCGACTGGTCATGGCCCGACCTGAAGGGCACAAGGATCCGGAATATCTCAGCGAAATCATCGAACGCGAACACATCACCACGTTGCACTTTGTCCCGTCGATGCTCGATGTATTTCTCGCTCATGCTGACACCGCACGCTGCAGCAGCCTGCGGCAAGTCATGTGCAGCGGCGAAGCGTTGCCGGGCAGCGTGGTGCGGCGTTTCAAACAGCAACTGCCGGGCAGCCAATTGCACAACCTCTACGGCCCGACCGAGGCCGCGGTGGACGTAACGGCGTGGAACTGCGCCGGGCCGCTGGAAAACACCCCGGACAACACGCCGATCGGCAAACCGATTGCCAACACCCGCATGTACATCCTCGATGCCCAGCAACAACCGGTGCCGCACGGTGTGGTCGGCGAGCTGTACATCGGTGGTGTGCAGGTAGCGCGCGGTTATCTGAACCGTCCGCAGCTGAACGCCGAACGCTTCCTCAACGATCCGTTCCAGTCCAATGGACGCATGTACCGCACCGGCGACATCGCCCGCTATCTGCCGGACGGCAATATCGAATACCTGGGCCGTAACGACGATCAGGTGAAGATTCGTGGCCTGCGCATCGAACTCGGCGAGATTCAGGCGCGTTTGACCCAGATCGACGGCATTCAGGAAGCCGCCGTGCTCGCCCGCGAAGATGCATCCGGCGACAAGCGTCTGGTGGCGTACTACACCGGGGCACGCCTGGAAATCGACGTGCTGCGCAGCCATCTGCTGGAAAACCTGCCGGACTACATGGTGCCCGCGCTGTTCGTGCATCTCGAAGCATTGCCGCTGAGCCCCAACGGCAAACTCGACCGCAAGGCGCTGCCGGCCCCGGATCAGGCCGCATTGCCTGTGCGCGAATACGAAGCCCCGGTGGGCGACGTCGAAATCACCCTCGCACGGCTCTGGGCCGAGTTGCTCAACGTCGAGCGGGTAGGGCGCCACGATCATTTCTTTGAACTGGGTGGTCACTCGCTGCTGGCGGTCAGTCTGATCGGCCGGCTGCGTCAGGAAGGCATGGAAGCCGATGTCAGGTCGCTGTTCGAACATCCGACCCTGGCCGGCTACGCCGCAATTACCGAACGAATGGAGATCGTCCTGTGAACGTGATCGAACTGTTGGCCACATTGAAGGCTAAAGATATCCAGCTGGCGGTCGCGGACGACCAATTGCGGGTCAATGGCAACAAGCAGGCGTTGAACGACCCGGCGTTGCTGGCGCTGTTGCGCGAGCACAAACCGGCGCTGATCGAACTGATCAAGGCCGGGCAGTACTCGGCCAGCAAGCATGGCCAGGTCGAGGTGCCGGCCAACGGGATCGTTGCGGGCACCACGCACATCACCCCGGCAATGCTGACGCTGGTCGAGCTCGATCAAACCACCATCGACCATCTCGTCGCACAAGTCCCCGGCGGCGCAGCCAATGTGCAGGACATCTACCCGCTGGCGCCGTTGCAGGAAGGCATCCTGTATCACCACGTCAGTGGCGGTGACGGCGATCCGTATGTCATGCAATCGCATTTCGCCTTTGCCAGCCGCGAGCGTTTTCAAGCGTTCGCTCAAGCGCTGCAAGCAGTGATCGATCGCCATGACATTCTGCGCACCGCTGTGCATTGGGCAGGGCTGGACGCGCCGGTGCAGGTGGTCTGGCGCCGGGCCGAACTGCCAGTGGAAGAGGTGACGTTGCCTGATGCAAATGGCGACGTGCTGGCGTATCTGCACGAGCGTTTCGACGCCCGGCACTTCCGCCTCGACGTTACCCAGGCGCCGCTGATGCGTCTGGCCCACGCCTGGGATGAAGCCGGGCAACGGGTGATCGCCACGCTGCTGTTCCATCACATGGCCCTCGACCATTCGGCCCTCGACGTGGTGCGCCACGAAATGCGCGCCTGCCTCACCGGGCAGCGTGAACGGCTCGGGCGCCCGGTGCCGTTTCGCAATTACGTGGCGCAGGCGCGTCTGGGCGTCAGCGAGGCCGAGCACGAGGCGTTTTTCCGCGAGATGCTCAGCGACATCGACGAACCGACGCTGCCTTACGGCCTGCAGGACGTGCAGGGTGACGGCAGCGAAATCGTCGAACTCAGCGTGCCGGTCGCGGCGCTGTTGGGCCAGCGTCTGCGGGCGCAGGCGCGAACCCTTGGCGTCAGTGTCGCGAGCCTGTTCCACCTCGGCTGGGCGCAGGTGCTGGCCGCGCTGACCGGCAAGCAGCAGGTGGTGTTCGGCACCGTGCTGATGGGCCGCATGCAAGGCGCCGAAGCGATTGATCGGGCGCTGGGGATTTTCATCAACACCTTGCCGTTGCGGGTGAACATCGACGGGCAGGACGTGCGCGCGGCGGTCAACGCCACCCACGCCCGGTTGACCACGCTGATGCGGCACGAACACGCACCGCTGGCCCTGGCCCAGCGCTGCAGTAATGTGGTGGCGCCGACGCCGCTGTTCAGCACGCTGCTCAATTATCGCCACAGCCACAACGTCGCCACCGCCAGTGCCGAAACCCTCGCGGCGTGGGACGGTATCTCCACGTTGCACTCCGAAGAGCGCAGCAACTATCCGTTGACGATGAGTGTCGATGACCTCGGTGATGCATTCAGCCTGACCCTGCTGGCCAGCACCCAGACCGATCCGCAGCGCATCTGCGACTACCTGCACTGCGCGCTGGAAAACCTCGTGCTCGCGCTGGAGCAGGCGCCGCAGACACCGGTCAATCAACTGCCGATCCTGCCGGCGGCGGAGCTTGCGCAGGTACTGCTCGAGTTCAATGCCACTCAAGTGGATTTCCCGGCTGCACAGACCATCCAGCAACGTTTCGAGGCACAGGTAGCCGAACGGCCGGACGCGCTGGCGGCAGTGTTTGCCGACGCGCAACTGACCTACGCCGAACTCAATCAGCAGGCCAACGCTTTGGCGCATCACCTGATCGGCCTGGGCGTGAAACCGGATGACCGCGTGGCGATCGTCGCCCGCCGTGGGCTGGACACCCTGGTCGGACTGGTGGCGATCCTCAAGGCCGGCGCCGGTTATGTGCCGATTGATCCGGCGCATCCGGCCGAGCGATTGAACTACCTGCTCGACGACAGCGCGCCAGTCGCCGTACTGACCCAAAGTCATCTGCGCGAGCGACTGCCGGCGCTAAACGTGCCGGTGCTCGACCTCGATCACTGCAACTGGCCGCTGACGGTTACGCAAAACCCGCAGGTACCGGGCCTGAGCTCCGCGAACCTGGCCTACGTGATCTACACCTCCGGCTCCACTGGTTTGCCCAAAGGCGTGATGGTCGAGCATCACACCTTGAGCAATCTGGTCGACTGGCACTGCACGGCGTTCGACCTCTGCGCCGGGCGCCACACCTCAAGCCTCGCCGGCTTTGGTTTCGATGCGATGGCCTGGGAGGTCTGGCCGGCGTTGTGTGCGGGCGCGACCCTGCATCTGGCGCCGACTCACGAGGGCGGCGAAGACATCGATGCCTTGCTCGCGTGGTGGTGCGCGCAGCCGCTGGACGTAAGCTTCCTGCCGACCCCGGTGGCCGAATACGCCTTCAGCCAGAACCTCGAACACCCGACCCTGCGCACGCTGCTGATCGGCGGCGACCGCTTGCGGCAGTTCAATCGCAACCAGCATTTCGACGTGATCAACAACTACGGCCCGACCGAGACCACAGTGGTCGCGACCTCAGGGCGGGTAGCAAGCGGCGACGCGCTGCACATCGGTAAACCGCTGAGCAATGCCACGGTTTACCTGCTCGACGAACAGCAGCGCCCGGTGCCGCTTGGCGTGGCGGGCGAGTTGTACGTTGGCGGTGCCGGGGTCGCCCGTGGCTACCTGAATCGCCCGGACATGACTGCCGAACGCTTTCTGCGTGACCCGTTCAGCCCCTTGCCGAATGCGCGGATGTACCGCACCGGCGACCTTGCACGCTGGCGCGAGGACGGCAACATCGAGTACCTCGGGCGCAACGACGATCAGGTGAAAATCCGTGGCGTGCGCATCGAGCTGGGCGAGATCGAAACCTGCCTCAACCAGTTGCCGGGGATTCAGGAAGCGGTGCTGCTGGCCCGCGAAGATCAACCCGGCCAGCCGCGCCTGGTGGCCTACTTCACCGAACAGCCGCAGGTCGAAGCGCTGCCGGTGGGCGAGTTGCGCGCGCAACTGCTCAGCCGGTTGCCGGAGTACATGGTGCCGACCGCGTTCGTCAAACTCGCCGCGCTGCCGCTGACCGCCAACGGCAAAGTCGACCGCAAGGCCTTGCCAGCGCCGGATCTGGCGGCGCTGTTCACTCGCGAGTACGCAGCGCCCGAAGGCGAGGTGGAAAACGCGCTGGCACAGATCTGGGCCGACGTGCTGCAGGTTGAACGGGTCGGGCGTCAGGATCACTTTTTCGAACTCGGCGGGCATTCGTTGCTGGCGATGCGCATGGTCTCGCAAGTGCGCCAGCGCCTAGGTGTCGAGCTGGCGCTGAGCGATCTGTTCGCCAACGCCGAGCTGGCGGCGGTCGCGTCAGTGCTGAGCGAGGCCGGACGCTGTGCGCAACCACAGATCGTGCCGGTCCCGCGTGACGGCGCGTTGCCGCTGTCGTTCGCCCAGCAACGCTTGTGGTTCCTCGCGCAAATGGAAGGCGCTAATACCGCCTACAACATTCCCGTGGCCCTGCGGCTGCGTGGCCGTCTCGACGACGCGGCGCTGCAACGCGCACTGGCGCGGATCGTCGCCCGGCACGAAACCCTGCGCAGTCGCTTTGCGCAATTCAACGACGAAGCGCAAGTGCTGATTGCCCCGGTGGATACCGGTCTGCTGCTGCGGGTCGAGGACCTGCGTCAGCACCCGCAACCCGAGGAAACCCTGCAGGCGC
The DNA here is from genome assembly GCF_036861315.1 of Pseudomonas sp. S3(2024). Lineage (NCBI taxonomy): Bacteria > Pseudomonadati > Pseudomonadota > Gammaproteobacteria > Pseudomonadales > Pseudomonadaceae > Pseudomonas > Pseudomonas sp. S3(2024). The sequence continues at coordinate 309,545 of NZ_JAZAQQ010000006.1, read as the reverse complement.
TGATTCAGGGCGAAGCCTCCGGGCCGTTCGACTTGCAGGACGATCCGTTGATTCGCGGGCGACTGGTACGCCTGGCCGACGATCACCATGTGCTGTTGCTGACCCTGCACCACATCATCTCTGACGGCTGGTCGATGGGTGTTTTGACCCGCGAACTGATGGCGCTGTATCAGGCGTTCAGTCATGGCCAGCCGGATCCGCTGCCGCCGCTGGCGCTGCAATACACCGACTACGCGGTGTGGCAACGGCGCTGGCTTAGCGGCGAAGTGCTGCAACGCCAGAGCGAGTACTGGCAACAGACCTTCGCTGGCGCCCCGGCGCTGTTGATGCTGCCGACCGATCGGCCGCGCCCGGCGCAGCAGGACTATGCCGGCAGCAGCGTCGCCGTCGTGCTCGACGAGCGTCTTAGCGCCGGGCTCAAAGCCTTGGGCCAGCGCCACGGCGTGACCCTGTACATGACGCTGATGAGTGCCTGGGCGATGCTGCTCAGCCGCTTGTCCGGGCAGGCTGAAGTGGTGATCGGTTCGCCGGTGGCCAACCGCACCCGCGCCGAAATCGAAGGCCTGATCGGCATGTTCGTCAACACCCTGGCGCTGCGCATCGACACCTCGGGCGAGCTGAGCGTCGAAGCACTGCTGGCGCGGGTCAAGGCGCAAACCCTGCAAGCGCAGGCGCATCAGGATCTGCCGTTCGAGCAAGTGGTGGAAATCACCCGGCCCGTGCGCAGCCTGGCGCACAGCCCGTTGTTCCAGACCTTGCTCAGTTGGGATGGCCTCGAAAGCCCGGCGCTGGCCCTCGGCGAACTGACGCTGGAAGGCGTGGCCGAGCCGAGCCACTTCGCCAAGTTCGACCTGTCGTTGAGCCTCAGTGAGTCCAACGGCATCATTCGCGGATCGCTGGAATACGCCACAGCATTGTTCGACCAGAGCACGGTCGAGCGCTTCGTCGGCTACTTCCAGCGCCTGTTGCAGGCGATGGTCACCAACGATCAGGCAGTGCTGGAACACGCGCCGCTGCTGGCGCAGGAAGAACAGCAGCGCTTGCTGGTTGAGTTCAATGACACGCAGGTCGAGTACAACCTTGAGCAGACCATTCATGGTCTGTTCGAAGCGCAAGTGGTGCGCTCGTCGCAGGCGCCAGCGGTGGTCGCTGACGAACAGCAACTGACATATGCCGAACTCAACGCCCGGGCCAATCAACTGGCACGGCACCTGCGCGAATTGGGCGTAGGGCCGGACTCACGGGTGGCGATCTGCGTCGAGCGCGGCCTGGACATGGTGGTCGGGCTGCTGGCGATCCTCAAGGCCGGCGGCGGTTATGTGCCGCTGGATCCGGCGTATCCGCTGGAGCGTCTGGCTTACATGCTCGAGGACAGCGCCCCGTTGGCTGTGTTGGTGCAGGGAACCACGCGCTCGTTGCTCGGTGACGTTGGCGTGCCGGTGATCGACCTGGATCAGCCGCATTGGCAAGCGCTGCCGACAGACAATCTTGCGATAACCGAACTGGCCCCGCAGCACACCGCTTACGTGATCTACACCTCCGGTTCCACTGGCCAACCGAAAGGCGTGATCAACGAACACAGCGGGGTAGTCAACCGCCTGCTGTGGATGCAGGACGCCTATCAACTCACCGCCAGCGACACGGTGTTGCAGAAGACCCCGTTCAGCTTCGACGTCTCGGTCTGGGAGTTCTTCTGGCCGCTGATGACCGGCGCCCGATTGGTCATGGCTCGGCCCGAGGGACACAAGGATCCGCAGTACCTCAGTGAAGTGATTGAAGGCGAACACATCACCACGCTGCACTTCGTACCGTCGATGCTCGACGTATTCCTCGCCCACGGTGACAGCGCACGTTGCAGCAGCCTGCGGCAAGTCATGTGCAGCGGCGAAGCGTTGCCGGGCAGCGTGGTGCGACGTTTCAAACAGCAACTGCCGGGCAGCGAACTGCACAACCTCTACGGCCCGACCGAGGCCGCGGTGGACGTGACGGCGTGGAACTGCGCCGGGCCGTTGGAAAACACTCCGGACAACACACCGATCGGCAAACCGATCGCCAACACCCGCATGTACATCCTTGATGCCCAGCAACAACCGGTGCCGCACGGTGTGGTCGGCGAGCTGTACATCGGTGGCGTGCAGGTGGCGCGCGGTTATTTGAACCGTCCGCAAATGAACGCCGAACGCTTCCTCACCGATCCGTTCCAGAGTAATGGGCGGATGTACCGCACCGGCGACGTCGCGCGTTATCTACCGGACGGCAACATTGAATACCTCGGCCGTAACGATGATCAGGTGAAGATCCGTGGCCTGCGCATCGAACTCGGTGAAATCCAGGCACGCCTGACCCAGATCGATGGCGTGCAGGAAGCCGCCGTACTGGCCCGCGAAGACGTTCCGGGCGACAAGCGTCTGGTCGCGTACTACACCGGCGCACCGCTGGAAGTCGAAACGCTGCGCAGCCATTTGCTGGAGCACCTGCCGGACTACATGGTGCCTGCAATGTTCGTGCATCTCGATGCATTGCCGCTCAGCCCTAACGGCAAACTTGACCGCAAGGCGCTGCCGGCCCCGGATCTGGCGGCGCAGACCGCCCGTGAATACGAAGCGCCGATCGGCGAAGTGGAAATCGCGCTCGCGCAGCTTTGGGCTGAACTGCTCAAGGTTGATCGGGTAGGGCGCCACGATCATTTCTTCGAACTCGGTGGTCACTCGCTGCTGGCGGTGAATCTGGTGGCGCGGATGCGCCGTGCCGGCCTGAACGCCGACATTCGCGTGCTGTTCAACCAGCCGACCCTCGCCGCGCTGGCCGCTGCCGTGGGCGGTGAACCGGACGCCGAAGTCCCGGCCAACCTCATCCCGGCGGACTGCACGCGCATCACTCCCGAGTTGTTGCCACTGGTGGCGCTCGACCAGCCGAGCATCGACCGCATCGTCGCCAGCATCCCCGGCGGTGTGGCCAACGTGCAGGATATTTATCCGCTGGCGCCGTTGCAGACCGGCATCCTGTTCCACCATTTGTCCGCCGCACAGGGCGATCCGTACGTGTTGCAGGCGCAGTTCGCGTTTGCCGATGAGCAACGCCTTGACGCTTTCACCCATGCCTTGCAGAACGTGATCCAGCGCCACGACATCCTGCGCACTTCGCTGTTCTGGGACGGGCTGCAAGACCCGGTGCAAGTGGTCTGGCGTAAGGCGCCGCTGGCGTGCGAAGCGCTGGAACTGAATGGCGCGGACGGCGATGTACTTGAGCAATTGCGCCGCCGCTTCGACGCCGCGCAGTACCGCATGGCCGTCAATCAGGCGCCGCTGATGCGCGTGGTGCACGCGTGGGACGCCGCCAATCAGCGGGTGGTGGCGTTGTTGCTGTTCCATCACCTGGTGATGGACCACGTGGCGCTGGAGGTGCTGCAACACGAAATGCAGGCGTTCCTCAGCGGCCAGCCGCAACGTCTGGCCGAGCCGGTGCCGTATCGCAATTATGTGGCGCACACCCTGTCCGGCTTGAGTGACCAGCAGCACGAAGATTTCTTCCGCGACATGCTGGGTGACGTCGATGAGCCTACTCTGCCTTACGGGCAAAACCCGGCGCAGGAAGGGGGGGGCGAGCAGGCACGGTTGACCCTCGACGCGACCTTGAGCCGCAAATTGCGCAGTCAGGCGCGGCGTCTGGGTGTCAGCGCGGCGAGCCTGATGCACCTGGCGTGGGCGCAGGTGCTGGGGCAGTTGTCCGGTCGAGATGACGTGGTTTTCGGTACGGTATTGCTCGGTCGCTTGCAGGGCGGCGAGGGCGCCGAACGGGCGCTCGGGGTGTTCATCAACACCTTGCCGCTGCGCGTCGATCTGCGCGCGCACAGCGTCAAGGGTGCGGCACTGGCGACGCATCAACGGTTGAGCCAGTTGCTGCAACACGAACACGCGCAACTGGCGCGCATCCAGCACTGCAGCGCGATGGCTCCGACCACGCCATTGTTCAGCACGTTGTTCAATTATCGCCACGGGGCCACGGCGGGTGGCGGTTCTGCCGAGGCCCAAACGGCTTGGCAAGGCATGCAATTGCTTGAGGCCGAGGAACACAGCAACTATCGCCTGACCCTCAGCGTCGACGATCTTGGCGAAGACTTCAGCCTGACCGCACTGGCCGGTGTCGGTATCGATGCACAGCTCATCTGCAACTATCTGCAATGCGCCTTGCACAGCTTGGCTGATGCGCTGGAACAAGCGCCGCATCAAGGTTTCGAGCGGCTGTCGATCCTGCCGGACGCGGAGCGCGAGCAGTTGTTGCACAGCTTCAACACGACCCGCGCCGATTACCCGCAGGGGTTGACGATTGCCCAGCGTTTCGAGCAGCAAGCGCTTGAGCGACCGCAGGCGCTGGCGGCGGTGTTTGCCGATGCTTCGCTGAGCTATGCCGAGTTGAACCGCCAGGCCAACAGCCTGGCGCATCATCTGCTCGCATCGGGCGTACAGCCTGACGACCGCGTGGCCATCGTCGCCCGACGCGGCCTTGATACGCTGGTCGGGCTGGTGGCGATTCTCAAGGCCGGCGCCGGTTATGTGCCGGTGGATCCGGCCCACCCGGCGGAGCGCCTGAGCTATCTGCTGCAAGACAGTGCGCCCGCCGTGGTGCTGAGCCAAAGCGATCTGCGTGAACGCCTGCCGGCATTGTCGGTGCCGCTGATCGACCTTGATCTGCACCAGTGGCCAAACGAGCCAATCGACAACCCGTCGCTGCCGGCCCTGACCCCGCAGCATCTGGCTTACGTGATCTACACTTCCGGCTCCACCGGTCTGCCGAAAGGCGTGATGGTCGAGCACCAGACGCTGAGCAACCTCGTGGACTGGCACTGCGCGGCCTTTGATCTGCACGCCGGCAGCCATACCTCAAGCCTGGCCGGGTTCGGTTTCGACGCCATGGCCTGGGAAGTCTGGCCGGCGCTTTGCGTGGGTGCGACCGTGCATTTGGCGCCAAACCATGACGGCAACGAAGACATCGACGCGTTGCTCGCCTGGTGGCGGGCGCAGCCGCTGGACGTGAGCTTCCTGCCGACCCCGGTGGCCGAATACGCCTTCAGTCAGGAGCCGGCGCATCCAACCCTGAAAACCCTGTTGATCGGCGGCGATCGACTGCGTCAGTTCAACCGCAACCAGCCGTTCCGGGTCATCAACAACTATGGCCCGACCGAGGCGACGGTGGTCGCCACCTCTGGCCTGATCGAGGCGGGCGACATCTTGCACATCGGTAAACCGGTGAGCAATGCCACGGTGTATCTGCTCGACGCACGGCAACGCCCGGTACCGCTGGGGGTGATCGGCGAGTTGTATGTCGGTGGTGCCGGCGTGGCCCGTGGTTACCTGAACCGTCCGCAGATGACCGCCGAACGCTTTCTGCGCGATCCGTTCAGCAGCGTGCCGAATGCACGTATGTACCGCACCGGTGACCTTGCGCGCTGGCGCGAGGACGGCACGCTCGAGTACCTCGGGCGCAACGACGATCAGGTGAAAATCCGCGGCGTGCGTATCGAGTTGGGCGAGATCGAAACCCGGCTCAATCAGCTCCCCGGCGTCCAGGAGGCGGTATTGCTGGCCCGTGAGGACGAACCCGGTCAGCCACGGTTGGTGGCGTATTACACCGAGCAGGGCGCATCGTTGAGCGTCGCTGATCTGCGCGCGCACCTGCTCACGCAATTGCCTGAGTACATGGTGCCGGCGGCGTTTGTCCGGCTCGACGCGTTACCCCTGACCGCCAATGGCAAGGTTGATCGCAAGGCATTGCCGAAACCTGACCTGACTGCGCTATTCACCCGCGAATACATCGAGCCGCAAGGTGAGCTGGAAACCGCGCTGGCGCAGATCTGGGCCGAGGTGCTGCAGGTCGAACGGGTCGGCCGGCATGATCACTTTTTCGAACTCGGCGGCCACTCGCTGCTGGCCATGCGCATGGTCGCGCAGGTGCGTCAGCAACTGGGACTGGAGCTGGTGCTGGCTGATCTGTTCGCCAACCCTGAACTGGCGGCGGTCGCCAAATGCCTTTGCGTAGCGCAGGTCAGTAGCCAACCGCAGATCGTAGCGGTGCCGCGTGACGGCACGCTGTCCTTCGCCCAGCAACGCCTGTGGTTCCTCGCGCAAATGGACGGCGGCAACTCGGCGTACAACATTCCACTTGGCCTGCGCCTGCGCGGGCGACTCGATGTCGAAGCCTTGCAGCGCGCGCTGACGCAGATCGTTGCGCGACACGAAACCCTGCGCAGCCGTTTTGTCAGCGTCGACGATCAGGCGCTGGTGACGATTGCACCGGTCGATAACGGCCTGCTGTTGCAGGTGGAAGACCTGCGCCAGGATCCACAGGCCGAGGCCACGGTGCAGGCACTGCTCGCGCAGGAAGCCGCGACTGTCTTCGATCTGCAGCACGATCCGCTGATTCGCGGTCGCCTGCTGCGTCTGGCTGACGATCATCATGTGCTGTTGCTGACCGTGCATCACATCGTCGCCGACGGTTGGTCGATGGGCGTGCTGACCCGTGAGCTGATGGCGCTGTACCGAGCCTTCAGTCACGGCCAGCCGGATCCATTGCCGCCGTTGACCCTGCAATACGGCGACTACGCCGTGTGGCAGCGGCGCTGGCTCAGCGGTGAAGTGCTGCAGCGGCAGAGCGATTACTGGCAGCAGACCCTCGACGGCGCGCCGGCCTTACTGACCTTGCCCACCGATCGTCCGCGTCCGGCGCAGCAGGATTTTGCCGGCAGCAGCGTCGAAGTACGCCTGGATGAGCGTCTGAGTGCCGGCCTCAAAGCCCTGAGTCAGCGGCACGGCGTGACCCTGTTCATGACCCTGATGAGTGCCTGGTCGCTGTTGCTGAGTCGTCTGTCCGGGCAGTCCGACGTGGTGATCGGCTCGCCGGTGGCCAACCGCACCCGGGCCGAGATCGAAGGCCTGATCGGCATGTTCGTCAACACCCTGGCCCTGCGCATCGACACCTCGGGCGAGCCGAGCGTGGCCACGCTGTTGGCGCGGGTCAAGGCGCGCACGCTGGAGGCGCAGGCGCATCAGGATCTGCCGTTCGAGCAAGTGGTGGAAATCGCCCGGCCGGCGCGCAGTTTGGCGCACAGCCCGTTGTTCCAGAGCACGCTGAGCTGGGACAGCAACGTAGGGCCGAACCTGGCGCTGGGCGATCTGCGCCTCGAAGGTGTGGCCGCACCGGGCCGGGTGGCCAAGTTCGACCTGACCCTGACCCTGGGTGAGGTCAACGGGGTGATTCGCGGATCGCTGGAATACGCCACGGCGTTGTTCGATCAAGCGACCGTCGAGCGTTATGTCGGCTACTTGCAGCGCCTGCTGGCGGCGATGGTCAACGATGAGCAGACAGTCCTGGAGCGGGTGCAATTGCTCGCCGAGTCTGAGCGTCAGCGCTTGCTCTACGACTTCAACGCCACTGCATGCGATTACCCGCAAACCCTGACCGTGCACGGGATTTTCCAGCAGCAGGCAGCGGCGCATCCCAAGGCGGTGGCGGCGGTGCATGGCGAGCATTCGCTGAGCTACTTTGAACTGAACGCTCAGGCCAACCGTCTGGCGCATCATTTGATCAGCCAGGGCGTGCAGCCGGGCGACCACGTGGCGATCCTGTTGCCGCGTTCGCTGGAACTGCTGGTGGCGCAACTGGCGATTGCCAAGTGCGCGGCGGCCTATGTGCCGCTGGACATCAACGCGCCGAGCGAGCGGCAGGCGTTCATGGTCGAAGACTGTCACGCGGCGGCGTTGCTGACCCTCAGCCGTGAAGTCATCGACTACGCCGCGCCACGCATCGACCTCGACCGCTTGACCCTCAGCGGCCAACCGACGCACAACCCGAACTTGGCGCAGTCCTCGGAGTCGCTGGCGTACATCATGTACACCTCCGGCTCCACCGGCACGCCGAAAGGCGTGATGGTGCCGCACCGCGCTATCGGCCGCCTGGTGCTGAATAACGGTTATGCCGATTTCAACCCGCAGGACCGCGTGGTATTCGCCTCCAACCCAGCGTTCGACGCCAGCACCATGGACATCTGGGGGCCGCTGCTCAACGGCGGGCGTGTGGTGGTGATCGATCACCAGACCTTGCTCGATCCGAGTGCGTTCGGCCATGAATTGAGCGCCTCCGGGGCGACCGTGCTGTTCGTCACCACGGCGCTGTTCAACCAGTATGTGCAGCTGATTCCGCAGGCGCTGAAAGGCTTGCGCATTCTGTTGTGTGGTGGTGAGCGTGGCGATCCGGCGGCGTTCCGTCGACTGCTGGCCGAGGCGCCGGCGCTGCGCATCGTGCATTGCTACGGCCCGACCGAAACCACCACTTACGCCACGACGTTTGAAGTGTATGAAGTGGCGGAAAACGCCGAGAGCGTGCCGATTGGCGCGCCGATCTCCAACACCCAGGTGTATGTGCTCGACGCGCATCAGCAACCGGTGCCGATGGGCGTGACCGGCGAGTTGTACATCGGCGGGCAGGGCGTGGCGCTGGGTTACCTGAACCGCGCCGATCTGACCGCCGAGAAGTTTCTGCGTGATCCGTTCAGCGAGCAGCCGGGCGCGCTGCTGTATCGCACGGGTGACCTCGCGCGCTGGCTGGCACCGGGGCAGCTCGACTGCATCGGACGCAATGACGATCAAGTGAAGATTCGCGGTTTCCGTATCGAACTGGGCGAAATCGAAAACCGCCTGCTCAACTGCCAGGGGATCAAGGAAGCGGTGGTGCTGGCGCGCCGCGATGGTCAGGACATCACGCGTCTGGTGGCGTACTACACCGCCCACGCCGGGCGCCTGGACAGCGCCGATCTACACGCGCAGTTGCTGGCGCGACTGCCGGAATACATGGTGCCGACCGCCTGGGTACAACTGGATGTACTGCCGTTGAACAACAACGGCAAGGTCGACCGCAAGGTTCTGCCGGCGCCGACCCAGGCTGCGCTGCTCAGCCGGGTGTATGTCGCGCCGATCTCGGCGCTGGAGGAACATCTGGCGCGGATCTGGGCCGGTTTGCTGCAGCTCGAACAGGTCGGTCGTCACGACAACTTCTTCGAACTGGGCGGGCACTCGTTGCTGGCGATGCGCATGCTGTCGCAAGTACGCCAGCAGATGGGCGTCGAGCTGACACTCGCCGAGCTGTTCGCCAACCCCGAGCTGGCCGCTGTCGCCGAGGTGCTGAGCCGGGCAGGGCGCAGCACCTTGCCGGAGATTCTGCCGGCGGCGCGTGATCAGCTATTGCCGCTGTCCTTCGCCCAGCAACGTCTGTGGTTCCTGGCGCAGATGGACGGCGGCCACAGCGCCTACAACATCCCGGTCGGTCTGCGCCTGCGCGGTCGGCTGGATGAAGACGCGCTGCAACGGGCACTGGCACGCATCGTCGCGCGTCACGAAACCCTGCGCAGCCGCTTCAGCCAGATCGACGATCAGCCGCAGGTGCTTATTCTGCCGGCCGAGAGCGGTCTGTTGCTGGCGGTAGAAGACCTGCGTCAGCACCCACAGGCTGACAATGCCTTGCGTGGCCTGATCGAGGAACAGGCCTGCGCCTCGTTCAATCTGCAGCACGATGCGCTGCTGCGCGGACGTCTGGTGCGTCTGGCTGATGATCATCATGTGCTGTTGCTGACGTTGCACCACATCATCGCCGATGGCTGGTCGATGGGCGTGCTGACCCGCGAGCTGGCGGCGTTGTATCAGGCCTTCAGCCGTGGCGAGGACGATCCGCTGCCGCCGCTGGCGCTGCAATACACCGACTACGCCGTGTGGCAACGGCGCTGGCTCAGTGGCGAGGTGCTGCAGCGCCAGAGCGATTACTGGCAGCAGACCCTGGCCGGCGCGCCAGCCCTGCTGACCCTGCCCACCGACCGTCCGCGTCCGCCACAGCAGGACTATTCCGGCAGCCGCGTCGACATGCTGCTCGATCAACACTTGAGCGCCGGTTTGAAAGCCTTGTGTCAGCGTCGCGCGGTGACGCCGTACATGGTGATCATAAGCGCCTGGGCGATGTTGCTCAGTCGCTTGTCCGGGCAGAGCGACGTGGTGATCGGCTCGCCGGTGGCCAACCGCACCCGGGCTGAGATCGAAGGCCTGATCGGCATGTTCGTCAACACCCTGGCGCTGCGCATCGACACCTCGGGCGAACCGAGCGGCGAGACGCTGCTGGCGCGGGTCAAGGCGCAAACCCTGAACGCTCAGGCGCATCAGGATCTGCCGTTCGAGCAAGTGGTGGATATCAGCAAGCCTGTCCGCAGTCTGTCGCACAGCGCGTTGTTCCAGACCATGCTCAGTTGGGACAACAACGACGGCCCAAGCCTGACCCTCGGCGACCTGACCCTGGAAGGGGTGGCCGGCGACAGCCACTTTGTGAAATTCGATCTGTCGCTGAGCCTCGGCGATTCCCACGACGGCATTCGCGGTTCGTTGCGCTACGCCACGGTGTTGTTCGATGAGGCGACGGTGCAGCGTTTCGTCGGCTATTTCCAGCTGCTGCTGGCCGCGCTGATCAACGATGACCAGGCCGTGCTGGCGCAAGTGCCGTTGCTGGCACCGCAGGAGGTGCAGCGCTTGCTGGTCGACTTCAATGCCAGCGAGGTCGACTGCCCGCTGGAGCAACCGTTGCACGGCTTGTTCGAAGCACAAGTGCGGCGCAAACCGGACGCTGTCGCGTTGCAATCCGAGCAGGGAAACCTGACCTACCGCGAGCTCAATCAGCGCGCCAACCGCCTCGCGCAGCACTTGCGCGAACTCGGTGTGCAGCCGGATGCGCGGGTGGCGATCTGCGTCGAGCGTGGGCTGGATCTGGTGGTCGGTCTGCTCGGCATTCTCAAGGCCGGTGGGGCCTATGTGCCGCTGGACCCGAGCTACCCGGCGGAGCGCCTGGCGTACATGCTCAAGGACAGCGCGCCGACCGCGGTGCTGGTGCAAACGGCGACTCGCGGGTTGTTCGATGACGCGGCCGCCACGGTGATCGACCTTGACCGCAGTACCTGGCAGCACCTGCCGGACCATGATTTGCAGGTGCCTGGTCTCAGCGCCTCGAACCTCGCTTACATGATCTACACCTCGGGTTCTACCGGTCTGCCGAAAGGCGTGATGATCGAACACCGCAGCGCCTGCAACATGGTGCATTGGGGTTCGCAGATTTCGCCGCCGACCGAACACGGTGCGCTGCTGCAAAAGGCGCCGTTCAGCTTCGACAGCTCGGTGTGGGAGATCTTCTGGCCGCTGTGTTCGGGGATGCGATTGGTATTGGCACGGCCGGACGGCAACCGCGATTCGGCGTATGTGGTGCAGACCATTCGTGAGCAGCAGGTGACGGTGGTCAAGTTCGTTCCGGCGCTGTTGCAGCAGTTCATCGAACAGGACGGTGTCGAGCAGTGCACCAGCCTCACCGATGTGCTCAATGGGGGTGGTGAACTCAGCGCAGCGCTGGCCCGTCAAGTGCGTGATCGGCTGCCGTGGGTGCGTTTGCATAACGTTTACGGCCCGACTGAAACCACGGTGGACAGCACCGGCTGGACGCTGGAGCCGGACATGCCGGTGCCGGACAACGTGGTGCCGATCGGCAAGGCTCTGAGCAACACGCGTTTGTACGTGCTCGATGCGTACGGTCAACCGGTGCCGCAAGGCGTCAGCGGCGAGTTGCACATTGGCGGCGTCGGCGTGGCGCGTGGTTATCACGGACTGCCGGAGATGCAGGCCGAGCGCTTCATCGACAGCCCGTTTGTGCTGGGGGATCGCCTTTACCGCACTGGCGATCTGGCGCGCTACAACAATCATGGGGAACTGGAATTCCTCGGCCGCAATGACTTCCAGATCAAGCTGCGTGGCTTGCGTCTGGAGCCGGGGGAAATCGAGGCGCGGCTGATCGAACATCCGGCGGTTCGCCAAGCGGTGGTGATGGTGCGCGATGAGCGTCTGGTGGCCTGGTACAGCTTGCGCGCCGGCATCGACGCGCCATCGTTGGATACCTTGCGCAGCCATGTGCTGGAGCGTTTGCCGGAGTACATGGTGCCGGGCGCGTTTGTGCTGCTCGACGCTTTGCCACTGACGCCAAACGACAAGATTGATCGCAAAGCCTTGCCGGAACCGGGTGCAGACGCGGTGATCAACCGCCCATACGTGGCGCCACAGGGTGAAGTCGAAACCGCGCTGGCGCAGATCTGGGGCGAGGTGCTTGGCGTCGAACAGGTCGGACGTCACGACAACTTCTTCGAACTCGGCGGGCATTCGTTGCTGGCGGTGAAGCTGGTCAATCTGCTGCAACGGGCCGGGCTGCCACTGTCGCTGGCCGAGCTGTTCCAGCATCCGAGCATTGAGTCTGCCGCCGCGCTGCTCAGTCAGGGCGAGGCGCTCAGTCAGCCTGACGGGCTGGTCGTGGTGCGTGCCGGGGCGCACGGTACGCCGCTGTTCCTGCTGCATGAATTCAGCGGCAGGGACGTGTACTTCCCGACGGTGGCCCAGCACATCGGTGGCGAGTTTCCGATTTACGGCCTGCCTGGCGTGACGCTCGGTCAACCGCAATTGCGCACGCTTGAGTGCATGGCGCAGCGAATGGTCGGGATCATCCGCGCGGTACAGCCTCACGGGCCGTATCGGCTGGCGGGCTGGTCGTTCGGCGGGGTGCTGGCGCATGAGGTCGCGCAGCAATTGCTCGGCCTCGATGAGCCGGTGGAATTCATCGGCATGCTCGACAGCTATGCGCCAAACCCGCTCGCCCAGGACAAGGCAATGTGGAGCGGCGAGGGCCTCGACAAGCGCCAGTTACTTGGCCATTGCCGAGGGCGTTCGCTGATGCTGGGTGCCGAAAGCGAGGCGGCGCTGGCGGCGGTGCAAGTGCTGGAAGCACAAGTCGAACAACTGGATTTCCCCGAGCTGTTCAAGCGCTGTCAGGCGCAGCAGCTGACCGATCCGGAACTGGCCACGGTCAGCGCGGCGGACGCCTGGCATTACTTTGATCGCGAAGCGGCGCATCGTCTGGCGCTGGCGCATTACCGGGTCAGCCCCGCGAGCCAGCCGATCCACTTGTTCCGTGCCCAAGAGTTGATGGACGGCCAGTCATTGCCGAGCCCGACGCGCGGCTGGGAAGAGCGCTTCGACATTGGCTTGCTGCGCTGCATCGACATCCCCGGTGATCACCGGACCATGATGAAGCACCCGCACATCCAAGCGCTTGGCCAGGCCATTACCCAGGCGCTGGAAACCCTGGTGACGCCGGAACCGACGCTGTATCAACCGCTGCTGACGATTCAGACCGGGCAGCCGGGGTATGCGCCGATTTTCTGCGTGCCGGGGGCGGGTGACAGTGTCACCGGGTTCATTCACCTGACCGAGGCGATCGGCCCGGAATGGCCGATCATCGGCCTGCAACCGCGCGGGCTGGACGGCGTCAGTGTGCCGCACAGTGCGGTCGAAGCCGCTGCCGCGTTCTACCTGCAAGCCATCGAGCAGATCCACCCGCAGGGGCCGCTGCACCTGATCGGCCATTCGTTCGGCGGCTGGGTCGCGCATGCCATGGCGGTGCAGTTGCAGGCGGCCGGGCGCGAGGTGGCTTCGCTGACCTTGATCGACAGCGAGGCACCGGGCGGTGACGGCACGGCGGGCAAGCCGTACACGGCCACTGCCGCGCTGCAACGGCTGATTGACACCCTGCAGTTGTCCTGTGGCAAATCGCTGGGCATCGATCCTGCGACCTTCGCCAACGCCGACGACACCACGCAACTGCGTCTGCTGCACGACGGCATGGTGCGCGCCGGGGTGTTGTCGGAGCGCGCGGCGCCGGACGCGATGCATGGCCCGGTACGCACCTTCGCCAGCGCCTTGCGCACGGTCTATCAACCGCGACTGGCCTATACCGGGCCGGTGCGGCTGGTACTGGTCGATGACCCGACGCTGGACGAGTGGGGCAATCAGCGCGAACAGGCGGCGGTGCTTGAAGGCTGGCAGCGGCAGGTCAGCGATCTGGCGGTGTGGTACGGGCCGGGCAACCACTTCACGATTCTCAAGGCGCCCAACGTCTTCAGTTTCGCCGCATGGTGGCATGACGGTCTGGCGCTGGCGGTCGGCGAAGTGCTGTCCTGAGTGTGGTTGTTCTATCAAGACCCGGCCGCTGGCCGGGTTCATCCCTGAACGGACTTGTGGTTATTTATGGAAAAGTCGAAGTTGCGCAAAGTCGGTATGGGGTTGGCATTGGCGGCGGTGGCCGGGTTGGTGCTGTACACGGTGCAGGCACCCGCCGAAGCGCCGAAATACCAGACCGCCCCGGTCGAACGCTCGGATATCGAAAACACCGTGCTCGCCACCGGATTGCTGGAAGGCGTCAAGCAGGTGGACGTCGGTGCCCAGGTGTCGGGGCAGTTGAAGTCGCTCAAGGTCAAGGTGGGCGACAAGGTGAAGAAGGGCCAGTGGCTGGCCGAGATCGATCCGCTGGTGCTGCAGAACACCCTGCGTCAGGCGCAGGTCGATGAGGAAAACCTGCAGGCGCAAAAGCGCGCCACGCAGGCCCAGCTCAAACAGACCAAAGCGATTTACCAGCGCTATCAGAACCTGCAGGAAGACGCGTCGATCTCGCGTCAGGATTTCGAAACCGCGCAATCGGACTACGAGGTGCAGCAGGCCAACCTGCTGTCGCTGGACGCGCAGATCAAAAGTGCGCACATCCAGATCGACACCGCCAAGGTCAACCTCGCGTATACGCGGATCGTCGCGCCGATCGATGGCGACGTGGTCGGCATCGTCACCCAGGAAGGCCAGACCGTGATCGCCAACCAGTTGGCGCCGATCCTGCTGAAACTGGCGGATCTGGACACCATGACCATCAAGGCCCAGGTGTCGGAGGCCGACGTGATTCATATCGCGCCGGGGCAGCAGGTGTATTTCACCATTCTCGGCGAAGACAAACGCTATTACGGCAAGCTGCGCGGCACTGAGCCGGCGCCGCAGAACTTCCTCGAAACGCCGCCGGCCGGCACCCCGAAACAAAACACTGCAGTGTTTTACAACGCGTTGTTCGAGGTGCCCAATCCCGACCATCGCTTGCGCATCTCGATGACCGCGCAGGTGCGTATCGTCCTCGATACCGCGCAATCGGTGCTGACCGTGCCGGTGGCCGCGCTCGGGCCACGCAACGCCGATGGCAGTTTTCCGGTGCGGGTGCTGGACGCCAAGGGCCAGGCGCAGTCGCGCAACGTGCAGACCGGGATCAACAACAACGTCAAAGTGCAGATCAATCAGGGCCTCAGCGAAGGCGAGCGGGTGGTGATCGGTGATCCGCTACCCGCCGTGGCGGGGGCTTGAGCATGACGCAAGCGTTGCTGCAACTGACCGGCATCACCCGCAGTTTTACCGCCGGCGACCGTGAATTTCTCGCACTGAAGAACATCAACCTGACGATCAACGCCGGAGAAATGGTGGCGATCATCGGCGCCTCCGGTTCCGGCAAATCAACCCTGATGAACATCCTCGGCTGCCTCGATTACGCCACCGCCGGCAGCTACAAGATCAACGGCCAAGAGACCCGCGACCTTGACGATCAGGCGCTGGCCGAACTGCGCCGCGATTACTTCGGTTTCATCTTCCAGCGCTATCACTTGCTGCCGCACCTGAGCGCGATGCACAACGTCGAGATGCCAGCGATCTACGCCGGCATCCCCGCGCCGCAACGCCACGCCCGCGCCCGCGAGTTGTTGGCGCGACTGGGTCTCGACGGGCACCTGACCCACCGGCCGAGCCAGCTCTCCGGCGGTCAGCAGCAGCGGGTGAGTATCGCCCGGGCCTTGATGAATGGCGGTGAAGTGATTCTCGCCGACGAACCCACCGGCGCCCTCGACACCGCCAGCGGCAAGGAAGTGATGCGCATCCTGCTGGAGCTGCACGCGGCCGGGCACACGGTGATTCTGGTGACCCACGACCCGAAAGTCGCGGCCAACGCCGAACGCATCATCGAAGTCAGCGACGGTGAAATCCTCAGCGACCGGCGCAACCAGCGCGACACCGGGCAACTGTCGGACGAAGAGGAGGTGCCGCCCAAACCACCGGCGACACGCCGTTTGGTCGCCAGCCTCGGGCTGTTCAAGGAAGCCTTCAACATGGCCTGGGTGGCGCTGATTTCGCACCGCATGCGCACCTTGCTGACCATGCTCGGGATTGTCATCGGCATCACCTCGGTGGTGTCGATTTCGGCGATCGGTGAGGGCGCGAAAAACTACGTGCTCAAGGACATTTCGGCGATCGGCAGCAATACCATCGATATCTATTCCGGCAGCAGTTTCGGCGACAAGCGCGCCGCCTCGATCGAGACACTGGTGCCGGCCGACGTCACCGCGCTGAATCAGCTGTATTACGTCGACAGCGCCACCCCGGTGGTCGGTCGCAGCATGCTTCTGCGTTATCGCAACATCGACCTCGATGCGCAGATCAACGGTGTCAGTGATCAGTATTTCCAGGTTCGCGGAATCAAACTGGAGGCAGGCATCACCTTCAGCGAGAGCGACGCGCGGCGCCAGGCGCAGGTGGTGGTGATCGACTACAACACCCGGCATCGGTTATTCGGCGAGGGCGTCGATCCGCTGGGGCAGGTGATCCTGATCGGCAACCTGCCATGCACGGTGATCGGCGTGGCCGCCGAGAACAAGAACCTGTTTGCCTCGGGCAAAACCCTCAACGTCTGGGTGCCCTACGAAACCGCCGCCGGGCGTATCCTGGGCCAACGTTTTCTCGACAGCATCAGCGTACGGATCAAGGACGGCCAGTCGAGCAAAGTGGTGGAAAATCACGTCACCCAATTGATGCTGCAACGCCACGGCATCAAGGACTTCTACACCAACAACCTCGACAGCGTGATGCAGACCGTGCAGAAAACCAGCCGTTCGCTGGCCTTGCTGCTGTCGCTGATCGCGGTGATTTCGCTGGTGGTCGGCGGCATCGGGGTGATGAACATCATGCTGGTGTCGGTCACCGAGCGTACCCGCGAGATCGGCATTCGCATGGCGGTCGGCGCACGGCAGTCGGACATCCGTCAGCAGTTTCTGGTGGAGGCGGTGATGGTCTGCCTGCTCGGCGGGGCCATCGGCATTTCCCTGTCGTACGCCATCGGCCATCTGTTTTCGCTGTTCATCAAGGAATGGGAGATGGTGTTCTCCATGGCTTCGGTGCTGACGGCGGTGATCTGCTCGACGCTGATCGGCATCGTCTTCGGCTTCGTCCCCGCGCGCAATGCATCGCGCCTGGACCCGATCGAGGCGCTGGCGCGGGACTGATTGCCGGAGCTGATTGGCCGGGCTTGTGCCTGAAGTGCAAAAATCGAAAGGGACGGGTCATGAACCCGTCCCTGTATTTCGTCCTCATTCCAACTGTGGGAGCGAGCCTGCTCGCGAAAGCGGCCTCACAGTCGACCAATCCCTGACTGAATGCACTCAGTCAAATGGTGGGAGCTGGCGTGCCAGCGATGGCGGCCTACAAGCCGACCAACCTCCCAACTGAATGCACGCATTCCAACTGTGGGAGCGAGCCTGCTCGCGAAAGCGGCCTCACAGTCGACCAGTCCCCAACTGAATACACTCGATCAAATGGTGGGAGCTGGCTTGCCAGCGATGGCGGCCTACCAGCCGACCAACCTCCCGCCTGAATGCACGCATTCCAACTGTGGGAGCGAGCCTGCTCGCGAAAGCGGCCTCACAGTCGACCAGTCCCCAACTGAATACACTCGATCAAATGGTGGGAGCTGGCTTGCCAGCGATGGCGGCCTACCAGCCGACCAACCTCCCGCCTGAATGCACGCATTCCAACTGTGGGAGCGAGCCTGCTCGCGAAAGCGGCCTCACAGTCGACCAGTCCCCAACTGAATACACTCGATCAAATGGTGGGAGCCGGCTTGCCAGCGATGACAGCCTACCAGCCGACCAACCTCCCGCCTGAATGTACGCATTCCAACTGTGGGAGCGAGCCTGCTCGCGAAAGCGGCCTCACAGTCGACCAGTCCCCAACTGAATACACTCGATCAAATGGTGGGAGCTGGCTTGCCAGCGATGACGGCCTACAAGCCGACCAACCTCCCAACTGAATGCACGCATTCCAACTGTGGGAGCGGGCTTGCTCGCGAAAGCGGCCTAACAGTCGACCAATCCCCAACTGAATACACTCGGTCAAATTGTGGGAGCTGGCTTGCCAGCGATGGCGGCCTACCAGCCGACCAACCTCCCACCTGAATGCACTCATTCCAACTGTGGGAGCGGGCTCGCTCGCGAACAGGCCAGCACATTCAACATCACAGGTGACTGAACCGACGCTTTCGCGAGCAAGCCCGCTCCCACAGGGGATGGGTGTTTCAGATGAAGACAATTTCGTAGGGCAGGCGCATCCGTTCCAGGATCACCGGCGGCAGCATCGGCGCGATGCCGATCGCCGGTTCGCCCTTGAGCTGGCTGGCATAGGCGTGGGTGGCGTGGCTTTTGCGCGCCACGGTCCAGGTGTCGAGGCGCAGTTTGCGTGCACGATCCCAGGGGATCAGGCTCTGCTCGCGCTCCGGCCAGTGCCAGGCCCAGACCGCCACATCGTGATAGGTGGCTCCGGCTTGCGCCGCCGCGTTGGCACTGGCACGTCCGACCGCTTCGTGGTCGTCGTTGCCGTCGTTGCGCCAGGTGCTGAACACCACGTCGCCGGGGCGCAGATAACGCGAAATGAAACTGCTGATTTCGGTCTCGCGTTCGAGCAGCGCGTTGTCGGTGAACCCGCCGCGCACCCATTTCAGACTGTGCATCGGCAGGCCGAGCCGACGCAGGGCTTCGACGCTCTCTTGCGGACGGAACACGCTCAGGCGTTTTTCCGACCACTGTCGCGAGCCGGGATGGCTGGCGCTGCCATCAGTGATCGACAGCAGTTGCAGCGGATGACCGAGGCTGGAGAGCAATTGCAGGAGCCCGCCACAGGTCACCACTTCATCACCCGGATGCGGGGCGACGACGACGGCGCGAGCACCGGGGGGAACGAGGCTATGGGTGTTGATGACGGGGATGTTGTCCAACTGCGGGGAACTGTTCCAGATCTGTACCGGCGGCGGGTTTTCGTTGAGGAATAACGGTTTCATGGGTGCTACGTCCTTGTCGAGTCAGGCCCTCAATCGAATCTGCACCGTAGAAAGGCAGGTGCGCTCGACCCGTGAAGGCGAATGGATTGCTGTGCGACGCTCCGAACCCTGGATTGCCGCGCAGCAGAGTATTGCTCATGAAAACCGGTTCGTCGCGTCACAGATCAATCTGATCCGCTTTTTTTATGTCTAACTGTACCAATTTTCGCAGGTAGTCCCCGAATCCGCCCCGGGCACGGCTGTCCAGACGGGCGCTGGTATGCACTTGCGGGCGATGGCTCCAGGCGATGTCGGCACCGAGCAATTCCAGTTGCCGCACCAGTTGCACGTCCTCATCGCAGGTCAAGGGGGCGAATCCCCCGGCCCAACGATAAGCATCGGCACTGACCCCAAGATTGGCGCCGTGGATATGGCGATGCCCGTCCCGCGCCTGATAGTGGCTGTGATAGCGGATTTGCGCGCTTTCGTCGAATGTCGGATCCCAATGTTCGACGGTCACCGTGCCGCACACCGCGTCCGCACCCAGCCCCAACTGTGCCACCAGCCAGTCCTCGGCCACACGGCTGTCGGCGTCGGTGCAGGAAATCCAGCGCGCGCCACGCTCCAGCAACACCTGCGCGCCAGCGGCCCGGGCCTGGCCGACGTTGCGGGCGTCGATGTGCAGGCTCAGTACCGGAAAGTTGCTGACGATCTCTGCCGAGCGATCGGTGCAGCTGTCGAGCACCACCAGCACTTCGACCGGCTCGCCGGCCAGCAGCCCGTGTTTACTGGCGCGCACGGCGGCCGTCAGGCACTGTTCCAGCAGGTCTTGCTCGTTATGCGCGGGAATCAGAATGCCGATCATCGCAGGCCCTCCAGTGCGGCCACCGAGCGCGGCTCACGGCTCCAGACTTCAAGGATGAAGTCCGCTTCCTGATGCAGCGCCAGACGCGGTAGCGGAAATTGCTCGTGAATCAGGTCATGTACCTGCCGCGCGTTGAGCGGGCAGCCATCGATGGGCGGGCGCCAGTGGCAGGCCAGCAACTGGCCGTCAGCCGTCAGGGATTCACTGATGCGGCGGATCACTTCTGTCAGATCCTGGGCATCGAGGTAGTAGCCGATTTCGCTAAATACAATCAGGTCGAATTTTTCCTCCGGCCAGTCACCGGGCAGGCGACTTTGGCGCACTTCGGCGTGGTCAAACAGGCTCAATCGGGTACGCGCCAGATTCACCGCGGCACTGGCGGTGTCGCAACACAGCAGGCGGTCGCAGCGCTCGGCGAGCTCGGCGCTGAGTTCGCCATTGGCGCAACCGGGTTCGAAGATCGCCCGATAATGCGCGCGAGGCAGGGCGGCGAGGGTGATCGCGCGTTTGCGCTGTTCGTACCAGCGCTCGCGGAAGGCCCAGGGATCATCGTTAGCGCTGAACAATCCGTCGAAGTAACGATCATCGACACTCATAGGAACACCACTTCGAACGGTTGCAGCAGACGATCCAGCACGTACGGCGCCAATACCGGTTGCAGCCCGGCTTGCGGATCGCCCTCCAACTGACTGGCGAACGCATGCACCGCGTGGCGTTTGCGCGCCACTTGCTCCGGCGACAACAGAATCTTGCGCGCGCGCTGCCACGGCACCGAAGCGTCTTCGGGGGAGGCCCAGTGCCAGGTCCATACCGGCAATTCGTGGCAGGTGGCGCCGACCCGCCTTGCGGCCTCGATACTGGCGCGCCCGGCGGCTTCGTGATCGCAGTGGCCGTCCTCGCACCAGGTGCTGAACACCACGTCGCCGGGGCGCAGGTGGCGTTCGATGAACGCGACCAGAGACGGCTCATCTGCGGCGACCTGGCTATCGCTGAAACCGCCGCGCAGCCATTTCATCCGGTGCAACGGCACGCCGAGGCGGCGCAGGGCTTCGGCCGATTCCTGCGGCCGCACTACGCTCAGCCGTTCTACCGGCCAGCGCTCGGAGCCGGGATGACTGGCGCTGCCATCGGTGACCGAAATCAGTTGCAACTGACGCCCGGCGGCGGCCAGCAACTGCAACATACCGCCGCAGCCGAGCACTTCGTCGTCCGGGTGCGGGGCGACGATCACCGCCCGCGCGCCCGGTGGCACCAGACTGAGGACATCGACGCTGTCCAGTGCCGCCAGGTGCCGCGAATGTTGCCATTGCAGCAGTGAAGTGCCCTGGTGGCCGATGATCGGATCGGGTTTATTGGCGACATTCATAGCGTCCAGGCCTCCTCGGGGTGTTCAGCCAGCGACTGGCCGAGAGCGGCCAGATCACGCTCGGCATGGCTCTGGCGCAGGAACACCGGCAGATCGGCGCTCAACCGGGCGAAGTGCCGGTCCTTGCAGAACGGCCCCGCACCCAGCGCCCGCCCGGTCTCGCGCATCACTTGCTCAGCCGATTGCTCGACCACAGCGCGGGCGCGCCGGGCCAACAGTTCGGCATCGGCTTCGGGATGCGCATCGATGTGCAGCGCACTGAAACGCAGCACATTGGCGGCTGAGTAAAGTGCTGAATCGACCACGCCGAGGTGGGCGAGGGCATGCGGTTCCTCACGTTGCGCGCAGTGTTGACGCAGCGCCTCGGCGATCTGCCGTGCCGCGCCGTACCAGCACGCGGCAATACCGATCCCGCCTTGCCAGAAACCCGGACGATTCAGGTAGTCGCCGGGTTCGCCGATGGCCTGGGCTTCGGCGCCGTCGAACAACACTTCGACGCTGCCGGTGGCTCCCATGCCGACCGCTTGCCAGCCCTGATCGGTGATGGTCACGCCCGGTTGATCAAGTGCCACTGCGACCAGTTGCTGATGGTCTTCGGCGTCCCACGCGGTGAGCAGCGCATGGCTGAGCACCGCCGCCCCCGAGCACCAGGCCTTGCGCCCGTCAAGGCGCACCATGTGCCCGGCCGGGCGCACTTGCACCCGCGCCTGCGGCGGTTCAGCCGCCCACATGCCCCAAGTGCTGCCCGGGGTGGGCGAGCCACCGAGCTGTTCGATGATCGCCAATGCGTCGGTGTGGCCTTCGTAGAGTTTGCACAAGCCCAGATCATGCCCGCCGACTTCCGCCAGACGTTGAAAGCGCTCCAGCGTGCGGCCGCTGCCCGGTAACGGCAACTGATCCAGGCCGGCCTCGACCAGCGCCCGCAGGCAATGGCCGAGTGCGGCGGTGTCGCGATAGTCCGGCGGGCGGCGCGCCAGATAACTGTGCAGGTCCATATCAGTCTTCTTCTTCGCGTTGCAGTTCGAACAGCAGCAGCGAACGCCCGGTGACTGAATACTCATGGCCGAACTCGAAGCGTTCCTGACCGCGAATCGACGGCTGATTGGTGTCGATCATGCAGGTCCAGAAACTGCCTTCCGGCACTTCAGGCAGGCTGAAGTTGACGATGTCGTGGTGGGCGTTGACCACCAGCAGCAACGTCGCATCGGCACCTTTGCGGCGGATCCCGGTTTCCTGCGCGCGACCATCAAGGAGCATGCCCAGGCAACGGTTATTCGCGTCGTGCCAGTGTTCGGTGGTCATCTCGGTGCCGTCCGGCGCCAGCCAGGTGACGTCCTTGACGCCGATGTCCTCGTTGTACTCGCCGACCAGGAAACGCCCGCGACGCAGGATCGGATAAGCCATACGCAACTTGATCAGGCGTTTGACGAATTTGAGCAGCGCCTTGCCGTCCTCGCTCAGGTCCCAGTTGACCCAGCCAATCTCGCTGTCCTGGCAATAGGCGTTGTTGTTGCCGTCCTGCGTGCGGGCGAATTCGTCGCCGGCAACGATCATCGGCGTGCCCTGCGACAGCAGCAGCGTGGCGAAGAAGTTGCGCATCTGCCGATGGCGCAGCGCATTGATCTCGGGATCGTCGGTCGGGCCTTCGACGCCGTGGTTCCACGACAGGTTGTTGTTGCTGCCGTCCTGGTTGTTCTCGTCGTTGGCTTCGTTGTGCTTGTCGTTGTACGACACCAGATCGTTGAGGGTGAAACCGTCATGCGCGGTGATGAAGTTCACCGACGAGTACGGCCGCCGCCCACGCTGGTTGAACATCTCGCCGGACGCGGTCATGCGGCTGGCGAAGTCGGCAACCTGGCCGTCGTCGCCTTTCCAGAACGCGCGCACGGTGTCGCGGAATTTGTCGTTCCACTCGACCCAGCCCGGCGGAAAATTGCCGACCTGATAGCCACCGGGGCCACAGTCCCACGGCTCGGCGATCATTTTCACCTGACGCAGCACCGGGTCCTGACGGCAGGCGACGAGGAAGCTGTGGCGCTCGTCGAAACCGTCGTGATAGCGCCCGAGAATGGTTGCCAGATCGAAGCGGAAACCGTCGACGTGCATCTCGCTGGCCCAATAACGCAGCGAGTCGGTGACCATCTGCAGCACGCACGGGTGACTGAGGTCGAGGGTGTTGCCGGTGCCGGAATCGTTGATGTAATAGCGCTTGTCGTCCGGCATCAGGCGATAGTAGGAGGCGTTATCGATGCCGCGCATCGACAGGGTCGGACCCTGTTCGTTGCCCTCGGCGGTGTGGTTGTAGACCACGTCGAGGATCACTTCCAGATTGGCCTCGTGCAGGTGCGCGACCATCTCCTTGAACTCGGCGATCTTGCCGCTGGCCAGGTAACGCGGGTCCGGGGCGAAGAAGGCGATGCTGTTGTAGCCCCAGTAGTTGGTCATGCCCTTGTGCAGCAAATGCTGGTCGTTGACGAAGGCATGGATCGGCAGCAATTCCACACTCGACACGCCGAGTTTGCGGATGTGTTCGAGCACGTCGTCGACCATCAACCCGGCAAAGGTACCGCGCACGTTCTCCGGCACCGATGGGTGACGCATGCTGATGCCGCGTACGTGGGTTTCATAGATGATGGTTTTGTCCCACGGCACGCTGACGCGGTGGTCATTGCCCCAGGTGTGCGCCGGGTCGATGACCTTGCACTTGGGCACAAACGGCGCGCTGTCGCGTTCATCGAAACTGAGGTCGGCATCGGGGTGGCCGATGGTGTAGCCGAACAGCGCCTCTGACCATTTCAACTCGCCGACCAGTTGTTTGGCGTACGGGTCGATCAGCAGTTTGTTGTGGTTGAAGCGATGGCCGTTTGCCGGGTCATACGGGCCATACACGCGGTAGCCGTAGATCAGCCCCGGATGGGCGTCGGGCAGATATCCGTGATAGATCTCGTCGGTGTACTCCGGCAGTTCGATGCGTTCGAGTTCGACTTCGCCGGCATCGTCGAAAATGCACAGTTCAACCTTGGTGGCGTTGGCGGAAAACAGTGCAAAGTTAACCCCCAGACCATCCCAGGTCGCACCGAGCGGGAAGGGCAGGCCTTCACGGATTCTCGAAGGTTCAGCGTGCGCTGCGGGCTCGGCATTCTTTGGACGGGTCATGATTGCTCCTGCAAATCGGGGAAATTCTCGGCTGATACAAAACCTTGTAGGAGTGAGCCTGCTCGCGATAGCGGTCTGACATTCAATCGCGATTTCGCCTGATACATCGCTATCGCGAGCAGGCTCACTCCTACAGGAAGGTTGTATGTTTCTTGAGGACGAGTGAGTCCTCGGTGGCGAGCGAACCCGCCACACGGTCATTCAGTTCAATAATCCGGGTGTGTCAGTTGGCCGGGGGCTTGCGTGGGGCGCGCGGCTTTTTCTCGGCGGCTTTTTCGCCCGGTGGAATCACTTTGGCGGCGCTGGAAGGCTTGGCTTTGGCGTCCGCAGGCGCCTTGGGCTTGGCCGCCGGGGTCTTGCTTTCGCTGGCTTTGCCGGTCGCAGTCTTGCCGGCAGTTTTGCTGCCCGCAGCCTTTGGCGACTTCTTCGGCGCGAGGGCCTCGGCTTCGGCCAGTTTGCGCGCCATTTCCCAATGACGCGCTTCATGACCTTCAGGTTTGCCCTCCGATTCCCAGATCTGATAGGCAAACTCGCGGATGCGTTTATCGTCGGTACTCATCGCAATGCTCCTGAACTGAACTCGTCGTTACGTAAAGAGTTGGGTAAACAGATTGACCGGGAAATCCCCCAGCGCGGCGCTGACGTTCAGCTCCCTGTTTTTTGTGACTGCGCTGCTGTGAAAAAGTCCCTTCAGGTTTGTGTCAGAGGCGGCGAACGGTAAAACCACCCGTGTATCGCCCCAGCGCAGCGCATCCACCTGTGGCACGGCACTGTTTTCCAGCAACGTCGCGCAGCGGATCGGCACGATCACGATGGCGTAGCGGCCCTCGTGCTCACGGGCGAATGCGAGCACGTTGTGCGCCTGCTCGCCCAGCACCTCCAAGGCCTGATACGTGCCCCGGCGAAACAGCTCGGCGTGTTCGGCGCGCAGGTTCAACACCTCGGCGATCAACGCTTGCTTGATGCGCCCGTCACGCCAGTTCGCCAGCAGCTCCGGGAGCGGCGCGTGTCCGTCCAGAGCTTGCGCGCGCGCGGCGTAATCCACCGTCCGGCGGTTGTCCGGATCGACCAGGCTGAAGTCCCAGAACTCGTTGCCTTGATACAGATCCGGCACCCCCGGCACGGTCATGCGCAGCAAGGTTTGCGCCAGACTGTTAAGGGCGCCGGCTGCCGCGATGCTGTTGACGGTCTTGCTCAGCGCGGCGCGCAGCAGCTCGCCTTCTGCACCGGTGAGCAAGCGTTGGGTGAACGTCTGCGCAGCGTTTTCGTAGGCCTCGTTCGGCGCGCTCCAGCTGCTTTGCAACTTGGCTTCGCGCAGGGCTTTCTGTTGCCACTGCCAGATGCGTTCGGCGTAGTCGCTGAAACCTGCCTGATCGTCATCACGCAGTTGCAGCGGCCAACTGCCGAGCAACGCCTGATAAAGGATCAGTTCATCGCCGGACGACGGCACCTGGTCATCGTCGCGCAACGGCCTGGCGAGGGCGCGCCACAACTCGACCTGTTCGGCGTACCAGTGGCTGCGTTCGCTGAGCACCGCCAGTCGTGCGCGGGTGTCTTCGCCGCGTTTGTGGTCGTGGGTCGCAGTGGCCAGCAAATTGTCGGGAAACGCATCCAGGCGTTGCTGATTGACCGCATGGAAGTCGCTGACCGGCGCGCTGAACTGCTCGGTGTTATAGCCGACGTCATTGCGCGACAGCAGCACCGCCGAGCGATACAACGCGGTGTCTTCCACGGCTTTGGCCGCTGCCGGCGACGTCAGTTGCTGGAAACGCACGCAGGCGTGCTTGAGGATCTTGCGCGAGCGCCCGCGCGGCTTTTGCCGCCAGGGCGTACCACCAAGCCAGGCCGCGACGCATTCGAGCACCGGCCAGTCGCCTTCGCCCAGCGTTTGCCGCGCACCGTCCATGGCTTGCTGGAAGAACTGTTCATCCTGCGCCGCGCGACCCAGCGCATTGATGTAAGTGCGATACACCGGGAAATGCACGATCAGCGCCTGCAACACCCGACGGATCGCGCCGAGGGTCAGGTCACGGGTCATCAGGTCATCGCGGGCCACTTGCAGCAGCGCCTGGGCGACGCTTTCGAAGTCACTGGCCAGCGAGCCGTTGAGGATCTGTTGCCGCGCCAGTTGCGCTTCTTCGATGAACGCCGCCGGACGCTCGGTGCGTCGCTGCCAGAGGTCGCCGAGGACGTGTTCGCCAGCCGGGTCGTGTTGCAGCAACGACAGCTGATTCATGAACTCGTAACCGGTGCTGCCATCCACCGCCCAATCGGTACGCAGGGTTTCGCCGGCACCGAGAATCTTCTCGACATAGATCGGCAAGTGCCGACCCGGCGCAAGCAAGTCGAGGCGCCGCCGCAGCTTGCGGCAATAGCCACGGGGGTCGGCGAGGCCGTCGATGTGGTCGATACGCAAACCGTCGACCAGGCCTTCGCTAATCAGCTGGAAGATCTTGCCGTGGGTCGCTTCGAACACCGCCGGGCGTTCGACACGCAGGCCACCGAGCTCGTTGATGTCGAAAAAGCGCCGCCAGTTGATGTCGTCTGCTGCGGTGCGCCAACTGGCCAGACGGTAGCTTTGGCGTTCGAGCAACTGATGCAGCTTGTCGAAGCCTTCTGCTGTCGTGGAGTCGTAATGCGCGAGACTTTCCTCAATCGCGGCGAGAGTCTGCGGATCGGCTGCCAGCTCTTTCAGTTCAGCCTTGAGCGGCATCGCCAGCGCATGGGCGTCGGTCTGGTAGCTGAGGGTGCTGAAACGATCGGCCAGGGATTTCAGCGCTTCGACCGGTTTGAGCAGTTCGCCGTAGTCATTCGGGCAGATCGGAAAGTGATGCTCGTAATGCTCGACATGGAAGCGACCTTGCTGCGCATCGAAATGCAGTTTCAACGTGCCTTCCTGCAGCGCGACACCGTAGTCGCTGCCGAGAAACGGCAACAGCAACTGGCCTTCCATCAACGGGTCCGGTGAGTGCCACTGGATGTCGAAGAACTCGCCGTACGGGCTCAGGCGGCCCCACTCCAGCAGATCGAGCCACCACGGGTTGTCACCGCCACCGACCGCCATGTGGTTGGAGACGATGTCGAGGATCAGGCCCATGCCGTGTTCGCGCAGGGTGCTGACCAGACGCCGCAGCGCCGGTTCGCCGCCGAGTTCCGGATTGACTTGCGTCGGGTCGACCACGTCGTAGCCGTGCATCGAACCGGCGCGGGCCGCGAGCAGCGGTGAGGCATAAATGTGGCTGATGCCGAGGCGGGCAAAGTACGGCACCAGCGGCACCGCCTGTTCCAGAGTGAAACCCTTGTGAAATTGCAGGCGCAGGGTGGCGCGCAGGGGTTGGATGAGGGTCTGGTTCATTGGTCACGCTCGGCAGCTTGCAGGCGGGCGCAGGCCAGCAGTTCCAGGCGACGCGCGGCATCGGCGCCATCGAGCAAGGCTTCGCTGTTGCCGGGCAGGCGTCGCGACCAGTTCGGATGGCTGTCGATGGTGCCCGGCAGGTTGGCCTGCTCGTCGATGCCCAGCGCATCTTCCAGCGGCAGCAACACCAGCGGTGCACGGGTGTGGCCGAGGAAACGCACGCTGGCATCGACCACTTGATCGGCTTCGTGGGACTCTTCGCGAAAATTTTGCGGGTCCTGACTCAAGGCCCCGCGCAGGCCTTCGCGCTCGCGCTGGCGATGGCGGCGCCATTCGATTTCACCGTTGGCGTCGACAAATTCCAGACGCGCATTCCAGTCGATATCGCGGCCATGCCACCAACCGTTGAGCGTCGGCAGATCGTGGGTGCTGGTGGTCGCCAGCGCGTTGTCCGGCCAGTCGAGGATCGGTTTGAAATACGTGTTGTCCTGTTCGAACAGCAGCACGCGCATGCCAAGAATCGCCCGCGCACTGAGTTTTTCCCGCAGACCGTCGGGCACGGTGCCGAGGTCTTCGCCGAGGACGATCGCCTGATGTCGATGGGACTCAAGGGTCAGCAGGCGCAGCAGATCGTCAAACGGGTAATACAGATAAGCGCCATCGGCCGGCGCCGCGCCGTTGGGGATCACCCACAGGCGTTGCAGGCCCATGACATGGTCGATGCGCAGCCCGCCAGCGTGGGCGAAGTTGGCGCGCAGCATGTCGATGAACGCACGAAAGCCGTTGCGGATCAGGCCTTCGGGGGAAAACGCGGAAATCCCCCAACCCTGACCGGAGCGATTGAGAATGTCTGGCGGCGCACCCACGGTGAGCGAGGCGAGCAGTTCGTCCTGAAAGCTCCAGGCCTGGCTGCCGGCGCCGTCGGCACCGACCGCAAGGTCAGCGATCAGGCCGATGCCCATGCCGGCGCTGCGCGCAGCCGTTTGCGCGCGCTCCAGGCAGCGGTGGATCAACCACTGGCAAAAGGCGAAGTAACTGATGCGTTCGGCGTATTCCTCGGCAAAGGCTTCGAGGGCGGCGCCGCGCGGCTCATGCCAGTGTGCCGGCCATTCGCGCCAGTCGAGGCTTTCGCCACGGGCGGCGCGCATTTCCTGAATGGCTTCGAAACGGCAGTGATTTTCCAGGGCTTCGCCACCGGCATGGCGGAAACTGGCGAAGTCCGGATGCAACGGATGCTCGCCCGCGACGAAACCGTCGTACAAGGCTTGCAGCAATTTCTGTTTGGCGTCGGCGGCCGCGGGCCAGTCGATCAGCTTCAAGTCTTCCAGTTGCCGGAATTGCTCGGCCAGACCGCTGGCGTCGATCGCATCACGCAGGGCGCGTTCGCCAAGGATGGCGCCCGGTGCGGCATACAAGGCGTTGAGAAACAGGCGGCTGGACGGCGAATAGGGGCTGTAGCGTCCGGTGTCGGCGCTGAACATCGCATGCAACGGACTGATTGCCAGCGCATCGGCACCGCGCTCGCCGGCCACCCGCGCCAGTTCTTCCAGCGCCTGTGTGTCGCCAAAGCCGCAGTCGCCGGGGCGGCGCAGACTGTACAACTGCGCGCTCAACCCCCAGACGCGAGGGATCGGGTTGTCTACCGCATCGCCGACGCTGAAGCAGCGCTCGGGGGCCACGGCCAGGGTGAAATATTGGTCGGCGATGTGCACCTGCTGATAACCGACCGGGATCAAACCGGGCAGTTTCGCTTCGGCGTCGAGTTTGAGGTTAAGCCGTGAACCGTCTTCAAGGTGGATTTCGCAAGGCGTTTCAGGCTCGAAATAGCGGGCCAGATCAACGCTGACCCCGACATCTGCGGTCAATAGCGGCGGCAGGTGGCGATCCTGTTGCACCTGTTGCAGTTGCAGCAGGCTGGCGTCGATTTCCTGTGCGGTATTGGCCGGATGACCCAGGCCGGTGAGAACATTGCGCAGCACCGCCGGGGCGACTTTCTGCGGGCGGCCGTTGGCGTCGATCCAGTCGACGGCGAGGCCGGCGCGGCTTGCGAGTATTTCCAGTTGCGCATCGCTCATAGGCGCTCTCCATCCAGAGGTTGCAAGGGGGTTGCGGCCGTGAGGCTGACAAGCGCGCAATACGCGGGCAATACGCCCGGTTCCGACAGGGCAACGGCGGGCGGCTGTTGAAACAGCCACACGGCGTCGGTCTGTGCAGGGTTGACCACTGGCGTATCGCTGAGGTTCAGGTCAATTCGCAGCTCACTGCCATCGCCCAGGCGCCAGCGTGCACTGACCGCACCGAAGCCGAGCATGTGCGCCCCGAGCGCCTGGGTGCCGGACAGATGGGGAATGATGTAGCGGTGGCGCAATTGCAGCAGTTGCCGGTACAGCGCGAGGGTTTTCTGCTGTTTTGCGCTGCCGTTGCCGACCAGGCGAGGCTGCGAGGCGTGGAAGGTCTGCTCGGCATTCGGATCGGGAATTTTTTCGCGTTTGTGCGGATCGGCGAAGGCGCTGAACCCGGCGAATTCATTGCGCCGACCTTCGCGCACCAGATCCGCCAGTTCACCGTGGTGGCTGGTGAAAAACAGGAACGGCTGCTCGGCCGCGTACTCATCGCCCATGAACATCAGCGGAATCATCGGTGACAGCAGCAACAGCACGGTGGCGGCCTGCACCGCGCGTGGATCGGCCAGGTGATGCAGACGTTCGCCGAAGGCGCGGTTGCCGATCTGGTCGTGGTTCTGCAGGAACAGGATGAAAGCGGTGGAGGGCAGGTGTTCGCTGGGCTCGCCGCGCGGTTCGCCGTGGCGGGTGATGTGGCCCTGAAACACGAAGCCCTGGCTTAGGCAGCGCACCAGTTGTTCGGTGGGTTTCAGCGCATAGTCAGCGTAGTAGGCGTCGGTTTCGCCGGTCAGCAGCACGTGCAGGGCGTTGTGGCCGTCGTCGTTCCACTGCGCGTCGTAATCCTCTTCAAGCAAGCTCGACTGGTTGAGCTCGTTTTCGACGGTCAGCCAGACGTGACGGCTCGGATCGATCTGCTGACGAATACGCTGCGCCAGTTCGGGCAGGAAGTCCGGGCTTTCGATGGCGTGCACCGCGTCCAGGCGCAGTCCGTCGAAGCGGTATTCGAGCACCCACATCAGCGCGTTTTCAATGAAGAAGTCCCGCACTTCACGGCGGCGGAAATCGATCGCCGCGCCCCATGGCGTGTGCTTGTCTTCGCGGAAAAAGCCTTTGGCGTAGCGCCCGAGGTAATTGCCGTCGGGGCCGAAGTGGTTGTAGACCACGTCGAGAATCACCGCCAGCCCATGGCCGTGGGCGCTGTCGATCAGGTGTTTGAGTTGTTCCGGAGTGCCATAGGAGGCTTGCGGTGCGAAAGGCAGCACGCCGTCATAACCCCAGTTGCGCGTGCCGGGAAACTGCGCCAGGGGCATCAGTTCGATGGCAGTGATGCCCAGCTCGACCAGACGCGCCAGATGCTGCTCGACTTCGGCAAAGCCGCCGAGCGCGCCGACGTGCAGCTCGTAGATCACCGCTTCGCTCCACGGCCGGCCGTGCCAGGTGGTGTGGCGCCAGTCATAGGCCAGCGGATCGACCACCACACTGTGGCGGTCAAGGTCGCCGTCCTGGGCGCGGGAGGCCGGGTCGGGCACCTCCAGTTCACCATCGATGTTGAAGCGGTAGCGGGTGCCCGCCGGGCACCGGGTCTTGATCACGAACCAGCCATCGGCCTGCGGTAACATCGGCAAGGACTGGCCGTCTTCAAGTTCGACACTGACGTAAAACGCATCCGGTGCCCACAGCGCAAACTGAGTGTGTTCGGCGTCCTGCATGATCGCGCCGTGGGGCCAGTTTTCTTGGGTCCGTAACGGCATGGTGAAAAGCTCCCTGAGTTATTTGTGGCCGGCTTTACCCAGCGCCTTGGCGACCAGTTGTTCGTAGAGTTCGGCGTAGGGTTCGACCGCTTTGCACCAGTTGAACGGCGCGGCCATCGCTCGGCAACGCATGGCATTGAGCAGTTCGGGAAAGGCAAAGACCTTGAATGCGCGGCTCAGCGCTTCGCGGTAGCTCTCGACAGTGGATTCGTCGAAAAGGAAACCGGTAACGCCGTTTTCGATGGTGTCGGCCAGGCCGCCGGTATTGCGTGCCACGGGCAAAGAGCCGAAGCGCTGGGCGTACATCTGGCTCAGGCCGCAAGGTTCATAACGCGACGGCATCAGCAGGAAATCGCTGCCGGCGAACATGCGCCGGGCGTCGGTTTCATTGAAGCCGATGCGTACGCCGATCTGCCCGGGGAAGCGCAGCGCCAGTTCACGCATGGCCTGTTCTTCTTCCGGCTCGCCACGGCCGATGATTGCGATCTGGCCGCCGTTCTGCACGATGTATTCGGAGACGGCTTCAGTCAGGTCCAGACCTTTCTGATACACCAGACGCGAAACCACGGCGAACAGCGGGCCGCTGGAATCGTTCAAGCCAAACAGTTCACGCACGTGGGCGGCGTTCACCGCTTTGCCTTCCCAGTCGCCGATGGCGAACGGCGCGAACAGGTGCGGATCAGTGGCCGCGTCCCAGCTCTCGTCGATGCCGTTGGGGATGCCGCTGAGCAAGCCTTGCTGGGTCTTGGCGGCGAGAAAACCGTCGAGACCGCAGCCGAAATCCGGGGTGGTGATTTCCTGCGCGTAGGTGGCGCTGACGGTGGTGATGTGGCTCGAATAGGCCATGCCGGCCTTGAGGAACGACATCTTGCCGTAGAATTCCATGCCTTCCTGTTGCAGGGCGTGGGTCGGAATACCCAGCTCGGGGCACGAGCCGAGGCTGGTCACGCCTTGGTAGGCGAGGTTGTGAATGGTGAACAGGGTCGGCGTGCGCTGCCCGCGCCAGTGCATATACGCAGGGGCCAGACCGGCGGGCCAGTCGTGGGCGTGCACCAGATCCGGGCACCAGTGAATTTGTGCGAGGTTGGCGGCGATGTCGGCAGCGGCCAGGCCCAGGCGGGCGAAACGAATATGGTTGTCCGGCCAGTCGCGACCGTTGTTGGCTCCGTACGGCGAGCCTTCACGCTCATACAGCTCGGGGCAGATCAGCACGTAGATCACCAGCCCGTCCGGCATGTCCATGCGCCCGATCTTGCACGGAGGCAATGCGGCATGCCCGCCGAGTTCGCCGATGATGTGGATCGGGTTCTCGCTGTGCATCACCTGCGGGTAACCGGGGATCAACACGCGCACATCGTGCAGGTGCGCCATGGCGCGGGGCAGGGCGGCGGAGACGTCCCCCAGACCACCGGTCTTCACCAGATCGGCGATTTCCGAGGTGACGAACAACACTTTCTTCTTGTTGGGATTCTGGCTGGCGACCGGCGTCAGCGTTTTGGTGCCCGGGACGTTGATCGACCGGCTGCCGGGAAGACTCACCGTGCTCGATTCACCAACCGCCTGCTGAGCACGCTCTCCCTGAATATCCAATGCCGCACTGATCATATGAATCTCCCGTGTCGTTGATCTGATTCTTGTATCGAACAAGCTGTGGCCAAATCCTGTGGCCGGGCGCAAACGCGCCACGCATCGGTGAGCAAACGCTACCCAACACGTGCAAGCAGAATGGGTGAAGGGGCCGTTGCAAGGATTGCACCAGTCGCGTTGACCCTGCCTTTCAGATGACCCGCCGCCATCTGCAAAAGTTTCGACAATTTTTCGGGTTTGTGACTGGCCGGTTTTAATCCGCGAAAGTCAGTCTAGGCCAGATCCTAGAGCGGGCGAGAGCAAACGGGTAAATTGTTCGACAATCGGTTTGCAGGCAGCGAAATCCGTGGTGTTCAAGCAGGAACGCACCGACGAAGGGCAGGTTTTTTTGAGGGAGAGGGCTAAAACGGTGACTGGTTGGTCACGATTTTGTGCTAGTGCAAAGGGAGGGCGCACTGTTGTGGTGCGGGCAGTTTGTTGATGTGTTGTCTATTAAGGCCCCTTCGCGAGCAAGCCCGCTCCCACAGTTGATTTGTGTACGACGCATTTCCAATGTGGGAGCGGGCTTGCTCGCGAAGGCGTCAGTCGATTCAGCGCAATCGAAATGTTGCGATCAATTCAACAGGCGCAGCGGGCTCCCGGCGGCCCACCCCTGAATATCCTCGATCATCTGCGCAAAGAACTGCGCATAGTTCTGCCGGCTGACATACCCCACATGTGGCGTGGCCAGCACATTGTCCAATGTGCGAAACGGGTGCAGTTCAGGCAGCGGCTCCTGATCGAACACATCCAGCGCCGCGCCGGCGATCTTCTGTTTCTGCAACGCCTTGATCAGCGCCGCTTCATCGACGATCGGCCCGCGGGCGGTGTTGACCAGCAGCGCGGTGGGTTTCATCCAGTCCAGCGCCTGTGCGTCCAC
Organism: Pseudomonas sp. S3(2024); assembly: GCF_036861315.1. NCBI lineage: Bacteria > Pseudomonadati > Pseudomonadota > Gammaproteobacteria > Pseudomonadales > Pseudomonadaceae > Pseudomonas > Pseudomonas sp. S3(2024). The sequence continues at coordinate 275,367 of NZ_JAZAQQ010000006.1, read as the reverse complement.
CAGCCCGCGACTGCGTTCGCTGAGTACCAGATGCACCGAAAGCACATCGGCCTGTTCGAACAGTTGCTGCTTGCTGACCCAGGTTACGCCGGCTGCTTCAGCGCGTTCAGCGGTGAGGTTTTCGCTCCAGGCAATCACGCGCATGCCGAACGCCTGACCGAATTGCGCGACCTTCTGGCCGATGCTGCCCAGACCGAGAATGCCCAGGGTCTTGCCGTGCAAATCACCGCCCAGCCCTTGCTGCCAGCCACCGGCGCGCAGGGAGTTGGCTTCGTTCAGCAGATTGCGCGTGGCGGCCATGATCAGCGCCCAGGTCAGTTCCGGCGCCGCGTGTTTGTAGCTGTCGGTGCCGCAGACCTTGATCCCGAGCCCGGCGGCCGCCGGCATGTCCAGCGCCGCGTTACGCATGCCACCGGTGACCAGCAGCTTGAGATTGGGTAGGCGCTGCAGCAGGTCCTGATCGAAACGCGTGCGCTCGCGCATCACGCAGATCACCTGGTACTGGCCCAGACGTGCGGCCAGTGTGGCGTTGTCCGCCGGGTAGTCATGCACAAACGTCACCTCGCCGATGCTGTCGAGCACCGACCAGTCAACCACGTCCCGCGCCACGTCCTGCCAGTCATCGATCACTGCAATCTGCACCGCCATCAGCCTTACCTCATCAACGAACGGGATTGGTGTTGTTCAGCCAGCCGAGCAGGGCCTGGTGAAATTTCGCCGGTTCTTCCATCTGCGGCGCGTGGCCCATGCCAGGGAATTCCACCAGCGTCGACTGTGGAATCAGCTTGGCGACCTGCTTGCCGAGCACCTCATAGTGGCCGATTTTCGCCTTGACCTCGGGTGACGCGAGGTCCTTGCCGATGGCCGTGGTGTCGGACGTGCCGATCAACAGCAGGGTCGGCATCTTCAGGTCCTTGAACTCGTAGTACACCGGTTGGGTGAAGATCATGTCGTAGATCAGTGCCGAGTTCCACGCCACCTGGGTTTTGCCCGGGCCGTTGCTCAGGCCGGCGAGCATGTCGACCCAGCGGTCGAATTCGGGTTTCCAGCGGCCGTCATAATAGGTGTTGCGCTCGTAGTCGCGAATGCCTTGGGCGGTGACTTTGAGTTCGCGTTGATACCACTGATCAACGGTGCGGTAAGGCACGCCGAGGGCTTTCCAGTCTTCCAGGCCGATCGGGTTGACCAGCGCCAGTTGTTCGACCTGATCAGGGAACAGCAGCGCGTAGCGAGTGGCGAGCATGCCGCCGGTGGAATGGCCGAGCAGGGTGGCTTTCTGAATGCCGAGGGCCTTGAGCAGCTGTTGGGTGTTGGTCGCCAGTTGCTGGAAGCTGTACTGGTAGTGATCGGGTTTGCTGGAGGTGCAGAAGCCGATCTGATCCGGCGCGACGACCCGGTAACCGGCCTCGCTCAAGGCCTTGATCGAACTGTCCCAGGTGGCGGCGCAAAAGTTCTTGCCGTGCATCAGCACCACGGTGCGCCCGTTGGCCTTGCCGTGGGCGGCGACGTCCATGTAGCCCATCTGCAGGGATTTACCCTGGGACTGAAAGGCAAAGTGCTTGAGGGTGTAGGGGTATTGGAAACCTTGCAGCTCCGGGCCATAGGTCTGGCCATCGGCGGGTGCAGTTTCAGTGGGCGCTGCAGCGTGGGCGAACAGCGGCAGCGCAGCAGTCAGGACCAGGCCGGGCAGCCAGCGGGATAGCGTGACGGACATAAGGGCAAACTCCATGGAAATCGGCTGATGCTGGAACGCCCGGATTAGGGCGACGTTAACCACAGGCAACGCCATGGCCGGAATGTTCAACCGAGCCAGCCCAGCGTCAGCATCGCCACCACGGTGTAACGCGCAGCTTTGGCCAGCGTGACGATCAGCAGAAAGCGCCCGAGCGGCTCGCGCATGACGCCGGCGATCAGGGTCAGCGGATCACCGATCACCGGCAGCCAACTCAGTAGCAGCGACCAGTGACCATAGCGCTCGTAGTGTTTGCGCGCAGTGGCCATGTGGTTCGGGCTGACGGGAAACCAGCGTCGATCCTGAAAGCGTTCGAGGCCGCGCCCCAGCCACCAGTTGACCAGCGAACCGAGGACATTGCCCAGCGTCGCTACGCCCAGCAGGCCCCAGAGCCAGTAACGGTCGCTGGCAATCAGCCCGACCAGCAGCGCTTCGGATTGCAGCGGCAACAGCGTCGCAGCGCCGAACGCCGCCGCGAACAGCCCGACGTAACCGGCAGCCATCAATGCGCCGGGTAGTCCGCCACCACCACATCCGTGCCGTCCTTTTTCAGGCCGATCACTTGATAGGCATCGCTCATGCCGTCCATTTCCATGCCCGGTGACCCCATGGGCATGCCCGGCGCGGCGATACCCAGCAGATCGTCACGCTTGCTCAGGGCCAGCACTTGTTCCGCCGGCACATGGCCTTCAACGAACTTGCCGTTGATCAGCGCGGTATGGCACGAGCCCAGGCGCGGTGGCACGCCGTGTTGCTGCTTGAAGCTGCTCATGTCGCTTTCGACATGGTCTTCGACTTTGAAGCCGTTGGCTTCGAGGTGGCTGATCCATTTTTTGCAGCAGCCGCAATTGGCGTCGCGATGGACTTCGATCGGGATCAGCTCGGCGGCCTGGGCCAGGGAGGACAGGAGCAGGGCGCTGAGGGCGGCCAGTCGCAGGGAGGTTCGCATGGTGGGCTCTCGACAAGGATGACGGTCAAAAAGGAAAGTATTTTGACCGGATTATCCTGCCGGGCATCAACGGAGTGTTTCAAGTTGATACAAGGCAGGCTGGCAGGATGATCATGGATCAAGCCTGACAGCCTGCTGAGCGAGAGATTACAAATCTGTCAGGCGGAATGGAGATGCGCTCTGTGGCGAGGGAGCTTGCTCCCGCTCGGCTGCGCAGCAGTCGCCAATCGGTTAATTTCGGCTTCCTGTTTATTGCGCTGCCAGAGTTGGGGCCGCTTCGCGACCCAGCGGGAGCAAGCTCCCTCGCCACAATAGACTGGTAGGGGACTCACCGAACCTTGAACCGCCCCATGATCGCGCTCACCCGGTTGTTGGCTTCCAGCAGCTGGCGGGTGTTGAGTTCGCTGGCCTGGCCGCTGTGCACCAGTTCTTCGACCATGTGGCGGATCTGCACCATGCTGCGGTTGATCTCTTCGGTGACCGCACTCTGCTGTTCGGCAGCGGTAGCGATCTGCGTGCTGAGGCTGTTGATGTGGCTGACCGAACCGGCCATTTCATCCAGACCCGAGTTGACCCGCGCCGTGGCGTCAGCGGCGGACTGGCAGCTGGCCTGAGTGTTTTCCATGGCGCTGACCGACGAGCTCACGCCTTGGGTCAGGCGGGTCAACATCTCGTTGATTTCCGAGGTGCTGGCCTGGGTGCGAGCGGCGAGGGCGCGGACTTCGTCGGCGACCACGGCAAAACCGCGACCCTGTTCACCGGCCCGGGCGGCTTCGATGGCGGCGTTGAGCGCCAGCAGGTTGGTCTGCCCGGCGATTGCGCCGATCACCCCGAGAATCTCGGTGATGCGCTGCGCGTCCTGCTGCATGCTCTCGACTTTCTGGGTGGCGCTGGCCACTTCGTCGATCAAGGCCACCACGCTGTTGGTCGCTTCACCGACCACCACCCGTGAGCGATCGGCGTTTTCGTTGGCGCGCTGGGTGAACGCAGCGGTTTCAGCGGCATTCTGCGCGACGCTTTCGGCCGTCGAACTCATTTCGGTGATGGCGGTAACGGTCTGATCGGTTTCCGAAGCATGGCGCAGCAGAATCTGGCTGGTGTTGGCCGATGTACGCTGCAGGTCGTCCAGGCTCGAAGCCATGGCGCCGGTGGCTTGGGTGACTTCACCGATCATGTTCTGCAGGTAGGCAATAAAGGTGTTGACCGAGTGGCCGATGGCGCCCAGTTCGTCTTCGGCACGGATGGTGATGCGCCGGGTCAGGTCGGCATCGCCGCTGGACAGCAAGTCGATGTTGGCCTTCAGCGCTTTCATCCGCGACACCAGTTGGCGGATCGCATACACCTGCAACAACACCAGCAGGATCACCAGCGGAATCTGCAACAGGCTCAGGCTGCTGAGCACGTCGTCACGCTGGGCGGTGAGCATTTTCGTTGGCAGGGCGGTGGCGAGGAACCACGGCGTGCCTTCGATCGGGCGCATGAAGAAGGTGCTGGCTTCGCCGTTGTTGTCGAACTCGACGCGTTGCGCCTGATCGCGGTTCTGCAGGCCGGCCTTGACCTGACTGGCGAAGGTCGAACCGGCGGCCAGTTCGCTGATGTTCTTCAGCACGATCGGGCCGCTGATGCGCGAGCTGTTGTTGATGATCTTGCCGTCGGCCTCGACTATCAGCATTTCGGCGTTGAGGTCTTTTTCCTTGCGCGCCACCAGATCGTTGAAGAAGCCCAGCGTCACGTCGATGGTCGACACGCCCCACGCTGCACCGTTTTTCTGGATCGCCATGGCGCAGTTGGTGCGCGGCTCGGCACTCGCGTCATCTTTATAGGCAGCGGCCCAGGCGCACTGGCCCCGCGGGGTCTGCATGCCGCCCTTGTACCAGCTCTGGTCGTAATAGTTGGGCGCCGCGTCGCTGTTCCAGAAGGTGTTCACCGCCAGTTTGCCCGAGGTATCGCGGTGCCAGAAGGTGCTGAACTTGTTGCGCCCGGCCTCACGCTGACCCGGCAGTGGCCAGATCCCGCCGCCGAAGACTTTCAGTTCGCCGTATTGATCCACCAGGCCCGGCAACACCGTGTCGATGGCCGCGCTGTCGAGCAGCGGAATGGTCTGGGTGATGCTGCGCTGCTGCGCCTGGACTTTGTTCAGTTCGCCCTGAATCTGTTCGGCGACTTCGGCAATCCGGTTGAGCACCACCTGTTCTTCGGTATGCCGCAGCTTGGGCGCGACCAATTGGCTGATACCGACCACGGTCAGCACCGACAGCAGCAGGATGAACAGAACCAGAAATAACGTGTAGCGAGCCTGAATGGTGCGGAGTGCGGGCATGGATACCGGTCCTTGAGCTGCGATTCTTATTGTGGGGTCGAGGGAAAAACGGCGGGGTCACACCAGCGTATCGTCGGCGAACGGGGAAGCTTTAAGTACTTTGGTGCAAGAAAGTGTCGGGCTGACGGAAGGGGCGTGTCGACTCCGATACAAATGGATCGACCCTCTTGTCAGCCAGCGCAAAAAAAAGCTTCGCGAGCAATCGTCAAACTGCCATGAAACCGCGGCACCGTGAGCTTCTGGCAATTTGTATCGAGAATGTACAAAAATTGTAAGCGGCTGCACTAAAAGGGTTGGTGCCACCAGTTCGCCGGTAGATACTTCCCGGCATTCAAGTAGTCCAGCAAGGGCATTTCATGGTTATTTCACAGGGAGTCTTCTCATGACGATCGGCATTGTCGGCGGCTGGGAGAGCAAGGCAGGGGTGCTGGTTCGCAATACAGGCGCGAAGAAGGAGGTCAAGCAAAGCCTCAAGGTGCAGCAGATGCTCGCCAAGGTCGGCACCAATCCGACCGCGCTGAACACTGCCGAAATGGACAAGCAGGGCCTGCGCAAAAATATCAAGGGGTTCGATCCGGCGAACGTCTCGGTCAAGCAACTGAGCAATCTGAGTGTTTTTCTGCGTGAACGCGGGCTGATTTCCGACATCACCTCCTTTACATTGCTCAATGCCGGCGACAAGTTCGACCGTTTCGGCGTGACCAAAGACCCTGATGCAAAATTCAATGCGCTGGAGTATTTCGCCACCCAGCTCGACGCCATTCAGAACAATGGCCTCAATGGCAATGCCTACGGCAAGAACCTGATCCCTGAATACAAAAAGGCGATCTACGTGCTGCAGAACCTGAAAACCTACGGTGAAGGCAACGCGGCGAAACCGGTGGATCAAGGCGTCAAGTCCAAGGCCTGAGCCGGTCACCCACGGCCCACCCATTGATTGGGTGGGCCGTTTTCGTTTTTAGTCCTGATACCTTTCGCCGGCCTGCTGCGCCTGATCCTGCAGATTCTGCATATGTGGACAGTGCAGGCTCAGCGTGGAGGCCTGGTAGCCACGATGAAACAGGGCCAGCCAGCCGTCGCTGTGGTCATCGGGGACAATCCCGGTGAAAGCGAAACCGGCATCGGCCAGTTTGCGCAGCGCGCTGGAAAACCCTTGGGCGAGTCTGAGTCTGATCGAAATCAGCCAGTGCGCCGGCAGTTGTCCCAATTGCTCGAGCAGGTTGTCATCGAGGGCCTTGAGCAGCAGGTCGTAGCGCCCGGATACGTGATCGAAGCGGATCTTCGGGCCTTTCCATGGCACGGTATGGTCGGTGGTACCAAACACCGCCTCCAGACGCGACATCAGCTCGCGGCAATCCTGCGGCCAGGCGAGTGCCGGCAGCGGGCGCCGATAACCGTCGATGCTGCAGTGACCCACAACAATCGTCTCCCGCCCGGTTCCACCGAACGGCGAGGGCGCGTAATCGGGCAACAGACCACAGCTGTGAAACCCCAGGCCGGCGGCCATGCGCTGCGTATACGGGTGATGCGTGACCTGTTTGATCGTCACGCCTCGGCAATCCAGCGCCTGTGCATGAATCAGCAACTGCTGGCCCAACTGGGTGGCGATGTTTTGCCCGCGAGTGTCTGGGTGCACTACGGTCAGTGCCAGCTCCGCCAGTGCGCTTCGGCCAGATTGGCGAAACAACGTGGCGTGCCCGCAGATATGCTCGTTTACCACCGCTACCAGCGAGTGCCAGCGACCGTCACTGTGGTTCTGGCTGATCATCCAGGGCAGATACACGTGGGGTTGAGGATAATGAACGCCGTAGATTTCTTCGAACAGGCGGCTGACTGCCGGCGCATCGGCGACGCGATAGCGGCGGATGATTGTCGTGTCCATCACGCTTGCCCCTGCTGCGGATGGTCGTAAACCCGTCGATCCACGACCCGCTGATGTTTGCCGGAGCGTGGATGACAGGTCAGTTCATCGTTCGCACAGGCGATCACGTTCAGCTCCAGCAATTGATCGGACTGCAGCTTCTCGATCAACGGGTATTGGTCGATCAGCGCACGGTGCAGGGTTGAGCTTGCCTGGCTGATGTCAGCCGTTCGCGTGCAGGGTACCCACTTGAGGCTCAGCAGATCTTTGCTTGCTCGCTGTTCGATGAGCAGTTGCCAGTCATCGCTGGCGGCGATCTTGCGCACCAGCTCGCCGATATCACCGGTATCCAGACTCAACACGCTCACCCGCACGCGCTGGCTGTTCATGCTGCGGCCCATCAGGGCGAACTTGCGCATCGGCGTCCCCGCCGGTTCACGCCAGCAGGCGAGGTCGCCGACCGGATAGCGGATCACCGGCATCAGGCGCCGGGTGAGGTTGGTCAGGACCAGCCTGCCGTTACGGTTGCACTCTTCGATGACGTCACCGCTCACCTCATCGATGATCTCCAGCACGCTATGCCGCTCCAGCATTCGGTGTTCGCCCAGGGCGCAATCGCGGGTGCTGACGCCGATCAGTCCGGCATCGACGCTGGCGTAGCCGATAGAGGCAATGCGTGCGTTCGGGAACACCCGCTGGAGCGTTTGCAGCTGGGCGGCGAACAGGCTTTCGCCGCCGTAGAGCAGGGTTTCGACGCCCTCCAGGATCCGTGACTGGCGCTCAAGCCAGGCGGCGAATTTGAGCATTTGCGCCGGCAGACCGGCCAGCACATTGATCCGGTACGCAACGATCGACTCGGCCAGTACGGCGCTGTCGACGGCCCCGGTGAAGGGAAATTCGCTGACGGGAGTCTGGACATGTGCCAGCGCGTCGTGGAGAAAAATGAAGCTGGCATACAGGTCGCCGACGAAGAACAGATTGGCGACCCGGTCGCCGGGGTTCAGTTGCGCCGTGAGGTGGCTGCCGAAATCGCGCACCAGGGTTTGCCATTCTGCGCGGGTGAACAGCGAGAGTTTTCCTGAGCCGGTGGTGCCCCCGGTCTTGAAGACCATCGCGTCTTCCAGCGGGCCTGACAACACTGGCCATTGATGCGGATGCTGACTGTCACGCCAGTATTGTTCAGGGTCGATCAGGGGCAGTTCAGTCAAAGCGCTGATGGGTGCCGCGACATCTTTGAAGTGTTCGCGGCAATAGGCCGAATGTTGGCGGGTGTAACCGAGCAAATTGTTCAATTCAACGATCGTGTTCATGATTTTTTCTTGTATGAAGTGGCGATGGGCCGCGTGCAGATAGCTGCTGTCAGCGGCGCGTATCAATCAGTAGGGGAGTCTTGCCGCTGTGCCGGTTTCGGGCGAACTGCTCGACGGCACCCTGCTCGACGTCCAGCGTGAGCAAACCGGTCTGCACCAGCGTGATCAGCGTCGAATAATTCTGCAGTCGGCGGTGGGCCTCGGCCGGCTCCAGAGGGCAGTGCAGGCGCATGCGTTCCAGGCCGTCAGGGCCGTGGTCGAGGACCAGTTGAAACGGAACCTGAAGGTGCTGCTCCAGGATCGCCAGCGAAATGAAATCGGTGCCGATGCGCAGCAGGTTGCCGTGGCGTTGCAGCAGTTCGAAGCGCGGCGACGTCAGACCGCAGGCACACGGGCCGGGTAACCAGCGTCCGCTGTCGCCAATGTCATAGCGCTGCACGGACTGACCCTGACGCTCGCGGGAGGTCACCAGCAGACGACCGGATTCGCCGTCACCGACCGGCACGTCATGCTCGAAATCGACAATTTCCAGGTGCTGGATGTCGCTCATCAGGTGGAACACACCATCTGCCGTGGCCCGGCAGGCATGGCCCAGGGGACCGGCATCGACGCTGCCGTAAATCGCCGAGCGGATCAGGCTGACGCCGCAACTTTGCAAGAGCTCGCGGGTTTGCTCACTCAGGTGTTCGCCACCGAGAAAGACCTTGGCGACGCCACCGTAGCGCCGGAGTATTTGTTGTTCGTTGATAAACAACCGGTGCAGGGTGCCGGGCATGCCGATCAGCACGGTGATCCGTTGAGCCTCGATCATCTGCGCGATCTCGTGGTAATCGTCGTCCGCAGGGGCGCCCATCGGCCAGTGTCGGGCCTGCAGTTGTTCCAGCACTTTGGCAAAACTGGAGAAGCCGCCGTACAGTCCGCCGCTGAAAAACAGGTTCATGACCCTGTCCTGCGCCGGGTCCAGTCCGGCTGCGAGCAAACCATCGGCGGCCGCCTGCATCTGGCGCTGGAAGTCGTGGTAACTGAAGCCGGAAAGCACAGGTGCGCCACTGCTGCCGCCGGAGCGAAAGAACAGCTGCGCCGCTGAATCCGGCGGCTGGCGGACGAATTGTCCCTTGTCCATGATCGCCAGTCCGGTCAGTGGTGGTGGGGCAGGCAGCTGATCAAGCGTGGAGTGGCTGGTCAGTATGTTCGCCGGCAGACTGACCGATACGCGTCGACTCAGGCGCTGCAGCGCATAAACACCGTCGTGGGGTTCGCCGTCGTAGCCATCGTGAATAGTCTCGATCGGGGTAATGCGCGTCACACCGGCGGCAATCAGCGTTTGCGCCAGTTCGGCGATCTGCGCCTCGGGACACAGCAAGGCGCAGCTCTGCAGCACGTTGCGCCAGGGCAGCAATGTAGCGCTGAGCCGCTCGCGGGGCAGGGGTTTGAGCAACAGGCTGCGAAACAGCGCAGAAGGTTCGAGCTGGCGATCATGGCTCCAGATCACCCGCCAGCCCGACGCACTCCAGACCCGGCCGGTCTGCCCGGCAAAACTCTGGGCCAGCCGGGCCATCGCCGTGCAGGTGGTGATTTGCGAAGCCTCTTCAAGCGTCGGTGCAAGGGCCGGCCATTGGCCGGCACGGCGCTCGAACGCGGCGGCCAGTTGCTCCCCGATATCGTTCAGTACGCTCGCGTCGTCGCTGTCCACCAGCAACCACTGCGGGCTGGAGCAGGCTTGCTGATCGAGGCGGCAGACTTCATCGACAATCGCATCGAGGACGGCGGGCGATGCGGCGTCCGGGCTCAGGTAGGCGAAGCTGATGCGGTGCCCCCAGTCGATCCAGCGACAGCCTGGCGGGATCTGCTGGCGGATGGCTTGCAGCGCGGTTTCGCCGCCCCACGCCGCGACACCGTTGGCGTGCCTGCACAACTGGTCGATCTGTTCGGTGCGGGTCGGCAGCACCGCCACGTAACCATTGAGTTGTCCGCTTGTATCACATGCAACCAACGCCTGAAGCAGGCGCGCGGTGAAGCCAGCGTCACTGCTGCTGGGGCGCAGCCAGTTGACGTTGCCGCTCAGCAGACTCTCGATCACCGCACAGAACGCCAGCAGCGGCGCATTAGCCGGAGTGATATGCACCACCAGGCCCAGCGGACTCCAGCGCTCGAAGCGTGACTGTCGATAGTCGATACGGCGCAGCGATTCGGGGCGCAAGCCCAGCTCACGATCCAGCTTGGCTTGCAGGGCGGCAGGCTGGCAGAAATCGATCAGTGCTTCGCGCTGACCGGGAGCCAGTGGCAGTTCCGTTTTTTCTTGTTGCAGACGTTCGGCGAAGGCCTTGGCAGTGGCGAGCAGCGTGCTGGTTTGCAGTGGAATCTGCAGCCTTCGTGGCAACTCCCGCTGAAGTTGGTGCAAGGCGCTGTCGAGGCTGCACTCGGTGTGCAACTGACCGTTGATCAAGTACATATCAGTGCCTCCCCAGCAGTTCGGACGCGGCCATGGCACAGCTCCTCGCGGCTGTGGTACCGGCGCGGCCGTGCAACTGGAACCAGTCGCTGGCCAGACCGCAGGCACAACGGGTGCCGGGATGCAGCGTGGCCAGATCGCTCATGACCACGGCATGGGCCGGGCTTGAGGAAATGTAGGGCGAGACCAGACTCAGCAGGCCGCGCTGGCCATAGGGCAAGACCGAAAAATCCACCGGACAGCGTATGTACACTTTCGCGTAGACCGGTACGTGAAAGTGATGGTGGGCGCATTCGACGTAAGGCACCGCGTGTTCGACGGCGCCGTAACCGTCGCGACAGTCTTGGGTAGCGATGCCCAGTTGTTGCTGGATCCGTGCATACAAGGCTTGTCTGGGGACTTCTTCGGCGGCGCGGGTTTTCCAGCCGCCGCCGAAAAATGCCAGCGATCCAGCTGGCAGTTGCAGGTCCGCCACGCCGGTGGCGCGCATGCGTTGCAGGGTTTCCCAGAGAAAGGCGGGAAAGCCGAAGATGCGCACCGGCAGACCTTCTTCGGCAAAGGCCTGCAAGGCGCTGATCACGCCGAACAGATCAAACTGGTGGCCGTTACCATTGCGACGCAGGGCGTAAACCACCCGATTGGCGGGAGCAAAACCGCACAGGAATTGATCGGTGAAGGATGTGCCCAAGGTGTTTTTCTGCTCGGGCTCATAGCCGAGCAACAGGTAGTTGCACGGGGCATGCGGGGTAATCCAGCCATATTGGGCGAAAATCCGTTCGACCATGTACTGCGCGGCGCCGAGGCTGCGCGCGTCGTAGCGCATGCGGCTCTTCTGCCCGCTGGTGCCGGAGGAAGTCAGTTCCAGGGCGTCTTCGCCCGTCGGACTGAGCAGCATCTGTTGCTTGAAGAAACTGGCGAAAATCGGTGGCAATTGCGACCAGTCGTCGAGCTCGTCCAGGTCATCGACAGCGATTGCATGGGCGTTCAACCAGTGGCCATAACCGGGCGTATGGTGAGCGTGAAACCGGGTGATTTCGCTCATGGCCAGATTGAACAGCCCTTTGGGGACGGCCTCCTGGCAATAGGGCTGCGGCAATGCGCAAAGCGCATCGCTGTGGGGGAACAGAGTCATCGAATATCCTTATTGATGTGTGGTGGGCGCGGCGGATGCCGCAGAAGGCGGTAGAGCAGGGGCAGGCACAGCAGGCCGCCGAGGCCGGCGAGCAGGGAAAAGGATTGCAGGTTCGAGCCACCGCCGATGATGGCGATGAGCGAGCCGCCGCTGCCCATCACGGCAATCGACAGCATGCCGATCATGGCCGAGACCAGCCCCTTGCCCGCATCGCTGGAGAACAGCGCGAGGCGGTACAGCGCGGCGTTGCTCATACCAAGCCCCAGTGCATACACGGCCAGTGCGCAAACGGCCAATGGCAGCGCAGCCGAACTCAGGGCAGCAGCGATCAGCCCCAGCAGTCCGAGGCAAAACGGCCACAGGGCCAGACCGATCACCTGGGCGAGCGTGTGCCCGACGAGCAATCGATCGAGTAGTAAATTACCGAGGATCACCGCCGCAAACACCGGGATTTGCCACAGGCCATATTCCAGCGCAGACAGCTCAAGGCGTTGCATGAGCAGCACCGGCGCCAGTCCGATCCAGGCAATCAGCGGCAGGCTCATCAGGCCCAGTGTCAGACTGGCGCCGATGAATCGTCGGTTGCGCAGCAGCGCGAGGTAACCCAGGCCGATCTGCCTGAGCGAAAACGCCACGGGAGCCTGTCGCTGGCCGTCACGGCGCACGACGTCGATCGTTTCCGGCATCCAGGCAAGCAGAGCGAGCCAGACAAACACACTCGTTGCCGCCAGCCCCAGAAACATCTGTCGCCAGCTCAGCCATTCCAGCAGCAGGCTGCCGAGCAAGGGGCCGAGCAGCGGCGACAGTAGCGCCACGTTGCCCAGTAATGCCATGAGGCGCACGGCATCGGCCTCGCAGAACACTTCCTGCAGGGTCGGGTAGCTGACGGCGACCACAAAGCCCAGGCCCATGCCCTGGATCAGGCGCAACGCATTAAAGGCTTCAATGCGCTGCGTTATGACTGCGGCGCTGCACGCCAGGCCGAACAGCGCACAGCCGAGCAACAGCAAGCGACGCCGGCCGTAACGGTCGGAAAGGGGGCCGATCAGCCATTGCAGGCACACGCCACCAATCAGATACAGGTTGAAGGCGTTGGCTACATGCCGGGTATCGGCGTTGAACTCGCCGGTCACCGTCAACATGGCCGGCATGATCATGTCGCTGGCCATATAGGTGAGCAGTTCAAAAGCGGTAATGGCCAGGCAGAATCCGATAATCTGCACGGGCGTCATTACGATCAAGGTTCTCTGCATAAACATCCCTGTTTCAGTAAGCGAGAAAAGTTCGCAGAGACTAGAGGCAGAGTTGTCGCGGCAGCCAATCCTTTGCTGCGACATGAAATTTCAAATACTTACAGCGTATTTACTGACCCCCGCAGGCTGATCGAAAAGGCATTTGCGACGCGCAGGCGCGCCAACAAAAATGCCCGCTGGCGGGCGGGCATGGTTGGCATTGAAAAGGCTGGTGAGGTATCCCGACCGGTATTTCAGGCGCACCGGCGGGCGAACGGTCCTGTTCTATCGATGGTAATAACCGGGGCCTTCCTGATAACGATGGTGGCCATCATGCCAACCGCCGTGGGGGAAAATGATGCAGCCGCTCAAGGTCAGTACGGCAAGGAGTGGAATCAGCCAGGTGATTCGACGGAACATTTCAAAGGTCCTCATGGTTACGCCGGCATGAAGCCAAAACTCTTCATCGGCTGTAACATGAGACCGCGTTCGGCCAGGCCCATCCCCGCAACACGGTATGTGCATGGCATGCAACCGGATACAAACCGGATACATTTGAAAGTTTCAGGAACCCGCAATGACCCAGAAGCAACGTTTGAAATACTCGATCCTGATCGCCCTGTCGGTGCTGGCGATCATGCTCGGCCTGTCCTGGCTGCAAAATGCCGGGATGATCAGTCAGAAGATGTTCCAGTACATCGCCATGGGTGTGGCGGTGGTCGTGGTGGTGATCAACGGGGTGATGCGCCGCAAGGTCAAGCCCTGACGGCGATCGCGGGACGCTTCAATCGTGATTGAGCACGGCAGCAGCCTGTGGATGCAGGCTGTAACTCTTGTCCGGGTTGAAGGTGACCACACCTTCGGCGCATAGACGCTTCAACACTTCCCGCACGCTGAGAAAGGACAACGGAATATCCAGGTCCAGCAGTTGACTGTGCACGCCGCGCACGCCCAGGCGTCGCTCGCTTTGTGCGGCGACCAGCAGGGCGTCGATGACTTTCAGACGAATCAGGCTGGTGCGCAGGCCGAAGCTTTTCAGCAACAGACGAATACGCTCATTGCCCTGACGCTCGGGGCTGGGGGCGAAGCTGCTCGCGCGGGAACTCATGGAAGCTCCTTGTGACGCCTGGCTACCGTCCATTGGTAGTTGCGAGTTGTACATGGGGTTACTCCTTTTCAGAGCCCGATCAGGAAACGTTTTGACTGCTCTCAGTAAACAAGACGTTTCAGCACGACAAATCATGAAAGGAAATATGTAGAAATTTTGTCGGTTATTCGTTGTTTTCCCGTAATCAGTGAATTTCACCTTCCTCAATCGGGCTAAATTTTTTTTCTCGCATTCGTTTCCTGAACAGCCGTCTTGCGCCCAGGCGCATGAATCTATTTCAGAGTGGATCCGGCGCAAGCGCCGATCCTTGTCTTGTCGTTCAGGAGCGAGTGTGATTATTTCCCGACAGTTAACCGGACTGGCCCTCGCCGGTGCGTTTCTCGGACTCAGTCTGTCCGCCCATGCGTTCAGTCCCGCTGCACAAGCCAGTGCCGATATCCGCCGCACCTCCTTTGGTGTGCCGCACATCCGCGCGGAAAATGAACGCGGACTGGGTTTCGGCATTGGTTACGCCTACGCGCAGGACAACCTGTGCCTGCTGGCCAACGAGATCGTCACGGTCAATGGCCAGCGCTCGCGTTATTTCGGGCCGGAGCAGTTCACCGTCGAACAACGCGAGAATCGCGTCAGCGACCTGTTCTTCACCTGGCTCAATACGCCTGCAACGGTAAAGGCGTTCTGGGACGCGCAACCGGCGCAGGTGCACGACCTGGTGGAAGGTTATGCCGCGGGCTATAACCGTTATCTCGCCGAACGCCGCCAGCAGGGTCTCCCGCAACAGTGCCAGGGTGAGTGGGTGCGTGATATCAGCGCCGAAGATCTGGTCAAACTCACTCGGCGCCTGTTGGTCGAGGGCGGTGTAGGGCAGTTCGCCGAAGCCCTGGCTGGCGCGACGCCGCCGCAGGCCACGGCGCAGCTCGGCAGCGATGCCCGGGCCTATCAGTTGGCGGACGCGCGCCTGCAGCGCTTCGCTCTGGATCGCGGCAGCAATGCCGTGGCGGTCGGCAGCGAACGCTCGTTCAACGGACGCGGCATGCTGCTGGCCAACCCGCATTTTCCATGGGTTGGCGGCATGCGCTTTTACCAGATGCACCTGACCATTCCGGGCAAACTCGACGTCATGGGCGCAGCCTTGCCGGGGTTGCCGATGATCAACATCGGTTTCAACCAGCATCTGGCCTGGACCCACACGGTGGATTCATCCAAACATTTCACCCTGTATCGTCTGCAACTCGATCCGAAAGACCCGACCCGCTACCTGCTCGACGGCAAGTCGCTGCCGTTGAACAAGCAGACGGTCACTGTGCAGGTCAAACAGGCGGACGGTCAGGTGGTGCCGGTCTCGCGCGATGTCTACAGCTCGCAGTTCGGCCCGATCGTGCAATGGCCGGGCAAACTCGACTGGGATCATCAGTACGCCTACAGCCTGCGCGACGCCAACCTGGACAATGATCGCGTGCTGACGCAGTGGTACGCGATGAACCAGGCGTCGAGCCTCAAGGCTCTGCAGGATTCGGTGCACAAGCTTCAGGGCATCCCTTGGGTCAACACCCTGGCCGTGGATGACAAGGGGCAGACGCTGTACATGAACCTGTCGGTGGTGCCGAACGTCAGCGCCGACAAACTGGCCAAGTGCAGCGACCCGCGCATCGGCTTGCAGATGATCGTGCTCGACGGTTCCAACAGCGCTTGCGCCTGGGATATCGATCCGCAAGCTGCGCAGAAGGGCATCTATGCCGCCAGCCAGCTGCCGCAACTGTTGCGCAAGGACTTCGTCCAGCATTCCAACGATTCGGCGTGGCTGGCGAACCCGGCACAACCGCTGACCGGGTTCTCGCCGCTGATCAGTCAGGACGGCCAGCCGCTGGGCCTGCGATCAAGATTTGCGCTGGAGCGTCTGAGTGCTCTGGGCAAAAAAGGGCCGCTGGCGGTGAAGGATCTGCAACAGATGGTGATGGACGACAACGTCTATCTGGCGACTCAGGTGCTGCCTGATCTGCTGAAGTTTTGCGCTGCGGATCTGGGCGCGGACGCGGCCGCGTTGAAGCCGGTTTGTGCCAGTCTCAAGGGTTGGGATGGCCGGGCGAATCTGGATTCGGGCATTGGCCTGGTGCATTTCCAGAACATCATGCAGGCGCTGCAAGCGTCGCCGGATGTCTGGCGTGTGCCGTTCGATCCAAAAGACCCGCAACACACGCCACGCGGCTTGGCGATCGAGCAACCGGCCGTGAGCAAGGCACTGCGTGAAGCGCTGCTGGCGTCGGCTGCCACTGCGCAGAAAATGGGTCTCAAGCCTGAAACCCGCTGGGGCGATATTCAGGTGGTGAGCAGCGGCGCTCGACAAACCGCGATTCACGGCGGGCCGGGAACGCTGGGGATCTACAACGCGATCCAGAGCGTGCCGCGTGAAGACGGCAAACTCGAAGTGGTCAGCGGCACCAGCTACCTGCAAGTGGTGACCTTCGACGACAAAGGCCCGCACGCTCAAGGGCTGCTGGCGTTCTCGCTGTCCAGTGACCCCGAGTCGAAATACTCCCGGGATCAGACCGAGGCGTTTTCGAAAAAACAGTGGAGCGTGTTGCCGTTCACTGAGCAGCAGATCGCTGCCGATCCGCAGTATCAGCTGCAAACCGTTCGCGAGGTGGCGGGCAAGACTGCCGGGGTAGCTGCGCAGTAAGTTGTCCTGAACGAAAAAGCCGCTGCTCCTTGACAGGAACAGCGGCTTTTTTATTGCCCTGAGTCAGCCATGGCCGACGGGAACCGATTTCAGGTTTTTGGTGGCTGCCGCGGTATCGAGTTGATCACCGGATCACCCTCGGTATTACGGGTCAGGTAGACCGGCAGCACCTTGGGCAGGGTGTTAACGAGACCGCCGAGTTCTTTGATGTTGTAGACGCCGCCGACGCGGATCGCGCCGGTGTTGGCGTCGGCCAGTTTCAGTGGTTTGCTCAGGTAGCGATTGATCAGCGGCAAGGCTTCGTTGAGTGCCAGGTTGTCGAGCACCAGTTTGCCGCTGCGCCAGGCCAGGGCGTTATCGTTGGCGTAGGTCTGGCTGATCTGCGGCATGTAGTCCCCATGCCGGTACTGCGCCTGCATGGCCGGCCCCAGGCGCAGACCGTCGCCGGGCAGGGCAGCGTTGCTGGTTACCAGCACCGAGCCTTCGATCAGGTTGACCCGTACCTGATCTTCGTAGAGCCAGACATTGAAGCGGGTGCCGGTCACGCGGATCTTGCCTTCGCCGGCCCTGACCACGAACGGGTGGGAGAGGTCATGGCTGACTTCGAAAAACGCTTCACCCTTCTTCAGGGTGACCCGCCGCTCGTCCTTGTAATTACTGAAGGTCAACTCGGAATTGAGGTTGAGCTCTACCTGACTGCCATCCTTCAAGGTGACCTGACGGACATTGTCGGTGGCTGCGAAATGCTGGTAGCTGTCGGGGAGCAAGCCCAGGTTCCAGCCGCTGTAGGCCGCCAGTGGCAAGGCCAGCGCGCAGACGCTCGCGGCAATTGCGTAGCGTCGCCAGGCGGGCACCGTAGCGGTCAGCGGTACATTGAGCGTTGGGGGCAGCGGCGGACGCGGCAGATGTTCGGCAACGTCCCAGATCTCCAGCATCGCTTCGTATTCGAATGCATGCAGCGGATGCGCATCGCGCCATTGCTCGAAAGCCAGACGCTCCTCGGCGGAGCAGTCTACGGCGTGCAGACGCATGCACCAGTGCGCGGCGGCATCGGTGATCGCATCGTATTCGGCTTCCGAGAGGGATTCTTGGGTCATTGACTCGTCCTGATTTGCTGCATTCTAACCTTGCGAGCCGGGTGCCGAGAACATCCGTCATGGCAATTGCCCATCAAAGTGGAACTTATTTTTCCGGCAGACGCCCAAAAACAGGACATCAGAGGAACATCATCCACAAATGGAGTGAAAAAATGATCAAAAAAACCTTAGCCGCTGCAATCGCCACTGCCGCCTTGTTCAGCGCCGGTGCCGCCATGGCTGATCGTCCCGGTGCGGGCTGGGTCACCATTGAAAAGGCTATCGAGATCGTGAAAACCAAGGCCGGTTACGTCGAAGTCTATGAAATCGAGGCCGACAATGACGGCTACTGGAAAGGCGAGGGCCGCAAGGCCGACGGTTCGGTATATGAGTTCCGCATCGATGGCGCCTCGGGCAATGTATTGCGTGACCAGAAAGACTGAGTTCACCCGGCGATAAACCATGCGCAGGCCAACCGCCTGCGCATTTTTTTACCTCAGTTGAGCCCTCCGTGAGGTTGGGTTACCGGATCCAGCTGGCGGCCCATTTCGCAAATCAGAAAGGCGATCGAATCGGCATTGCGCAATATCGTGTCGATGCGTGGATGCGGGTTGGTCGGGCTGAGAAATGCCGTTCGCGCGTCCTCGAGATTCCTCGTCCCCGTGGTCTTGAGAACTTCCCTGCGCACATGTTCCATGCCCTCAAACTCGTCGATATCGAGCCACTCCTGAAGGTTGCCGCTCCAGCGCGAAAACAGCTCTTCACGGCGCGTGGACAGTGACAGTGCTTCGCGCTGAAATCGGGTCTGTACCTGTTTGCGGGCAGCTCCGTAACCGGTCACCGTAGCAATCAAGTCGGCAAACGGGCGCCGCGCTTCCAGGGAGGCGATGTCGACGGTCTTGCTGAACTGATGGGAAAACTCGTGGATCAGCGTCGCTGCCCGTGCATGCCCGTCAACATTGAACGGTTCGGTCAGGCCTGTGTTGTACCAATCCAGCCCTTGATTGAAGAACTTTTCGGTGAAATGGACTTTCTTGAGTAAATCGCCACCCAGTACAAAGGCTATTACACCCGAGCTGCTGTGTCTGTTCGAGCCGACCACAAAGCGACTGGTGTTCAACAGGTCTTCTGTTGGATCGACCAAGGCATCACAGATCGGCACGATGGCCTGCTTCAGCTTGTCGAGAATGTCGGCATCAATCCGTTGCACGTCAAAAAAAGACTTGAGAAAAGTATCGAGGCGGGTGCCCGGCACATAGTTTCTCAGCTGCGCAAGATTGTGCAGGCTGTTGAACGCGTAATGCCGGGCCAGATCAATTGCCTCGATCAACATGCGGGCCTTTTCCGGATGGCGGGCGCGGATTTCTTCCATGCCTTGCGCTTCGATATTCAGCATGTACCGCGCCTGGCGATGGGTGGCGTAATGGTTGAACATCGTCGACATGGCCTTGCCGAAATGCACGGTATGGCGATCCGGGTCCAGCACCAGTTGCCGGGAAGCGGTGTGTTGCAATACCGGGCCTGACTGCTCGGCGCCCTTGATCTGCCAGACGGCTCCCGGCCGCTCCACGGGATAGACTTTGCCGGCGATAGGGGCGTAAGTCGCTTTGGTTGTCAGATCCTGATACGTGCCCTCGGCAGCATCGTGAGTCAGATCCTTCAGGGCGATAGTCGGAGCTTCGAATGTCTGCAGCGAGGTGCGCAGCGGATCGGTCGGCTTTGTCTGCGCAAGGACGGGGGCGCTCAGCGTGGTTGGCTGCGGTGGTTGCGGCGCTGCCACGGCTTGAGATTCCAGACGTGACTCCAGCGCCAGTCGCCCGAGACTGATCATCTGCGCTGCGCCGGCGACAAAGGTTTCCAGCGCACGTTTCCAATGGTGATCCTGCAACGCTTCGGCCGAACCCATGAAGTCCTTGTAGCTTTGCCAGAGAAACTGCACATAGGCGAGTTTACCCGGCAGCAGGCCCCGGATCTGCTGGATGCCGGAACTGAACAGGTGCTTCGCGGCGTCCCGATCCGCCTGCGCCGATGGCAGCGAATGGCTGCTCAGCAAGTGTGGCAACAAGGCCAGATTGTCGTCGAACAACTGCAGCAGCAAGTTGCCGTTGATCGGGGTGGTGGCCAGGGTCATCTCGCTCGTCTGGCCGCTGCTCGCCTTGAACAACGCGCTGAAGATCGAACGCTGACCTTCCGGCAAGCGGCGCAGCAGCAGGTCCTGCAGTGAGCCCGGCGTATTCAGCGCGGCGATCACTGCCGCCTCGTCCTCGAACTCACTGAATGCGTGCTCTCCATGGTAGGGCGCATAAAGCACCTGAGGGCCGGATTTTTCCGCAGGGCCGATCAAGTACAGCCCCAGCGCCTTGATCGCGGATGCCCCGGCGGTCTTGATCAGCGCCAACGGCCGGACAATCGCATCGGCCCCTTGCACGGTCGCACGAGCGACGGCATCGGGCATGTCGAGCACCTGTGTAATCAAGTCGAAGGCTTTTGTCGACAAGCGTTGTTGCAGTTGTAACTGATGGGCATGTTGCAGCAGTTGCCAGGGTAGTTGCTGGATGAAACGCAGCTTGCGTTGTTCGGCGTCGACGTCATTCGCGGACAACACCGTGGTGATCTTATTGGCAAATGTTGTCGCAACGTTCAAGGACAACAGCAGGCTTCTGACCGCTTGCTGGTCGAGTCCCGTCGGCAGCGCCCGGTCGGTGCTCGAGCTGAGGGTGAATGCAGTGTCCTGGGCAATATGCGCATGGTTCAAGGCGAAATCGGTCAGGCTCATTGCAGACCCGATCAGGCTCAGCGCGGGAGTGACGGTGATTTGTTCGGGGTCGAGATCCTGCCTGTGCAAGCGGGTGCTCAGCAGCGTCTTTAGGGTCTGCCGGATGTAATCACGCAAGGTTGGCAGCGCGTGGAGATAATCCTCATCGTCGATGACGCTGTGCCGCCACTGTTCCAGCAGTTCCAGGTGCAACCGCTGATCGTCAAGCCTGGCCATTCCCAGCCAGGCAGGCAGTGAATGCTGCTTGCCGAGTGCCTGCGCCAGAGCGCTGGCGCGTTGCAGATTGGTTTCAACGACTTGCTCACTCAACGTTTTGAGAATCTGGGTTTCGCGCGGCTTTGGCCATTGGCGGTCCCGCACCTGTTCACAGCGCTGGAGGAAGTGTTCGATCGCTGATTCGGTGCGATCCTGCAGGACATTGCCGCTGATCAGCTGTAACCGTCCCAGCGTGTAGTGTTGATGGAACCTCTGGTGCAAGGGTGAAAGGTTTTCCAGCAGCACCAGGCGTTTTTGCGGATCCAGCAGCCGCTGGCTCAAAACCTGTCTGGCATGCTCGATCGAGCGGAAGACTTCCAGGCCCAGAGCCGGGGTCCACAAGATCGCGCGTCCGGAATGCTGCGTATCGAGGCCACCGCGTTCCGTGAGCAGGACGCAGTTGGCCAGCGGCAGCACTTCGCTCTCACCGGCGACCTGTAACGTCAATGACCAGGCATCCGGCCGAATCCCGTTGAGTGCCTTGCGGCGGCTGCGATCCGGGTGATCCGGATTGAACACGGTGTCGACCAGGGTTTGCGCATGACGGCTTAGCGTTCCGTCCAGGACTCTCAACCGTGCTTCGCCATTGATGCCGACAGAGAGGGCGTGCGCCAGCTTCGCTGCGATACCTTGCAGGTAGGTACGCTGCAGCGCTGTGACGGTCAACGGCTGGGCGGCGAAGTCTGCGGCGATGGTTGGCATGATGCTGGCGAACTTGCGCACTTCGGCTGCGGCGGTGTCCGCCAGCACCCTTGAAGGCAATGGGTTGCCGCTGAGCATCGGCCGGGTGCTCCAGCGCCCGCGAGCATCCAGGGTGACAAGGCGCTCGTGGAGCATCGAGCGGATGTCCAGGGCCTTATCGAACAGTGCGCAGATATCCACGACGCCGTCGCTGTGCCGGTACAACTGCAAGGCATAGTCGATGTTCTGTCGTTGCTTGGTGATGATCAATTCGAGCAGTACGCTGAACACGTCTCCGGCGATCGATTTGCCGGAAACCTGCGGCCGGTCGAAACCGAGGAAGCGCTGGCGCTCGTCGAGACTCAGCAGACCATAGAGTTCGTCTTCGTGCCCGGGGCTGGCGAACTTGCCGAGCAGCATGGATTTTAGATCTGCGTAGTCCTTGAGCACCTGCAAGCCGTGCGTCGGGGTATACAGGCAGCTTTCGGAATGGCCGATCATCAGCGCGCCGGCCAGCTCCACGAAGTTTGCCTGGTGCTCCCATAAACGCACGGTTTCCACGGCCGCGCGAGGTGCCAGACTTTCACTGAAACCCAGCGACGTCAGCAGGCTGTCGAATTGGCGCTGATCGATGATGCCCGCCTCGCGTTTGAGCAAAAAGTCCGCCAGCGCCTGCTGTCGAATGATCTGCGCCAATACGTCGCGCCGCGAGGCCCCGTCAGCACTGGGCCCATTCCAGTAGCGCTCCATTTGCTGGTACAGCAACACCAGCAGTTTGCCTGAAGCCGTGGTGATGGCTGTTTCCCAGTGTTGCTGATCACTGGCCAGGAATGTCCGACTCGGGTGCGAAAACTCATGGGTCTGGCCAACCGACCATCCGGTGTGGCGATAGTGCAACAGCAGTGCATCGCCAAGTGACAGCGCTTCAACCCCGCGCCGTGAAGCAAGGTCGGTCGATGCCGGGCCGGTGGCAGTCGTGGTCGCGTACAGGTTCACGCGCGTGCGTGTCTGGTCGACGCCGCGCATCGTCGGCGTCAGAAGTTCGTCGGTAATGGTCTGAAGCAGGCTGTCAAGTTCGGGCAGTTGCATCAATTCATCAAGCATCGCTTGCGTGTTGAGCTGCTGGCAATGCTCGATGACGGCGTGTTGATCCTCGAAGATATCGCCCTCGACAAGCTGGTAGGTCACGCTGATGCCGTGCTGTTCTGCCAGTCGTTTGCGTTGGGAAAGGGCGAGGAACGCCAGCAGCCGGTCATCCTCGCTGGCGCTGTTCAGACGCTGTTCCAGGTGCGCGGTCAGGGCGGTGAGGCTGGCATGTTTTTTCAGCCCGGCGAAAGGTGTGTACAACAGGATCCCGTGATCATCCGGGGTGGCACTGAGTATGAAACTGCCGGCTAGAGGCACCGCTGGCACACCAGCGGTATTGAGCAGGATGCGCTGGGCAAGCATGGGCGGGGTCTGCTGACTGCGCAGTGCGTGGGTCGCCAGTTGCACGTGACTCAGCCATTGGAGGTCAGCGGCGGACAAGTGATGGAGATTGCCGAGTTCGCGCCACGATCCGGGGGAGTTGAGGATGGGCTGGAACAGCAGGGGAGGAATGGGAGCAGGCATCATCGGTCTCGTTCAGGGCACCGTCCGGTGCACCGGTAAATTGAGACACGAGACTAAAGACCGGATCGATAACAGAGGTGGTACATAGTTACCGCACCAGCGGCAGCGCAATGTGCTAGCCGCGACAAGCCGGCACCACAACGGTTGACAGCACCCGTACCGGGCGTGGTTAATCGCTGGGCAAGCTGTTCGTACGCTGTTGTTCCCTCCAATAATTAGTCTGGAGCTTCAGATGTCTGCGCCACACGATTCCGTGTCTTCCCCCGTTGCGTCCACACTCTCGCTCGAAGCGCTGACGCAATTGCTTGAAAAGGTTTTCCTGCGCCACGGTACGTCGGCGTCCGTCGCCCGCACTCTGGCTGCCAACTGCGCCGGTGCCGAACGTGACGGTGCGCACAGTCATGGCGTGTTCCGTATCCCCGGATATGTTTCGACCCTCAATAGCGGTTGGGTCAATGGACAGGCTGTGCCGCAAGTCGAGGACGTAGCCTCGGGTTTCGTGCGAGTCGATGCCGGCAACGGTTTCGCCCAGCCCGCGCTGGCCGCTGCTCGTTCGTTGCTGGTGGAGAAGGCGCGCAACGCCGGGATCGCGGTGTTGGCGATTCGCAATTCCCATCACTTTGCGGCGCTGTGGCCGGACGTCGAGCCGTTTGCCGAAGAAGGGCTGGTGGCGCTCAGCGTGGTCAACAGCATGACCTGCGTGGTGCCGCATGGCGCCGATCGGCCGCTGTTCGGCACCAACCCGATTGCCTTTGCCGCGCCGCGGGCCGGTGGTGCGCCGATTGTTTTTGATCTGGCGACCAGCGCCATCGCTCACGGCGACGTGCAGATCGCGGCGCGCAAGGGCGAACGTCTGCCCGCCGGAATGGGCGTGGATGGTCTTGGGCAGGCGACGCAGGATCCGAAAGCCATTCTTGAGGGCGGCGCACTGTTGCCATTCGGCGGGCATAAAGGTTCGGCATTGTCGATGATGGTCGAGTTGCTGGCGGCGGCGTTGACGGGGGGCAATTTTTCCTTCGAGTTCGACTGGGCGAACCATCCCGGGGCCAAGACCCCGTGGACCGGACAACTGCTGATCGTCATCGACCCAAGCAAATCCGCCGGGCAAAGTTTTGCCGAGCGCAGCGAAGAACTGGTGCGGCAGATGCATGGGGTGGGATTGAAGCGCTTGCCGGGTGATCGTCGGCATTTGCAGCGCGCGCGGTCGCTGGCCGAGGGGATTGTGCTGGAGGAGCAGACGCTGGCGCAGTTGCGCGAATTGGCCGGGGAATAATTGGCATAGAACAAACGTGGCGAGGGAGCTTGCTCCCGCCGGGTCGCGAAGCGGCCCCCCGTTGTCTGCTTGAGAGCAGGGGTACTGCTGCGCAGTCCAGCGGGAGCAAGCTCCCTCGCCACAGGTTTACTGCCTGATCCCACAGAATGGGATCAGGCAAATGTCACTTAACGACGACCGAGCAGCAGGCCCACCACCAGACCGAAACCGGCGGAAATCGCTACGGTCTGCCATGGATGGCCGCCAATGTAGCTCTCGGTGGCCTCGACCGCCGGTTTGGTGCGCTCACGCACGCTCGAAACAGAATCCAGCGCCTGTTGCAGTTTCAGGGCGATTTGTCCGCGCAGGGTCTCGGCTTCTTCGCCCACCAGTGAGGCGCTGCTCTTGAGCAGTTTGTCGGACTCTTCGATCAAAGCCTGAAGTTCGCTGAATGCCTGATCCTTGATTTGGTCTTCGACGGCTTGCACGCGGGATTTGCGGGCCATTGGGTGACTCCTTGCAGATGGATGAACAGTGATCAATGGAGTGTGGCGCTGACTGAAAAGTTGCACTGATTTTAGGTGCGAAAGAAAAACCTGCGCGGGAGATTTCCCTCGAGCGTGTAAGATGTCGCCATTTTACGCAGCAGGTATTTCCCCATGAGTTTCAATCTGGCCGACAAATCCCTCGCCGAGCGCGCAGCGCTGGAAGACGAGAAATCCCGTCTGTTCGAACTCTGGCAGAACAATCTGGGCAAAGCCAAAGGCGAAGCCGCGCGGTTGTTCGGCGAACGCTCCAAGCGCAAGGGCAAATGGGCCGAGTGGGTGCGCGCCGAGCTGGATGGCATGTCCCCGCCGGAGTTCGCCAACATGGTGCGCAGTGAGGTCAATCGACTGATGGCAGCCAACAAGTAACACCCGCCTCAGTCCGCATTGAAACATCCGACAATCGCCTCACGCACCTTGATCACTACCGGATCGATCTGCGTGCTGGTGCGCCAGCCCAGTTCGATCGGGTAGCGCGGCAGCGCCAGCGGGCAGGGCAGCAATATCAGTCCGCTGAGCTCGGCAATGGCCTGAGCGGCATGGCGGGGGATGGTTGCCACCGCGCCGCTGCCCTTGAGCAGATGCGGCAGCGCGGCAAAGTGCGTGGTCGAGGCGCAGACCCGCCGGCTCAGACCCAGCGCCGCCAGCCCCTCATCGGTGATGCCGATAAAACCGCCCGAGGACACCAGAATGTGTTCGCGGGTGACAAACTCCGGCAAATCGATGCGCTGTTGGCCGGGCGCCAGACTGCCCGGATCGACCAGGCACGCATAATCCCCTTCACCCAACACCTGACGACTGAGCAGACGCTCGGCAAATCCACCGGCGGTGATCGCCAGGTCGATGCTGCGCTCCATCAGGGCGCGGGCAACGATCTGGCTGTGGGTCTGGCGGAAGATCAGCCGCAGTTTGGGCGCGCTGCGAGCAATGGCTTCGATCAGCCGCCGGCCGTAGGCAATTTCAAAATCATCCGACAGGCCAACGGTGACTGAACGGCCGTCATAGTGATGGGCCTCGGGGTCGACCATCGCCAGACTCTGCCGGCATTTGTTCAGTGCCTCGCTGACCACCGGTTTCAGTTGATTGGCCTTGAGTGTCGGCGCCAATCCGCGCCCGGTGCGTACGAACAATTGATCGCCATATACCTCACGCAATCGACGCAATGCTGCGCTGACCGCCGATTGCGTCACCCCCAGACGCAGCGCCGCACGGCTGGCGCTGGACTCCTCATGCAAGGCTTCGAAGACTTTCAGCAGGTTGAGGTCGACGGTTGCGATATTCATTTGGTTCATATCATTCAGCAGTGAGTCGGTCTTTATTCATGATCCCGCGCCGCCGCAGAATCGGCAACACTTGAACCCGATGGAGTGACCGCAATGCCCAAATCAATCGTCGCCGCCCTGCAGATCGGCGCCTTGCCCGGTGGCAAGGGTGAAACTCTGGAACAGATCCTGAGCTGGGAGGACGCGATCAGCGAGTCCGGCGCGGCACTGGTGGTGATGCCAGAAGCGTTGCTCGGTGGCTATCCGAAAGGTGAGGGCTTCGGCACGCAGTTGGGCTATCGCTTGCCCGAGGGGCGTGAGGCCTACGCCCGCTACTTCGCCAACGCCATTGACGTGCCGGGGGCAGAAACCGAGGCACTGGCCGGTTTGTCGGCGCGCACCGGGGCCAATCTGGTGATCGGCGTAATCGAGCGTGCCGGCAGCACGTTGTATTGCACGGCGCTGTATTTCGATCCGCAGGCGGGGCTGGTGGCCAAGCATCGCAAACTGATGCCGACCGGCACCGAACGGCTGATCTGGGGCAAGGGTGATGGCTCGACGCTGCCGGTGCTCGACACACAGGTCGGCAAACTTGGCGCGGTGGTGTGCTGGGAAAACATGATGCCGCTGCTGCGCACGGCGATGTACGCCAAAGGCATTGAAGTCTGGTGCGCGCCGACCGTGGACGAGCGCGAGATGTGGCAGGTCAGCATGCGTCACATCGCCCACGAGGGCCGTTGCTTTGTGGTCAGCGCCTGTCAGGTGCAGGCCTCGCCGAACGAGCTGGGCGTGGAAATTGCCAACTGGCCGGCGGATCGGCCGCTGATTGCCGGCGGCAGTGTGATTGTCGGGCCGATGGGCGATGTGTTGGCGGGGCCGTTGCGTGGCGAGGCCGGGTTGCTGACGGCTGAGATCGATACTGATGAGCTGGTGCGGGCGCGGTACGACTATGACGTGGTCGGCCACTATGCGCGGCCGGATGTGTTTGAGCTGAGTGTCGATGAGCGGGCCAAACCCGGCGTACGCTTCACCGCATAACCTCAGGACTGACACATAACCTGTAGGAGTGAGCCTGCTCGCGATGGCGTCTGATCAGCCAACCCCTTTATTGACTGACGTGACGCTATCGCGAGCAGGCTCACTCCTACAGGAGACTTGTGTGTTTAGTGGGTTACCACGTCGCAGCAGTGGCCTTCGGCAAACTCAGCTTGCCGCTGTCGACAAATCGCATGGTGCCGAACACGCCGCCCGCGAGTTTGCCGCGCAGCACGTAGGGCAGGTTGTCGAGGGTTTGTGTCTGGCTCAGGCCGAGGGTCTGGCGCAGTACCGAGAACGCGGAAACGCTGACCGGCACGCTGACCACGGTTTCCGAGAAGCGCGGGATCGAGCCGACCTGATCGCTGACGCCCGAGGCCAGTGGACGGCCATTGACCTCCAGATCCAGGGCGATGCCGTTGTAATCGATGGCAGTCTCATTGGGGTTCTGCACCCGCAACTTGATCGCGAAACGCACTTCCAGATCCTGGCTCGGCAACGGTTCGAGGCCGACCACGTTGATGTTCACCGGATCGCGGTTGGGAAACAGCGCGCAGGCGCTCAGGGACAACAGCAGCAGGGACAGGATGACGGCGTGGACGCGGCGCATAAACAGTCTCTCAACGAAAAAGGGCTGAACCGTTGCCGGCTCAGCCCTTTTTTCATGGCGCAGCGTCAGCGGTTCAACTGTGCGACCGCCGCTGCCGTTGCAGGTTCAGCTTTGGCCGGCAGATCGGGGTTTTCCATGACCTGCAGAATCGACGCTTCCGGATCGAAATCGTCTTCTTCCAGCTCAATGAATTCTTCCGGCAGGAAGATATTCAGCACGATAGCGCACAACGCACCGACGGTGATCGGCGATTCGAAGATGTTACGCAGCGCTTGCGGCAACTCGCGCAGCACTTCCGGCACGGCGGCAATGCCCAGGCCCATGCCCACCGAGATCGCCACGATTAACATGTTGCGCCGATGCAGGCCGGCCTCGGCGAGGATCTTGATCCCGGCCACGGCCACGGTGCCGAACATCACCAGTTCAGCGCCGCCGAGCACCGGTTTAGGCATCAGTTGCAGCACCGCGCCGATCATCGGGAACAGCCCCAGCAGCACCAGCAGGCCGGCGATGAAAAACGCCACGTAGCGGCTGGCCACGCCAGTCAACTGGATCACGCCGTTATTCTGCGCGAACGTGACCATCGGCATGCTGTTGAACACCGCTGCCATCGCCGAGTTGAGGCCATCGGCGAGCAGACCGGATTTGATTCGGCGGATGTACAGCGGACCCTTGACCGGTTGCCGCGAGATCATCGAGTTGGCGGTCAGGTCACCGGCCGCTTCCAGCGGCGAAACCAGGAAGATCACCGCCACCGGCACGAACGCCACCCAGTCGAAATTGAAGCCGTACTTGAACGGCACCGGCACGCTGACCAGCGGCACTTCGGGCATCGAGGCGAAATCCACCGTGCCCATCAGCCAGGCGACCACGTAGCCGAGGGTCAGGCCGATGACGATCGCGCCCAGGCGCAGAAACGGCACGTCGACGCGGTTCAGCACAACGATAGTGCCGATCACCAGCGCGGCCAGAAACACATGGCTGGCGGCGCCCAGATCGGGTGCGCCGAAGCCGCCGGCAATGTCGGTCATCGCCACTTTGATCAGCGACAGGCCCATCAGGGTGATGATGGTGCCGGTGACCACCGGAGTGATCAGCATCCGCAGTTTGCCGATGAACTGGCTCAGCACCACTTCAATGAACGCGGCGAAAAAACACACGCCGAAAATCGTCGAGAGGATTTCATCGGTGCCGCCGCCCCGGGCCTTGACCATGAACCCGGCGCTGAGAATCACGCTGATAAAGGAAAAACTGGTGCCTTGCAGGCACAACAGACCGGAACCGACCGGGCCGAAACGCTTGGCTTGGACGAATGTGCCCAGGCCGGAGACGAACAGCGCCATGCTGATCAGGTACGGAATTTCACTTTGCAGACCGAGGGCGCCGCCCATGATCAGGGTCGGGGTGATGATGCCGACGAAGCTCGCGAGCACGTGTTGCAGCGCGGCGAAGACGGTTGCAGTCAGGTGCGGACGGTCGTTGAGGCCGTAGATCAGATCGTTGTTGCGCGGGACTTTTTCAGAGGCGGTCATGGTGTTTGCGCGCCGCGAGGCGGGGCCGGGTCAGAAAATGGAGGCGCAGGATGCCGGAAGAGGGCGGCGAGGGCAACGAGCAAAAATTGCCTGAAAGGTCAGGTTTTATTGGTGTTGGCGGTAATCCGCGCACCCTGCCACACATTGTTGTGGCGAGGGAGCTTGCTCCCGTTCGGCTGCGTAGCAGTCGTAAAACACTATTGACTGGATAATGCGGAGGGCTGCTTCGCACCCCAGCGGGAGCAAGCTCCCTCGCCACAAAAGCTTAGAAGTCATGTAAACGCGCTGAGCAAATCCTCTTCAAACGCCTTCTGCGCATCCCCCGGCACCTGAGCACGATGCCGGGCCAGATGAAACGCCACTTCGAAACTCAATGCCCCAGGCCGCAGCGCGCGTAGCAAGCCCTCGTCCTCCCAGACCCGCGCGTAGTGATCGGGCAGATAATCGACATGCTTGCCGGAAAGAATGAAGGCGAGGGTGCCTTCGACCTGCTCCGAACGCGCAGAAAAGCGCTTGTCCGGGAACGGCTCGCCCGTGCGCATGAATCGATACGGATGATCCACCCGGTCGCAGGCCTGCAACGCCGCGTCATCCGGCGCATCGACGCTGAACAGCGGATGCCCCTGCGCGCAATACAAATGCTGGGTTTCCCGGAACAGTTCGCGGTAATCGAACGCGCTCTGCACCTGGGAGAAATAACCAATGGCCAAGTCCAGCCGCTGTTGCAGCAGCAGGCGCTCCATCTCGCCGGGCATCGCGCTGATCAACTCGATGCGCACCGACTCATCGCGCTCGCGAAAGCGCCTGATCGCATCCGCCACCCGCAGCAGCACCGACTGATCAACCGCCTCGGACAATCCCAGCCGCACCTCACCGATCAACCGTCCGGCAACGCCGTTGGATTGATGCCGGAACGTCTCGATGGATTGGAACAGGGCGCGAATGGCGATCAGCAGTTGCTCACCCTTGGGCGTGACGTTGAAACCGCCTTTGCCGCGGCTGCACAGGCGATAGCCGAGACGGGTTTCCAGTTTGGCCATTTGCTGGCTGATGCTGGACTGGCTCAGGCCCAGCTCACCTTGCGCCGCGCTGAAGCCGCCACATTCCACGACTCGCACAAACAGGCGCAACAACTGCAAATCGATGTCGTGAAGCTGACCGAGCATTACATTACTCCGGGATAAAGTCAGGTTAACAAACTTGATATTTCTGCAATGTATCCGACGGCGCATCCTGCCACCACTTCCTCCGGTCAGGTGTTCGTCATGGCTCCCGTGTTCAAGCTGTGTTTTCCCGCGCTGTTGTTGTCCGTGGTCATCCAGGCACAGGCCGAGGATAAAACCCTCAATCTCTACAGCTGGGCCGATTACGTGCCGGCGCAGACGCTGCAGCGTTTCGAGCAGGAAACCGGTATTCATGTGCGCTACGACACCTTCGATACTTCCGAGGTGCTGGAAACCAAACTGCTGACCGGTGGCAGCGGTTATGACGTGGTGGTGCCGTCGTCCAGCGTGCTGGCCCGGGGTTTGGCAGCGGGCGCGTTGAAGGAAATCCCGCATCAAGGCCTCAAGGGCTACGCCAACCTTGATCCCGATCTGCTGGAAAAACTCGCCGCCGTCGATCCCGGCAATCGCTACGCCGTGCCTTATACCTGGGGCACACTCGGGTTGGGGCTGAACGTCGAGGCGGTGAAAAAGCGCTTGCCGAACGTGCCGCTGAACAGCCTCGATCTGCTGTTCAAACCCGAGTACGCCAGCAAGCTCAAGGACTGCGGGATTGCCGTGCTCGACTCGCCGCAGGAAGTCATCGGTCTGGCGCTGCATTACCTCGGCAAGGATCCCTACAGCACCGACAAGCATGATCTGGCCGCTGCCGAAGCCTTGTTGCAGAAACTCCAGCCGTCGGTGCTGTATGTCGCCACCGGCCGGCAGATCAACGATCTGGCCAATGGCAGTGTCTGTCTGGCGCTGACCTACAACGGCGACGTGAGCATGGCCGCCGATCAGGCGCATAAGGCCAACAAAGCCTACGAAGTCGCCTACCGGATTCCGCGCCAAGGCACGTTGATCTGGCAGGACAACCTGGCGATTCCCAAGGACGCGCCGAACCCGCAGGCGGCGCGGGCGTTCATCGAATTCATGCTGCGCCCCGAGTCGGTGGCCGAGCTGACCAATACGCTGTTTTTCGCCACCGCCAATCAGGCTGCAACGCCGCTGGTGGATGAGGCGGTGCGCAACGATCCGGACATCTATCCGCCCGCCGAAATGCGCGAACGCCTGTACGCCGACCGCAGCATGAGCCTCAAGGACATGCGTCAGCACACGCGTCTGTGGACCACTTTCCGTAGCCATCAATAACAAAAGGAGCACACCGATGGACGTGCCGATGCTCAATGACCAAGCCATGACCCGCGACAGCCTGTACGGCACGAGTGCCGAAAGCACCTACGCCGGGATCACCAGTTTCATGCGTCGTCGCTACAGCCGTGATTTGCGCGGCGTCGACGTGGCGGTCAGCGGGGTTCCGTTCGACACCGCCACCAGCAACCGCCCGGGCGCACGCTTCGGGCCAAGGGGGATTCGCGCCGCATCCACCGGGATCGCCTGGGAACGGCACTGGCCGTGGGCGTTCGACCCGTTCGATCATCTGGCGGTGATCGACTACGGCGATTGCGACTTCGATTACGGCTCGCCGCACACCATCCCGGAAACCATCGAGGCCCACGCCGAGCGTATTCTTGATGCCGGCAGCGCGATGCTGACGTTTGGCGGCGACCACTTCATCACCTATCCGCTGCTCAAGGCCCATGCGCGCAAACACGGCGCGCTGTCGCTGATTCACTTCGATGCGCACAGCGACACCTGGCCGGACGAGGGCGGCAAGCGCGTCGATCACGGCACCATGTTCTGGCACGCGGCCAGGGAAGGGCTGGTGGATCCGGCGCGTTCGGTGCAGATCGGGTTGCGCACCACCAATGACGACCATCAGGGCTTTGCCGTGCTCGACGCCCGCCAGGTGCATCGGCGTGGCTGCGAGGCGATTGTCGAGGCGATTCGCGCACGGGTCGGCGATCACCCGGTGTACCTGACGTTTGATATCGATTGCCTGGATCCGGCCTTTGCCCCGGGCACCGGCACTCCGGTGTGTGGCGGGCTGAGCACGGCGCAGGCGCTGGAAATCCTCGGCGGTTTGCGCGGGATCAATCTGGTGGGCATGGACGTGGTGGAAGTGGCGCCGGCTTATGACCATGCGGACGTGACGTCACTGGCAGCGGCAACCCTGGCGATGGAAATGCTCTGCCTCTACGCCGCCCGACACAAAGTTGACCTTTAAAACACCGCAAAGCCAATGCGGGAGTGGGCTTGCTCACGAAAGCGGTGTGTCATTCGACGGTGATGTTGGCTGACTTGACGCCTTCGCGAGCAAGCCCGCTCCCACAGGAGGTTGTATTCCAGGCAGTTGCTGCACGCTGTTTTGAGGTCGCGAGATATACAGTCGATCTTTGCCCCCCACAAAACCCATGTGGGAGTGGGCTTGCTCACGAAAGCGGTGTGTCATTCAACGATGCTGCTGGCTGGCCTGACGCCTTCGCGAGCAAGCCCGCTCCCACAGGAGGTTGTATTCCAGGCAGTTGCTGCACGCTGTTTTGAGGTCGCGAGATATACAGTCGATCTTTGCCCCCCACAAAACCCATGTGGGAGTGGGCTTGCTCACGAAAGCGGTGTGTCATTCAACGATGCTGCTGGCTGGCCTGACGCCTTCGCGAGCAAGCCCGCTCCCACAGGAGGTTGTATTCCAGGCAGTTGCTGCACGCTGTTTTGAGGTCGCGAGATATACAGTCGATCTTTGCCCCCCACAAAGCCAATGCGGGAGTGGGCTTGCTCACGAAAGCGGTGTGTCATTCGACGGTGCTGTTGGCTGGCCTGACGCCTTCGCGAGCAAGCCCGCTCCCACAGGAGGTTGTATTCCAGGCAGTTGCTGCACGCTGTTTTGAGGTCGCGAGATATACAGTCGATCTTTGCCCCCCCCACAGAACCCGTTTGGGAGTGGGCTTGCTCACGAAAGCGGTGTGTCATACAACGATGCTGCTGGCTGGCCTGACGCCTTCGCGAGCAAGCCCGCTCCCACAAAAGGGCGCCTGTTTTTCAGGGACATCGTGGCATACTGCCGCGCATGACTTTCGACTCTCCTTTAAGCGCCTGGCAACACGCGATCGAGCACAAGGGTTTCATCCAGGATGAAGCCCAGGAGCATGCGGTCTGGGCCTTGCAAAAATGCCATGAAGCCTTGCACGCCGGTGCCCGTTCGGTCACTGGCGTGTATTTGTGGGGCCCGGTCGGGCGCGGCAAGACCTGGTTGATGGATCAGTTCTATCAGAGCCTGCGGGTGCCGGCGCGACGGCAGCACTTTCATCATTTCATGGGCTGGGTGCACCAGCGCTCGTTCCAGCTCACTGGCATCGCCGATCCGTTGCGGGCGTTGGCCAAAGAGTTGGCGGCGGAAGTACGGGTGTTGTGCTTCGACGAACTGTTCGTCAACGACATCGGCGATGCGATCATTCTCGGGCGGCTGTTTCAGGTGATGTTCGACGAAGGCGTGGTGGTGGTCTGCACCTCCAACCTGCCGCCGGATGAACTGTACGCCGACGGCTTCAACCGTGATCGTTTTGTCCCGGCGATTGCCGCGATCAAGGCGCACATGCAAGTGGTGGCGGTGAACGGTGCCGAGGATCATCGCCTGCATCCGGGCGCGGGTCAGCAGCGCTATTTTGTCGCTGCGCCGGGACAGGGCAGTGCTCTGGAGCAGGTCTTCCAGTCACTCAACGCCGGGCAGCCCGCCAGCGCCGAGCCGGTGCCCGTCGGCCATCGTGTGCTGAACGTGGTGCAAGCCAGTGCGACGGTGCTCTGGTGCCGCTATGCCGATCTCTGCGAGCAACCATTTGCCGCGATGGATTTCATCGCACTGTGCGACAACTATCGGTCTATTCTGTTGAGCGACGTGCCGAACCTCAGCGCGCAGAAACGCGAAGGGCGCATCGCTCGCGGCACCGAGGATGGCTCGGCGCAGGTGGTGGCCGGTGACCGTGAGTTGCCGCAACTGTCGGTGCACGACGACGGCGTGCGTCGCTTCATTGCCTTGGTCGACGAGTGTTACGACCGTAAGGTGCCGCTGTACATTGAGGCCCAGGTACCGATGGAGGCGCTGTACACCGAGGGTTATCTGGAATTCCCGTTCCGGCGCACCCTCAGCCGTTTGCAGGAGATGCAGTTGCAGCGTTTTGCCGAATCCTGAGCGAAGAGGGCGCGAGTATGAGCCAACCGCTGTCGCATCATTTACTGACCATGGCCTACCAGAACGCGTGGGCCAATCATCGCCTCGGCAAAGCCTGGAATCAGCTCGACGCCACTGAGCTGGCGGCGCCGCGAACGAGCTTCTTTCCGAGTATCCGCCTCACCCTCAATCACATCCTGACGTGCGACTGGTTCTACGTCGATGCACTGGAACGCGAGTTGCGTGGTGACGAACCGCATCCTGATTGCTATGTGTTTTTCAACCATGACGAGCCGTTTACCGAGGCCGCAGCGCTGCGTGAAGAGCAGGCGCACGTCGATCGTCGACTGATCGCTTATTGCGAACAACTGCGCGATGCCGATCTGGGGCGGATCGTCACCATCGCCCGGGAAACGCCGCAGCATGACAGTCGCTTGCGTATGCTGTCGCACCTGTTCGAGCACCAGATTCATCATCGTGGGCAGGTGCACGCGATGCTCAGCGCGACCACGGTGAAACCGCCGCAACTGGATGAGTTCTTCTGCGCCGGCGAGAGCGGGTTGCGTGCTCAGGATTTTGCCGAGTTGGGCTGGACCGAAGAGCTGATCTGGGGGCGCTGAAGCCTGGAAATCAAAAGATCCGGTTGTGGCCCGCAACATCCTCGCGGTAAGGTCGAACAGCCTTTCAGGTGCGCACTTTGCACGCCGGGGCCATGATCGGGGATGGAAATGGATTCCGCAGAAATTCTTGTGCTGCAAGCCAGTTACACCAATCCACTGCACGCCGAAGCCATCGGCATCGTGCTCAATCATTACGCAGAAGATCCCATGGGCGGCGGCCATTCGCTTGACCCGGAACTGTTGCGTCGCGTGCCGGAAGAACTTGCGCGCAGGCCTCATGCGTTCAGTGTGCTGGCGTTCGTCGGTGGCGAGCCGGCAGGGCTGGTGAACTGCTTTGAAGGTTTCTCGACGTTTGCCTGCAAGCCGCTGGTCAATGTCCATGACGTGGCGGTCGTGAGCAAATTTCGCGGCCTCGGCTTGAGTCAGAAAATGCTGCGCAAGGTCGAGGAAATCTGCCGTCAGCGCGGTTGCTGCAAGATCACCCTGGAAGTGCTCGAAGGCAACGAGGTGGCACAGAACTCCTACCGCAAATTCGGCTTCGCCCCCGGCATGTTCGACCCGGAACATGGCCGTATGCTGTTCTGGATCAAGGATCTGCAGGCATAAAAAAAGGCGCCCCGGACAGGGCGCCCAACTGTCGTCTCCGAGGCCAGAGCGGAGCCATCGGAGGTCCATCGGTTGCTCGGTGAATCAGTCGCGATAAGACTCGGTGACTTGCGCGGTCTGATCGTTCGGAACCTTCAGTTCCGCTGCTTTGCTATCGGTCGGCTGTTCGCTTGGCGCGTGGTGGACCGGGAAGTTGTCGTAGTAATGCCGCATGCGTTCGGCGCCGCCCTCGGCAAAGGCGCTGGCGGAACCGAGGGCGAGTAGCCCGGCAAGAATGGCGGTGGTGGTTTTCATGGTGCCTCCTACTGAAAAACGTGGGAGCCGTTCGTCCATGAAGCAGATCTCGGGGCACAGTGTCCCGGCGGGGAATTAACTCGGGGTTAACAGCGGTGGCGACGGGATTTGGTGACGCATTGCGCGTCACCTCGAGAGTGGGGCCGCTTCGCGACCCATCGGGGATGAATCCCCTCACTACATGGGCTTGTTTGAGTGCGCCGGTCAGAGCTTCCAGTCCAGGCTCAAGGTCACCGTGCGCGGATCGCCCCAGTACACGCCGTTGTAGAAGCCGACGTTGTCG
Organism: Pseudomonas sp. S3(2024); assembly: GCF_036861315.1. Taxonomy (NCBI): domain Bacteria; kingdom Pseudomonadati; phylum Pseudomonadota; class Gammaproteobacteria; order Pseudomonadales; family Pseudomonadaceae; genus Pseudomonas; species Pseudomonas sp. S3(2024). The sequence continues at coordinate 238,885 of NZ_JAZAQQ010000006.1, read as the reverse complement.
TAATACTTTTTGTCGAACAGGTTATCGACGTTCAGCGACGCCGACAGATGCCTGTCGAACTCATAGCGCGACATCAGCTTGACCACGGTGTAGGCCTCCTGGTTGATCCGCGCCGGTTCGGTGATGATCCGGCCGTTGGCGCCGCGCCCGACCGGGCGGTTGGCCGCGCCATAGACGTCGCTCTGCCAGTTCACCGCGCCACCCACGGTCAATGCGTGCCAGTTGCCCGGCAGGCGATAGGCCGTGGACAGCCGCAGCATGTTCAGTGGTTGAGCGGTGTTGCTGCGCTGTTTTTCGCCGTCGACGGAGTGGGTGTAGGTGTAGCCGGCGGTCATGTTCCAGCCGCTGAGAATTTCCCCGGACACTTCGGCCTCGAAGCCATTGACCTTGTTACCCTTGCCGCCGGACTTGAAAAACTCCTCGCCGCTCACCGGGTCCGGGGGTACCGAGTTGTCACGCTCGGCGACGTTGTCCTGTTTGCTCCAGAACACTGCCGTCGCCAGGTTCAGGCGTTCGTCGAGCAGGCTGCCTTTGAGCCCGACTTCATAGTTGCTGCCGATCACCGGGTCGAGGTAATTGCGGTTGCTGTCGCGCTTACTCTGCGGTTTGAAAATGTCGGTGTAGCTGGCGTAAACCGTGTACTCCGGCGTCAGGTCGTAAAGCAGGCCGGCGTAGGGCGTCCAGATATCATTCTGGCGTTGATGGGTGGCATCGGTGCTGGTCAGTTTTTGCTGCGCATCATAGTAGTAATCGGTGCTGGATTCGTCCCAACTGCCATAGCGGCTGCCGAGTACTGCATGCAGCTCATCGGTCAGGCTCAGACGTGTCGCGAGATAACCGGCTTTCTGCCGGGTGATGCCTCGCGCGCCCGGCAGGCTGGTAACGGTGTCGGCGAATTTGCCGATGTCACCCATGTACTTCCAGTCGCGGATCTTGCCGTAGTCGGCGGCTTGGGGACTGTTGAAGGAGTAGGGCGAAGTCGAGCGGTTTTCCGCCTCGCCGTAGCCGAACATCATCTCGTGTTCGCGGCCGAACAGCTGGTACGGCCCTGACAGGTTGAAGTCGTACACGCTCATTTTCTGTGTGCCGAGCATGTGCCCCATGTAGGCCGTCATGCCGCTGCGGTCGGTTTCAGGAAAACCGGCGCCGCCGTAATAGACCTTGCCGTCGGTATCACTTTCGCGGTGGGTGTAGGCGGCCTTCAGCTTCCAGCCATTACCCAATTGCTGGTCCAGGGTAACGAACGCGGTCTTGTCCTTCAGCGGCCAGGAACTCCAGGATGTCGCCATGTTGGTCGACCGTCCGAGGCCGGCCTTGCTGCCGTCGGCGTTCCAGTACGGCACGGTGCCCCAGGAGGTGCCCTGAACCTGCTTGTCCTGATAGTCGTAACCGACGGCAAGCACCGTGGAGTCGGTCAGATCAGCTTCGAGAATGCCGTAGCCGACCTCGCGCTGCAGCGCGTATTTGTCGCGGAACGACTGGCTGTCGCGATAGGCCAGCACCGTACGCCCGCGCAGCCGACCATCGAAGGCCAGCGGCCCGCCGACATCGACATAGCTGTAGTAGTTGTCGTAGCTGCCGCCACTGACCCCGGCCAGTGCCTGCCACTGGGCAGTCGGGCGCTTGCGCACCATGTTGATGGTGGCTGAAGGATCACCGGCGCCGGTGGTCAGCCCGGTGGCGCCGCGTACCACTTCGATGCGGTCGTAGATGATGGTGTCCGAGTCCGACTTCATGCGCCCGAAGGTGTTGAGCATCCCATCAATCTGGAAATTGTTGATCGGGTAACCCCGCGCCGAATAGCTGACCCGATCCGAGTCGTTGTGCTGCACGACGATGCCGGTGGTCTGGCGCATGGCTTCGGACAATGTACCGAGCTTGAAATCATCCATTTGCTGGCGCGTGACCACGGACACCGATTGCGGGGTTTCCTTGATCGACAGGTTCAGCCGCGTCGCGGTGCTCATCGCGCCAGTGGTGTAGGACTCGGTGTTTTCGGTATTAACGCCGAGACCTTCAGCGCTGACGCTGGTGGCGTCCAGTTCCAGCGCTTGGGCGGCGGATTGTGGCGCTGCTTCAGGATCGGTTTCAGCCAGCAGATCGGGACTCAACGCCATGCTGAACAAGCCGACAGTCAGGGTCATGGAACGGGTAATGGGCGCGAACATCGCAGCCGACTCCTTGTCTTCGAGGGAAAAAATCCATTGGTTCAAAGACGAGACGCAGCACGACGATTTAGTAACAAACAAGAAATATTATTATTTGGAGATATTTCCCGACTTCGCCGAGACGGGCGAAAAGCTGCTCACGGCGCTTGCCCAATAGACGGCGGCGGGTATGCTGTTGGCCTGCCGAGGAGATAGCAATGGCCTACGATTTTGACCTTTATGTGATTGGTGCCGGTTCCGGCGGTGTACGTGCAGCGCGCTTCGCCGCCGGTTTCGGCGCAAAAGTGGCGGTAGCCGAGAGCCGTTACTTGGGCGGTACCTGCGTCAACGTCGGCTGCGTGCCGAAGAAACTGCTGGTGTACGGCGCGCATTTCGCCGAAGACTTCGAACAGTCGTCCGGTTTCGGCTGGAGTCTGGGTGAAGCAAATTTCGACTGGGCGACCCTGATCGCCAACAAGGACCGCGAGATCAATCGCCTCAACGGCATTTATCGCAACCTGCTGGTCAACAGCGGTGTGACCTTGCACGAAGCTCACGCGAAGATCGTCGGCCCGCACGAGGTCGAGGTCAACGGTGAGCGCTTCACCGCGAAAAACATCCTGATTGCCACGGGTGGCTGGCCGCAGATTCCGGAGATTCCGGGGCACGAACACACGATCAGTTCCAATCAGGCGTTCTTCCTCAAAGAGCTGCCGAAGCGGGTGCTGGTGGTCGGTGGTGGTTACATCGCGGTCGAGTTCGCCGGGATTTTCCATGGCCTCGGCGCGAACACCACGCTGCTGTATCGCGGCGATCTGTTCCTGCGTGGTTTCGATGGCTCGGTGCGCAAGCATCTGCAGGAAGAACTGACCAAGCGCGGCATGGATCTGCAATTCAACGCCGACATCGCGCGCATCGACAAGCAGCCAGACGGCAGCCTGAAGGCGACCCTCAAGGATGGCCGCGTGCTGGAGGCCGATTGCGTGTTCTACGCCACGGGCCGGCGTCCGATGCTGGACAACCTGGGGCTGGAAAACACCGATGTGCAGCTCACCGACAAGGGCTTTATCAAGGTCGACGAGCAATACCAGACCAGCGAGCCGTCGATTCTGGCGCTGGGCGATGTGATCGGGCGGGTGCAATTGACGCCAGTTGCACTGGCCGAAGGCATGGCGGTGGCGCGGCGCTTGTTCAAGCCGGAGCAATATCGTCCGGTGGATTACAAGATGATCCCCACGGCAGTGTTCAGTCTGCCGAACATCGGCACTGTCGGCTTGACCGAAGAAGAGGCGCGGGAAGCGGGTCACGAGGTGGTGATTTACGAGAGCCGCTTCCGCCCGATGAAGCTGACCCTGACCGAATGTCAGGAGAAAACCCTGATGAAACTGGTGGTCGACGGCAAGACCGACAAAGTCCTCGGTTGCCACATGGTCGGCCCGGACGCGGGGGAGATCGTCCAGGGTCTGGCGATTGCGCTGAAGGCTGGCGCGACCAAGCGAGACTTCGACGACACGATCGGGGTGCACCCGACGGCCGCCGAAGAATTCGTCACCATGCGAACGCCGGTCGGCGCTTAAGCGTCCTTGGCTTTGGCTGTGTCTGGCGCTGCCGCAACGGTAGCCGCCAGACGCAAGCTGTCTTCGAGGCTGGCCTGAGTCTTGGTCAGTTCCTTCTCCAGTGACTGATTGAGCTGCCGCTGTTCGTCGGCATCCTGTTTCAGCGTCTGACTTTCCAGCAGGGCCACGCGCAGGCGTTCCTGGAGGAGGGTGCGTTCGTTGTCGACGCGAGTGGCTTGCTCCAGCAACTGATCCTGACGCTGGTTGCTGTGCTTGAGCTGATCCTGCATCAGGCTCAGTTCGCGCTGAGTTCCACGGTTTTCCGTGAGCAGGCGTTCGTTATCGCGATGCAACTGAGTGATCTCGTCCTGACGCACCAGTGCACTTTGTTGCGCCTGGCGCAATTCCATCTGCAACTGCTGCAGCTGTCCTTCGTGACGGGCCTGCTCCTGCTCGCGCTGCTCTTTAGTGGCGTTGCGGTAGTGCTCCAGAGCATCGCGGGCGTGCAGATGTTTCTCTTCCAGCGAGCGGATCTGCTCGTCCTTGTCCTGCAGGCGCAATTCGAAATCAGCCAGCGCCTGATTGAGTCCGGCGTTGCGGGTTTGCTCGGTCTGCAGCATCGAGCGGGTTTCTTTTAGCGCTTCGGATTCCTTGGCCAGCGCCGCGCCTTGAATGTCGTGCTGTTGTTCCAGTTGCTCAAGTGCCTGGCGCACCTGCTTGAGTTCCGCTTCCAGGGTTTCGCGCTGCTCTTCGAACTGCTCGCGCGCTAGTTCGATCGGCTCTTGCGCCTGTTCTTTCAGGCGCTGGGCGAGACGCGAGACCAGTGCGGTCAGTTCGTCATTGATCGGTTCCGCGGACGCTTCGACCGGTTGGCTGCCGTCATCCAGCTCTTTCAGATAGCGATGGATCGTGGTTTTCGAACCGGTGTTGCCCAGTTCGATGCGTACTGCATCGATGCTGGGGTGTTCGCCTCGGGCCAGAATCGCTGAGCGCGCGATCTGCACCACTGCTTTGTTAACGCCACCACGGGCCATTTTAACTCCTACCATTACGTACTGTGGTACATGCCACCAAAGTACGCAGTGTACCACGCTGAAAATAAAGTTAAATGCTTGATTAATCACAGGCGGGATATACTGGTATTACCCAATGTCAGACCCCTGAATCGGTTTTTTCATCCAGCAATCAGTACGCCTGCGAGAACACTGCCCATGAGCGAGATCGATCGCTATCTGCAAGCCGCCACCCGTGACAACACCCGCCGCAGCTATCGTTCTGCGATCGAGCATTTCGAAGTGAGGTGGGGCGGCTTCCTGCCAGCGACCGCCGACAGCGTGGCGCGGTATCTGGTCGAGCATGCCGGGGTGCTGTCGATCAACACACTGAAACTGCGGCTGTCAGCGCTGGCGCAGTGGCACAACAGTCAGGGTTTTGCCGATCCGACCAAGGCGCCGGTGGTGCGCAAAGTGTTCAAAGGCATTCGCGCACTGCATCCGGCGCAGGAAAAACAGGCCGAACCGTTGCAATTGCACGATCTGCAGCAAGTGGTCGACTGGCTGGAGCAGGAAGCCAGTAGCGCCAGGCAGAATCAGGATCGTCCGCAGTTGCTCAAGGCCTATCGCGATCGGGCGCTGATTCTGCTGGGCTTCTGGAGGGGCTTCCGCAGTGACGAGTTGTGCCGTCTGCAGATCGAGCACGTGCAGGCGCACGCCGGCAGCGGCATCACCCTCTACCTGCCGCGCAGCAAGGGCGACCGCGACAACCTCGGGCAGACGTATCAGGCGCCGGCGCTGCTCAAGCTGTGCCCGGTGCAGGCTTATATCGACTGGATCACCGAGGCAGCGCTGGTACGCGGCCCGGTGTTTCGCGGCGTTGACCGCTGGGGGCATCTGAGCGAGGAGGGCTTGCACGCCAACAGCATCATTCCGCTGTTGCGTCAGGCGCTCGAGCGCGCCGGCATCCCGGCCGAGCGTTACACTAGCCATTCCCTGCGCCGCGGCTTTGCCACGTGGGCGCATCAAAGCGGCTGGGATCTGAAATCGCTCATGAGTTACGTCGGCTGGAAGGATATGAAGTCAGCCATGCGCTATGTTGAAGCCAGCCCCTTTCACGGGATGGCCCGGATTACGGATAAATCGGCTTCGTCGTAGATATGGTTTTCTTCTATTAATACAGTCCGCTAATAGCGAAAACAAATCAGCAGCATCAGGTTTGCCAATGAGCCATCCGTCGAGTGAGTGGGTAGGATTCACCCATCGAATTCACAACCCTGACGGAGAGTCATCAATGCCTATCATCAACAGCCAAGTAAAACCGTTCAAAGCTACCGCATTCAAAAACGGCGACTTCGTACAAGTCTCGGACGCTGACCTGAAAGGCAAATGGTCCGTAGTGTTCTTCTACCCAGCCGACTTCACCTTCGTGTGCCCAACCGAGCTGGAAGACCTGGCCGACAACTACGCTGCGTTCCAGAAACTGGGCGTGGAAATCTACAGCGTTTCGACCGACACCCACTTTGCTCACGCTGCCTGGCACAACACCTCGCCAGCCATCGGCAAAATCGAATACACCATGATCGGCGACCCGACCCACGTCATCTCCCGCAACTTCGACGTGCTGATCGAAGAAGCTGGCCTGGCTGACCGTGGCACCTTCGTGATCAACCCTGAAGGCCAGATCAAAATCGTTGAACTGAACGATGGCGGCGTTGGCCGTGACGCTTCCGAGCTGCTGCGCAAGATCAAGGCTGCTCAGTACGTTGCTGCTCACCCAGGCGAAGTTTGCCCAGCCAAATGGAAAGAAGGCGAGGCCACTCTGGCTCCGTCCCTGGACCTGGTCGGCAAGATCTGAGTCTGTGAGACACGCAACACAGGGCGGGATTCCGCACCTACTTCAGTAAGCTGCACCGCCCATTGAAAAAGCCCGGGCGAGATTCGCTCGGGCTTTTTTTCGCCTCGAATAAAGACACAGGAGATCGCCCGTATGTTGGACGCCAATCTTAAAGCCCAGTTGAAATCGTACCTGGAACGGGTTACCCAGCCGATCGAGATCGTTGCTTCCCTCGACGACGGTGCGAAATCCCGGGAAATGCTTGACCTGCTGAAAGACGTTGCCAGTCTTTCGAGCCAAATTACTCTGATCGACAGCGGCACCGATGCCCGCAAGCCGTCGTTCTCGATCAATCGCCCGGGTGCCGACATCAGCCTGCGTTTCGCCGGCATCCCGATGGGCCATGAATTCACCTCGCTGGTGCTGGCCCTGTTGCAAGTCGGCGGCCACCCATCGAAAGCCAGTGCCGAAGTGATCGAACAGATCCGCTCGCTCAAGGGTGAGTTCAGTTTCGAAACCTACTTCTCGCTGTCGTGCCAGAACTGCCCGGACGTGGTCCAGGCGTTGAACCTGATGGCCGTGCTGAACCCGAACATCCGTCACGTCGCCATCGACGGCGCGCTGTTCCAGGACGAAGTCAACGATCGCAAGATCATGGCGGTGCCGAGCATCTACCTCAATGGTGAAAACTTCGGTCAGGGTCGCATGGGCCTGGAAGAAATCCTCGCCAAACTCGATACCGGCGCCATCGAGCGTCAGGCCGAGAAAATCAGCGCCAAACAAGCCTTTGATGTGCTCGTAGTAGGAGGTGGCCCGGCCGGTGCGTCGGCCGCGATCTATGCCGCCCGTAAAGGCATCCGCACCGGTGTTGCGGCTGAGCGCTTCGGCGGTCAGGTGCTCGACACCATGGCCATCGAGAACTTCATTTCCGTGCAGGAAACCGAAGGCCCGAAACTGGCCACGGCGCTGGAAGAACACGTCAAGCAGTACGACGTCGACATCATGAACCTGCAACGCGCCGACAAGCTGATTCCCGGCAAGAACGGCGAGCTGCACGAAGTCCACTTTGCCAGCGGTGCAACCCTGAAAGCCAAGAGCGTGATCCTGGCGACCGGTGCGCGCTGGCGTGAAATGAACGTGCCGGGCGAGCAGGAATACCGTAACAAGGGCGTGGCGTACTGCCCGCACTGCGACGGCCCGCTGTTCAAAGGCAAGCGTGTGGCGGTGATCGGCGGCGGTAACTCCGGCGTCGAAGCTGCCATCGACCTGGCCGGTATCGTTGCTCACGTCACGCTGCTGGAGTTCGACGTGCAACTGCGTGCCGACGCGGTACTGCAACGCAAACTGCACAGCCTGCCGAACGTCACCGTGATCACCAGTGCGCAAACCACTGAAGTCACCGGTAATGGCGAGAAGGTCAACGGCTTGCGTTACAAGGATCGCAATACTGACGAACTGCGCAGCGTCGAGCTGGAAGGGATTTTCGTACAGATCGGTCTGCTGCCGAACACCGACTGGCTCAAAGGCACCATCGAGCTGTCGCCGCGTGGTGAAATCATCGTCGACAACCGTGGCGAGACCTCGATCCCGGGGATCTTCGCAGCCGGCGACGTGACCACTGTGCCGTACAAGCAGATCGTGATTGCGGTGGGCGAGGGTGCCAAGGCTTCCCTCAGCGCGTTCGATCACTTGATCCGTACTTCCGCGCCGGCGTAAAACGGCAGTCGCTGAAACGAAAAAACCCATGAGCGATCATGGGTTTTTTATGCCTGACACAATCCAATTGTAGGAGTGAGCCTGCTCGCGATGGCGGCTGCACATTCAAAACATCATGGCCTGACACACCGCTATCGCGAGCAGGCTCACTCCTACAGGAGAAATTTGCAGTCAGTTACAGCGGCGCAGGCTGAATGATTTCAACCCAGTAGCCATCCGGGTCCTTGATGAACGCCAGGCTTTTCATACGGCCATCAGTCAGGCGCTTCTGGAAATCACAGCCCAGCTCTTCAAAACGTGCGCACGCGGCAACGATGTCTGGCACCGAGATGCAGATGTGGCCGAAACCGCGTGGGTCGGTGTTGCCATTGTGATAGGCGAAGTCGGCGTCGTTTTCGGTGCCGTGGTTGTGGGTCAGTTCCAGAATGCCGGGGATCGCCTTCATCCATTCGGTGCGGGCGGCGGCGTCGGCCGGGATCTGCGCCTTGTCGACCAGCGCGAGGAAGTACAGGCTGAATTCGGCTTCCGGGAAATCACGCTTTTCAACCAGCGAGAAGCCCAATACGCGGGTGTAGAAGTCCAGCGACTTGGTGATGTCCTTCACACGCAGCATGGTGTGGTTGAAGACGAAGTTACGGGTTGCGCTGTCTGGAGTGGCGGTGACGCCGGGGAAAGTGTTCAGTTCGTGCAGGCTCATAGGGCCTCCGTAACAATGGGGCGAGTGAATGGGCGCAATGATACGCATGCGGGGCGGCATCGCCAAACCGAATGCGCGGCTTGCTCTGTGGGCGGCCGGGCCTCAGACTTTGCTGCTCAATCTGCGAGTGCCTCTGGTAATGATCCGACCGTTCAAAGCGCTGTTCGTTTGCCTTTTCTCATCGCTGCTTGCCGTTCCGGCGTTGGCGGATCAGCCCAGTATCACCTGGCCTGCAGGCTGGGAAGTAGAGGCGCTGCCTGATCAAGCCCCTCAGGTTTCGCGCCAGCGCGCGGTGAAAAACGATGCTGACGGCAATCAGGTGATGGTGATGGAGTTGACCATGAGCCAGGTTGAGGCAGGCCATCAGGTCAATGTGCAGGGTGTCCTGCTGGAAATGCGCAAATCTATTCAGAAAGACTTCTTCCAGGGTGGCTATCAAAGCGTTTGCAACAAGATACATCCGGCAAAACTCGCCGCTCTGGATGCACTGGAGACCACCTGCACGATCACCGAAAACGGCCGTCATGTGTTGTCGCAAACATTGGTTGCTGCGGTCGCGACGGATAAGGCTTATGTACTTTCTTACGCGGGTCAGGCTGAGGTTTATAAGGCGAGCGCCGAGGAAATAGTCGCAGTGAGAAACAGCTTGAAACTTTAAGCGTCTGTTTGCACCGCGACGGGTTTAGATACCCGAAGGAATTAAGCACAAAGTTTAGCAGCGGTTACGGCCGCAACATCCTGGCGCAAACTGTTTGGCCTCACGTCTTGTGGGTGTTAAAGCGAATTGATAATTAGCGCGGGGGAAATCGTTGCTTTTGTTAGATATTGTCGAAAAAAAGCCCTGCATAGAGCAGGGCTTGTTTGTTGACGCAAGATTAACCGCGTAACCAGGAATCAACGGTGGCAGCACCGTACTGTTCTTTCCAGGCTTTCAGGCCGCGGTGGTTGCCGCCCTTGGTTTCGATCAGTTCACCGGTGTGCGGGTTCTGATAGACCTTGACCACGCGAGCGCGGCGGGTTTTCGGTGCGGTAGACACTTGCAGGCCGGACTTGGACGGGTTCGGATCGAGGATGGCGATGATGTCTTTCAGGCCTTTGCCGTAGGTTTTCATCAGCCCCTGGAGCTTTTCTTCGAATTCGATTTCTTTCTTGAGCCCGGCATCGTTCTTCAGTGATTCCAACTGCTTGAGCTGTTCCTGAAGGGCCTTTTCAGCTGCACGAAATTCAGCGAGTCTGGACAATATCTTTACTCCAATAGTGTGTTTGGCTGATACCAACCGCAAACAAAGCTATAAGCCAAGAGCCTTGAAGCGACTCGGTGATAATGGCTCACCTGCCAATCTTGCACAGGCTGAAAAAATTGTAGTAGTTAATGCGCCAAGAGTAAATCCTGATCTTGTCGTCATGTAACAACAGTGGTGTTTTGTATCAATTTGGTGCGCCCGGTCGCAGCGCCGGGCTTAATTTATTTTTAGTTAATGGTGACTTAATGCATCGATGAAGTCGGCGCCAGGCATGGGTTTTCCGAACAGATAGCCCTGCAGGAAGTTGACGTGGTGTGCGGTCAGATAGTCAGCCTGAGCCTGAGTTTCTACACCTTCGGCAACAATACCCAAATCGAGCTTGGCCGACAGTTCGATAATCGTGTCCAGAATATGCCGCGACAGCGCATCAATGCCGATCATCGCGACGAAACTCTGGTCGATCTTGAGAAAATCGACATTGAATGTTCGCAGGTAGCCCAGGCTTGAATGGCCGGTACCGAAATCGTCGATGGCGATCATCACCCCCAGCGCGTGCAATTGCTCGAACAATAGGTGCGTGACATCGGTTGGCTCAATCAGCTCGCGCTCGGTCAGCTCCAGCACCAGGTTGATACTGCCGGGGGCAAAAGCAGCGAGAAACCCGCGACAGTCTTCGACCAGTTGCAGATCCTGGCAATGGCTGGCGGTGATGTTGATGCCGATGTGGAACGGTTTGTCGAACTCCGCCGACAACGGGCCGAGCAGGGCGGCTGTCTGCTGCATCAGCGAACGAGTCATGGGCACGATCAGGCCTGAATGTTCGGCAAACGGAATGAACAGATCCGGACGCACCAGACCCTCCTTGGGGTGATTCCAGCGCATCAGCACTTCAGCGCCGGACCACTTCCGGCTGTCGCCATGCACCACCGGCTGGAAGTAGGGAATGAATTCGCCAGCCTCCAGCGCGCGCAGCATCTCATGGCTGGGCGAAGTGGCGCGCCGTTGCAGGACATGGGCGATAGCGCCCGCGATCACCCCAAAAAATATCAGCAGACTGAACAGCGGCGGGTATTCGCCGGCCATGTAGCGCCACGTTTGCCCCTGCGGAAAGCCTGCACTGACACTGAAGGCATAGCGCGAAGACGCGAGCATGCTTTGCGCCACCGGCAACGGCGGCAGGGCGCCTTGATGCACCTTGCCATCGACGGACAGCCAGTTATCGCCGACCTGCAACAACAGCAGCGTCTGCCGGCCGATCAGGCGCAGGATGTTGCTCAGGTGATAACCATCGAGGGTGGTCAGCGCGCCACCGCGACCTTCGCTGAGGCGATACACCAACAGCGCGGTGTTGGGCGTGACGGGGTTGCCATTCATCAACCACAGTTTGCCCTGCGTATAGTCGCCCGGGTTCACGGCCTCCTTGAACTCCCCGAACAGCGAGCTGCAATAGAGGTTGTTGTCCCACACCAGATTGGTCGAGCGCACAAAAGGTCGACGGGTCACCTGCTCACGCAAGGCCAGTTTGACGCTGTCGCAGGGCTGACCGGCCAAGGGCAGCAGTTCGCTGGCGGCCTGGGCGGTGTTGTCGAGCATCAGTTCAAACTGGCGCAACGCCTCCTCGGCGGTATTTTGCGTGCTCTGTTGCAAGGTGCGTTCGGCTTGCAGATACAGAATCCCGCCGCCGAGCAGGACGGGCAAAACACCACAAAGCAGGCTCACAAAAATGCGTACGCTGCGTTTGCGGCGGGGTCTGACGGTCAAGGGCATAGGCGCATCCTGTTGCGATGGATTGGAACTCTCGAATGCTGGCCTGGCAACGGCGCACCGGTGAAAACAGCGGAGTCAGAAGGGATGATAGATGGCCGTTGGCGCTTGTGCTGCTCACGGCTGGTTGATCTGTCTAGCGAGTTCGATAAATGCCCGCGTGGCGGGCGACGCCTGACGCTGATCGAGGACAGCGAGGCCGATCAGACGTTGCACCGCCGGCAACAGCGGTTTCTTCACGTAACGTGGGGCAGGAGCGCCCGGCAACGAGCCTTCGGCGACGACGGTGATTGCATCGCCCCGGCTGACGACGTCCAGCGTACTGAGCAATTGCGAGCAACGATAGCGAATGTTCGGTTGCAGACGCGCGGCGGTGAACAAACGCGAAACCAGTTCCGATGAGCCGGCCTCGGTCAGCACAAATGGATCAGTGCACAGATCCTTGAGGCTCAGTGCGGCCTGTGCGGCCAATGGGTGATTGGACGGCAGCAGGGCAACCATCTGATCTTCGACCAGAGCAAAAGTGTCGAAGCGTTCCTCGGGCAACACTACAAAACCGACATCGATTCGCCGCTCTTCCAGCCACTGCAGCACCTGCCGGTCCGGCCCCTCATCAATGTGCACTTCAATGCCCGGATGCACTTCGCGATAGCGCTGCAGAATCTTCGGCAGCAACTTGATTGATGACGTCGGGCCGAATGAGCCAATACGCAACGTACCGCTTTTCATGCCCCGCGCATCGGCCGCTTCCTGGCGTAACGTGTTGGCCAGACCGAGCATGGCCCGTGCGCGTTGGAGCAGTTGCTCGCCGATATCGGTGAGTTCCACCTGCGACTGCTGCCGCCGCAACAATTCCACGCCCAACTCCTGTTCCAGCGATTTCATCGCGTGGGATATCGCCGACTGCGAAATGCCCAGACGATGGGCGGCGAGGGTAAATCCGCGCAGTTCGGCGACCAGCGAGAAGATCTCCAGTTGCGTGAGGGTCATGAGTTTTTGCTCATTTTACGATGAGAGGGCATGAGGGGAATGATACGCCATCCTTCAACTTCTTTCGTTTGGGGCATCATGCGCAACCTTGAGCAAACCCACCTAACGGCCTCCGACCGGCCGGTATACCTGACGCTGGCAGCGGTAACCATGATTTGGGGCGGGACCTTTGTCGCAGGGCGTTTTCTGACGGGCAGCCTCAGCCCGTTGTTCGCCGCCAGCCTGCGCTTCCTGCTCGCCAGCGTGGCGTTGCTCGGGTTTCTGTGGATAGCGCGTATCCCGTTGGCGCGACCGACACCCGGGCAATGGCTGCAACTGACGTTGCTCGGGTTCTTCGGCATTTTCCTCTACAACCTGTGCTTCTTTTATGGTCTGCGGTACATCAACGCTTCACGGGCTTCGTTGATTGTCGCGTTGAACCCGGCGGTGATCGGTCTGGCCTCGTGGTTGTTGTTCAAAGAGCGCCTGGGTCGGGCGAAAGTCGCCGGTATCGCGATCTGCATCACGGGCGCCGGCCTGGTGATTGTCAGCCGTGACCCGCAATTACTTGCCGTGACACCCGATGCGTGGATCGGTAATCTATTGATTTTTGGCTGCGTGTTGAGCTGGGGTGTTTACTCGCTGTTTTCCCGAGGGCTGAACCAATCCATCGGCCCGCTGCAGACCGTGACCTTTTCCGTGTTGATCGGCAGCGCGATGCTGTGGGCGCTGGCAATGTTGCGTGGCGAGGTCAGCGGAGCAGCCTTGATCAGCCTCGGAACGCCACAATGGCTGAGCCTGATTTACCTCGGCGTGTTCGGCTCGGCGCTGGCTTACATCGGCTACTACGATGGCATCCGCAAAATCGGCGCGACCCGAGCCGGCGTGTTCATTGCCCTGAATCCGCTGACCGCGGTGGTGCTCGGCGCGCTGCTGCTCGGCGAGCAACTGACGTTGAGCATGTGCCTGGGCGGCGGGTTGGTGCTGGTGGGGATTTACCTGTGCAACAAACCCCTTGCACCGATGCGAAAAAGGCGGATTTTATAGAGAGGGCAGACAACCCTATTTACGCTGTGTAGAATCGGGTTACGCATACAATAATAAACGTCTTCTGGCAGCAGAAGCCTCGCCCGCAAGAGCCTTGGGTCGACAATGAAGATATTCGGGTTTCAACTGATCTACGGTGACTTCCTCGCCCGCAGTGTGCGAGGCATCTCCTGCGCACCTCCCGCCGGTCTCAGCATTACTGACAAATAACTCTGGTTAATTGATAAGAATGATGAGGCGTCACCATGGCAGATTTATACGAAAACCCAATGGGCCTGATGGGCTTTGAGTTCATCGAGTTCGCATCGCCGACTCCTGGCACCCTGGAGCCGATCTTCGAGATCATGGGCTTCACCAAAGTCGCGACCCACCGCTCCAAGAACGTGCACCTGTACCGTCAGGGCGCGATCAACCTGATCCTCAACAACGAACCCAATAGCGTCGCTTCGTACTTCGCGGCCGAACACGGCCCGTCGGTGTGCGGCATGGCGTTCCGCGTGAAGGATTCGCAAAAGGCCTACAGCCGCGCACTGGAACTCGGTGCTCAGCCGATCCACATCGAAACCGGCCCGATGGAGCTGAACCTGCCAGCGATAAAGGGCATCGGCGGCGCGCCGCTGTACCTGATCGACCGTTTTGGTGAAGGCAGTTCGATCTATGACATCGACTTCGTGTTCATCGAGGGCGTTGATCGCAACCCGGTCGGTGCCGGTCTGAAAATCATCGACCACCTGACCCACAACGTGTACCGCGGCCGCATGGCCTACTGGGCCAACTTCTACGAGAAGCTGTTCAACTTCCGCGAGATCCGCTATTTCGACATCAAGGGCGAATACACCGGCCTGACCTCGAAAGCGATGACCGCTCCGGACGGCATGATCCGCATCCCGCTGAACGAAGAGTCGTCGAAGGGCGCCGGGCAGATCGAAGAGTTCCTGATGCAGTTCAACGGCGAGGGCATTCAGCACGTGGCGTTCCTCACCGACGACCTGATCAAGACCTGGGATCAGTTGAAGAAGATCGGCATGCGCTTCATGACCGCGCCGCCGGACACCTACTACGAAATGCTCGAAGGCCGTCTGCCGAATCACGGCGAGCCGGTTGACCAACTGCAATCGCGCGGCATCCTGCTCGACGGCTCGTCGAACCCGGACGACAAGCGCCTGCTGCTGCAAATCTTCTCGGAAACCCTGATGGGCCCGGTGTTCTTCGAATTCATCCAGCGTAAAGGCGATGATGGTTTCGGCGAGGGCAACTTCAAGGCCCTGTTCGAATCGATCGAGCGTGATCAGGTGCGTCGTGGTGTGCTCGCAACCGAGTAATCCTCCACCAGAATGAAAAAATCCCGGCTTGCAGTCATGCACAGCCGGGATTTTTTTTGCATCAGCAAAACTGTGGGAGCGGGCTTGCTCGCGAATTCGGTCTTTGGTTCAAGGTCTTTGTTGACTGAACTGACGCTTTCGCGAGCAAGCCCCCTCCCACGGTAGTTTTGTGTTGCTTTTAAGACCTGCGTTGTCGCATCAGGTGTTTGAAGCCTTCGAAGATCAGCACCACAACGGCGAGCCAGATCGGAATGTAGGTCAGCCACTCGCCGGCCTTGATGCTTTCACCGAGCAACAGCGCCACGCCGAGCAGCAACACCGGCTCGACGTAACTGAGCAAACCAAACAGGCTGAACGGCAGCAAGCGGCTGGCAATGATGTACACCACCAGCGCCGAAGCACTGATCAGACCGAGCAGCGGAATCAGCCAGAGCAAGCCCGGATACTGATCGAACACGGCGAAACCTTGCTCACCACCGCGCACGAACCAGTACGCCACCGGCAGCATCAAGGTCATGTCGACCCACAGACCGCCCAGGTTGTCGGTCTTCAGGCGTTTGCGCAGGACGAAATACAGCGGGTAACCGACCACGACCACCAGGGTCGCCCAGGAAAATCCGCCGACCCGATACAGCTCGTTCGCCACGCCGAGAACGGCAAAGAACACTGCGATTTTCTGCAGGTACGACAGGCTGTCGCCGTACACAATGCGCCCGGTCAGTACCATCGCCAGCGGCAACAGGAAATAACCCAGCGACACATCGAGGCTGTAGCCGTTGAGCGGCGCCCACATGAACAGCCACAACTGCACGCCGAGCAAACCTGACGAAACAATCAGACCGCCAATCAGCTTTGGATAGCCCGCCACCTTGCGCAGCAACTCCAGCACCCGCCGCCATTCACCCGACACCAGCATGAACACCGTCATGCACGGCACGGTGAGCAGCATCCGCCAGCCAAAGATTTCCACGCCGCTCAACGGAGTGAGCAGCGAGGTGTAGTAATACATGACGGCAAACAGCACCGAAGCTGAAACCGATAGAGCGATACCTTTAGACAAACTGTCCTCGCGGATGGGTGATCAAACAGGGCGCGCAGGATACGTGGTTTTTGTGCTGAATATTGGCCGAGTGATCAATATTTCCCACATCCTGAAGATAAGCACAAAACCTGTGGGAGCGAGCCTGCTCGCGAAAGCGGTGTGCCAGACAACGCAGATGTTGAATGTGCCGGCCTCTTCGCGAGCAGGCTCGCTCCCACAATGGATTTGTGTTGCCCTCGTAATCTGCTGACGCCGCTGATGCCCGGCTTGTGAGGCTTTCAGGCCTGACGCGGTTTACGGCCTGACACAAAATGGCTCACATCGTTAAACCCCGGCGTCGAAGCATGCCCCGGCGTCACCAGCGAGTCGATAAACGCTTCATCCTCCGCCGTGATCTGCACCGCCTGCGCCTTGGTATAAGCATCCCACTGCTGTTCGGTACGCGGCCCGACAATCGCCGAGGTCACCGCGCTGTTGTTCAGCACCCAGGCAATCGCGAATTCGACAATCCCGACGCCACGGCCCTGGGTGTACTGCTGAATCTGCTGGGCGATGCGCAGCGATTCCACGCGCCATTCGGTTTCCAGAATGCGTTTGTCCTGACGCCCGGCGCGGCTGTTGGCGTCCGGGGTTACGTCGGGTGCGTATTTGCCGCTGAGCACGCCACGGGCCAGCGGGCTGTAAGGCACCACGCCGAGGCCATAGGTTTGCGCGGCGCTGATCTGCTCGGTCTCGGCCTGACGGTTGACGATGTTGTACAGCGGCTGACTGATCACCGGGCGGTCGATACCGAGCTTGTCAGCGATGCGAATCACCTCGGCGATGCGCCAGCCGCGATAGTTCGACAGGCCCCAATAGCGAATCTTGCCCTGGCGAATCAGATCGCCAATCGCCGACACCGTGACTTCCAGAGGGGTGTTGTGGTCTTCGCGGTGCAGGTAATAGATGTCGAGATAGTCGGTGCCGAGGCGCGTCAGGCTTGCCTCCAGACCATTGAAGATGTGCTTGCGGCTCAAGCCGCTGCGGTTTGGCACGCCGTCCGCCGGGCCGAAACCGACCTTGGTTGCCAACACCCATTCGTGCCGATGGCGGGCAATCGCCTCGCCGACGATTTCTTCCGAGCGGCCGTTGGTATAGACGTCGGCAGTGTCGATGAAATTGATGCCCTGATCCCAGGCCTTGTCGATGATGCGCAGCGAATCCTCGGCGCTGGTCTGTTCGCCAAACATCATCGTGCCGAGGGTGAGGGTGGACACCTGCAATCCCGAGTGCCCCAGTGTGCGATAGCTCATGCCGAAATCCTTTTATCGGTGGGAAAACTCCAATCAAATACCAGAAGCTTCCGATGGGGCAAAGTGAATTATCGGCTGAGCGCTGCGCAACGCGTCTGCAAAAACGCCTGCAACACCCGAACGCGTTCGGACACCTGCACCCGATGCGGGCACAGCAGATTGAACGGCACGCTCTCGCCATGCCAGCCATCAAACAGTGTCAACAGGCGTCCGCCGCGTACGTCTTCGGCGACGTCCAGCCACGCCTTGTAGGCAATGCCATGCCCGGCCAGCGCCCAGCGCCGCGCGACTTCGCCGTCGTCGCTGAAATAGTCGCCGCGGACTTCCACTTCCAGCGTCTCGTCCTCGCGACTGAAGCGCCAGGTGTTGTAGGGCCGACCATTGCGCAGGTAGAGCAGGGCGCTGTGTTCGCACAGTTCGCCGGGATGTTGCGGTGTGCCATGGCGGGCGAGATAGTCCGGGCTGGCGCAGGCAACACGGCGATGCGCCGGCAGAATCGGTATCGCCACCAATGTCGAATCGCTGGGCACGCCAAAGCGCAGTGCGACGTCCACGGTTTCGCGGAACAGATCGGCGTGCCGATCGTTGAGCAGCAATTGCAGTTGAATATTCGGGTGTTCACGTTTGAAGTCGTCCAGCCACGGCAACAACACGTTGCGTCCGAAGTCCGAGGGCGCCGCCAGTTGCAGCACACCGCTGAGGCCTTCGCCGTGTTGCTTCAGTGCCTGCTCACCTTCGGCCAGGGCGGACAGGGCAATGCGTACGCTGTCGAGATAACGCCGACCTTCTTCGGTCAGGCGCATGCTGCGGGTAGAGCGCGCGAGCAGGCGGATGCCGAGGCGGGTTTCCAGACGCTTCAGCGCGATGCTTGCGGCGGCCGGCGTCAGTTCCAGCGCGCGGGCAGCGGCGGAGATGCTGCCGGAGTCGGCCACGCGTACGAAGATCTCCAGATCGAGAATCGAGCTCATTGGTAAAAATCCTTTAAAGATCTGTGCGTTTTTGCGGGATTTTTCCGTGATTGGCAAGTCGGGGCGTTGTAATCATTAAGCAAAAAAGATCGCAGCCTGCGGCAGCTCCTACAGGGAAACGCGTATTTCCATGCAGGAGCTGCCGCAGGCTGCGATCTTTTGATCTGGAAGCGTGATTACGCGCGCAGCGTCCGCGTCATGCGCAATGCCAGCAAACTGCCGCCGACAATCACACCCGCCAGCAGATACAACGCCGCATCGGTCGAACCGGTGCTGTCCTTGACCCAACCCACCAGGTACGGGCTGAGGAAACCGGCCATCTGCCCCATCGAGTTGATCAACGCCAGACCACCGGCCGCCGCGCCCGCGCTCAACAGGGCAGTCGGCACTGGCCAGAACATCGGCAGGCCGGTCAGCGCGCCCATGGTTGCAAGGGTCAGGCCGAGGATGGCGATGGCCGGGTTGGCGGCGAAGTTCACGGCGATCAGCAGACCGAGCGCGCCCATCAGCATCGGTACGACCAAGTGCCAACGCCGTTCTTTGCGCAAGTCCGCCGAACGCCCGACCAGCAACATGAAAACCGCCGCCAGCAGATAGGGGATCGCACTCAGCCAGCCGATCACCAGGTTGTCGCTGAAGCCGAGGTTCTTGATGATCGACGGCAGCCAGAAGTTGATCGCGTACACGCCGCTCTGGATGCAGAAGTAGATCAGGCCAAAGGCCCAGATCGCCGGGTTCTTGAACACCGCGAGCAGCGAGTCGGAGGTGGTTTTCGGCTTGTTCGCCAAGTCTTCGGCCTGATCCGCCTCAAGCACCGCGCGCTCGTGCGGGCTCAGCCACTTGGCATTGGCGAAGCTGTCGCTGAGCAGGAAATAGGCGAGGGCGCCGAGAATCACGGTCGGAATACCTTGCAGCAGGAACATCCACTGCCAGCCGGCCAGTCCACCTTGCCCGGCGGCGAAGTGATTGAGAATCCAGCCGGAGAACGGGCTGCCAAGCAGGCCCGAGACCGGAATTGCCGACATGAACAGCGCCATGATCCGTCCACGGCGGAACGTCGGGAACCACTGCGAGAGGTACAGCACCACACCCGGGAAGAACCCGGCTTCGGCCGCACCGGTGAACAGGCGCAGGGTGTAGAACTGGGTCGGGGTGGTGACGAACAACAGGCAGGTCGACAGCGTGCCCCAAGTGATCATCATCAGCGCGATCCAGCGGCGCGGGCCGAATCTGGTCAGCGCCAGGTTGCTCGGCACGCCGCACAGCACGTAGCCGATGAAGAAGATCCCGGCACCGAGGCCGTATACGGTTTCACTGAACTTCAATGCGTCGAGCATCTGCAGTTTGGCGAAGCCAACGTTGACCCGGTCGAGGTAGTTGAACAGGTAGCAGATGAAGATGAAGGGGATCAAACGCAGGGTGATGCGTTTGTAGACGGCGTTTTTACCGTCGTCGATGGTCTGGGTAGCTGCGGCGCTCTGCGACATAGCGGCTCTCTCTTTATTATGATTTTTTGCGATGCACAGGTTAACGTTGATCGCCCCGAGAGTCTCGGCCACCTGTGGCCGGATTGTCTTTGTGCCTGAGCACAGGGTTTGCCGCCAGACCCTGTGCGGGTGAACAACCGTCCGCCGCCGCTGCTTAAGGATTTTGCCGATCATGTTCGAACTCGATCACGACCTCGCTCAGGATATCGTCGACCGGGCCATGGCCATTTTGCCCTACAACGTCAACGTCATGGACAGCCAGGGCCTGATCCTTGGCAGCGGCGAGCCGGAGCGCATCAACACCCGTCACGAAGGTGCGCAACTGGTGCTGGCCAACGGGCGGGTGGTAGAGATCGATGCACAAACCGCCGTGCACTTGAAGGGTGTGCAGCCGGGCATCAACCTGCCGCTGATGCTTGATCAACGCCTGATCGGCGTGCTTGGCATTACCGGCGAACCGGAGCAACTGCGCACCTACGCCGAACTGGTGCGCATGACCGCCGAAATGCTCGTCGGCCAGCGCAACCAGCAGGCCGAGCAGCAATGGCGGCGCCAGCGTTGCGATGACCTGTTGGCGTTGCTGTTGAGCGACGCCGGCGACTCGCCGCGACTGATCGATGAGGCGCAGCAACTGGGGCTCAAGCCGCAGTTGACCCGGGTGCCGTATCTGTTCGAACTGGGTCTGGAGCATGGGCCGGGGCAAACCGTCGAGGCGTTGAGCGCGTGGTTGACCTCGCGCTATCCGGACAGCTGGTGCGTCAGTTCGGCCAACTCGTCGCTGCTGTGGTGCCGACCCGCAAGTCAGACGGTTGAGCATGATCGTTTGCTGGAAAAGCTTGATGGCTTCGGCTGGAACATTCTGCGCATCGCCGTCGGTGGTCAGGCGGATGGGCTGGCCGGCTTGCGCCGCTGTTATCGGCGGGTCGGCGATCTGCTCGCCTATGGCCGGGATGTGCTGCCGAATTCGCGATTGCTGACGCTCAATCGCTATCGCTTGCCGGTGATGCTCTGGCGCCATCGCAACGATGATGCGCTGGATGAGTTGCTCAAACCGTTGCGCAAGGTCATCGCCAAGGACGGCAACGGCCAGTTGCTCGCAACCCTGCGCAGCTGGTGTGAACACGACGGGCAGAGTCAGGCCTGCGCCGATGCGCTGGGCATTCATCGCAACAGCTTGCGTTACCGGATGGAGCGGATTGCTGAGTTGAGCGGGGTAGATCCGCTGAAGCTCGACGGGATGCTGGCGCTATATCTCGGGGTGCAATTGCTGCCGCAGACTGACCCGAGTTGATCGGGTGTTTTCAGAGACGCCATCGCGAGCAGGCTCACTCCTACATTTGAAATGCATTCCCCTGTAGGAGTGAGCCTGCTCGCGATAGGGCCACAACATTCATCCCCAAGGCTTTTGTATAAATGAACAACAATCGCCCACCGCGCTTGTGCAGCGGACCGGCGTCAATGCGCAGGCCGACTGGCAGCATGAGGTGCATTGGAACTGGAGAATTCGCATGAAGATCGTCATCGCCCCCGATTCGTTCAAGGACAGCCTGAGTGCCCAAGGCGTTGCCGAAGCCATTGCGCTGGGGCTGGCGCAGGTCTGGCCGCACGCAACACTGGTCAAATGCCCGATGGCCGACGGCGGCGAGGGCACGGTGGAATCGATTCTTGCCGCTTGCGAGGGCGAACTGCGCCGCACCCGAGTACGCGGGCCGCTGGGTGCGCCGGTCGACGCCGCGTGGGGCTGGTTGCCACACAATCACGCCGCGATCATCGAAATGGCCGAGGCCAGTGGTTTGCAATTGGTGCCTACGGGGCAGCGCGATGCCTGCATCACCAGCACTTTCGGCACCGGCGAACTGATTCGCGCCGCGCTGGATGCCGGCGCGCAACGGGTGATTCTGGCGATTGGCGGCAGCGCCACCAACGACGGCGGCGCCGGCGCGATGCAGGCGCTTGGGGTGAAATTGCTCGATGCGCAGGGTCAGCCATTGGTGCCGGGCGGCTTGGCACTGGCGCAACTGGCGCGACTGGACTTGAGCGAGCTCGATCCGCGTCTGGCCCAAGTGCGCTTCGACATCGCCGCCGACGTCAACAATCCGCTGTGCGGCCCGCACGGTGCCTCGGCGATTTTCGGCCCGCAAAAGGGCGCGTCACCGGCGCAGGTTCAGCAACTGGATCAGGCACTGGGACACTTCGCCGAACTCTGCGCGCAAGCATTGGGCAAGGACGTTCGCGATGAGCCGGGCAGTGGTGCGGCGGGGGGATTGGGTTTTGCGGCCAAGGCGTTTCTCGGTGCGCAATTTCAGGCCGGCGTGGAAGTGGTTGCCGAACTGGTGGGCCTGGCTGAAGCGGTCAACGGCGCCGATCTGGTGATCACGGGAGAAGGGCGGTTCGACGCGCAAACCCTGCGCGGCAAGACACCGTTCGGCGTGGCGCGGATTGCCAAGCAGCACGGCGTGCCGGTGATCGTCATCGCCGGCACCTTGGGTGAGGGTTATCAGGAACTCTACGAGCACGGCATCGACGCCGCATTCGCCGTCACCAGCGGCCCGATGACCCTGGAGCAGGCCTGTGCCGAAGCTCCACGCTTGTTGCGCGAACGCGCGACGGACATCGCCCGCGTCTGGCAGATGGCTAAACTCAATAGCTGATGCCCTGAAGATGTTGTGGCGAGGGAGCTTGCTCCCGCTCGGCTGCGCAGCAGTCGTCAATCCGGCTGATGCGGTGAGACTTATGATACGTGGTGGCAGGATATAGGGCCGCTTCGCAGCCCAGCGGGAGCAAGCTCCCTCGCCACAGAAGTAGGCCAAGCTTCACGGTGTTTCAGTGGTGAAACACCTTGAAGAATATTTTCGCTTTACACCAAATCTTCCTAAAGCCCCGCCGATACAGAGATCAGGCGCACACAGATTCCCTCGAACAGTGACGCCTGACTGGTCCCGCCCCCAAGGTCCAGTGATGACGGCAAGGACGCTCGCAGTTACCTCTATCCGAGAGTCCAACCATGTCCTTGCGTAACCTGAATATCGCGCCCCGTGCCTTCCTCGGTTTTGCCTTTATCGCCTTGCTGGTGATTGTCCTTGGTGTGTTCGCCGTCAACCGCATGTCGACCATCCGCCAGGCTTCCATCGACATGGATACCAACCAACTGCCCAGCGTCACCTACCTTGGCGTGGTCACGGAAAACGTTCTGCGCCTGCGGATTCTGTCGTTCCGGATTCTGGTCAACCGCGACCCGGCAGGTCTGCAAGAAGCGCAAACACGCATCGGCGTGCTGGTGGACAAGGTGCGCAGCGCTCAGGCCAGTTATGCCGCGTTGCCGGCAGAGAGCGAAGAGCGTGCGTTGTATCAGACGTTCGCGACCACGCTCGACAACTACCTGCAAGCGCAAAACCAGATGATGGAGCTGTCGCGTCAGGACAAGGTCGACGAGATGCGCACCTTGATCAACACGCGAATCAAGGACGGCACCGACCAGATGGGCGAGCAACTCAACAAGCTGATCGCGATCAACGCGGCGGGTGCGAAAGTCGCCTCCACCCAGGCCGGTGAGCATTACGACAGCGCCATTACCGGCATCATCGTTGTTGCCGTGGTCGCCGCGCTCGCCACGGTACTGCTGGCCCTGTTGCTGACCCGCAGCATCGTCACCCCATTGAACCGTGCGGTACAGGCTGCGCAAACCATCGCTGGCGGCAACTTGACCCAGTCGATTGAAGTCGACGGCAAAGACGAAGCCACCCAACTGCTGCAAGCCCTGTCCACGATGCAGATCAACCTGCGCAAAACCATCGAACAGATCGCCGGTTCCGCGACTCAGTTGGGCGCGGCTGCCGAAGAGCTGAGCGCGGTCACCGAAGAGGCTTCCCGTGGCCTGCAACAGCAGAACAACGAGATCGAACAAGCCGCCACCGCCGTCAACGAAATGACCGCCGCTGTGGAGGAAGTCGCACGCAACGCGGTATCGACCTCCGAAGCCTCGAACCAGTCGACCCAGGCCGCCCGTGAAGGTCGCGATCAAGTGGTGAAAACCGTCGACGCGATCCAGACCATGACCCATGACGTGCAGAGCACCGCGCAAATGATCGAAGGCCTCGCCGCGCAGGGGCGCGACATCGGCAAGGTGCTGGACGTGATCCGCGCCATCGCCGAACAGACCAACCTGCTGGCCCTCAACGCGGCGATCGAAGCAGCGCGTGCCGGTGAGGCCGGACGCGGATTTGCGGTGGTGGCGGACGAAGTACGCGCCTTGGCCCATCGCACTGCGCAATCGACTCAGGAAATCGAAAAAATGGTCGCTGGCATCCAGAACGGTACCGGCGAAGCGGTGTCGTCGATGCAGCAAAGCAACCAGCGCACCCAGACCACTCTGGAAATGGCCCGCGCTGCCGGCGTGGCGCTGGAGCAAATCACCCAGTCGATCCACCAGATCAACGAGCGCAACCTGGTGATCGCCAGCGCCTCGGAAGAACAGGCGCAGGTCTCGCGTGAGGTCGACCGCAACCTGGTCAATATTCGCGACCTGGCCACCCAATCGGCCGCCGGGGCCAACCAGACCAGCGCCGCGACCCATGAACTGTCGCGTCTGGCGGTGGATTTGAATGCGATGGTGGCGCGCTTTGTGATTTGAGAAATACGCAGTTGCCTGAAGTGGGCCGAACCAGATGAGTGTTCGGCCCACCTCGAAGAGTCAGCGCTTCAAGACAGGTTCACGTTGACTTGCTTAAACGAAGACTGTTGCCCAAGGTTTCCTGCACGATCGCGCAGCCTGTAAAACGCGAACATGGTGCCGGAGCCTATCCCACGGATAATCGCGCCATTCAGTTTGATAACGGTAGGTGAAGTTGCGTCATGCACCGTTTTAATGATGACTGGCTCCGCCGCAAGTGAGCCAAAGTGAAACTCGATGCTGTCGCAGGCTCGCTGCTGCATATAGGTGGCAATGGTTACCAGAACTTCATCATTGTTAGCGTCGAGATACCGCTGTGTGATCCCCTCACTGTCGATTTCTGGTGGAAATTGCGGAGGCTCTCCCGGATTGCCGAAGTTGGGAGCCGTTAGATCGACCGTGATCGGCGTGCTCATTGCCATCGCTGTATTCCCGCCAATATCGACGGTGTATGAAACCTCGTGCTCGCCTTCCTGTGCCAGGTAGGTCTCAGGGATGTGGGCCTCAAATGGGAAAAGCTCCGGGGCGATGGGTGTCGTAAAACGATAGTCCGCCACCGGTTTCTCTTTTAACAACAGCGTCAACAGTACGTGCACTGGCGCTGGTTCAGGAGGTGAACACTGCCAGTCTGGAATTAACACCTTTAGTGGCGATACCAATGCACTCAATGGCAACAGGTTAACCTGACTGCCAGGGAAATTGGGCAGCGCATCGGGGATTTCCGGTGCGTCCAATAAGAGGATTTTTTCATTTAGATTCGTCATCGTTTCAACGCTCCGTCGTTTCGATTAGAGGGGGCCGCAATTGTTTCCTCATGTTGATTAAGCGAGCGTTTGTGAAGTGGGTCTACTGTCAACTCTGACAGGTAGTCAGTCGACCGCTAATCGACCACAGTACGAAGTTCTTCTTTAAATTCATCCAAAGGACAAAGCGGCTGGCGCGGTTTGTGATTTGACCTAGGGTGAAGGCTGGAAACCGCGCAATCAGGAGACGTGCATGCGCTATTCAGCCTTGACCCAACGCATCGCCGGGGAGGGCGCCGCAGCCTGGCAGATTCATGACCGAGCGCTGGAGCTGCGCGCCGAGGGTGTCGATATCCTGCTGCTGAGTGTAGGGGATCCGGATTTCGACACGCCGTTGCCAATCATCCACGGCGCCATCGACAGTCTGCTGGCCGGCGATACGCATTATTCCGAAGTGCGTGGCCGCTTGGCGCTACGCAAATTGATCGCCGCCCGCCACCAGCGGCGCAGCGGTCAGGTGGTGGATGCCGAGCACGTGATCGTGCTGCCCGGCGCGCAATGCGCGGTGTATTCGGTGGCCCAATGTCTGTTGGATCCGGGTGACGAAGTGATCGTCGCCGAGCCGATGTACGTGACCTATGAGGGTGTGTTCGGCGCGTGCGGTGCGACGGTGGTGCCGGTGCCGGTTCGACCGGAAAACGGCTTTCGTGTTGATCCCGCTGATGTCGCTGCGCGGATCACGCCGAAGACCCGCGCGATGTTGCTCAACAGTCCCAACAATCCTTCCGGCGCGAGCCTGTCGCTGCTGATCTGGCAAGAGTTGGCGGCGCTGTGCGTGCGCCACGATTTGTGGCTGATCAGTGATGAGGTCTACAGCGATCTGCTCTACGAGGGCGAACACATCAGCCCGGCGAGCCTCCCGGGCATGGCCGAACGCACGGCAACCATCAACAGCCTGTCGAAATCCCATGCCATGACCGGTTGGCGCATTGGCTGGTCGATCGGGCCGAAGGTGCTGGCCGAGCATCTGGTGAACCTGTCGTTGAGCATGCTTTTCGGCCTGCCGGATTTTGTGCAGAAAGCAGCGGAGGTCGCGTTGGCAAGCGATCTGCCGGAGGTGACGCAGATGCGCGAGGAATATCGGTTGCGCCGCGATCTGGTGTGCGAGCGCTTGCGTGGTTGCCCGGGGTTGCAACCGATTCGCCCGGATGGCGGGATGTTCGTGATGGTCGATGTGCGCCAGACCGGGTTTGGCGCGCAGGCGTTTGCCGAGCGATTGCTGGAAGGTTATGGGGTCTCTGTGCTGGCTGGCGAAGCGTTCGGGCCGAGTGCGGCGGGGCATATTCGTATCGGGTTGGTGCTGGATCGGGTGCAGCTGGCGGATGCCTGTGCGCGGATTGCGTTGTGTGCGGTGCAGCTGTTGCAGGCGCGTAGTGCCTGACAGTGTTGTGTTGCCTGAACTGGCCTCTTCGCGAGCAAGCCCGCTCCCACAGTGGATGGGTGTGTACATAATGTTATCTGTACACACCGAACCCTGTGGGAGCGGGCTTGCTCGCGAATGCAATCCGCCATTCAGCGCATTTTTCAGCCCTGCCAAGCCGCCGGATTCACTAGATTCACCGGCTTCTCCCCAGCCAAAGCCGCCAGCAGATTGTCCACCGCACACCTGGCCATCGCCTCCCGCGTCTCATGCGTCGCCGAACCCATGTGCGGGGTTGCCACCACATTATTCAGTTGCAACAACGGCGAATCATGATTCAGCGGTTCACGCTCGAACACATCCAGCCCCGCTGCGCGAATCCGCTGGTGGCGCAACGCGTCGATCAGCGCCGCTTCATCCACCACTTTGCCGCGCGAGATATTGATGAAGATGCTCTCGGGGCGCATCAGCGCAAACTGCTCGGCGCCGATCAGGCCTTCGGTCTGCGCAGTCAGCGGCAGGGTCAGGCAGATGAAATCGGCCTCTTGCAGCAGCGCTTCCAGGCTGCGGTACTGCGCCGCAAAACGTTCCTCAACCGCCGGTTTGCGCGACTGGCTGTGATAAAGCACCGGCATGCCAAAACCGAAATGCCCGCGCTGCGCCAGCGCTTCGCCGATGCGGCCCATGCCGATGATGCCCAGGGTCTTGCCATGTACATCGGTGCCGAAATGCGCCGGGCCGATGTTGCGATGCCATTGGCCGCTGCGCACCATGTTCGCCAGTTCCACCACGCGCCGGGCCGTGGCGAGGATCAGCGCGAAACCGGTGTCGGCGGTGGTTTCGGTGAGCACGTCCGGGGTGTTGCTAAGGAGGATCTTGCGCCGGGTCAGGTAGTCGATGTCGTAGTTGTCGACACCCACTGAGACACTGGCGATGGCCTCAAGCTGCGGCGCCAGATCGAGCAGCGCGGCGTCGAGTTTCAGGCTGGCGCCGAGCAAACCGTGGGCGCCGGGCAGGGCGTCGCGTAGCTTCATCAGGCCGTCGGCGTCGAGGCTTTCGATCAGCGTTACTTCACACTGTTGCTGCAGACGCGTCATCAGCGCTGGCGACAGTTTCTTGTACAGCACGACTTGCTTTTTCATGGGCAAAAATCTCTTCAGGAATGCGCCGGCACGGGACGCGTGACTACGGCTTTGGCCACGACACGATCACTGGCGCCAGGCTTGAGAAAAATCGTCAGCACCACCGACAGCAG
Organism: Pseudomonas sp. S3(2024); assembly: GCF_036861315.1. NCBI lineage: Bacteria > Pseudomonadati > Pseudomonadota > Gammaproteobacteria > Pseudomonadales > Pseudomonadaceae > Pseudomonas > Pseudomonas sp. S3(2024). Next base: position 210,718 of record NZ_JAZAQQ010000006.1, on the reverse strand, counting down.
CAACGCGCCGCTCATCAGCAGGTACGAAGCACCGGGAGAACCGGTGGAACTGTTCAGATAGCCGACCAGATACGAGCCGCCGAACGAACCCAGCGCGCCCATGCTGTTGATCAGCGCCATGGCACCGCCGGCGACGTTGGCCGGCAGGATCTCCGGAACGATGGCGAAGAACGGCCCGTAAGGTGCGTACATGCAGGCACCGGCGATCACCAGCAGTGTGTATGACCACCAGAAATGTTCCGCGCCCAAGGCGTAGGAACCGTAGAACGCAATGGAGGCGATCAGCAGTGGCGGCCAGACGAAGCGTTTGCGCTTCTGCAGTTTGTCCGAGCCCCACGACACCGCGAGCATGCCGATCACCGCCGCCAGATACGGCAGCGCCGAAAGCCAGCCGGCCTCGATCATGTCCATTTGCGCGCCCGCCTTGAGGATTGACGGCAACCACAGCACGAAGCCGTAGACGCCGATGCTCCAGCAGAAAAACTGCAGCGCCAGAATGATTACTTTCGGCGAGCGGAAGGCTTCGGCGTAGTTCTTCACCGCTTTGATCCCGACCTGTTCTGCGGCCAGCGCGCTTTCCAGATCGTGCTTTTCCTGCTCGCTCAGCCACTTGGCCTGAGCCGGACGATCATCGGCCAGCTTCCACCAGATAAACGCCCAGAGCACCGCCGGCAGACCTTCGATGATGAACATCCAGCGCCAGCTGAAGTGCTGCACCAGATAGCCCGAAACCACCGACATCCACAGCATCGTTACCGGGTTGCCGAGGATCAGAAAGGTGTTGGCCCGCGAGCGTTCGGCACGGGTAAACCAGTGGCACAGGTAGACCAGCATCGCCGGCATCACCGCGGCTTCGACCACGCCGAGCATGAAGCGGATCACGATCAGCCAGTAGGCGTTGGACACGACGCCAGTCAGGGTGGCGAGGCCGCCCCAGAAAATCAGGCTGAAGAAGATCAGCTTTTTCACGCTGTGCTTTTGCGCGTAGATCGCACCCGGCACCTGGAAGAAAAAGTAGCCGAGGAAGAACAGCGCACCGAGCAATGAAGACAGGCCCGGGGTGATCATCAGGTCGGCGGCCATACCGGACGCGGCGGCGAAGCCGTAGTTGGCGCGATCCAGATACGCCAGGCTGTAGGTGATGAACACGATGGGCATGATGTACCACCAGCGGCGGGCGGCGAGGGTTGCGGTTTTCATGGTGTTGCTCCTGAGCTTGTTGTTTTTGTCGCAGCAGGTTCAATGAATCGGTTGTCTGAGCGGGCCTCATCGCGAGCAGGCTCACTCCTACAAGGGTTATGTGTTTGCCGCTGCAGCTGTGACTGGCGGAGATCCAATGTAGGAGTGAGCCTGCTCGCGATCAGCGGCCTCGAATTCAGCGATAAGCTCGGATCGGGTCGGCAAACCCTCCATGTCCCCGCGACTTTGCACCGCCCGACTGCCAATCCAGTTGGCGCGTTGCACCGCCTCGGCAAAGCTCTGATGTTCCAGCAGGGCACTGATCATGCCGACGGCAAATCCGTCGCCCGCACCCACGGTGTCGACCACGTTGGCCACCGGCACCCCGGCGACAAAACCCTGATCCAGTTGCGTGCGGTAATAAGCACCTTGCGGCCCCAACTTGATCGCCACGGCTTCGGCGCCCTGATCGAGATAAAACGCCGCGATGTCCGCCGGGTCTTCGAAACCGGTCAGCAAGCGACCTTCGCTCAAGCCCGGCAAGACCCAGTGGGCGAGGGCGGCGAGGCGATTTATCTCGCGGATCATCTCTTGCTCGGTGGCCCACAGGCTCGGGCGCAGATTGGGGTCGAACGACACGCTGCGCCCGGCATGACGCATGCGTGTCATCAGCTCGAACGACATTTCCCGGGCGCTCGCTGACAGCGCCGGTGGAATCCCGGTGGCGTGCAGGTGGCGAGCGCTTAGCAGGCTGTCAGTGATCGACAGCGATGACAGATGACTGGCCGCCGAGCCACGGCGGAAATACTCGACCTGCGGGTCGCTGCCGTCGTCGTTACGCGACTTGAACTGGAAACCGGTCGGATGCTGGTGATCGACCGCGACGTGACTGCAATCCAGACCTTCCTTGATCAAGGTCTCGACCACGAAACGTCCGAGGGAATCGGCGCCGACCCGGCTCAGCCACGCCACATTGAAACCCAGCCGCGACAGGCCGATCGCCACATTGCTGTCGGCGCCGGCAATGCGCCGGTGGAAGTGTTGGACTTCGGCCAGATCACCGGTCTGCTCGGCGACCAGCATTGCCATGGTTTCACCGAACGACAGAATATCGAGATCAGACATGGGCAGGCTCCAGGCGCGATTGACCAAGGCGGGCGAGGGCGGCGACGTGTTCCGTGGTCAGCGCCACCAGGTCATCGCCCTGCAACGGGTATTCGGCGGCGCGCATAACGCCTTGGGCCATGTGCCGCAGCAGTTGTTCCCACAAATGCAGGTCGCTGACGGCGGGCGGCACCGCCACCAATTTGCCGTCGGCGCGGCGGGCCACGGCTTTGCAGTGCACGTAGCCGACATGCCGTCCGAGCAGGCGAGCGGCGTTGGCGGCGGACTGGTCTTGCCACTGCCAGTTGCCGATGTCGAAGGTCATCTTGATCGGCAAATCATGCTGCTCCACCGCCGCGAAAAAACGCTGGAACGGCTCGATGCGGCCGCCCTGCAAGGTCTGGTCGTTTTCCACCAGCAACTGCACCGGGCTGTTGCCCAGCAGTTGTTTCAGCACTTGCAGATCACAGTTGTCGGTGAAGTAACCGAGCGAGACTTTCAACCATTTCGAGCCAAACGCTTCTGCATGTTGCAGGGCGTTGATCAGCTCGGGATTGGGCCGCGCCTGACCGGCGAGCCACAGTTCGCTCGGCGACGAATAGATGCTTTGCAGTCCCTGCGCCCGAGTGGCGGCTTGCAGTTGCTCGGGCACTTCGCGAGTCAGCAACTCTTCGCGCCACTCGATGCGATCAGCGCCGGCGGCAGCCAGCACATCGATGAAGAAGTCCTGCCCGCGTTGGCGCACAAGCTCGGCGCCGTAGCTGGACAGACTGATGGAAACGGCAGGTTTATTCATTGTTATCTACCTCTGAAACCGGTTTCATTTTTGTTCAAAAAAATCTGATTGATCTTCGTCGGGCGTTCGGGCGCCATCGCGAGCAGGCTCACTCCTACATTTGGAATGCGCTCCCCCTGTAGGAGTGAGCCTGCTCGCGATGGCGCCATAACAGTCACCGCAAAGATCCTCGGGTAGACCCGCGCTCAACCAGCACCGGCGCAAAATCCACTCTGCGCGCTACCTCGACATCCCCCCGCAAACGCTTGAGCAAACACTCAAACGCCCGCGCGCCAATCTCGGCTGTGGGCTGGGCGAGGGCGGTAATTCCGCTGCCGACCAACGGGTACCAATCCAGATCATCCAGGGCAATCAGCCCGACATCTTCAAATAGCCGACACCCGATTTCGCGCAAGGCCAGGGTGCAGGCCAGCGCCGCCACACCGTTGGCGCAGAACAGTGCTTTAGGCCCAGTCGCCGGTGTGTCCAAAAAGATTTGAAGATGAGTGGCGAGTGCGTCGCTGGTTTCCAACACGGCCCCGGTCAGCCCGGAGCGCTGGGCAATCTGCGTCTGAAAACTGCTGACCCGCTCGATCCGCGAACTGGTGCCGTCATAAGGCTCAGTCACCAGCAACACATCGCGATAGCCGCGCTGTTCCAGGTGCTTCAGCGCCATCTCAACAGCTTGCGGATTGTTCAGCCCGACCATGTCGCTGTCGAGGCCATCGACCTTGCGGTCCACCAGCACCAGGGGCATTTCCCGGTGCAACTCGTGGAGTTCGTCACGGTGATGGCCTAGGGTGTTCACGATCAGCCCCTCGATGTTGTACGAGCGCAACAGCGCCAGATGCTGGCGCTCCTGCTCGTCGTCGCGGTCGGTGTTGCACACCACCAGGCTGTAGCCGTGCGCACGGCAGGCGGTTTCCACCCCGTGCATCACGGCAATCGAATAAGGGTTGCGGATATCGGCCACCAGCATGCCGATCAGGCGCGTGCGCCCGCGTTTCAGACCACGGGCCATCTGGTTCGGGCGATAACCCAGCTCACTGATCGCCTGCTCGATACGCAAGGCGATGGCATCGGAGAGCAGGGCGCGGTCGTCGCCGATGAAGCGCGAGACGCTGGCCTTGGATACGCCGGCGCGTTCGGCAACATCAAGCATGGTCACGCGGCTGCGCTGGGCGGCGGAGAAGTCGTTCACGGTCTGAAACCTATTATTGGATTTATTCGTTTCATGCGCCGCGATGGCGCTGAAACCGGTTTCAGGAAACACCAGAAGCTGACACTCCGTCAAGTGAATGCGCGTGGTACTTCAACTTGGCGCCGACGGGCGGTGCTCAGCGTTATTGAAGTATCTGCGCAATGCTCAGCCAAACAGGCCGGCAGCAATATTGATCGAAAAGCCCAGAATCGCGGTGTTGAACACAAAGCCGATCAATGATTGCGCCAGGACGATCTTGCGAATATCGCGGGTAGCCACGCCGACATCGGCAGTCTGCACCGCCACGCCGATGGTGAAGGAGAAATACAGGAAGTCCCAATAATTGGGCGTGGTCAGACCTTCAGCGAAACGCAGGGCCGGTTCCTTGCCATCCCAAGTGTAAAACAGGCGCGCGTAGTGCACACAGAAGATCACCCCGATCACCAGCCACGAACCTACCACGGTGACGGCGGTGAACGCGTAATGCAGAAGTTTGCGATGGGTATCCAGATCCTTGGTGCCGGCCAGTTCCAGGGTGATGGCGGCCAGGCTGGCCAACGCTGCGATACACACCACGAACAGCACCAGTCCGGCGTTTTCGTCCTCGACGACGGCGATGCGTTTGACGTCCGGTGCCTTGGCTCGGGTGGCGAGCCAGAACATCAGGATCAGGTAAGTCCAGACGCCGGCGTTCCAGCCGATGAGGATTTTGCTGACGACGGAGTCGGCAGGGACCAGCAGGCCGGTGGCAAGGCCGACCAAAGCGGCGGCAGACAGGCGAGGGTGGGTGCGGGCGAGAAAGCGCATGGGGACTCGATGGGCCAGGATGTTTTTACACCTTAGCCCAGCGACGTCTCGGATGACCACTGACTTGACTGTTCGAATGACCTTGTGGGAGCGGGCTTGCTCGCGAAAGCGCTGTGTCAGCTACATGAATACTGACTGACACGACGCCTTCGCGAGCAAGCCCGCTCCCACAGGGCTCAGTGGTGTTTAGTGAGGCGTTGTACGAGCTTCATCACTACCACAAAGAACACCGGCACGAAAATCACCGGATGCACACTGCCCCGACTGCTCGATGACCTTGTGGGAGCGGGCTTGCTCGCGAAGGCGTCGTGTCAGTCAGTATTCATGTAGCTGACACATCGCTTTCGCGAGCAAGCCCGCTCCCACAGGGCTCAGTGGTGTTTAGTGAGGCGTTGTACGAGCTTCATCACTACCACAAAGAACACCGGCACGAAAATCACCGGATGCACACTGCCCCGACTGCTCGATGACCTTGTGGGAGCGGGCTTGCTCGCGAAAGCGGTGTGTCAGCTACATGAATACAGACTGACACGAAGCCTTCGCGAGCAAGCCCGCTCCCACAGGGATCAGTGGTGTTTGCTGAAGCGTTGTACGAGCTTCATTACTACTACAAAGAACAATGGCACGAAGATCACCGCCAGCGTCGCCGTGATCATGCCGCCGATCACTCCGGTGCCGATGGCCTGCTGGCTCGCCGAACTGGCGCCAGTGGCGATGGCCAGCGGCACCACGCCCAGGATGAACGCCAGCGAGGTCATGACGATCGGGCGCAGACGCAGGCGCGCGGCTTGCAACGTCGCGTCGATCAGGTCGTGACCTTCGTCGTACAGGCTCTTGGCGAACTCGATGATCAGGATCGCGTTCTTCGCCGACAGACCAATGATGGTAATCAGCCCGACCTTGAAGAACACATCGTTGGGCATGCCGCGCAAGGTCACCGCCAGTACTGCGCCGAGCACACCCAGCGGCACCACCAGCAGCACCGAAGTCGGAATCGACCAGCTCTCGTACAACGCCGCCAGGCACAGGAACACGATCAGCAACGACAGACCGAGCAGGATCGGCGCTTGGCTGCCGGACAAACGTTCCTGCAACGACAGCCCGGTCCACTCCTGACCCAGACCTTTCGGCCCCTGAGCGACCAAGCGTTCAATCTCCGCCATCGCTTCACCGGTACTGTGCCCCGGCGACGGTTCGCCGGAAATCGCAATCGCCGGGTAGCCGTTATAACGGGTCAGTTGCGCCGGGCCTTGCGTCCACTTGGCCTGAACGAACGCCGACAGCGGCACCATGTGCCCGGCGTTATTGCGCACATGCATTTTCAACAAATCATCAACCTGACTGCGCTGATCGCCTTCGGCCTGGACCACCACCCGCTGCATGCGCCCCTGATTGGGGAAGTCATTGATGTAGGAGGAACCCACGGCGGTAGACAACACGCTGCCGATGTCGGCGAACGACACGCCCAATGCATTGGCCTGTTTGCGGTCCACTTCCAGCTGTACCTGCGGTGCTTCGGCCAGCGCGCTTTCGCGCACGTTCATCAGCACCGGGCTTTTTTCTGCGGCGGCGAGCAATTCGGAGCGCGCCTGCATCAATGTCGCGTGACCGAGACCGCCGCGATCCTGCAGACGGAATTCGAAACCGCTCGACGTGCCGAGGCCGTCAACCGGCGGCGGCAACACAGCGAACGCGATGGCATCCTTGATCTGGCTCAGGGCGATATTGGCGCGATCGGCAATCGACGTAGCCGAATCGTCGCTGCCGCGCTCCGACCAGTCCTTGAGGGTGGTAAACGCCAGCGCCGCATTCTGCCCGCTGCCGGAGAAGCTGAAGCCGAGAATCACCGTGCTGTCGCCAACCCCCGGTTCACTGGCGTTGTGCGCTTCGATCTGCTCGACCACCTGCACCGTACGGTTTTTGCTCGCACCCGGCGGCAACTGAATGTCGGTGATGGTGTAACCCTGATCCTCAACCGGCAGGAACGAGGAGGGCAGGCGCGCAAAGCACAGGCCCATGCCGATCAGCAGCACGCCGTAGATCAGCAGATAACGCCCGCTGCGCCTCAGCGCGTAACCGACCCAGCCTTGATAACGATCGGTCAGTTGCTCGAAGCGGCGGTTGAACCAGCCGAAGAATCCGCTTTTCTCGTGGTGCTCGCCCTTGGCGATCGGCTTGAGCAGCGTGGCGCACAGTGCAGGCGTCAGAGTCAGGGCCAGGAACGCCGAGAACAGGATCGAGGTCGCCATCGACAGCGAGAACTGCCGGTAAATCACCCCCACCGAACCCTGCATGAACGCCATCGGGATGAACACCGCCACCAGCACCAGGGTAATGCCGATGATCGCCCCGGTGATCTGCTTCATCGCCTTGCGCGTCGCCTCTTTCGGCGACAGTCCTTCAGTGGCCATGATGCGCTCGACGTTTTCCACCACGACGATGGCGTCGTCCACCAGGATGCCGATCGCCAGCACCATGCCGAACATGGTCAGCACGTTGATCGAAAAGCCCAGTGCGAGCATGGTGGCGAAGGTGCCCATCAGGGCCACCGGCACCACCAGCGTCGGGATCAGCGTGTAGCGGATGTTCTGCAGGAACAGGAACATCACCGCAAACACCAGCAGCATCGCTTCGCCCAAGGTGTAAACCACTTTGGTGATCGAGACTTTGACGAACGGCGAGGTGTCATACGGAATCTTGTATTCGACGCCGGCCGGGAAGTAGCGCGACAGCTCGTCCATCTTCGCCCGGATCAAAGTGGCGGTCGCCAAGGCATTGGCCCCCGGGGCCAGTTGCACGCCGACGGCGGTGGACGGCTTGCCGTTCAGGCGCGTGCCGAACTGGTATTCCTGACTGCCGACTTCGACCCGTGCCACATCGCCGATGCGCACGGTGGAGCCGTCCGGATTGGCCTTGAGCACGATGTCGGCGAACTCTTCCGGCGTCGACAACTGCCCCTTGACCAGAATGGTCGCGGTGATTTCCTGCGAGGATGGGTTGGGCAAGTCGCCAATACTGCCCGCCGACACCTGGGCGTTTTGCGCGACGATGGCGGCGTTGACATCGGCCGGGGTCAGGTTGAAACCGATCAGCTTCTGCGGATCGATCCAGATCCGCATCGCCCGTTCGGCGCCATACAGCTGCGCCTTGCCGACGCCGTCGATGCGCTTGATTTCGTTCATCACGTTACGCGCCAGATAATCACTGAGCGCTACGTCATCAAGCTTGCCGTCGCTGGAGGTCAGGGTGATCAGCAGCAGGAAGCCGGCGGAGACTTTCTCCACCTGCAGGCCTTGCTGATTGACTGCCTGCGGCAGGCGCGACTCGACCACCTTGAGACGGTTCTGCACATCCACCTGAGCCAGTTCCGGGTTGGTGCCCGGCTGGAAGGTGGCCTTGATCGTAGCGCTGCCGAGGCTGCTCTGCGATTCGAAGTACAGCAGGTGATCGGCGCCGTTGAGTTCTTCTTCGATCAGGCTGACCACGCTTTCATCGACGGTCTGCGCCGAGGCGCCAGGGTACACCGCGTAGATTTCGATCTGTGGCGGCGCGACATCGGGGTACTGCGCCACCGGCAATTGCGGAATGGCCAGCGCACCGGCCAACAGGATGAACAGGGCGACAACCCAGGCGAACACCGGGCGATCGATAAAGAACTGCGGCATATGAAAGCGTCCTGCTTACTGACCAGAGGTCTGGGCAAGTGGAAGAGGGGTGTCGTCGATCTGCACTTTTTCGCCTGGACGGGCGTGTTGCAGGCCTTCGATGACAATGCGGTCGCCGGGCTTGAGGCCGCCGGTGACGATCCAGCGGTCGTTCTGCACCGCGCCCAGTTGCACCGGCTGCTGGGCGACGCGCATCTGCTCGTCGACGGTCAGCACCTGGGCGATACCCGCGCTGTCACGCTGCACCGCACGTTGCGGCACGGTGATGCCGTTCTGTACGGTGGCTTGTTGCAGACGTACACGGATGAAGCTGCCCGGCAGCAGGTCGAGATCGGGATTGGGGAACTCGCTGCGCAGAATGATCTGGCCGGTGCCCGGATCGACGCTGATGTCGCTGAACAGCAATTTGCCCGGCAGCGGATAGAGGCTGCCGTCATCCTGAATCAGGGTGGCCTTGACCTGATCCTGACCGACTGCCTGCAACTGCCCGGAACGGAACGCGCGACGCAGTTCGTTGAGTTCACGGGTCGACTGAGTAAGGTCGGCGTAGATCGGGTTGAGCTGCTGAATCAGCGCCAGCGGCGTGGTTTCGTTCTGCCCGACCAGCGCACCTTCAGTGACCAATGCACGGCCGACCCGCCCGGAAATCGGCGCGGTGACGGTGGCGTAGCCGAGGTTCAGCTTCGCGCGTTCCACTGCAGCTTTATTGGCCGCCACATCGGCGGCGGTTTGCCGGGCATTGGCGCGGGCGTTGTCGTAATCCTGAGCGCTGATGGCCTTGTCGTCGATCAACTGCGCGTAGCGTTGTTCCTGCAGCCTGGCCTGGAAGGCATTGGCCTCGGCCTTGCGCAACGCGGCTTCGGCGCTATCGAGATCAGCCTTGAACGGTGCCGGGTCGATGCGAAACAGCACGTCACCCTTTTTCACGTCGCTGCCTTCACGGAAGGTCCGTTGCAGCACCACGCCGGCCACCCGGGCGCGCACTTCGGCGATGCGTGGCGCGGCGATCCGCCCGCTCAGTTCGCTGCTGATCGACAGGGGGCGGGCCTCGATGGTCTCGATGCGCACGGTGGCTGGCGGCGCTTCTTCTTCGGCCTTCGAGGACGAATCACAGGCGCTCAGCAACAGCGCAGCGGCGATCAGGCCGAGCCCGGCCAGAAGATTTTTTGACATGTACCACCCCCAATATTGAAGCCCGCATCCTAAGGCCAGACGCCGAGGGTAGCGGTGAAGCTTTGTAGGCGCTGTGTGAAATTGTGTAAGGGTTTTACTCAGGGACGGGTGAGGGCGTATATCCTTTACGCCTTGAAATTTATTGCGACAGATAAACCGTCATCGCGAGCAGGCTCACTCCTACATTGGAACTGTGCCAGACACGAACCTTGTAGGAGTGAGCCTGCTCGCGATGAGGCCCAAACAGTCGCCACTGCACTTTCCTGGAACACCCCATGCCCAACATCCTCCTGGTCGAAGACGACACCGCCCTCGCCGAACTGATTTCCAGCTACCTGGAGCGCAACGGTTATTCCGTGAGCGTGATCGGCCGTGGCGACCACGTGCGCGAACGGGCACGGATCAATCCGCCGGACCTGGTGATTCTCGACCTGATGCTGCCGGGTCTCGACGGCCTGCAAGTCTGCCGCCTGCTGCGTGCCGATTCGGCAACCCTGCCGATCCTGATGCTGACCGCCCGCGACGACAGTCACGATCAGGTGCTGGGCCTGGAAATGGGCGCCGACGATTACGTCACCAAACCGTGCGAGCCACGGGTTCTGCTGGCCCGGGTGCGTACGTTGCTGCGGCGCAGCAGCCTTGGTGAGCCGATGACGGTCAATGACCGGATCGTCATGGGCAATCTGTGCATCGACCTGTCCGAGCGCACCGTGACCTGGCGCGAGCAACCGGTGGAACTGTCCAGCGGCGAATACAATTTGCTGGTGGTGCTGGCCCGGCATGCCGGGGAAGTGCTGAGCCGCGATCAAATCCTGCAACGCCTGCGCGGCATCGAGTTCAACGGCACCGACCGTTCGGTAGACGTGGCGATTTCCAAGCTGCGGCGCAAGTTCGACGACCACGCCGGCGAGGCGCGCAAGATCAAGACGGTATGGGGCAAGGGCTACCTGTTCAGCCGCTCCGAGTGGGAATGCTGAGCTGATGTTCAGAATCCTGTTTCGCCTGTATCTGGTGACGATCGTCTCCTACAGCGCGGCGATCTATCTGGTGCCGGATCTGGTGATCATGGCGTTCCGCGAGCGCTTCATCACCTACAACCTCGACTACTCGCGCGGCCTGCAATCGCTGATCACCCGGCAGTTTCACGCGGTGCCGCAGGATCAGTGGCCGGCACTGGCGCAGTCGATGGACAAGGACTTCCAGCCGCTGCACATCGCTCTGGCGCGCATCGACGACGCCGGTTTCACCGCCCCCGAGCAGGCGCGTTTGCGCCGTGGGGAAAACGTGGTGCGCATTGGCGATTGGGGATGGCGCACCTTGGCGGTCACGCCGCTGAACGATGACGTTGCCGTGCAGATGGTAGTGCCGCCGGATCCGCTGGACGTCAATCTGTTGTACTGGAGCATCAACGTGCTGATCGGTGCGAGCATGCTCGCCTGCCTGCTGCTGTGGATTCGCCCGCACTGGCGCGATCTGGAGCGCCTCAAGGGCGCTGCCGAACGCTTCGGCAAGGGCCACCTGAACGAGCGCACGCAAATCCCCGCCAGTTCCAACATCGGCAGCCTGGCCAACGTGTTCGACACCATGGCCGGCGATATCGAAAATCTGCTCAACCAGCAGCGCGACCTGCTGAATGCGGTGTCCCACGAATTGCGCACGCCGCTGACCCGTCTGGACTTCGGTCTGGCCCTGGCGCTGTCCGATGATTTGCCGGCGACCAGTCGCGAGCGCCTGCAAGGGCTGGTTGCGCACATTCGCGAACTGGATGAGTTGGTGCTGGAACTGCTGTCTTACAGCCGCCTGCAGAACCCGGCGCAGTTGCCGGAACAGGTCGAGGTTTCGCTGGATGAGTTCATCGACAGCATTCTGGGCAGTGTCGATGAAGAACTGGACTCGCCGGACATCGTCATCGATGTGCTGCTGCACGGTCAGCTCGAACGTTTCACGCTGGATCCGCGCCTGACCGCCCGAGCGATCCAGAACCTGCTGCGCAATGCCATGCGCTATTGCGAAAAACGCATTCAGATTGGCGTGCAGGTCAGCCCCGATGGTTGCGAGATCTGGGTCGACGACGATGGCATTGGCATTCCGGATGATGAGCGTGAGCGGATTTTCGAACCGTTTTATCGACTTGATCGCAGTCGTGATCGGGCTACCGGCGGCTTTGGTCTGGGCCTGGCCATCAGCCGTCGGGCGCTGGAGGCGCAGGGCGGGACCTTGACGGTTGAAAGTTCGCCGTTGGGTGGGGCGCGGTTCAGGTTGTGGTTGCCTGACATGACTTGACCCGAAACCCGTGGGAGCGGGCTTGCTCGCGAAGGCGGAGTGTCAGTCGACATAAATTAATCTGACACACCGCTTTCGCGAGCAAGCCCGCTCCCACAGGGGGGTTGTGTTGGTCAGATCAGTTGGTTTGACTGAATCAGGCCAACCCCGGCCGTCTGCATCCGCTCCATCGCCGCTGCCAGTGACCCATCCCTGTCAATGGCACGACAGGCATCCAGCACCACGAACGCGTTGAACCCCGCCGCCCGTGCATCCAGCGCAGAAAACATCACGCAGAAATCCAACGCCAGACCGACCATGTACACCGTGTCGATACCGCGCTCCTTCAGATAACCGGCCAGACCGGTGGTGGTGCGCCGGTCCGCTTCGAGAAACGCCGAATAGCTGTCGATGTCCGGATTACAGCCCTTGCGGATGATCAGTTGCGCGTGCGGCAGGTTCAGCTCGGGGTGAAACTCGGCGCCGGCAGTGCCTTGCACACAATGCTCCGGCCAGAGTACCTGCTCGCCGTAGGGCAACTGAATTACCTCGTAAGGCTGGTGTCCGGGGTGGCTTGAGGCAAAGGACGCGTGGCCGCTCGGGTGCCAGTCCTGGGCAATCACCACCTGTTTGAACAGGCCACCGAGGCGATTGATCAGCGGCACGATCTGATCGCCTTCGGGCACGGCCAACTGGCCGCCGGGGATGAAGTCGTTCTGCACGTCAATGACCAGCAGGGCGGTGCGGGGTGAAATCTGCATCGGGGCTTCCTCCTTGGATAATCACCCGCTCAGCATAGTGGAGCGGCACTCACGCGCCCAGCTTGTCGACCAGGTGTTTTGCCAGGTCTTCCAGCGCCGGCGCCGGGTTGTGCCCGATCAACATCCACGCATGCTCACCTTCGGTCCAGTACACCACGTTCATTTCGTGGCGCCGTTCGTGCGCCAAAGGCTGGCTGCCACTGTTGGAGCGAGTCACGCACAAGGCCAGCGGCCCGTGTTTCGCATCGAGATAGGTCAGTTGCGCAATCGGCACACCGTCGTACTCGAGCATTTGTGCACGCTTGAGTTCGGCGCCCGGCAACTTCACCAGTGCCGGCGACAGACTCAGCCCCAAGCGTGCATCTACCGCACGCAGTTGCGATCGCTGGCTGGCTTCGTCACTGGGCAGGTGATCGAGGGTTTGCGGCACATACAGTGCCATGTAGTCGCCCACCAGGGCGCGCCAGTTATGCGTTTGCTGCGTTTGCCAGGCGAGAAACAGGCGATCGGCCAACACGCCGCCCGCCAGCAGACTCGCGGCGGCCGCACCGATGAACCAGCGTCTGCTCAGGCCTGGCTGCTGAGGGGCGGGGATGGCATCGAGGCGCGCCTGCAAACGTTCCAGCGGTGCCTGTTGCGCCAGTTCGTCATAGGCATCCTTGTACGGCAGGCTGCTGCGTTCGAACCATTGCACGCGCAGGCTGAGCAACGGGTCGTCGGCAATCGCGCCGTCGAGTTGGGCGCGATACGCGGGGTCCAGCTCGTCGTCGAGGTAGGCCACCAGTTGTTCGTCGGAGGGCTTGTTCATGGGTGGTCACCTCCGGTGGTTTTCGGCACGGCTTGCAGCGGCGGGTACTCGGCCAGTTTCAGTCGCGCGGTGGCCAGACGGCTCATCACCGTGCCGATCGGCACTTGCAGGATCTCGGCGACTTCGCGGTAGGACAGGCCTTCGACATAAGCCAGATACACGGTTTCGCGCTGGGTTTCCGGCAACGCATCGACCCGGCGAATCACTTGCGCCGCCATCACATGAGTCTGCGCGGCGTATTCGCCATCGAAGGCCAGTTGCGCGTCGGCATCGACCTGACCAGCGCCCTGACGCACCCGGCGGGCGCGCACTTCGTTGAGCCAGATTGAATGCAGGATGCTCAGCAGCCAGCGATCCATGCGCGTGCCGGCCACATATTGGCCGACACGTTCCAGCGCCCGCACACACGTGGCCTGCACCAGATCCTCGGCCACGTGACGATTGCGCGACAGCAGCAGGCCGTAGCGCCACAGCCGCGCCAGATGCTGTCCGAGTTCCGCTCTGAATGCCTGATCGCTGACGATGATGGCGTTCCTTTATCTATATCAGGTTTTCGATGAATCGTTGATGGCTTCAGCCAGGTCCTGGTATTCCTCGCAGGCGGTGCCGCAAATCGATTTGATCTGCTGCAATTGCTCCTGCGCCAGGTCGACGCGGCCTTTGATCACATAGGCTTCGCCGAGGTATTCACGCACTTGCGCGTACTGCGGATCGAGTTTCACCGATTGCAGGTAATAGCCGATGCCTTCATCGGTACGCCCCAGTTTTCGCGTGGCGTAACCGCGATAGTTGAGGGCTTTGGCGGTGTTCGGTTGTTGCAGGGTGTCGAGCAGGGCCAGGGCCTCTTCGTAGCGACCGTCCTTGGCCAATCGGTAGGCATAGTCGGTGCGATCGGCATCCCGTACGGCGCTGCTGGTCTGCAGCACACATTTTTGTGATTTGCTGTCCCAGACCTGGCCTTTGGGGCAGTTGGGCTTCTGCACGGGCGCGCTTTCATCACCGTTGGCAAACGCCATCGATGCGGACAACACGGTGACCAGCAGCAACGGGGCGGCGAACATAACGGAACGGATAGTCATGGGCAAGGCTCCACAGAGGGTTATGTTTCACTTTGAACACCACAGCCCGGCATTTTATTCATTGCTTTGTCAGGCTCTGTTCAAGGTACGCGCAAATCGCGGCGTTATGCTCGGCTACGCCCGCCGTCCATCCAGCGCTTTGCCATGCCCCGGCGCTGACACACGAGGAACTGCCATGAAAGATCAGGTCCATCACTCCGCTGCTGCCGGCTACAAGACTGCCGCTGACACCTACATCAAGGGCCGCCCGGACTACCCGCCGCAGGTCAGTCAGTGGCTGACCCAGACGTTGGGTCTGGACAGTCACAAGACCGTCATCGATCTGGGCGCCGGCACCGGCAAGTTCACCGGACGGCTGGCGGCCACCGACGCGCAGGTGATCGCCGTGGAACCGGTGGCGCAGATGCTGGAAAAACTTTCCGCTGCCTGGCCGCAGGTGTTGGCGGTTAGCGGCACCGCGACCGATCTGCCATTGCCTGACGCGTCGGTGGATGCAGTGGTCTGCGCGCAGGCGTTCCATTGGTTCGCCACCCCGGAAGCCCTGACGGAAATCGCCCGCGTGCTCAAGCCTGGCGGCAAGCTTGGGTTGATCTGGAACCTGCGCGATACGCAAGTCAGCTGGGTGCCGAAACTCGACGCGATCGTGAATGCGCTGGAGGGGGACACGCCGCGTTACTACACCGGCCAATGGCGTCAGGCGTTTCCGCATCCGGCGTTCGGGCCGTTGCAGTTGCAGCAGTTTCATCATGGGCACACCGGCTCGCCCGAGGACGTGATCTTCAATCGGGTGCGCTCCACCAGTTTCATTGCGGCCTTGCCGCAGGCGCAGCGCGACAAGGTTGATGAGCAGATTCGCGCGTTGATTGCCTCGGAGCCGGCGTTGCGTGGGCGGCATGTGCTG
This sequence comes from Pseudomonas sp. S3(2024), assembly GCF_036861315.1. Lineage (NCBI taxonomy): Bacteria > Pseudomonadati > Pseudomonadota > Gammaproteobacteria > Pseudomonadales > Pseudomonadaceae > Pseudomonas > Pseudomonas sp. S3(2024). Next base: position 195,003 of record NZ_JAZAQQ010000006.1, on the reverse strand, counting down.
ACGGTGCCTTATGAGACGGCGGCTTATGTGGCAGTGAAGGTTAGTTAGATCGGCGGTGAGCCTATCGCGGGCAAGCCACGCTCCCACAGGTCTTGGGTGGATCACAACGTCTGTGATCAAACCTGACCCTGTGGGAGCGGGCTTGCTCGCGAAGAGGCCAGCCCTGACACCCCATTTCTCGAAGCAGTCCCGCATTTGGCCGAACCGCCATTGTCATGCCTTGTTATAGTTCGGGCCTCATTTTCTGCCCGGTAAAGGATCACTGCCATGACTCAATACACCGCCTTCAGCGTCGAACTGGCCGACAACATCGCGCATGTGCAGATCAATCGTCCGGAAAAGATCAACTCGATGAATGCTGCGTTCTGGAGCGAGATCGTCGAGATTTTCCAGTGGATCGATGACACCGATGAAGTGCGGGTGGTGGTGCTCAGCGGTAACGGTAAACATTTTTCCTCCGGCATCGACCTGATGATGCTCGCCGGCGTCGCCAACGAACTGGGCAAGGACGTCGGCCGTAACGCACGCCTGCTGCGGCGCAAGATTCTCACCCTGCAAGCCTCGTTCAACGCCGTCGACAACTGTCGCAAACCGGTACTGGCGGCGATTCAGGGCTACTGCCTCGGCGGTGCGATCGACCTGATCGCCGCGTGCGACATGCGCTACGCCGCCGAAGACGCGCAATTCTCGATCAAGGAAATCGATATCGGCATGGCCGCCGATGTTGGCACTTTGCAACGGTTGCCACGGATCATCGGGGACGGCATGCTGCGTGAACTGGCTTACACCGGCCGCACCTTCGGCGCTGAAGAAGCGCGCAGCATCGGCTTGGTCAATCGCGTGTATGGCGACAAAGAGCTGCTGCTCGACGGCGTCATGGACATTGCCCGTGACATCGCCAGCAAATCGCCAATTGCGGTCACCGGCACCAAGGAAATGATCAGCTACATGCGCGATCATCGCATCGACGACGGCCTCGAATACGTTGCCACCTGGAACGCCGCCATGTTGCAATCCACCGACTTGCGCGTGGCCATGGCCGCCCATATGAGTAAACAGAAACCCGAATTTCTGGATTGAGAAACCATGACAGCTCGCTGGACCACTGCAGTACTGGACACCGATCAACCCGGCGGCTGGGCCGTGGCGCGCAGTCCCGAAGGCTTTCTGTTCGATGACAACGGCGCACTGTTCCCGCGGGAATGGCTCAAGCGCCAGGACTTGTCGGTCCTCACTGAACACGGCATCGGCCACCTCGATGGCGAGCCGGTGTATCTGCTGGAGCTGCGCAGTTCCAGCGAGGTGCCGGGCTGCAACTGGAAAGGCCTGCGGGCGTTCATGCTCGATGGCGATCACACGATCTACAAAGTGCTGGGCTATGCCGCGCAGATCGGCACCTGGGCGCGTGAACATCGCTTTTGCGGCAACTGTGGGCAGGCGATGACGCAGGTGCCGCGCGAGCGAGCGATGTATTGCCGGCCGTGCGACTTGCGCAGTTATCCGCGCATTTCGCCGAGCATGATCGTGCTGATCACCCGCGGCGACGAGATCCTGCTGGCGCGCTCACCGCGTTTCGTCACCGGGGTCTACAGCACGCTGGCCGGGTTCGCCGAGCCGGGCGAGTCGGCGGAGGATTGCCTGATTCGCGAAGTACGCGAGGAAGTCAGCATCGAAGTGAAGAACATCCAGTACATGGGCAGCCAGTGCTGGCCGTTCCCGCATTCGATGATGCTCGGTTTCCATGCCGAATATGCCGGGGGCGAGATCATCTGCCAGGAAGACGAGATTGAAGACGCCCAATGGTTCAACGTGCACGATCTGCCGCCGTTGCCGGCGTCAAAATCGATTGCCCGTTATCTGATCGACGTCTACGTGGCCCGCCGCTTAGGCCACGCTGAACCAGTGTTGCCAGGCTAGGCGCACGGTCAAACCCAATACCACGGTGATGAACACCGGACGAATGAACTTGGCGCCGCCGCTGATCGCGGTGCGCGCCCCGAAGAACGCGCCGACCATCACCGACAGGCCCATGCTCAGGCCGATGATCCAGTCCACTTGCCCGGAAAACACGAACACCGACAGCGCCGCGATGTTGCTGACGAAGTTCATGCTGCGCGCCACACCGCTGGCCTTGACCAGGTCGATCGGGTAGAGCAGCAGGCTGCTGACCGTCCAGAACGCACCCGTGCCAGGGCCGGCCACGCCGTCGTAGAAACCGAGGCTGAAGCCTTGGGTCGATTGCCATTTCTTCTTGATCGGCGCGTCGCTGTCCAGCGGCGCTTTGGGCGTGCCGCCGAACAACAGATACAGGCCACAGGCGAAGACGATCACCGGCAGCATCTTGTTCAGCCATTCCGCCGGCAGGTAGTGCGCGACGATGGCACCGGTGAGCGCACCGACCAGGGTGCCGACGATCGCGTGCATCCACTGCCGGGGGTGGAACAGTTTGCGTCGGTAGAAGGTGAAACTGGCGGTGGCCGAGCCGAAAGTCGAACTGAGTTTGTTGGTGCCTAGCACCAGATGCGGTGGCAGGCCGGCAGTGAGCAGCGCCGGGGTGGTCAACAGACCGCCGCCGCCAGCAATGGCGTCGATGAAACCGGCAATGAAAGCGACAAGGGCCAGAACGGCCAGGGTGGTGAGGTCAACGCTGAGTTCGAAAGGCATGGAATCGGCTTATTCGGCAGGGCGCAGAAGGGCTGCGGGGAAGGGCTGACATGTTACTCATTTCCAGGTGTTGCGGCGACCCGTAAAGCTTCATCGCGAGCAGGCTCACTCCTACATTTGAAATGCGTTCCCCCTGTAGGAGTGAGCCTGCTCGCGATGGGGTCAGCCCTTTCAACTCAAAACCCAACTGTTGCCCACCCAACACCTCGACAACAAATCACCCTCCAACAATGCAACTCCATCAGCCTCAAGCCCAATAAAACCGGCCCTCTGGACGCTGGCACGCTTGCTGCTCTGTCCCATTGACCTTCCCAATGTCCCGAGGACACGCCAATGAGCAAGCAAGCCGTGAAATTCGCCTACTGGGTGCCGAACGTCAGTGGTGGCCTGGTGGTCAGCAAGATCGAGCAGCGCACCGACTGGGGCATCGACTACAACCGCAAACTGGCGCAACTCGCCGAAGCGGCGGGGTTCGAGTACGCCCTGACGCAGATCCGCTTTACCGCCGGTTACGGTGCCGAGTTCCAGCATGAGTCGGTGGCGTTCAGTCATGCGCTGCTGGCCGCTACCAGCAAACTCAAGGTGATCGCGGCGATTCTACCGGGGCCTTGGCAACCGGCGCTGGCGGCCAAGCAACTGGCGACCATCGATCAACTCACCAACGGCCGGATTGCGGTGAACATCGTCAGCGGTTGGTTCAAGGGCGAATTCCAGGCCATCGGCGAACATTGGCTGGAACACGACGAGCGCTACCGGCGTTCCGAAGAATTCATCCGCTCGCTGCGCGGGATCTGGAGCCAGGATAACTTCAGCTTTCGCGGCGATTTCTACCGCTTCGACAATTACAGCCTCAAACCGAAACCGCTGGGCCGCCCGGAAATCTTCCAGGGCGGCAGTTCCCGTGCGGCACGAGACATGGCGGCGCGAGTTTCGGACTGGTATTTCACCAACGGCAACAGTGTCGAAGGGATCAAGGCGCAGGTCGATGACATCCGGGCCAAAGCGGCGGCCAACAAGCATTCGGTGAAGATCGGCGTCAACGCCTTTGTCATCGCTCGCGACACTGAAGAAGAAGCGCGCGCGGTACTGGCGCAGATCATCGACCAGGCTGACCCGGAAGCGGTTAACGCCTTTGGTGACGCAGCGAAGCAAGCGGGCAGGGCATCACCGGAGGGTGAGGGCAACTGGGCGAAATCGACGTTCGAGGATCTGGTGCAGTACAACGACGGCTTCAAGACCAACCTGATCGGCACGCCACAGCAGATTGCCGAGCGGATTGTGGCGCTGAAAGCGGTGGGGGTGGATCTGGTGTTGGCGGGGTTTCTGCACTTTCAGGAGGAGGTGGAGTATTTCGGCAAGCGGGTGTTGCCGTTGGTGCGGGAACTGGAGGCTGAAAGGACTGCCGCAGTAGCCTGAACACCACAAAACCAATGTGGGAGCGGGCTTGCTCGCGAAGGCGTCGTGTCAGTCAATATTCATGTAACTGACAAACCGCTTTCGCGAGCAAGCCCGCTCCCACATTTTCGATCTATGTGAACTAGAGACCCAGTTCCGACAGCCCCGGATGATCATCCGGACGCCGCCCCAGCGGCCAATGGAACTTGCGCTCGCTTTCCTTGATCGGCATGTCGTTGATGCAGGCATAGCGCTGGAACATCAGGCCGTGCTCATCGAACTCCCAGTTTTCATTGCCGTAGGAACGAAACCAGTTGCCCGAATCGTCGCGCCATTCATAGGCGTAGCGCACGGCAATCCGCGTGTCCGAATACGCCCAGAGTTCCTTGATCAAACGGTAATCGAGTTCCTTGGCCCATTTGCGGGTCAGGAACGCCTTGGCTTCTTCGCGGTTGTTGGCGAACTCGGCGCGGTTGCGCCATTTTGTGTCGAGGGTGTAGGCCAGCGAAACCTTCTCGGGATCGCGGGAGTTCCAGCCATCTTCGGCCAGACGTACTTTTTCGATAGCCGATTCACGGTTGAACGGCGGTAAAGGCGGACGCACTTGGGCAGCAGTCGACATTTTCAGTCTCCCGATCTAATTAACGATTAAACAACGGTTGAGGCTTATTTAAGGCGTTACAGGTCCAATAACTTACGCGCCATGCATTGCGCATTATCAGCGGCACTGTGATCACCCATCACAAGCGCTACGGTAATGGCGCCGTCAATCAGGATCAGCAATTGTCTGGCCAGACGTTGCGGATCTTCGACGCCATGTTCGGTACACAGCTCGCACAGGTAGTCGAGCAGCTTCTGTTTGTGGTCTTTGGCGACCTGGCGCACCGGGTCTTCGGGATCACCGGTCTCGCCACTGGTATTGATGAAAGCACAGCCACGGAAGCCTTCCGAGGCGAACCAGCTTTTGAGCACGGTAAACAGGTTGAGCAGGCGGTCGGCCGGGGTTTCGGCCTGATCGACAGCACTTCTGTACCAATGCATCCAGCGCACGTCGCGGCGTTGCAGGGCGGCTACGGTCAGCTCCTCCTTGTTGGCGAAGTAGCGGTAGATGCTTTTTCTGGAGACGCCGGCGGTTTTCACCAGAAGATCCATGCCGGTGGCCGCGATGCCACTTTTGTAGATCAACTTTTCGGTGACATCCAGAATGATGTCGCGGGTCGAGGTGTCAGTGATTTCGTTCATGTGGCGAACAGTAGAACGATCGTTCTCCTTGGTCAAGCATTGATTTTCAGATTGCTTTCGCGAGCAGGCTCGCTCCCACATTTGAAATGCGATCCATTGTGGGAGCGAGCCTGCTCGCGAAGGGGGCATTACAGACAGTAACAAGACCCGAACCGGTTGATGGTGTAAGCTCTCGGGTTCTTCGGATTCGACCCATTGCGAGCCCTATGCCGTTGCTTTTCAAACGCTCTTTGCTGCCCAAACTGCGCAGCTTTCCGCTGACTGCCGAGGCCGTGACCATTCTGTCCGGCGCCGCCGAGTTCCGTCGTTGCCTGCTGGAGAAAATCGCTGAGGCGACCCGGCGCATCTACATCGTTGCGCTGTATCTGCAGCACGACGAGGCCGGTCAGGAAATCCTCGATGCCTTGCATGCCGCCAAGCTCAAGCGCCCGGAGCTGGAGATCGTCGTGGTGGTTGACTGGCTGCGCGCCCAGCGCGGGTTGATCGGTGCCGGCAAACAGCCGGGCAACTCGGCGTGGTACCAGGAAATGACCCGCACTCATCAGAGTGAAGTGCCGGTCTACGGCGTGCCGGTGCAGACCCGCGAACTGTTCGGCGTCCTGCATCTGAAAGGCTTTGTGATCGACGATTACGTGGTTTACAGCGGTGCGAGCCTGAACAACGTCTACCTGCACAAGTTCGACAAGTACCGTTTCGACCGCTACCACGTGCTGCACAGCCGCGAACTGGCGGATTCAATGCATCACCTGGTCAAGCACGGCCTGATCGAATCCAAGGCTGTGCATCGCCTCGACCTGCCGAACCTGCCGACTACCCGCAGCTTGCGCAACGACATTGGCGACCTGCGCAGCCGTCTCAAATATGCGGCGTACGACACCAGCGCCGGCAGCACCGCGCATACCGGCCTGTCGGTAAGTCCGCTGCTGGGCGTGGGCAAGAACAACCCGTTGAACCGGGTGATTGTCGAGCTGATCGCCAGTGCGCAACAGCAGCTGACCATCTGCACGCCGTACTTCAACCTGCCGCTGCCGATCATCCGCGAGGTCAACCGTGCGCTGGCCCGTGGGGTGAAGATCGACATCGTGGTCGGCGACAAGACGGCCAACGATTTCTACATTCCGCCGAGCGAGCCGTTCAAGGTGATTGCGGCGCTGCCGTATCTGTACGAAATCAGCCTGCGGCGTTTTGCCAAGCGGCATCAGCGCAACATCGACAGCGGCCAGTTGAACCTGCATCTGTGGCGTGACGGCGACAACAGCTATCACCTCAAGGGCATGTGGGTCGACCAGCGCTATACGCTGCTGACCGGCAACAACCTCAATCCACGGGCGTTCCGCCTCGACCTGGAAAACGCGCTGTTGATCGATGATCCGCAAGGCGAGTGGCTTGAGCCACGGGCGAAGGAGCAGCAAGAGATCTTCCGCAACACCACGCGGATTGCCAGCTTCCAGAACCTGGAAACCTTGCCGGAGTACCCGGCGGGGGTGGCGAAGTTTCTCAAGCGCGTGAGTCGGGTGCGGATCGAGCGGTTGCTCTACCGGATTTTGTAAACTTTCAGATTATTCGGTGCGGTTAAAACCGCTATCGCGAGCAGGCTCACTCCTACAGGGGAATGCATTCCAACTGTAGGAGTGAGCCTGCTCGCGATGGGGCACTTAAGGCCTCTACATCAATCAGTTCAGACCCAGCTTGCCACGCAACGTGGACAGGTCTTCCGCCAAGGTATTGACCGGGCCAACCAGCGCCTTGCGATCGTTGTCCTTCACCTTGTCATAAGTCTCGAAACCACCGTCCTTGGTCTTGTACTTGGCAAGGATCTTGTCCACAGTGGCGAAGTTCTTGTCGACTTTGGCAACAAACGCCTTGTCCTGTTTTTCGATCTGCGGACGGAACAGGTCGACGATTTTCTTCGCGCCGTCGATGTTGCCCTGGAAGTCATACAGGTCAGTGTGACTGTAACGGTCTTCTTCACCGGAGATCTTGGTCGCGGCAACCTCTTCCAGCAGTGCAGCCGCACCACCGACGACTTTCTCCGGCGGGAAGGTCAGGCCAGCGACGCGGGTTTGCAGGTCTTTCACATCGCTGTCGAGCTTGTCCGCCAGAGCGGTCAGGCCTTCAGTGGTTTTCTCCGAGAACAGCGAATATTCAATGCGGTGAAAACCGGTGAAGTCTTCAGCCTTCACGCCTTTTTCGTGGTCGTCGACGCGCGAGTCGATGGACGCATCGAGGTCACTGAACAGCTCGGCAATCGGCTCGATCGACTCGTAGTAGACGCGAGTCGGTGCGTAGAGTTTTTGTGCGGTGGCCAGGTCACCTTTCTTCACCGCATCGGTGAATTGTTTAGTGTGGCTGCCCAGTTCATCCAGTTGCTCGGTGACGTAGATCTTGTAGTCCGACACCGGGCCGACCAGATCCAGTGGCGCCGTCGCGGCGAACGTCGACAGCGGGGTGTTGAGCAAACCGAGGGTCAGCAGTAATGCGAGTGGCGACTTTTTCATGGAGCGGCTCCGAGGTTTTTTATGGTTAGGCAGCTGTTTTGGGTTGGGTGGCGTTGAGCAGCGAGCGACCGATGAAATCCTTGTCGCCGGTGACACCCGGAAGGGTGAAGAAGTAACCGCCGCCGACCGGTTTGAGGTATTCCTCAAGCGGCTCGCCGTTGAGCCGGGTCTGCACGGTGATGAAGCCTTTTTCCAGATCGGCCTGGTAGCAGATGAACAGCAGGCCCATGTCGAGCTGGCCGTTCTTGTTCACGCCGTTGGAGTAGTTGAACGGCCGGCGCAGGATCAGATTGGCCTGGCTCGCGGCGGTGCGCGGGTTGGCCAGGCGGATGTGCGCGTCGAGCTTGGTCAGTTTGCCTTCCGGGTCTTTGCTGTAATCCGGGACTTCGGTTTCATGGTTGGCGCCCATCGGTGCGCCCGTGGTCTTGACCCTGCCGATGATGCTTTCCTGTTCCTGCAACGGCGTACGGTCCCAGCGCTCGACGAAGTTGCGGATGATCCGCACCGCTTGATAGCTGCCGTGGGCCGCCCAGGCCGGCTCATCGCTGCCCGGTTGCACCCAGACAATCTTGTCCATGGCCTTGGCATCGTTGGAATCGGGGTTGGCCGAGCCGTCGCGGAAACCGAGAAAGTTACGCGCCGATTGCGCCGGCACACCCGGTTTCGCCGGAGCTTGCGGCGGCACGCTGCCTTCCTGTTTCCAGCGCACCAGCAGCAGGTCCGGCAGGTTCTTGACGATGTCGCGCAGGGCGTGAATGTTGGTGTCGGCGGTGTTCGAGCAGAATTGCAGGCTCAGATCGCCGTGGCAGCAATCGGCCTCCAGTGCATCGTTGGGGAAGCCGACCATGCGTTGCAGGCGCTTCGGTTTGGCGGCGGCCAGACCGAAGCGCTCGTCGAACAGCGATTCGCCTACCGAGACGGTGATGGTCAGGTTGTCCGGGGTCACCACCGGGCCGAGAATGCCGGAATCCGGCGGCGGCAGTTTCGGGTCGATCTGCGCCACCGGGCCGCCCTTCATCAGGAACGCGATGCGCTCGTTGAGGGTACGGAACAGCCGCTCCAGGTCTTCGCGATCGCTAGCCAGCACGTCGAAGGACACGAACATGCCGGACGCCGGACGCGGGGTGACGATCCCGGTCTGGTGCACGCCGTGGAAATCGTGGCGGTCTTCGGTCTTGTCGCTGCTCGGCGCTTCGGTGACTTGCGCCGGGGCCGCCGCCATGGCCGGGCAGCTCAGGGCCGAACCGGCCAGCGCAACACCGGCGACACCCATACCCATCAACAGGCGGCGACGTTGCAGATCGAGGTTTTGCAATTCTTTCATCGGTATTCGTCTTCTGCTTACAGGCCGGAGAGGCCGAGGGCGGGATCGATGCCATCCAGAGCGTCAGCCAGGGCCTGAGCCTTGTCGGCGATCTGTTTGCGTTGTTCGCCACTGACCATGTCGTAAGTGGCGTAGCCGTCCTTGACCTTGAAGCTGTTCAGTACGCTGTCGAAATCACTCAGCGCCGCGTCGATTTTCGGCAGCAGATCCGGCGCCGACTTGGTCAGCATCGGCCGCAGCAGCTCGACGACTTTGTGCGCGGTTTCCAGGTTGTTGGCGAAGCCGTTGAGGTCGGCGTGGCTGTAGCGTTCCTCTTCACCGCTGGCGGCGCGCACGTCGGCCAGGGTGTTGAGGTTGCGCACCACGATGCTCACCAGTTGCTCCGGTGGCAGCGATTGGGCCAGCAGTTGTTGCTTGAGCGTGGTGACGTCGGCCAGCAGGCGCTCGGCGACCGGGTTCAAGCCGTCGAGGCTGCGTTGCTGGAACAGTGCATATTCGACGCGGTGGAAGCCGACGAAGGCCGGATCCTGTTCGCGTTTTTCGAAGTAATCGGCGCGGGCATTGATGCTGTTGTCCAGTTCGGCCAGCCGTTGCGCGGCAGGCGCCAGACGCTGGTAAGCGGCACGCGCCGGCAGGTACAGCGCTTGTGCCTGGGCCAGGTCGCCGCTGGCAATCGCCTGATTCAGCGCGGTCACGGCTTTGATCAGCGCGCTGCCTTGCGTCGCCAGATACACGCGGAACTCCGACAGCGGCCCAACGAAGGCGACCATCGATGGCTTGGCCTTGGCGGCAGCATCGGAGGCTGCCGTCGGCGTCACGTGCAGTACGCCACGCGGATTGCTCAGCAGACCGCAAGTGATCGCGTAGTCGCCGGGTTGCAGGTTGGCGTTGATCACCTGGCTCAGGCCCGGCGCGATGTTTTCGCGCTCTTCGATCACCAGCACGCCGTCGAGGATTTCCCACTCCACCGCCCGGTCAGAACGGTTGACGATGCGGAAACTGGCGCGGCCGGCGGGAACCGTCAGCTCGTTCGGATCGCAGCTGTGCGCGTTGATGTTGACCACCACTTCATCATGGTTGTGCTGACGCTTGGCCGCGGCCATTTTCGAGGCGTAGTAGAACAGGCCTCCGGCGGCAATCATCACGACCACCGAACCGGCCACCGCCCAGCGCAAGGCGCGGGGAGGCGAGGCCTGAGGAGTATTAGGCTTTGACATGGAGGCCCTTATTGGCTGGAAACGGAAGACGATTTGCCGGCGGCGTCAGCGCTGGAGGCCGGCGCGGCGGGGTAGAAAAACATCACCAGCGCCAGCACCAGATAAATCAGGTACGCACCGAGAGTGCTGACGGTCGGCGCATCCTGATACCCGAACATGCCGGCCAGCACCGAACCCAGCGGGCCGTCCATCGGCAGCGTCGCGCTGAAGTCGAACAGCACGGTTTGCAGGTGATTCCACACGCCGGCTTCATGCAGCGCCTGCACCGAATTGGCGAGGATCCCGGCGGCGACCACCAGAATGAACAACCCGGTCCACTTGAAGAACGCCGACAGGTTCAGGCGCATGCTGCCGCTGTAGATCAGGAAGCCGACGACAATCGCCAGCACCAGGCCGAGCAGGGCACCGATCGGCGCGCCCGGGCCTTCGCTCTGCTGGAACACCGCGAGCAGAAAGAACACGGTTTCCAGGCCTTCGCGAGCCACGGCGAAGAACACCATGGCGATCAGCGCGATTACCTGATGCTTTGACGAAGTCAGAGCGTGATCCAGCGAGGCCTGCAGCGAATGCTTGATCGAACGCGCGACCTTGCGCATCCAGAACACCATCGAGCTGAGAATGCCTACCGCGACCAGACCGACAATGCCTTCAAACAACTCCTGCTGTTTCTGTGGGAATTCGGCGCTGACCAGCTCCAGACCACCGCCGACTAGCAGCGCCAGAGCGGCGGCGAGGAAGACGCCGATCCACACTGCCGGCATCCACTGGCCACGACCGGTCTGTTGCAGGTAGCTGGCGATGATGCCAACGATCAGCGCGGCTTCAATGCCTTCGCGCAGCATGATCAGAAAGGGAACGAGCATTCGGTGTCCACTAAGTCATTCGAAGAAGTTACAAGTTGTAACATAATGACAACCATTCTCACATGACAATGATTGACATAAACCTGAACGCAAGCTGAACAACCTGTTTTTTGCCACGCACAAATCCCTGTGGGAGCGGGCTTGCTCGCGAAGGCGGCGCGTCAGTCGATAAGGATGTTGCTGACACATCGCCTTCGCGAGCAAGCCCGCTCCCACAGGGGATTCGTGCTGAATTCGCATCCTGCGTTAAGATGCCACTCACTCGAAAACAACAAGGTCTGCCTCGCTCCATGTCGGAAAAAGACACCATCGCCGTTCAACTGGTGCGTGAAGCGCTGCAGCAAAGTTGTGCCCCGGGCGTGGCCACGGATGAAGTCTTGAACAAGGTCGGGATTGCTCCGGCGCTGCTGCACAGCGAGCAAGGTCGGGTGCCTGCCTCGCAATACGCCAGACTCTGGCGCTTGCTGGCCCGGCGCGGCGATGACGAGTTCTTCGGCATGGATCCGCGTCGGCTAAAGTCCGGCAGCCTTGAGTTCCTTTGCCGCAGCGCCATGGCGCAACCGACGCTGGCCGCCGGCCTGGGCATGGGCCTGAATTTCCTCTCCTTGATGCTGGAAAAAATGCCCGCGCAATTGGCGCATCAGCAGAGCCTGGCGGAAATCGTCCTGCTCGAAGACGATCCTGAGCCGCGTCGGGCGTTTACCTATTTCACCTACTGGATGATCGTCCACGGCGTGGCCTGTTGGCTGGCGGGGCGGCGGATTCCGATTCTGGCGATCGAATTGCGCTGCGCCGAGCCGGATTTCTGCGACGACTACCGGGTAATGTTCTCGGAAAACCTGCGCTTCGACCGTCCGCGCACGCGGATGATCTTTGCTGCTGACTGCCTCGACCTGCCGATCAAGCGTACGGCCGAAGAACTGAAACGCTTTCTGGCCCATGCGCCGGCGAACATTCTGGTGAAATACCGCGACCCGGAAAGCCTCGCCAGCCGGATCAAACAGGACCTGCGGCAGCTACCCGCCGAACAGTGGCCGGAGACCGAGGCGCTGGCGCAACAACTGTGCATGTCCGCCTCGACCCTGCGCCGACGTTTGTCCGAGGAGGGGCAGACCTATCAGGGGCTCAAGGACAGCGTGCGCAAGGAACTGGCAATCAGTTGGCTGGCGGAGCCGTCGATCAGCTTCGTCGAGATCGCCACGCGGCTGGGGTTTGCCGATGCGAGCTCGTTCTACAAGGCGTTTCGCAAGTGGTCGGGGTCGAACCCTGGGCATTACCGCACCCTGATCCTCAACGAAGCGGTCTGATCCGGATTGTTTGTAGCCTGATCAGGCCTCTTCGGGAGCAAGCCCCCTCCCACATTTGAAATGCATTTTTCCTGTTATTTGCAGCCTGCCTGGATTGCTCAGGTGGACTTCCATTTGAAATGCATTCCTTCTTTGATTGCAGCCTCCCTTGCTTTTGTGGCTGATCCCTCATTGTGAAATGCAATTCCCTGTGGGAGGGGGCTTGCTCCCGAAGGCGTCAGTCCAGCCTGTACATCTCTCGAACCTTGGCCAAACCAATCAGCCAGATTGACAGCTTTGACCATTGCCGCCTCAGCGCCGCAGCGCGACTATCCCTGTGTTGTTTACGGTTCCCAGCCTAATAAAAACACCGAGGGATTCTGGCAATGCGCGATTACCTGTCTGCCACCGAACAGTTCAACTATCAGCACACCGTGGACGCTGCGCTCAGCGGCACGCTGGAGGCGCTCAACGCCTGCGTCGAATGTTGCGACCGCCACGCCTTGCCGGGGCGCATTGCGTTGTTCTGGGAGGGCCGCGACGGCGCGAGTGCCACGTACACCTTCAGCGAGCTGCAAGACCAAGCCGCGCGTTTCGCCAATTTCCTTCTCGAACAAGGCGTGCAGAAGGGCGACAAGGTCGCCGGTCTGCTGCCACGCAACATCGAGTTGCTCATCACCGTGTGCGCCACCTGGCGCATTGGCGCGGTGTATCAGCCGTTGTTCACCGCATTCGGCCCCAAGGCCATCGAACATCGCCTGAACAGTTCCGGCGCCAAAGTGGTGGTCACCGACGCGGTCAACCGGCCGAAACTCGCTGAAGTCAGCGAATGCCCGACCATCGTCACCGTCGGCGGCGCCAAGGGCCAGGGCATCGTCCGTGGCGATTTCAGTTTCTGGGCCGAGCTGCCTAATCATTCCAGCGTCTGCGAACCGGTATTACTGTCGGGCGAAGACCCGTTCCTGCTGATGTTCACCTCGGGCACCACCGGCCCGTCGAAAGCACTGTCGGTGCCGCTCAAGGCCATCGTCGCGTTCCAGAGCTACACCCGCGACGCGGTGGATCTGCGTCCCGAAGATTCGTTCTGGAACGTCGCCGATCCGGGCTGGGCCTACGGCATCTATTTCGGCGTCACCGGCCCTATGTCGATGGGGCACCCGATCACTTTTTACGATGGCCCGTTCACTCTCGAAAGCACCTGCCGGGTGATCAACAAATACGCCATCACCAACCTCACCGGTTCGCCAACCGCGTATCGTCTGTTGATTGCCGGCGGCAACGAGTTCGCCAAATCGATCAAGGGCAAGCTGCGCATCGTCAGCAGCGCCGGCGAGCCGCTCAACCCGGAAGTGATCCGCTGGTTCGCCGACAATCTCGGCGTAGTCATTCACGACCATTACGGCCAGACCGAACTGGGCATGGTCCTGTGCAACCACCACGGTCTGCAGCACCCGATCCACCTCGGCGCCGCCGGTTTCGCCTCGCCGGGCCATCGCATCGTGGTGCTCGACGAGCAGTACAACGAACTCGGCGTCGGCCAGCCGGGCATCCTCGCCATCGACCGCACCCAGTCGCCGATGTGCTGGTTCGGCGGCTACGAGGGCGTGCCGACCAAAGCCTTCGTCGGCGATTACTACCTCAGCGGCGATACCGTGGAGTGGAACCCGGACGGCAGCATCAGCTTCGTCGGCCGTAGTGATGACGTGATCACCACTTCCGGCTACCGCGTCGGCCCATTCGACGTCGAGAGCGCGCTGATCGAGCACCCGGCGGTGGTCGAAGCCGCCGTGGTCGGCAAGCCGGATCCGGAGCGCACCGAACTGGTCAAGGCCTTCGTCGTGCTCAACCCGCAATACCGCGCCGAACCGGCGCTGGCCGAAGAGTTGCGGCAACACGTGCGCAAACGCTTGGCCGCGCATTCGTACCCGCGGGAAATCGAATTTGTCAGCGAATTGCCGAAAACCCCAAGCGGCAAATTGCAGCGCTTTATCTTGCGCAACCAGGAAATCGCCAAGGCTCAAGAGGCCGCGGCGCATAACGTTTCAGCTTGAATCAGGAAGTCAGTCATGCAGATCGAGAACAAGGTTTTTATCGTCACCGGCGGCGCCTCCGGCCTGGGCGCGGCCAGCGCTGAATTGCTGGTCAGTGCCGGCGCCAAAGTTATGCTGGTGGACATGAACGCCGAAGCGGTAGCCGCTCAGGCCCAGCGCCTTGGCGCGCACAGCGTGGTGGCCGACATCAGCAACGAAGCCGCTGCCGAAGCTGCGGTGCAGGCGACGGTGAAAGCCTTTGGCAGCCTCAACGGTCTGGTCAACTGCGCCGGTATCGTCCGTGGCGAAAAGATCCTCGGCAAGAACGGCCCGCATGCGCTGTCGAGTTTTGCCCAGGTGATCAACGTCAACCTGATCGGCAGCTTCAACATGTTGCGTCTGGCCGCGGCGGCCATCGCCGAGAGCGAAGCCAATGCCGATGGCGAGCGCGGGGTAATCATCAACACCGCCTCGGTCGCAGCGTTCGACGGCCAGATCGGCCAGGCCGCGTATTCCGCCTCAAAAGGCGCGATCGCCAGCCTGACCCTGCCAGCCGCCCGTGAACTGGCGCGTTTCGGCATCCGCGTGATGACCATCGCCCCGGGCATTTTCGAAACGCCGATGATGGCCGGCATGACCCCGGAAGTGCGCGAGTCGCTGGCCGCTGGCGTGCCGTTCCCGCCGCGTCTTGGCAAACCTGCCGAGTACGCCGCGCTGGTTAGGCATATCATCGAAAACAGCATGCTCAACGGTGAGGTGATCCGTCTCGACGGCGCCTTGCGCATGGCCGCCAAGTAAGGAGGATTTGTCATGACTATTGCCAACGATCCGATTGTTATCGTCAGCGCTGTCCGCACCCCGATGGGCGGTTTTCAGGGCGAACTGAAAAGCCTCACCGCGCCGCAACTCGGTGCCGCCGCGATCAAGGCGGCGGTTGAACGCGCCGGGGTTGCCAGCGATGCGGTCGATGAAGTGCTTTTCGGTTGCGTATTGCCCGCCGGCCTCGGTCAGGCGCCGGCGCGGCAGGCAGCTTTGGGCGCCGGGCTGGATAAATCGACGCGCTGCACCACCGTCAACAAGATGTGCGGCTCGGGCATGGAAACCACCATTCTCGCCCACGACATGCTGCTGGCTGGCAGCGCCGATGTGGTGATCGCCGGCGGTATGGAAAGCATGTCCAATTCGCCGTACCTGCTCGACCGTGCCCGCGCCGGTTACCGCATGGGCCATGGCCGAGTGCTCGATTCGATGTTCCTCGACGGTCTCGAAGACGCCTACGACAAGGGCCGTCTGATGGGCACCTTCGCCGAAGACTGCGCCGAAACCAACGACTTCAGCCGCGAAGCCCAGGATGCGTTTGCCATCGCTTCGACCACTCGGGCCCAACAGGCGATCAAGGACGGCAGCTTCAAGGCCGAGATCGTGCCGCTGACCGTGACCGTCGGCAAAGAGCAGGTGCTGATCAGCAACGACGAGCAGCCGCCGAAAGCCAAACTGGACAAAGTCGTCTCGCTGAAACCGGCGTTCCGCGAAGGCGGCACGGTGACGGCGGCCAACTCCAGTTCGATCTCCGACGGCGCGGCGGCGCTGGTGCTGATGCGCCAGTCGCAAGCGCAGAAACTCGGGCTTAAACCGCTGGCGGTGATTCATGGTCACGCGGCATTTGCCGACACGCCGGGCCTGTTCCCGGTGGCACCGATTGGCGCGATCAAAAAGCTGGTGAAGAAGACTGGTTGGGCGTTGAACGAGGTCGATCTGTTCGAAATCAACGAAGCGTTCGCCGTGGTGGCGATGGCCGCGATGACCCAGCTGGAAATTCCCCACGACAAGCTCAACGTGCACGGCGGCGCCTGCGCGCTGGGCCATCCGATCGGTGCTTCGGGTGCGCGGATTCTGGTGACCTTGCTCTCGGCCCTGCGCCAGAAAAACCTGAAACGCGGGATCGCGGCGATCTGTATCGGCGGCGGTGAAGCCACCGCGATGGCCGTGGAATGCGTTTATTGATTCACGCAATCCCTTTGTAGGAGTGAGCCTGCTCGCGATGGCGTCGTGTCAGTCAACACTGATTTATATGACCCACCGCTATCGCGAGCAGGCTCACTCCTACAAGGGAAAGCGGGTCGACTTGAATTTAAGGATTCACCATGATTCCCAACGAAGACCAAACCCAGATCCGCGACATGGCCCGGCAGTTCGCCGAGGAACGGCTGAAACCGTTCGCCGCCGAGTGGGATCGCGAGCATCGTTTCCCCAAGGAAGCCATTGGCGAGATGGCCGAACTGGGCTTCTTCGGCATGCTTGTGCCGGAGCAGTGGGGCGGCTGTGACACCGGCTATCTGGCGTACGCCATGGCCCTGGAAGAAATCGCCGCCGGCGACGGCGCCTGCTCGACCATCATGAGCGTGCACAACTCGGTGGGCTGCGTGCCGATCCTCAAGTTCGGCAACGACGACCAGCGCGAACGCTTCCTCAAACCGTTGGCCAGCGGCGCCATGCTCGGCGCCTTCGCCTTGACCGAACCGCAGGCCGGCTCCGACGCCAGCAGCCTGAAAACCCGCGCGCGTCTGGAAGGTGATCACTACGTACTCAACGGCTGCAAACAGTTCATCACTTCCGGGCAGAACGCCGGGATCGTGATCGTGTTTGCGGTGACCGATCCGAGTGCCGGCAAACGCGGAATCACGGCGTTCATCGTGCCCACCGATTCGCCGGGCTACAAAGTCGCGCGGGTCGAAGACAAGCTCGGCCAGCATGCGTCGGACACCTGCCAGATTCTGTTTGAAGACGTCAAAGTGCCGGTCGCCAATCGCTTGGGCGAAGAGGGCGAAGGCTACAAGATCGCCCTGGCCAACCTCGAAGGCGGGCGGGTCGGCATCGCCTCGCAAGCGGTGGGCATGGCCCGCGCTGCGTTCGAAGCGGCCCGCGACTATGCACGTGAGCGCGACACTTTCGGCAAGCCGATCATCGAGCACCAGGCCGTGGCCTTCCGTCTCGCCGATATGGCCACGCAGATCGCCGTCGCCCGGCAGATGGTGCATTACGCCGCGGCCCTGCGCGACAGCGGTCAGCCGGCGCTGGTCGAAGCATCGATGGCCAAACTGTTCGCCTCGGAAATGGCCGAGAAGGTCTGCTCGATGGCGTTGCAGACGCTGGGCGGTTACGGTTATCTCAACGATTTCCCGCTGGAACGCATCTACCGCGACGTGCGCGTCTGCCAGATTTACGAAGGCACCAGCGACATTCAGCGCATGGTTATTTCGCGCAATCTCTGACAAGGAATCTTGCCCATGACTTACGAAACGATTCTGCTGGAAAACCACGGCCGCGTCGGCCTGATCACCCTCAACCGCCCACAGGCGCTGAACGCCTTGAACGCGCAACTGGTCAGCGAAGTGAACCATGCCCTCGATGGTCTGGAAGCGGATGCGAACATCGGTTGCATCGTCATCACCGGTTCGAAGAAAGCCTTCGCCGCCGGCGCCGACATCAAGGAAATGGCCGAACTGACCTATCCGCAGATCTACATGGATGATCTGTTCAGCGACAGCGACCGTGTGGCCAACCGCCGTAAGCCAATCATTGCTGCGGTCAACGGTTTCGCCCTCGGTGGCGGCTGCGAACTGGCGCTGATGTGCGACTTCATCCTGGCCGGTGACAACGCCAAATTCGGTCAGCCGGAAATCAACCTCGGCGTGCTCCCGGGCATGGGCGGCACCCAGCGCCTGACCCGCGCCGTGGGCAAAGCCAAGGCCATGGAAATGTGCCTCAGCGGGCGGATGATCGATGCGGTGGAAGCCGAACGCTGCGGCATCGTTGCGCGGATCGTGCCGAGCGATGAACTGCTCGACGAGGCGCTGAAAGTCGCCGCAGTGATCGCCAGTAAATCGCTACCGATTGCGATGATGATCAAGGAAAGCGTCAACCGCGCCTTTGAGGTCAACCTGACTGAGGGCGTGCGCTTCGAGCGCCGGGTGTTCCATGCGGCGTTTGCCACGCAGGATCAGAAGGAAGGCATGGCGGCGTTTGTGGCCAAGCGGACGCCGGAGTTTCAGGGCAAATAATGCGCTGAGCTGACTGACGCCTTCGCGAGCAAGCCCGCTCCCACATGGGATTTGTGTACGACGCAGATCCCATGTGGGAGCGGGCTTGCTAGCGAAGCTTTTGGCGTTACAACTGGTAGTTCTTCAGCTCCCGCGCAATCACCATCCGCTGAATCTCGCTCGACCCCTCGTAGATCTGGGTAATCCGCGCATCGCGGTAGTACTTCTCGACCGGATAGTCTTCCAGATACCCATACCCGCCATGAATCTGAATCGCCGAGGAACAGACCTTTTCGGCCATTTCCGAGGCGAACAGTTTGGCCTGTGAGGCCTCCGACAGGCACGGTTTGCCCGCCGTGCGCAGGCGCGCCGCGTGCAGGATCATCAAGCGCGCCGCGTTGATTTGCATGTGCATGTCGGCCAGCAGGTTGGCGATGCTCTGGTGTTCGTTGATCGGCTTGCCGAACTGGATGCGATCGCTGGAATACACCAGCGCCGCCTCAAACGCGGCCCGGGCGATGCCCAAGGCTTGCGCAGCAATGCCGATGCGGCCGCCTTCGAGGTTGGACAGCGCAATCGCCAGGCCCTTGCCGCGCTCGCCGAGCAGATTGGCCTCGGGAATGCTGCAGTTGTTCAGGGTCACCGCGCAGGTGTCGGAGGCGCGTATGCCCATCTTGTGTTCAGTGCGATCGACGATGAAACCCGGGGTATCGGTGGGCACCAGGAACGCGGAAATGCCTTTCTTGCCCAGATCCGGATCCGTCACCGCAAACACGATTGCCAGTTTCGCCCGTTTGCCATTGCTGACGAATTGTTTGGCGCCGTTGATCACCCACTGGCCGTCGCGCAGTTCGGCGCGGGTGCGCAGGTTGTGCGCTTCGGAGCCGGCCTGCGGTTCGGTGAGGCAGAAGCAGCCAATCGTCTGGCCACTGGCGAGATCCGCCAGCCAGGTCTTTTTCTGTTCTTCGCTGCCGTAATTCAATACCGGCCCGCAGCCCACCGAGTTGTGGATGCTCATGAACGCGCCGGTCGCGCCATCGCCGGCAGAGATTTCTTCCACCGCCAGCGCATAGGCCACGTAATCGACGTAAGTGCCGCCCCATTCCTCGGGCACCACCATGCCGAGCAGACCGAGTTCGCCCATCTTCGCCACCAGTGCGTCGTCGATCCAGCCGGCCTTTTCCCAGGCTTGCGCATGCGGCGCGATTTCGCCACGGGCGAAGTCCCGGGCCATGTCGCGGATCATCACTTGTTCTTCAGTCAGTTCGAGATCGTGCATGGCTCAGCTCCCGCTCTCAGTAAAACCGTGAAAGAAACTCGCGACATGCCCGGCGTACAGCGCAGCAAGGGTCGGCGGGTTCCAGCGTGGGGTCTTGTCTTTGTCGATCAGCAGGGCGCGCACGCCCTCGATCAGGTCGCCGCGTTCGAACCACTGGCGATCCAGATGCAGTTCGAGAGCGAAGCAGTGTTCCAGGCTCAGGTGCCGGCCGCGACGGAGCATTTCCAGGGTCACGGCCATCGCCAGTGGCGAGCGGGTCTGCAGCAGGTCAGCGGTGGTGGTCGCCCACTCATGGCTGTCGGCGACGGTGACCGCGCGCAGTTGCTCGACAATGCTCGGTACGTCCGGCAGGGCGAAGAAGTGGTCGATGGCCGCGCGCAGTTTCTCCAGCGGCGCATCGGCCAGGGTTTGCACGCCGTTTTTCGCCAGCAGGCCCTGCAGATCCTTGAGCGGCGTGTCGCGCCACTCCAGGTGATCGAGTTGTTCGTCGAGGCTCGACAGTTTGCTGCTGTCGACAAACCAGTCCGCCAGCCCGCAGTACAACGCATCGGCCGCACGAATCTGCACGCCGCTGACGCCCAGATAGATCCCCAGTTCACCGGGAATCCGCGAGAGGAAATAGCTGCCGCCGACATCGGGGAAATAACCGATCGCCACTTCCGGCATCGCCAGCCGGCTCTTTTCGGTGACCACCCGCAGATCCGCGCCTTGCACCAGGCCCATGCCGCCGCCGAGGACAAAACCGTCCATCAAGGCCAGCACCGGTTTGCGGTAATGATGTAGCGTCAGGTCGAGGGCGTATTCCTCGACGAAGAAATCTTCGTGCAGCGTGTCGCCGCTTTTGAAGCTGTCGTACAGCGAACGGATATCGCCACCGGCGCAGAACGCCTTCTCACCGGCACCGCGCAGCACCACGGCGTGCACGCTGGCGTCAGTCGCCCAGGCATCGAGTTGCTGCTGCAACTGACGAACCATGTCGAGGGTGATGGCGTTGAGACCGGCGGGGCGGTTGAGGGTCAGGTGACCGATGTGATTGCGAACCTCGGCCAGCACTTCGTCTGGCGTGGCATCCATGGACGGCGTCCGCGGGGATGAAGCCTGAGCAGTCATCACTAACTCCCTGCTTTTATTGTCTTTATTCGAGAAGCTCGCGCGCGAGCGTTGACGGATCGTAACAGTGCAAATTTGCCGTGTACAACCGGGATATGTGCAGGGGGAGTTTGCGTTTTTGCAGCAGGTTGAGGATTGCCTTTGTGGCGAGGGAGCTTGCTCCCGCCGGGCTGCGAAGCGGCCCGACACGGCGAGTTTACGACTGCTGCGCAGCCGAGCGGGAGCAAGCTCCCTCGCCACAGAGATTCAGGTGCTTAACGGGTGAAAACTTCACCGATGCTGCGGCGTTTGGCGTGCAGCTCGCTGGCGTGGATCAGTTGTTCGAGGTCTTCGGGAGTGACGTCGATAAACGCTTCCATGTCGGCCAATGCCAGTTTCAAGTCCTCGGCGGTAATTGATTGGCTGTCGACGGGAGCCTGCGGCGGCGCTGGCTCGGCCGGGCGTTTCGGATAGCGGATGCGCGTCAGGTTGTTGTAGGCCAGCGCGCTGAGCAGCATGCAGGCGGCGGCGAGCATCACCGGTTCCATGGCTTTCCAGTCCATGGCGATGGTGGCCGGATCGGCCAGCACCAGCGTCAGCGCCAAGGCGCCGGCCGGTGGATGCAGGCAACGCAGCCAACACATCAGGATCAGTGCCATGCCCGCCGCCAGGCAGGCGCTGCCGAGGGTTCGGCCGAGGACGTGGGCCACCAGCAGCGCGACCACGCTGGCGCACAGGTAGCCGCCGATGATCGACCAGGGTTGCGCGAGGGCGCCCGATGAGACGGCAAACAGCAACACCGCTGAAGCGCCCAACGGCCCGATCAGGTGATACGCGACCTCAATGCCGAACACCTGACTGCACGCCCAGACGCTGAACAAGGTGCCCAGCGCCATGCCGATGGCGGCGCGGCTCCATTCGGTGGGGCGGGTGTTGATGGCGGCGGGCAACCAGCGAGCGAGCATGTGAATCGGGTCCTTGCAGTAAATTCGGGGCAAAAAAAAGGACTTGTCCGTTTCGGAAAGTCCTCGAAGCGTTCCAACTATTGGGGGAGGAACGCGCACAGTGTGCCGTGCAAAGTCGATGCTGACAAATTCATATAAATGCTGCTTCAGTGCATTATTTTTGAGTTGTCGCCACGCGGCGTCCACTGACGAAACACAAGTACCCACCCAACGCCGCCAGAGCGCTCAAGGCGTAGAACATGCTCGGCGCCGGCGTGTGCATCAGCAGGAACCCGCACATCACCGGACTTAGCGCACCGCCCAGTGCCGCGAGGTTCTGCGCACCGTAGTAACTGCCGCGCAGCTCTTCGGGCGCGAGGGTGTCGACGAAGAGGAAATCCGCCGGATAGATGATCATCTCGCCGAGGGTGAAGATGAACATCGCCACGCACCAGCCGACCAGACTGTCGGCCAGGCTGAAGCCGATCAGACCGACGATGAACAACGCGGTGCCGCCGGCAATCCAGAACCGCAGGTGCTCACGCTTGAGGAAGCGGCCGATCTGGTATTGCAGCAGGATCACCGTGATCGCGTTGCAGGCGAGCAGGGCGGCCATGGTGTCGAGGGTCTGCTCCTGCGTGTGGGTCACCAGCAGATACTGCGACAGGTACAGGGTGAAGCGCCCGTGAACCAGGGTGCTGAGCAGGCAACCGAGGGTGAACAGGATCATCGTGCGGTCGTTTTTCAGAATGATCAGCGTCTTCAGGAAGCTCTGCGGCTGGCTCGCCTGCGACAGCGGGCTGACCTCGCGAGAGACGCCCAGCAACAGGAAAACGCTGCCAGCGGCAATCAGCCCGGCGACGATAAATGGCGCTGAAGGCTGAACCCCGGCAATCACCACGCCGATCATCGGGCCGACGGCGTAGCCAATATTGGTCAGCGTGTAGTTCAGCGAAAACGCCTTGACCCGCTGGCCGACCGGC
Source organism: Pseudomonas sp. S3(2024) (assembly GCF_036861315.1). NCBI lineage: Bacteria > Pseudomonadati > Pseudomonadota > Gammaproteobacteria > Pseudomonadales > Pseudomonadaceae > Pseudomonas > Pseudomonas sp. S3(2024). The sequence continues at coordinate 172,149 of NZ_JAZAQQ010000006.1, read as the reverse complement.
AGGTTTTCACTGAGCATCGCTTTGGAACAGATCAGGAACAGCGCCGACGCCGTTTCACTGATGATCAGCACCAGCGTGACCAGGTACAGATTCTGCGCGAAGGTCAGCAGCATCAGGCCGACACCGCTGGAAAGCATGGTCAGGATCAATAGTTGGCGCTTGTCGAGGCGATCGATGATGTAGCCGCCGTACAGCGACAACAGCGTGGCACTGAACACGGCGATGCCCAACAGCAGGCCGACGTCTTGCGGGTTGAGACCCAGTTTGTTGCTGAGGAACAGGGTCAACAGCGGGCTGATCAGGGCACGGCTGATGACGATGCTCAGCGAGGTGATCATCAGTCGGCGGATCAGGCGGGAGTAGGTGGCCACGAAGAGATCAATGTCCTTATTTCAGAATGCGCGGGTGAGCCTTGCCATCCTCACCGGGTCCCGCTCGGCGGTCAACCTGACACACCGCAATTCCTCTCTGTGGGAGCGGGCTTGCTCGCGAAGGGGCCGGCACATTCAGCATATTTATTAGCAGACACACTGCCTTCGCGAGCAAGCCCGCTCCCACAGAGGGGATTTGCAGTGTTCTCAGTCGAGGGGCAGGTGCATTGCGCAGCGTCGCTCGGCGGCAAAGCCATGCTCGATTTCTTTCTGCAGAGCATCGAGCAAATGCGCTTCGTGCTCACCGGGTTCGACTTCCACAAACCCCATCCGCTGATAAAACGGCGCATTCCACGGCACGTCGCGAAACGTGGTCAGGGTCACGGCGTGCATGTGCTGAAGGCGGGCATGTTCAATCGCGGCCAGCACCAGTTGACGGCCCGCGCCCTGGCCCTGAAACGCTTGGCTGACGGACAGTTCTTCAATGTGCAGTTGCTTAGCGATTGCCCGCGCGCGAATGAATCCTGCAAGTCGTGCCGTGGCGCTCTCTGCAATCCAGACGTACGCATTGTCGATGGCTTGGCGGTGTTGCGCGGCGCTGGCCACGTCGGTGTCGGCAAGCCAGGCGAGGGTAGGATCTGTGCGAAACAGCTCGGCGGCCGAGCGTTCGATGGCGGGGAGGGCGGCGGCATCATTCTGCCGCGCCCGGCGTACAACAAAACTCATGGTAAACAGTCCCTGTAGAAGCTGCCGCAGGCTGCGATCTTTTTCCTGAAAGCACAAAAGATCGCAGCCTCAATCAGTTCCTACAAGGGCTTCAGATACAACAGCACGTAATCGTTCTTGTCGAAACGCCCGGTCAGCACCGGTTGCAGGCTGGCCAGCGAGGTGCCTTGCAGCGATTGCAGGTCCTTGCTGTCCATCATCAACCAGGCCGGGGCTTTGAGGGCTTCGAGTTGCTGTACCGTTTCGGTGAACTGCGGTTGCAGATCCTGCTCGACATTGACCATGAACTTGATCGCTTTGGCGTCTTTGCCCATGCCGTGCAGCACCAGCGGGGCCGGGTTCTGCTGCACCTGCGCGAAGGCAGCACGACTGAACGCCTGCGTGTCGTACAGACGTCGCTCCACCGGTTCGAACACCGCGGCATACACCGTCCACAAGGCTAACACCGAGCACAGCGCCAACACTTCGGCCCGCCAGCGCGGGATCATCAGACGCGACAACGCGAGCAATTGCAGAACGCCGAGCACGACCAGCACCAGGGTGATGCCGTCGAGCTGCTCGGGAAAACGGTGCTTGGCAACCAGCAGGGCCACCATCAACAGCCCCGGTGTCACCAGCCAAATGCCTTGAATCACCCCACGCAATACGCGGAACACTCGTCCGTGCAGCACCTGAAACGGGTACGCCGCGATGATCGCCGCCATCGGCAACATCGGCAGCAGGTAACGCGCCTTCTTCGCCTGTGGAATCGACAGACCGACCATGACGATCAGCCCGGCGGCGGCGCAATATTGCACCAGACGCAACGCTGGCCCGCGCTGATGCGGTTTGCTCAGCCAGGTCGCGGCCAACGCCAGAATCGCCAGCGGATACGCCAGTGCGTAATTGCCGAAGGAGCTGGTGAAGTAATACAGCGAACCACTGACGCCCTCACTGCCGTCCATGCGCCCCATGAACTGCATACGAATCACGTCTTGCAGGAAGGCTTCGCCACCGCTGAGTTTCGCCAGCCACAACAGCAGGCTGACACACGCTGCGAGTAACACAGAAGCGATCACGCCGAACACGAAGAGGCGTTTCCACTCACGGTTGAGCAGGTAGTAACTGCAGAGCATGCCGGTCGGTACCACCAGGCCGATAGGCCCGCGAATCCCGAAGCCCAGCAACAACAGGACAAAGATCAGCGGCCAGCGCCGGCGCGAGCCGAAGTGGTCGTGTGCGTAGCCGAGGTAAAACACCGACAGCGCCACGGCGGCGAGCATCAGGTCTTGCGACACCGCGCGCACTTCGGTGACAAAGGTGCTGGTGAGCATCAGCAGCGCAATACTGATCAGCGCCCAGCGCTGCGAATGCACCGCCAGCAAGCGATACATCAACGTCACGATCACACCGCCGGCAATGGCGCTCGGCAGCCATGCCGTCAGGGTGTTGACCGCGCCAAAGGGCAACGACAACAACCAGATGAACAGCGTCGAGAGCGCCGAATAGTCGGCGTACGGTTGGCCGTAGGTGGTCGGAAAAACGGTTGGCCCGTGTCGCAACATTTCCTGGGCAAACAGTACGAACCGTGAATCGAAGCCAATGGGAGCCTGTCCGTAAACCCCGGCGATGAACAACAGCAGCGCCAGCAGCCCTGCGATCAGGGACTGCCGGCGGATGACAGGCGACAACGTGATCAAGCTACGTCCGCAGTGTTAGGCCATTGCTGCAGTGGCATCGGCAGTTTGCGCGAGTCGCCACGGCCGATCGGGAAGTACTTGAAGCCGTTGCGTGCCAGACGCTCGGCGTCGTACAGGTTGCGGCCGTCGAAGATCACCGGGGCTTTCAGGCGTTGCTCGATCAGGTCGAAGTCCGGCGCCTTGAACTGCTGCCATTCGGTGCAGATGATCAGCGCATCGGAACCCGCCAGCACCGATTCCGGGGTGCCCATCAGCATCAGTTTTTCTTCGTTCGGGTACAGATGCTGGGTTTCCTGCATGGCTTCCGGGTCGAACGCGCGCACGCTGGCGCCGGCAGCGAACAGCGAGTCGAGCAGCACGCGGCTCGGTGCGTCGCGCATGTCGTCGGTGTTTGGCTTGAACGCCAGGCCCCACAGGGCAAAGGTCTTGCCGCGCAGGTCACCCTTGTAGAACGCGTTGATACGGTCGAACAGCTTGTGCTTCTGCCGCTCGTTGATCGCCTCGACCGCTTGCAGCAGGTCACTGGAGCAGTGTGCCTGCTCGGCGCTGTGGATCAGCGCGCGCATGTCTTTCGGGAAGCACGAGCCACCATAACCGCAGCCCGGGTAGATGAAGTGGTAACCGATGCGCGTGTCGGCACCGATGCCCTGACGCACCGACTCGATGTCGGCGCCCAGGTGTTCGGCCAGTTCGGCAATCTGGTTGATGAAGCTGATCTTGGTCGCCAGCATGCAGTTGGCGGCGTATTTGGTCAGCTCGGCGCTGCGCAGGTCCATGAACATGATGCGGTCATGGTTGCGGTTGAACGGCGAGTACAGGTCGCGCATCACATCTTGCACTTCGTCACCTTCGCAGCCGATGACGATGCGGTCCGGACGACGGCAGTCGGCCACCGCCGAACCTTCCTTGAGGAATTCCGGGTTGGAGACGATATCGAACTGCAGCTCACGACCGGTCTTGTCCAGCGCGGCCTGAATGTGCGCACGCAGGGTGTCGCCGGTGCCGACCGGTACGGTGGATTTTTCCACCAGGATCAGCGGCTGCTCACGGTGGCGCGCCACGGCGTCACCTACCGACAGCACGTATTTCAAGTCAGCCGAGCCGTCTTCGCTGGACGGTGTACCGACGGCGATGAACGCGACGCGACCGTGCTGTACGGCGAGTTTTTCATCGGAAGTGAAATGCAGGCGGCCGGAGTCCAGGCCTTCGCGCACCAGGCTCGACAGGCCCGGTTCGAAGATGCTGACGTGACCCTGGCGCAGCAGTTCGACTTTCTTCTGATCGATGTCCATGCACACGACGTCGTGACCGACTTCGGCCAACACGGCGGCCTGCACCAGGCCGACATAACCGCTACCAAATACTGTGATTTTCATGGAGCACTCCTGAATTCGGGCGCACGAGACGGACGAGTGTTAATAGTGATGACCCCGAGCATGACCAGTGCCACGCCCAGCGATTTAGTGAAACTGAACGATTCGTTGAACAACGGCAGACTGGCCGCCAGCAGGTACACCAGCGCGTAGCTGATGCTCAATAGTGAATAAGCCCGGCCCAGCGGCAGATCGCGCAAGGCCGCGAGCCAGCAGAGCATCGACAGGGCGTAGGCGAAAATCGCCGCCACCACCACGGCCATTGCCGACAGATCGACACTGCCGGTGCTCAGCGCCGTCAGCCATTGTTCCGGTTGCGGCAGGCGCGTCATGCTCCAGCGCATGCCCAGTTGGGCGCCACTGACCAGCATTACGCTGCCCAGAGCAAAACCGATTCCACGCGCTTGGTTCATGACTGTTGCCCCAGCAAAACCACGCCGCCGATCACCAGCGCCACGCCCAGCCAATGCTGGCGGTCGATGGGCTCGCGAAAGACGAAGCGGGCAATCAGGGTGATCAGCACGAAGTTGAGGCTGAGCATCGGGTAAGCGATGCCCACTTCAAGACGTTGCAGCACCAGCAGCCAGACCAGCAGCCCGCTGCCGAGTGAAAACAGCGCCAGCCACAACCACGGCGAACGCAGTTTGTCGGCCCAGGACGAATCAACGCCGCGCCAGCTCTCCACGGCGAATTTCTGCGCGACTTGCCCCAGGCAGGTCAGCAGACACGCTGTCAGTAACAGCAACCAGCTCATGACGGATCCTTGGGCAGCACCATGATCACCAGATTGCCCGACTCATAACGGGTACCGTCCTTGGGCAGCAGGTCCAGCTCTTCGAGCTCGTCCTGACCCTTGACGCGCATCAGCACGCCGACCGAGCCGCTGCGGCGCGCTTCACGTACCCATTGTTGAACGTTGTCCTTGGTGAGTCGGCGTTCAGCGCCTTCCGGGTAGGACAGACCGTATTTGAGTTCGCCGACCGTGTTGTACAGCGCGACCTCCGGTTGTTTCATGCGCCAGGCCAGCGCTGCCGCCGCGCCCAGATCATTGCTCAGCAGGTGTGTGGCGCCGGACAGTTCGGTGACATGGTGGCGGATGAACTGATCCGGGGTTTTGTTGGCCACCACCGACTTGGGCAACGCCGCCGGCAGGATCCCCGCCAGCAACAGACTGCCCAGCGCCGGCGCCGCCCAGCACTGCAGCGGCAGGAACGCTTGCGCCAGGTTGGCGATGATCCAGCCGATCAGGGCGATGAACACCAGCACCAGGCTGTGCAGTTCGTGGTCGTACACCGGTTTGTTCAATTGCAGGTAAACCAGTGCGATCAGCGTGACCACACCCAGCAGCAGGTTCAGCAGACCGTTGATCCCCAGCGCCCGACCTTGTTCCAGACGCAAGCGATCAGCCAGCGCATTGCCCAGCAGCAGTGCCAACGGCAACAGGCACGGCAGAATGTAGGTCGGCAGCTTGCCGTTGCTCAGGCTGAAAAAGCCCAGCGGCAGCCACAACCACAACAACAGAAAGACCATGTTCGGCTGGGCCCGGGTTTGCCAGGCTTGCTTGAACGCGGTCGGCAACAGGCCAACCCACGGCAGACTGAATGCCACCAGCAGCGGCAGGTAGAACCACCACGGTGCATCGTGCTGCGCATCGTCACCGGCAAAGCGGCGGATGTGTTCGTGCCAGAAGAAGAACCGCCAGTAATCCGGTTCCTGTGCGTGCACCGCCAGCGCCCACGGCAAGCTGACGATGATCGCGATGGCGATCGCCACCGGACCGAACACCAGTAGTTCACGCCAGCGTTTCTGCCAGAGCATCCACGGCAACGCGATCAGTACCGGCAGCAACCAGGCGAGAAAGCCCTTGGTCATGAAGCCCATGCCGCAGGCCAGCCCCAGTAGCGCCCAGGCGCCCAGGCGGTGCCCGGTGCTTTTGCTGTCAAGCGCAAACCACAGCGCCACCAGACTCAGGTTGACCCAAAAGGTGAACTGCGGATCGAGGTTGGCGTACCCGGCCTGACCGGCGACGACGGTGAAACTCATGTAGAGCAGGGCGCAGACGAAGCTCTTGCGCGGATCGTTCCACAACCGGCGCGCGACCAGGTAGGCCAGCAGCACACTCAAAGCCGTGCTGAGGGCCGACGCGAAGCGCACGCCGAACAGGTTCTGCCCGAACAGTTCCTGGCCGATGGCGATCATCCAGTAGCCGGCAATAGGCTTCTCGAAATACCGCAGCCCCATGAAATGCGGCGACACCCAGTTGCCACTGAGCAGCATGTCCTGGCTGATCTGTGCGTAACGGGTTTCGTCGGGGATCCACAGGCCATGGGTGCTCAACGGCAACAGATAGGCCAGCAGACAAAGGCCGACCAACAGCGGCAGTGCCCAGCGTCTGGTCATGCGCCTTGCACTCCCAGCCAGCCTTCACGGCCTTCGAGCACACCGCGTTGCACGCGGCCCACGGGCAGGGTGTTGAAAAACTCGGGCAATAAGTCGCCCAAGGGTTTGAAGTCAATATTGCGCTGGCGTGCATCGGCCAGCAATTGACGAAAGTCCTGAGCCATCAGAATCCCTTCTACTTCGGCATGAATGGTGTAGACGTTGAGTGCTTGCGCCTGGAACCGGTCGAGGATGAAGGCGTTGAAGTCCTTCGCCGCCACGTGCGGGCCGACGACTTCGTCGAAGGTCGGCAGGTCCACCGGAATCTGCGGAGTTCCCAGCGAGCCGTCCGCCAGCAGCGGACGGAACAGGCTCTGCCCGCGGCAATCGCTGTTATAGCGAAAGCCGAAGGCCTGTTTGGCCTCAATCACGCGCTCGTCCGCACGCCAGCCGGCGGCGGCCGAACACTGGATCTTTTCGCCGAGGATGTCGCTCAAGGTGTCGACGCCGCGCCGGATCTGTTCGATCAGTTGCGCGTCGCTCCAGCGCCCGGCGTTGGCCTGCCAGCCATGGTGATCCCAGGCGTGCAGGCCGACTTCGTGACCGGCGTCCCGGGCCTGACGCATCAGGTGCCCGAGATCACGGCCAATCGGTTTGCCGGGCCAGGCAGTGCCGGCCAGCAAAATGTCCCAGCCGTAGAGGCCGGCAGCGTTGGAGCGCAGCATTTTCCAGAGGAACTGCGGGCGGATCAGGCGCCACAGATGCCGACCCATGTTGTCCGGGCCGACACTGAAGAAAAACGTTGCCTTGACCTGCGCCTCGTCGAGCATCTCCAACAGTCGTGGCACACCTTCACGGGTGCCACGGTAGGTGTCGACATCGATACGAAGACCTGCCTGCATTACTTCTTGTCCGCGATTTCGAGCATGGCTTCACGCAGGAAGAAGTCCAGGGTATTGCCGATGGTCTCGCGCATTTCCACGGTCGGCTCCCAGTTCAGCAGGCGCTTGGCGTTGGCGATGCTTGGCTTGCGGTGTTCCACGTCCTGGTAACCGGCACCGTAGAACGCCTTGCTTTCCACGTCGCGGAAACCGGCGAACGGAGGGAAGTTGTGACGCAGCGGGTGCGCTTCGAACTGACGCAGCAGCTCTTCGCCCAACTGACGGATGCTGGCTTCGTTGTCCGGGTTGCCGATGTTGATGATCTGGCCGTTGCAGACATCGTTGTCGTTGTCGATGATCCGCGCCAGGGCTTCAACGCCGTCAGCGATGTCAGTGAAGCAACGCTTCTGCTCGCCACCGTCGAACAGACGGATCGGCGTACCTTCCACCAGGTTGAGGATCAACTGGGTGATCGCACGGGAGCTGCCGATACGGGCCGAATCCAGACGGTCCAGACGCGGGCCCATCCAGTTGAACGGACGGAACAGGGTGAAGTTCAGGCCCTTGGCGCCGTAAGCCCAGATCACGCGGTCCAGCAGTTGTTTGGAGACCGAGTAGATCCAGCGCTGCTTGTTGATCGGGCCAACGATCAGGTTCGAGCTGTCTTCGTCGAAGTTCTTGTCCTGGCACATGCCATAGACTTCCGAAGTCGACGGGAAAATCACGCGCTTGTTGTACTTGACGCAGTAGCGAACCAGTTTCAGGTTTTCTTCGAAGTCCAGCTCGAATACGCGCAGTGGGTTGCGGGTGTATTCGATCGGGGTGGCGATGGCCACCAGCGGCAGGACCACGTCGCACTTCTTGATGTGGTACTCGATCCACTCGGAGTGAATGCTGATGTCGCCTTCGACGAAGTGGAAGTTCGGGTGGCTGCGCAGACGGTCGATGGCGTCGGAGCCGATGTCCAGACCGTAGACTTCGTAGCGGTCGTCACGCAGCAGGCGCTCGGACAGGTGGTTACCGATGAAACCGTTGACGCCCAGGATCAGTACGCGAGTACGACGTGGCGCACGACCGGATTCGGCGCCGCGCAGCAGCGAGCCATCGACCAGACCCAGTTCGTTGGCCAGTTGCGGGCCGCTGAGGTACAGGCCGTTGTCGTTGCGCTGACCGGCGTTGATCACCAGCGAGTCCTGACCGCAGGCAATGCGCAGCGGATCGACGCTGATCACGCGACCTGGCGCCTGGCCTTCGTTGCCCTTGACGACCTCGGCGCTCCAGACAATCAGTTTGTGCTCGCCCACGGCGCAGAACGCGCCCGGGTAAGGACGGGTGACGGCGCGCACCAGATTGAACAGTTCTTCAGCCGGTTTGGCCCAGACCAGTTTGCCGTCCGCCGGGGTGCGGCGACCGAACACGGTGGCTTTCGATTCGTCTTGCGGGGTTTCAGTGATCTGGCCTTGCAGCATGTTCGGCAGGGTGTCGCGCAGCAGGTCGCTGGCGGCAGTGCGCAGTTTGGCGTGCAGGGTCAGGCCGGTGTCGCTGCGCTCGATGGCAACGCGTTGCTGGGCAACGATGGCGCCGGCATCAGCGCGCTTGACCATGCGGTGCAGGGTCACGCCGGTTTCGGTTTCGCCGTTGACCAGCACCCAGTTCGCCGGAGCGCGGCCGCGATAGCGTGGCAGCAGCGAACCGTGCAGGTTGAACGCGCCTTTTTTGGCCAGGGCCAGCAGTGGTTCGCTCAGCAGATTGCGGTAGTAGAAGGAGAAAATGTACTCCGGATCCAGCTTGGCGATGCGCTCGATCCACAGCGGGTGGTTGGCGTCTTCCGGGGCGTGGACCGGGATGCCTTTGTTGGCGCACAGCTGTGCAACCGAGGCATAGAACGCGTTTTCTTTCGGATCATCGGCGTGAGTGAACACTGCTGCAATGTCATAGCCGCTGTTGAGCAGGGCTTCAATGCCGGCGCAGCCAATATCGTGGTAGGCGAAGACAACAGTTTTTGCACTCATGAGAGAACCTGATCGGAAGTGGAAGAAGTAGCGGTAGAAGAAAGACCATCAACGGTGACGGCAGGGGCCGGAGCGGCCGGCTGGCTGCGCAACACCTTTTCGATGAAGAAACGTGGACGGGCGCGCACATCGCTGTACATGCGGCCGAGGTATTCACCCAGCAGCCCCATGCCGATGAACTGACCACCGGTGAACACAAACAGCACGGCGAACAGCACGAACATGCCGTCACCGGCCCAACCGGCACCGAAGGCCAGACGCAAGACAATCAACGCAATCGCGAACAGCACGCCCAAGCCGGCCATGGCGAAGCCGACGATGCTGAGCAAGCGCAGCGGGGTGGTGGTCATGCAGGTGACCAGATCGAACATCAGGTTGATCAGGCGCATCGGGCTGTATTTCGAGTCGCCGTGTTCACGCTCGGCGTGGGCCACGACGATTTCGGTGGTGTGACGGGCGAAGCTGTTGGCCAGGATCGGGATGAACGTGCTGCGTTCGCGGCAGGCGAGCATCGCGTCGATGATGGTGCGGCGGTAGGCGCGCAGCATGCAGCCGTAGTCGCTCATGGCGACGCCGGTGGAGCGTTGCACGGCAAGGTTGATCAGCTTCGACGGATAACGGCGCAGCGCCGAATCCTGACGATTGCCGCGCACGGTGCCGACCACGTCGTAACCTTTTTCGGCCTCGGCCACCAGCCGTGGGATTTCTTCCGGCGGGTTCTGCAGATCGGCGTCGAGGGTGATCACCACGTCGCCCTTGCACTGTTCGAAACCGGCCATGATCGCGGCGTGCTGACCATAGTTGCGGTTGAGGATGACCGCCACGAACGGGCTGTTTTCACGCCCGGCGGCTTCTTCGAGCATGTTCGCCGATTCGTCGCGGCTGCCGTCGTCGACCAGCACGATTTCAAAATCGTGGTGCAACTGGCGGCAGGCCGCCTCGGTACGACGCAGCAGCTCGGGCAGGCTTTCCTGTTCGTTGTAGACCGGAATGACGATCGACACGCTACGGATTGGATAAGGTTTCACAGGCGTTTTTCCATGATTTGAGCGATGGCACCGACCACCCGGTCAAGGTCTTGACCGGTCATGTCGGGGAACAGCGGAATCGAGCACAGCCGCGCCGAGTTCCATTCGGTGTTGGGCAGGTAGAGGTCGGGGTCACGCTGGCGATACCAGGTGTGCAGGTGGGTGGCGATGAAATGGATACCGGTGCCGATGCCCTGATCCTGCAACGCCTTCATGAACGCTTCGCGGTCCATGCCGCAACGCTCGCTGTCGATGCGCAGGATGAACAGGTGCCAGGCGTGTTGCTGGGCATAGGCGGGCAGGGCCAGCGGTTGCACCGGCAGGCCTTCGAATTTTTGCAGGTAGCTGGTGGCCAGCTCGGTGCGGCGAGTGTTGATTTCGTCCAGACGTTGCAACTGCACCAGGGCAATCGCGGCGTTGATGTCGGCCAGGTTGTACTTGAAACCCGGTTCCATCACTTGCGCCTGCGGCTTGCGGCCACCGGTCAGACGGTCATAGGCGTCAACGCCCAGGCCGTGGAATTTGAGCATGCGCACGCGGCTGGCAAGGGCTTCGTCGTCGGTGACGAACATCGCGCCTTCGGCACAGGTCATGTTCTTGATCGCATGGAACGAGAAGATCGCCGTGCCTTGCGAACCGACGTGGCGCCCCTTGTAGCGGGTGCCGGCGGCGTGGGCGGCGTCTTCGATGACCGGGATGCCGTGCTTGTCGGCCAGGGCATACAGCGGATCGAGATCGAATGCAGCGCCGGCGTAGTGCACCGGAATGATTGCTTTGGTTCGCGGAGTGATGGCCGCTTCAATGCGCGCAGCGTCGGTCATCAGCGTGTCGCGGTCGACATCGACAAACACCGGTTTGGCGCCCAGCAGGGAGATCATGTTGGCGGTCGAGACCCAGGTCTGCGACGGGGTGATGACTTCGTCGCCCGGGCCGATGCCCAGGGCCAGCAGCGTGATGTGCATGCCGCCGGTGGCCGAAGACAGGGCCACCGCGTGCTTGCAACCCACATACTGCGCAAACTGCTCTTCGAGTGCCTGGTTTTTCGGCCCCGTGGTGATCCAGCCCGAGCGCAACACCTGCTCGACAGCGGCAATTTCCTCATCGCCAATACTTGGGCGGGAGAAGGGGAGAAACGCCTGACTCATGGGCACCTCATTACAAAAAAAATAAAGGATGGATTCACGCGGTTATTGGATCCAGCCTCAGCGTAGACACAGAAAAGCGCTCCTGCATCAATAACTTGGCAAAAAAAGCATGACGTCGGGGATTGATTGACTTTTCACGATTTGCCCGGCAGGTTGGGGCATAGCCACTACCGAACCTATGGGAATTAAGGTTATGCCGGTTTTTGTGAAAGGAACATGAAAAACCGGTTGGCGAATCGTTTATCTGTCACTTATACAGCCGCTGTTCAGGCTTCTGCCGTCCATCGCAGTTTTTTGTCGGACAGTGCCGCTCAAGTACCTTCTTTACTTCAAGTACATTGCATTTGTTAGTTGTTGTAGTGCTGTACATTTTTTACTCAAGGTTTAACGTTTGATTGATTTAGTTGCTGCAACCCCTGACGCTCCAAAAACCAACCCGATGAGCCTGTACATCGCGCGTTTGGCGCCTTCCAGCCAATTGACCATGCGTTACGTGCTGCAAGATGCGGCCGATCGCCTGGGCTTTGAAGACATGAATGTCGAAGAGATTCCCTGGCATGCCTTGCAACCGGAAGATGTTGTAGCGCTGGTCGCTGCATTACGCGCAGACAACTACGCGCCCAACACTTCTTCGTTGTATGTGAATGCGGTGCGCGGGGTGATGAATGAGGCCTGGCGCATGAGTCTGATCAGCCAGGAACATCTGTTGAAGATGCGTTCGGTCAAGGGCATCGCCGGCACGCGGCTGTCTCAGGGGCGCAATCTCAAGCGCACGCTGATTCACGAATTGATGGAAGTCTGCGCCGCCGACCCACGCCCGCAGGGCCTGCGTGATGCGGCAATCATCGCGTTGCTGTACGGCACCGGCATGCGCAAGTCGGAATCGGTGGACCTGGATCTGAATCAGGTTGATTTCAGCGAGCGCAGCCTGTGCGTCACCGCCAAGGGCAACAAGCAGTTGATCAAGTACGCGCCGGCATGGGCGTTCAGCAAGCTCGACGCGTGGCTCGAACTACGCCGTTCACAGCTCAAGGAAGGCGAGAGCGACGATGCCTTCCTGTTCAACCGCATTCGCCGTGGCAGCCACATCACCCGCGAGCGCATCACCAAACACGCGATCTACTACATCGCCCGTCAGCGTGGCACGCAGGTCGGGGTGAAGATCATGCCCCACGACTTTCGTCGCTCGTTCATCACTCGGGTGATCGAGGAGCACGACCTGTCGATCGCGCAGAAACTGGCGCATCACAGCAACATCCAGACCACCGCCAACTACGATGTGCGCGATGACAACGAGCGGCGGCGGGCGGTGGATCGCTTCGATCTCTGATCAGCTCAGGCCAAACACATGCGCCGCACCGAGTACCGACAGCTGCACCGCGCTGCCGGCGGGCGGCGCGTGCATGCCGGAGCTGCGCACCAGAATCGAACGGGGCGGATCCTGAGTCGCGGATGAGCTCAGTTCAACGGTCAGGGTGCAGGTGTTGCCGGCAAAATCGCGGTCGGTGACCAGCGCAGGGCAGCTTTGACCGTCAGACGCCACCTCGGCGATCTGCAATTGTTCAGGACGCAGCATGATCTGTGCAGCGCCGCTGAAGCCGTTGCTGTTCACTGCCACCGGACCCAGATCGCAATGCGCCCAACCCGCCTCGATTCGCGCGGGCAGGACCACCGCTTCGCCGAGAAAGTGCGCGGTCTGTTCATCCTCCGGATAGCGATAGAGATCCATCGGATGCCCGGACTGCACCAGCCGGCCGCTGCGCATCACCGCCAATTGATCGGCAAACGACAACGCTTCACTCTGGTCGTGGGTCACCAGAATGGTAGTGACGCCGGCGTCTTCGAGCAGGCGTGCGACCATTTTGCGCATGGCTCTGCGCAAACCGGTGTCGAGGGCGGAGAACGGCTCGTCGAGCAGCATCAGCCGTGGTTGCTGCGCCAGAGCGCGGGCCAGCGAGACCCGCTGTTGCTGGCCACCGGACAATTCGTGGGGCCAACGGTTGGCCATGTTGGCGTCGAGGGCGACGCTGTCCATCAACTCAAGGATGCGCTGGGTGCGGGCCGCACCGGTCAGGGCCAGGCCGAAACCGATGTTCGCCGCCACCGTCATGTGCGGGAACAACGCGCCGTCCTGCGGGACGTAGCCGATCTGCCGTTGATAGGCCGGCACTGCGTGGCTGCGGTCGACCAGCGTCTGGCCGTTGAGGGTGAGGCTGCCGCTGTCGGGAAACTCGAAGCCGGCGATCATCCGCAACAGCGTGGTCTTGCCGGAACCGGAGGGGCCGACGATCACCGTGCGGCTGCCGGTCGGCACGTTGAGGCTGACGTCGTCGAGCGCCTTCTGCGCGCCGAAGGTTTTACTGAGGTTGAGCAGTTCGAGAGCGTTCATCGGCCAGCGGTACGCCTGGATTGGTGATAGAGAATGGCCGTCAGCGGCAGTGAAAGCAGGATCATCAAGAACGCGTAGGGCGCGGCGGCGGCGTAATCGATTTCGCTGGTCATCGCCCAGAAACCGGTGGCGAGGGTGCGTGTGCCGTTGGGCGCGAGCAGCAGGGTTGCGGTCAGTTCATTGGTGATTGCCAGGAACACCAGTGCCGCACCTGCCGCCGCGCCGGGGGCCGCCAGGCGTACGGTGATCAGCCACAATGCGCGTATCGGCGAGCGGCCAAGGCTTTGCGCGATGTTTTCCAGCTCGACCGGGGCCTGTGCGAAACCGGCGCGCAGGCTGACCAGCGCCCGGGGCAGGAACATCAGCAGATAGGCCAAGAGCACCGTGATGGTGGTCTGGTAGATCGGCCGGGCGAAATGAATGGTCACGGTGACCAGCGCCAAAGCAACGACAATGCCGGGCAGTGAACTGGTGATGTAATTGCAGCCTTCCAGCAAGCGCTGCAGTTTGCCCGGCGAGCGGATCGACAGCCACGCGATGGGAATCGCCGCGACACTGGTCAGCAATGCGCCGGCCACTCCGTAAGACAAGGTTTGCAGCAGCGCCGGCAGCAACTCGTCACCTTGCCAGACCTGCACACCACCGGCCACCAGCCAGCGGCCCAGCGTGAGCAACGGCACACCGAGGGCCAGCAGGCAGGTCAGGGTTTGCAACAGTAACGCCAGAGTTGTCGCGCCACGCCCCAGTTGCACGCTGCGCTGGTCCCGGGCGCTGCCGGAACCGACTCGCGCATAGCGGGCGTTGCCACGGGCGGCAGATTCGGCGGTGAGCATCGCCAGACAGCACAGCGCCAGAACGCCAGCGAGCATGTTGGCCGCCGGGCCGTTAAACGTCGATTTGAACTGATCGAAGATCGCCGTGGTGAAGGTGTCGAAACGGATCATCGCGTACAAGCCGTACTCGGCCAGCAAATGCAGACCGACCAACAACGCGCCACCGCAGATTGCCAGGCGCAGTTGGGGCAACACCACCCGAAAGAACACCGCCCATGGCTTGAGTCCCAAGGATTGCGCGACGTCTTCAATCGCCGGATCGAGACGACGCAAGGTCGCGGCAATCGGCAAATACAGAAACGGGAAATAGGCGATCACCGACACCAGCACACCGGCCGGCAGACCGTGGATCGACGGAATCAGGCTGACCCACGCATAACTGTGGACGAACGCCGGCACGGCCAGCGGAGCCACCGCCAGCACTGACCACAGGCGTCGGCCGGGCAGGTTGCTGCGTTCGGTCAGCCAGGCCAGGGTGGTTCCGAGCAGGATGCACAGCGGCAGGGTGATCAGCACCAGCAGCACGGTGTTGATCAGCAATTCGCCGACCCGCGGGCGAAAGATCAGGGCTTCGATGGTTGCCCAGCCGGTGTACCACGCCACGCCGATCACGAACGCGATCGGCAGCAGGGACAACAACGACACCAGCACCGCCGAGCTCACCACCCACGAACTGCCACGCCCGGCCAGCGTGCGGGGCGGGTGAATGAGGCTGGCGGCGGCCGTCGCAACGGCCGGTGCAGGCAAGGTTTCGGGCATCACTTAGAGCAATCCGGCCTGGGTCATCAGCTCGACGGCTTTTTTGCTGTCGAGGGTCGACGCATCGACTTTCGGCGCGTCGAGGGTTTTCAGCGGAGTCAGCTTCGGATTGGACGGCGCGTCTTTACCCACGGCGTATTCGAAGGAGGTGCCGGTTTCGAGAACTTCCTGACCTTCCTTGCTGGTGATGTATTTGACGAACTTCTGCGCTTCATCCTGATGCTTGCTCGAGGCCAGCACGCCGGCGCCGGAGGTACTGACGAACGCGCCCGGATCCTGATGTTTGAAGTAGTACAGCTTGGTGTTTTTGCTGTTTTCGCCGGTCTTGGACTGATCAACGAAGCTGTAATAGTGATAGATCACGCCGCTGTCGATCTGTCCGGCGTTCACCGCTTTGAGCACCGCACTGTTGCCGCGATAGATCGTGGCGTTGGTCTTCATGCCCTTGAGCCATTCCAGCGTGGCAGCTTCACCTTTCTGTTGCAGGACGGCGGCGACGATCGCCTGGAAGTCCGCGCCAGCCGGGGAGGCGGCCCAACGGCCTTTCCAGGCCGGGGTGGCGAGGTCGAACAGGGATTTGGGCAAGTCCTTTTCAGTCAGTTTGCTTGGGTTGTAGACGAACACGGTGGAGCGGGCGGCGATGCCGACCCAATTGCCGTGGGCCGGACGGTAGGCGGAATCGACTTGCTCAAGGGTAGCGGGCGCCAGCGGGGCGAACAGTTTGGCGTTGTCCACCAGCACCATCGCCGGCGAGTTTTCGGTGAGGAATACGTCTGCCGGCGAGGCGGCGCCTTCCTGCACGAGCTGGTTGCCCATCTCGGTGTCATCGCCGTTGCGAATGGTCACCGGAATGCCGGTTTCCTCGGTGAAGCCGGCCACCCAGGCCTTGGTCAGCGTTTCATGCTGCGCGTTGTAGACCACCAGACCCACCGAATCGGCGGCAAAAGCCTGTCCGGTGCCGAGCAACGCAGTGGCCAGCAATGCGCGCTTGAAGAAGGATGGAAAGCGTGGATTCATTCGGGCAGCTCCTGTTTTCAGACGTTATGAGCAAACCCTCGCAGGAAACAATGCGAACGATTTGCAAGTGTCGAGTCGCGGCAATGTAGGGTGGCAAATGAGAAAAAAACGTCAAAGAAGCCGTTAATACTTGTCATTGCCATTCAAATTTACCGCGACTCTCTCCTTTTGTCTTAACGTCATTGCTCAGGAGTGGGGAATGTAAGCCACGCTCTGGTCTGCACGCCCGTGGAATACCTGTTCGCCACGGGTCGGGGTGGTGGTGATGACCTGATGATCAGCCTTCAGCGCATCCAGTGGCACGGCGTCACCGGAACGGTATTGCGCCACGAAAATCGTGCGTTGCGGATCCCAGTGTTCCCCGCTGGTCCTTTCCAGCCAGGCGATCAGCGTCGCTGTGTCGCCATTGTGCGGGAAGTCCTCGATCGTTTCCGGCACGTAGTAGAACGGTGCACCACCGGTTTGCAGGTACATCGGTACTTTGTTGTCGACCTCGATCATGACCATGCGCCATTGATTCAATGGTGCCTGCTGACTGGCCTGTTCGCGAACCTGCTCGCCGAAGCGGATGACACCGCCGCCGCTGTTGGTCCATGGGTAAAGCACACCCAGTACCGCAGCGAGCAACACAGTGGTGACAGCGAAGCCGAGCTTCAGCCCACGGCCTTCGCTGTTTCGGGCGGCCATGCGCCGGGTCACCCACCAGGCACCCAGCAATTGCGCGAAGGGCACCAGCGGCAAGACGTAATAGCTGCGGCGACTGCCACTGGCGGTGAAGAACAGCATCAGCAGCGCGAGCCCTTGAATCAGCCAGCGGGTATCCGGTTCGATGTGCTTCCAGTTGCGCGCGGCCACCCACAAGGCGATCAACCAGCACGGTGCCCAGGGCAGGGTGTAAACCGGCAGGTAGATCAAGTAGGTGTAAATCGGCCCGAACTGATCGAACGGCTGGAAAAACCGCACAACGTTTTCACGCAGTACCAGGCCGAGGCCGCTTTGTTCGTAGTTGGGCGCACCGTAGAGGTGGGACAACAGGAACGGCGCCATGTAAAACGCCCCGGCGATCAATAGCGCGCCGAACAGTCGCAGGTTCAGGTGGCGTTTCCAGCGGTGTTCGCTGAGCAGGTGCGGCAGCAGCACCAGCCCCGGCAGGATGAAACCGATCAGGCCTTTGAACAGCGAGGTCAGCGACAGCAAGCCGAAGAACACCACGTAGCGCCAGAAGCGGGTGTCATCCGGGCCGCGCCAGTACCACCAGACGGCCGCCAGCACGCCGCAGACGGTGAGAATGTCGGCGGTGGCGACTCGCGCCCAGAACACGAAATAGAAGGTGGTCGCGAGCATCCAGCCGGCGATCAGCCCGGTGCCTTTGCGAAACAGTTGCTCGCCAAGCAGATACACCAGCCACACGCTGAACCACGCGGAAATCACCGAAGACAGACGCAACGACCAGTGCCCCAGTCCGCCGGTGAACCACGAGGTGGCGGTGATCAGCCAGTACGACAGCAGCGGTTTGTCGTAATAAGGACTGCCTTTGAGATAGGGATCGAAATAGTCGCCGCTTTGCAGCATCTGCAAGGCGATGTTGGCCCAGCGGGTTTCCGGCCCCCACAGCTCGCGACTGCCCAGACCGAGCAATAACAGCAGGGCAGTTGCGGCCAGCAGAAGCAGCAACGCGCCCCGATCTTTTTTGTCTGCGGTCATGGTTTGCTCTGGGCAAAGATAAAGATTTCCAGGTTGCCGCGCCGGAAGTGCTGACCATCGATCGGCAGCAGCTCCAGTTGTTGCTCGTCAGAGGTGCTGTTGACGCGCATCACCACGCCCACCGAGCCTTTTTTGCGCGCCTCGGTCATCCACTCACTTACGCCGTCGAGGCTGACCTTGCGTGAGGCCATGGCCGGGTCATCGAGGCCGTATTTGAGCTCGCCAACGGTGTTGAACAGGTCGACTTGCGGGCGACGCAAACGCCAAGACAGTGCCGACGCAGCGCCCAGGTCGTTACTCAGCAACGAGCTGGTTTCGCTCAGTTCCTGCTGATGTTCGGCAATGAACTGATCCGGCATCTTGCTGTTGACGATGGTCGCCGGCATCGCGGCCGGCAGCAATGCGACGAGCAGGCCGATGCCCAACGCCGGCATTGCCCACAGCGCCAGAGGGCGCAAGGCTTGCAGCGATCCGGCAATCAGCCAGCCGAGCAGCACGATATAGCCCAGCGACAGGCTGAACATTTCGGTGTGTTGGTAAATTTCACGGGTCGCTTGCAGATAAATCAGCGCGATCAGTGCGGCGATGGCCAGCACTACGTTGACCACACCGTTGATGCGCAAGACGCGGCCGTTCTGGCGCTCAAGCCAGCCCATCAGCGTGTAGCCCATCAGCAAGGCCAACGGCAGCAGGCACGGCATGATGTAAGTCGGCAGTTTGCCGCTGCTCGCGCTGAAAAACGCCAGCGGCAGCAGGAACCACAAGGCGAGGAAGGCGATTTTCGGATCGCGCTTTTCCCGCCAGGTACGCAGCAGCGTCGAAGGCAACAGCAGTGCCCACGGCAAGGTGGAGGCAAACAGCAGTGGCAGGTAGAACCACCATGGTCGTGCGTGCTGTGCGTCTTCACCGGCGGCGAAGCGGCGGATGTGTTCGTGCCAGAAGAAGAACCGCCAGAAATCCGGTTCACGGGCATGCACGGCCAGTGCCCATGGCACGCTGACCAGCGCGGCCACCGCTACGGCAACCAGTCCATAACGCACCAGTTCACCGAAGCGCCGTCGCCAGATCATGTAGGGCAGGGCGATCAGCACCGGCAGCATCAGGGCGAGGAAACCTTTGGTCATCAGGCCCATGCCGCAGGCAAATCCCAACAAAGCCCAGCCGCCCAGCCGCGCGCGCGGGGTGTTGCTGTCGATGGCAAACCAGATCGCCCCCAGACTCAGGTTGACCCACAAGGTGAACTGCGGATCGAGGTTGGCATAGCCGGCTTGTCCTGCGATCAGGCCGAAGCTCATATAAAGGAGGGCGCACGCGGCGCTGATTCGCGGGTTGTTCCACAGGCGCCGGGCCAGCAGATAGGCCAGCCACACGCTAACTCCGGAGCTGAGTGCCGAGGCGATGCGCACGCCGAACAGGTTCTCGCCGAAAATGGCCTGACCGATAGCGATCATCCAGTAGCCGGCGATCGGTTTTTCAAAGTAGCGAATGCCCATGAAGTGCGGCGCCACCCAGTTGCCGCTCTGCAGCATTTCCTGGCTGATCTGCCCATAACGGGTTTCATCGGGAATCCACAGACCGTGAGTCATCAGCGGCAGCAGATAAAACACCACGAATGCCAGCACCAGACCGGGTATCGCAAAACGCTCGATCAGGGAGCTCTGGTGGAGGCGCGGCAAATTCAGCGCTGCATGGTGCAGCGGTTTGTTCTCAGACGTCATGACTGGACCTTGGTGCAGTACAAAGTGTGCGTTTCAGTGACGGCCCGGCAATTTCCGTTGCAGGTGCGGCACTGGGTTGAATGAATGCAGAGGCGAGCACGGCCGATGGGCGTGTCCTGCACTCAGAGAACGGGTCTGCTTCCAGCGTTAAGTTCTCCTCGAGAAGACAAGCTTTAAAATTAATTTTTTCCAGTTCGGGAAAGTAAAAAACATTTCTTATTACAAATTTCATACACGCCGATACCCTGTGCCAGAGCATTGGCCGAGCCGTTTGTTCTCGACTAAGTTTGATGATTACTTGGCCAGTCGTTGCCAGCCTTCGGGATTCATGAGGCCAATTACTTCAAGTTTTCCTTGCGCATCTATCCGGGCCAAAACAGTGCTGCCATATTCGGCGGCGACCGCGCGCGGGTAGCCGGTCTGCCGTTCGAAGTCGGCAATGCAGCCGCTGTGGGTTACCAGAATCATGTTCTGTCCCGGGGTCTTGTGCGCCACCAATTCATTGCGCATCGTCGGGCCACAGGTTTCCAGCCATTCCGCCGTCACGGCATCGTGGCCGAGCATGTAATGCGCAGTCTGCAGGGTGCGCGTCAACGGGCTGCTGAACAACTGGGTTTTTTCCAGGCCCAGTTTCGTAAAGCCACGGCCTACCTGGGCTGCAGCAATGCTGCCAGCCTGGGTGATACCGTCTGCCGGCCCCAGACAGGGATTGGTCGAGCGGTCGCAACGTTCGGTATGTCGCACCAGTGCGACGACCTCACCGGCCTGCCAGGCCTTCACCCATTCCAGGGTAGCCGACGCACTCGCATAGCGCAGGTTGGCGGGCGAACGTTGCATCCAGACGAAGCCGCAAATCAGTGTAATCAACAGCAAACCGACAGCAATGATTGCCCAGGTGCGCGGACGAGACAGATCCCATCGCCTGGACGCTGATTGTACGTGTACTAATTCAACCACGACGTTGCCCCTTGTCATTCCCGAGATCCACTCAGTACACGCACAGTGCAACGTAAGCTCCAGGAGGTTAGTTACTTTACGGTGGTCTACTTGAATGGCTGCTGAACACTACGTTCAGAGTCGTGGCGGAGCAGTGAAGAACATGTGAAAAATTTGCGAGGTCCGGCGTGTGTTAACTAAAACGGCTATTTGATAAACAAACTCAAATACCCGTTTTGTTTGTTTTAAACACTTAACAACAACGCCGGGCAAGGCGAAGCTGCGAATATTGGTCAACGTCGTCGCGCCGCCCCTTGCAGCCCTGACATCAGCACTGGAGTCATTGAACCGGATGGACCTCAAGCAAAGCCTCGCCAATCGGATTGTGATTGTGTTCGCCTTGATGAGCGCGGTGGTGGCCGGTGTCTTCGCGTTGGGCATTGTGGCCACGGTGCATGTCGTAGAGCACAAGCTGACCATGACCGCCCTCAGCGGTGGACTGCGCCGGTTGTTGGCGATGGACGACATCAACCAATGGCGTCACGAGCCGGAAAAGAGCGAACTGTTTTTTTTCGAGAACGGTCCAGGCCCAATGGCGCTGACGCCACAACTGGCAGCACTGCCCCAGGGGTTTCAGGAGATCACCTTCAACGGTGACGATTTCTACGCGATGGTCGAGGCAGTCGGCGGCCGCAAATATGTGCTGCTGCGCAATCAGGAAAGCTTCGAACAGCGCGAGCACTTGCTGTTCGTGGTGGTGATTGTCGGGTTCATCCTCAGCGTCATGCTGGCCGTCGCGCTCGGCAGGCTGCTGGCGCGGCAGGTCATGGCGCCGGTGATTCGCCTGGCGGGGCAGGTGCGACATCGTGATCAGTTGATCGCGCTGGCGCCGGCCCTGCATCCGGATTACGCCGATGATGAAGTAGGGGAGTTGGCCCTGTCTTTTGACCAGACACTCGGCCGGTTACGCGAAACCCTGAATCGGGAAAAGCTCTTCACCAGCGACGTCAGCCACGAACTGCGCACACCGTTGATGATTCTGGCCAGCTCCTGCGAGCTGTTGCTGGCCAACCCTTCGCTGGATCCGCGTTCCACTCAGCAGGTCAAACGCATTGCCCGGGCCAGCGCTGAAATGCGCCAACTGGTCGAAACCTTCTTGATGCTGGCGCGCAAGCCGGAAGAGCTTGGCACCGAATCCACTTGCACACTCAAATCGATCGCCGACGCCCAAGTGGAAATCTGGGGGCGACTGATTCGTGAAAAGGGGCTGGAATTCATCTACGAGCCGCAACTGGCGGGCAGCACGTTCTATGACCTGACGTTTCTGCAGTCGGTCATGGGCAATCTGTTGCGCAACGCCTGGCACTACACCGATCAGGGCTTTGTCCGCTTGACCCTGCTCAAGGACAGCTTTGTGGTCGAGGACAGCGGCATCGGTATTCCGGAAGAGAAACGTCATGCGATGTTCCAGCCATTCGTGCGCGGTGACGAACAGCGCGGTGAAGGCCTTGGGCTGGGGTTGTCGCTGGTGCAGCGAATCTGTAGCCATCAGCGCTGGCAGGTTCAGTTGGTGACTCGCGAACCCAACGGCTGCCGTTTCACCGTCACGCTGGTGGCGACTCAGGAGGCCGACGGGCAGACGCGAGAATTACCTGCCGCTTGATTGATCAATGCAGCCAGGCGTTTGACGTTGTTCTGTTGCGCGGCCACCAGGTCGTCGATGCTCGGGCCGGACGGAGTTTGCAAGGTTGAATGGCAGGTCAGCAGAGCATTGTCCGCCGCACCGCTGGGACGCAGGCGCCATTTGACGTCGATCAGTCCGTACTGGCCGGGGATCGAGTCGAAACGCTGCACATCGATGCGCACCGAGACGTTGCCGCGACTGCCGGTATTGCTCAGTTGATCGTTCAAGGCACTGCGCAGCTCATCCGCCAGACTCGCCCCCCACCACTGGGTTTCCAGAATCGCCAGGCCGTTGTTGCCCTGACGGATGACGATTTGCGGGCGGTCGACTTGTGGCGGCACGCTGATCCCCTCGATCGGAATCTGCGCGCCCGAGCGGGACGCCGGCAGTTGCACCGGGGTCAGGGTGTGAAAGTTGATCGGCTCGCTGCGGCAGGCGCCAAGCAGCATGAACGCAGCCAGCACGGTGATCTTCAGCGGTAAAGCCATGGGGGAGCTCCTGTGCTCAATTGCGCGGCGGTCCTTTCAGATCCAGCGGCGCCGCGTTGTCGGGACGACCGCGAATCAGCGATTCCGGATGGCGACCGAGATAATCCGACAGCTCACGCAGCGAACGCGACATGCGCCCGAGTTCGTCGAGGGTCTCGGTGAGTTTCTCGCGCTGTGGCGAATCTTCGGCCAGGGTCGAGCTGGCGGACTGCAAGGTCTTGCTGACGTCGGCCAGGGTGGTCTGCACGCTTGGCAGGGTTTTCGCGTTGAACTGGGTCAGGCCTTTGCGCAGCTCGACGAGGTTGCTGTCGAGGTTGCCGGCAATCCGTTCGACCGGCAGTTTGTTGAGCTTGTCGACCACGGCTTCGAGTTTTTCCTGCAACTGTTCGAGGCTGCCGGGCACGGTTGGCAAGACCACCGGCCGGGCCGTCGCGTCGAACGCGACTTTCTCGGCTTTCGGGAAGAAGTCCAGCGCGATGTACAACTGCCCGGTCAGCAGGTTGCCGCTGCGGGCCTGGGCGCGCAGACCATTGTCGACGAAGGTGCCGAGCAAACGAATGCCGGCGGCTTCGTCGTCGGGGTCATGCTTGAATTCGGTGAGCATTTTCTTGTAGGCCTGACCGAGGCGCTGCGGGTAAATGACGATGCCGACGTTAAGCGGGAAGCTGCGTTTTTTAGCGTCGAAATCGAGATTGATGCCGACCACCCGGCCAATTTCCATGCCGAGAAATTCCACCGGCGCATCGACCTTGAGCCCGCGCAAGGACTGCTCGAAACGCAGCACCATGTATTGCGCCTTGCCGTTGGGCGGGGCGAGGGCGGTCTGCTGATCGGCGAACAGTTCGAAATCCTTGTCGTCGGCGGCGGCAACGTCGTTGGGGCTGTAGTCCGGGGCGCGGAAGGCAATGCCGCCGACCAGCATGGTCGATAGCGATTCGGTTTTCACCGCAAAGCCGTTGGCGCCGACATTGATGTCGATGCCGCTGGCGTTCCAGAACCGGGTGTTTTCGGTGACGAACGCGTCGTTTGGCGAGTGAATGAACACTTCGATGTCCACGCCCTTGCCCTCGGGATTGAGGGTGTAGGTCACGACCTGGCCGACCGGAATCTTGCGGTAGTAAACCGGCGAACCGATGTCCAGCGAACCGAGATCCGGCGCGTGCAGCATGAAGCGCTTGCCCGGTTCGCCGTAGGTGATCGGCGGCGGATTCTCCAGGCCCTTGAAGTGTTTGGCGCGGCTGTCGGACTGGCCGATGTCGGCGCCGATGTAGTCGCCGGAGAGCAGGGTGTCGATGCCCGACACACCACCAGCGCCGATGCGCGGGCGCACGACCCAGAAGTGTGAGTCTTCGCGGGTAAAGGTTTCGGCCTGCTTGGCCAGTTTAATCGTCGCGTCGACGCTCTTCTGATCGCCGCTCAACTCGACGTCAGTCACCTGACCGATCACCACATTGCGGTATTTGACCTCGGTCTTGTTGGCGGTCAGGCCGCTGCCGGTCTTGAAGTTGACGACGATGGTCGGGCCTTCCTGCATCAGGTTGTGCACCACCAGCGAAATACCGACCAACACCGCGACGATCGGCACGATCCACACCAGTGAAATACCGAAGCGACGCGTCTTGATCGGCGCTTGGCCCGGTGCTCGTGGCTCATCGGCGGCTGACGACTTCATCCATGTCCTCCTCGGTTTTGTGGATGCTGAGCGTCAGGAACGCAAAAGCACTTCATCAATATAGAAGTGCTTGGCGATAGAGCAAATAAGCGAGGAGATGGTTACGTGGTGGATGCCTCAGCCGAGGATTTCACGCAGGCGATACCAGAACATGCCCAGTGCCAGCAGCGGCGAACGCAAGGCCGGGCCGCCGGGGAAGGTCATGTGCGGTACCGCGCTGAATACGTCCATGCCCTGACTGTGGCCGGCGTGAATCGCTTCGCCCAGCAGCTTGGCGCACCAGTGCGTGACGTTGAGGCCGTGCCCGGAGTAACCCTGAGCGTAGAACACGTTCGGCTGCTGCTTGAGCCGGCCGACCTGCGGGAAACGGTTGGCGGTGATGCCGATCTTGCCACCCCATTGATAGTCGATGTGCACGTCCGCCAGTTGCGGGAAGACCTTGAGCATCTTCGGGCGCATGTAGGCGGCGATGTCCGCCGGATCGCGCCCGGAATAATGGCAGGCGCCGCCAAATAGCAGGCGTCGATCCGCTGAAAGCCGGTAGTAATCGAGGCCGACTTTCTGGTCGCACAACGCGAGGTTGTGCGGGATCAATTGCGCGGCGCGCGCCTCGGACAGCGGCTCGGTGGCGATGATGTAACTGCCGGCGGGCAGGACCTTGCCGCTGAGTTGCTGTTCGAGTTCATCCAGATGCGCATTGCAACCGAGCACCAGACTGCCGGCGCGGACGCTGCCGCTGGCGCAGCGCACTTCAACGGTTTCGCCATGAATGATCTGCAGTACCGGGCTTTGCTCGAAGATTCGCACACCGAGGGACGCCGCCAGACGCGCTTCGCCTTGCACCAGATCCAGCGGGTGCAGATGGCCGGAGCCCATGTCGATCAGACCACCCGTGTAGATGTCGGCGTTGACCACTTGCCGACGGATCAGCTCCGGGCCGACCAGACGGGTCTGGTGTTGATAACCGAGTTCGTCGAGGCTGACCTGTTCGTCCTTGAACGCTGCGAATTGCGCCGGAGTGTTGGCCAGCTCGCAGAAGCCCCAGCGCAGGTCGCACTCGATGGCGTTCTCGGTGATGCGCTGGCGCACCAGTTCCACCGAATCGATGCCGGCGCGTTGCAGATACCGTACGCCTTCGTTGCCGACGTAACGGGCAAAGCCTTCGACCTCGTGACCGATGCCGCGAATCAACTGACCGCCGTTGCGCCCGCTGGCGCCCCAGCCGATACGCCGGGCTTCGATCAACACCACCGACAGCCCGCGCTGGGCCAGTTCGATGGCAGTGTTGACCCCGGTGAAGCCGCCGCCGATCACGCAGACATCGGCGCTGAGATCACCGTCGAGTGTCGGCCAAGGCGCGCTGGCCCGGGCCGAAGCCGCGTAATAGGAGCGGGCGTGTTCTTTGCTGTACTGATTCATTTGTTCGACTTCACTTTGCTCCAGGACCGGGTCATCAGACGCATGATCGACTGGGGCGGGGTAGAGGAGATGTAGAGCTTTTCCAGCACTGCCTGGGACGGGTAGACCTCGGGATTGTTCACCAGCGCCTGATCCATGTACTGCTTGGCGGCCGGGTTCGGGTTGGCGTAACCGACCGAAGCGCTGACCTTGGCAATCACTTGCGGATCGAGCAGGTAATTGATGAAGGCGTGGGCTTCCTTGGTGTTGCTGGCGTCGGCCGGGATCGCCAGCAGGTCGAACCACAGGTTGGCGCCTTCCTTCGGAATCGCATAAGCGATGTTCACCCCGTTCTTGGCTTCCTTGGCGCGGTTGGCCGCCTGGAACACGTCGCCGGAGTAGCCGAAGGCTACGCAGATGTCGCCATTGGCCAGATCGGAAACGTATTTCGAGGAGTGGAAATAGGTGATGTACGGGCGAATGCTCAGCAGTTTCGCTTCGGCCTTTTTATAGTCTTCCGGGTTCTCGCTGCGTGGGTCCATGCCCATGTAGTTGAGGATCGCCGGGAACACTTCGTCCGCCGAGTCCATCATCGACACGCCACACTGGGTGAGTTTCTTCAGGTTTTCCGGCTCGAACAGCACGGCCCAGGAATCGATGTGATCGATGCCGAGCACAGCCTTGACCTTGTCGACGTTGTAGCCGATGCCGTTGGTGCCCCACAGGTACGGTACCGAGTGCTGGTTGCCCGGGTCGTTCTTTTCGAGCAATTCGAGCAATTTCGGGTCGAGATTTTTCCAGTTCGGTAGCTGCTCGCGATCCAGTTTGAGGAACGCGCCGGCTTTTACCTGACGGGCGAGAAAGTGGTTGGACGGCACCACCACGTCGTAGCCGGTGCGACCGGCGAGGAGTTTGCCTTCCAGGGTCTCGTTGGAGTCGAACACGTCATAGATCACCTTGATCCCGGTCTTGGCCTGGAAGTCGGCGAGGGTGGTTTCACCGATGTAGTCGGTCCAGTTGTAGACGCTGACCTGTGGCTGGGCCAGGGCTGCGGTGCTGCACAGCAGCGCCAGTGCGGCGGGAACCATGGATTTCAATAGACGCATATCGACACCTCTTCGAATTTTTTGGATTTTTCAGGTGGTTCGCTAATTCCTGTGGGAGGGGGCTTGCTCCCGAAGAGGCCGGCACATTCAACATTTTCTGTGACTGACAGACCGCTTTCGGGAGCAAGCCCCCTCCCACAAAAGCCCATCCCATAGAGGTGAAGGGGCTTTGTGGGATGGATCAGACGCTCAGCAGCAGGAACTCGCGCTCCCAGGAGCTGATCACGCGCTTGAAGTTTTCATGCTCGGCGCGTTTGACCGCGACGTAGCCGCGCACGAATTTGTTGCCCAGGTAACGCGCAACGGTGTCGCACTCTTCCATTTGCGTCAGCGCGTCTTCGATGGTGATCGGCAGGCGCAGGTTGCGGCGTTCGTAGGCACGGCCTTCGACGGCGGCACTCGGTTCGATGCCTTCGACCATGCCGATGTAGCCACACAGCAGGCTCGCGGCGATCGCCAGATACGGGTTGGCATCGGCGCCCGGCAGGCGGTTTTCCACGCGCATGGATTCCGGCCCGGAGGTCGGCACACGCAGGCCGACGGTGCGGTTTTCTTCGCCCCACTCGACGTTGACCGGTGCCGAAGTGTCCGGCAGGAAGCGGCGGAACGAGTTCACGTTCGGCGCGAACATCGGCAGCACTTTCGGGATGTACTTCTGCAGGCCGCCGATGTGATGGCGGAACAGCTCGCTCATTGTGCCGTCGGCATTGGCGAAGATCGGCTTGCCGGTGGCGATCTCCACGACGCTCTGGTGCAGGTGCATGGCGCTGCCGGGTTCGTCACCAATCGGCTTGGCCATGAACGTGGCAGTGACGTTGTGCTTGAGCGCCGCTTCGCGCAGGGTGCGTTTGAACACGGTGATCTGGTCGGCCAGATCCAGTGCGTCGCCGTGACGGAAGTTGATTTCCATCTGCGCCGGGCCGTCTTCATGGATCAGCGTGTCCAGATCCAGGCCTTGCAGCTCGCACCAGTCGTAGACGTCTTCGAACAGCGGATCGAATTCGTTGGCGGCATCGATCGAGAACGATTGCCGACCGCTTTCGGCACGGCCCGAACGCCCCAGCGGCGCCTTGAGTGGCAGGTCCGGGTCTTCGCAGCGCTGGGTCAGGTAGAACTCCATTTCCGGCGCCACGATCGGCTTCCAGCCCTTGTCGGTGTACAGCTGCAGGACTTTTTTCAGCACGTTGCGCGGCGACAGTTCGATCGGGTTGCCGAACTTGTCGAAGGTGTCGTGGATGACGATGGCGGTCGGCTCGATCGCCCATGGAATCACATACACGGCGTCGCTCACCGGTTTGCAGACCATGTCGATGTCGGCCGGGTCGAGCAGGTCGTAGTAGATGTCGTCGTCGACAAAATCCCCGGTTACCGTTTGCAGCAGCACACTTTCCGGCAGGCGCATGCCTCGCTCATGCAGGAACTTGTTGGTCGGTGCGATCTTGCCGCGGGCGATGCCGGTCAGGTCGCTGACCACACATTCAACTTCGGTAATCTTGTGATCTTTCAGCCACGTGAACAGCTGATCGAAAGGGGCATTCATAGAGACCTCGTTATTGGTTTTATAGACGCCGGGGAGGGCGGGTTTCATCTTCCGCCCCTTCCCCTGTGGCGCGTTGGCGACTATCTTGGGCGTGCCTTGCCGTTCCATCTATCCACTTTAAGCAGCACCAAAGCGCACCAAAAGAGTGCGCAAGGTCTCCCATGACAACGTGTAATCCGCTACAGGTTCAGGCTTTCAATACCGCTGATATCAGTGAACAGATCCGCGCCACGCCGGGTTGGGTCCAGCATTACCAGCAGATGTCTCCCGGGCATTTCGCCGGGCAGATTCGCTATCTGGACCTGGAGGGTGTGCAGGTCTACGAAGAACAGATGAACACTCGCGTCGAGCAGACGTTCAGCGCGCCATCGGGGGCCTTGGCCTTCTGTTTCGATCGCAGCGACAACACGCTGTATCTGCTCAACGAAGACAGCCGCAACATCTGGATCACCCCGGAGAACTACCAGGAAATCGCCGTGGTGTTCGGCCCGGAATTCGTCCGTCAGCACGGTCTGGATGTGGCGAGACTCGAAGGATTGTTCATGGCGCCGCTTAACTGCGGGCAGAACGCCTTGTTCAGTCGCTGGTTAAGCTCAACTCTCACGAAGTTGTCGCAAGCTGTTGATCCGTTTGATAAAGACTCACTGACTCAGCAGTTACTCGAAGACTGCCTGTTCATCCTCGACAACGCACACACCCGTCTTGATCGCGGCGGATTACAGCGGCGTAGCGAAGAACGGATGATCATGAAGCGAGTAGGGGAGTGGGCGGCAGATTCGCCGGAAGACACCGTCAATCTGCTCGAACTGTCGAAGGTCGCAGGGGTGCCGTTGCGGCAATTACAGCAGGCGTTCAAGGCCTACACCGGGATGACCCCGAGTCACTGGTTGCGCCTGCGCCGGCTGAACAGTGCACACCGCGAATTGCTCAAGCGCCGGCCCACGGAAACCACCGTGGCTGAGGTGGCGATGCGCTGGTCGTTCTGGCATCTGGGGCGGTTTTCCAGCAGTTATCGTGCGCTGTTCAAAGAGCTGCCGAGCGAGACGCTGAAACGCTAGAGATTGCCGTCACGGACAAAAAGATCTTTGTGTCCCAAGCGAAGTTAAATAGAATCAGTCTCATTTGAATCTAACTTCGCGCAGGGTCTCTTGAGATGATTGAAGCCGCCACGCCATCGGAGCAGAGCCTGCACGCGCTGTACCGCGATCACCGAGGCTGGCTGGAAACCTGGCTGCGTCGACGCATGGGCAACGCGTGGGATGCGGCTGATCTGAGCCAGGACACCTTCATGCGCGTGCTGTGCAGCGCGCAACCGATTGCCGACATGCGTGAGCCCCGCGCCTATCTGCTGACCGTGGGCAAACGTCTGCTGAGCAACTTCTACACCCGCCGCAGTCTGGAAAAAGCCTACCTCGAAGCCCTCGCGCAACTGCCGGAGGAGTGCGTGCCATCGCCCGAGCAGCGTTGGCTGCTGCTGGAAACCCTGCAAGCGCTGGATGAGTTGCTTGATGGTTTGCCGCGAGCAGTGCGCCGGGCGTTTTTGTGGAGTCAGCTTGAAGGCCTCGGATACCGCGAAATCGCCGAGCGCCTGCAGGTGTCCGAGCGCACCGTCAAACGTTACATGGCACAGGCCTACGAGCATTGTCTGCTGGTGGATCTTTGATGCGCGTTGCCCCCAGCGATGAAGCCCGCGAAGTCGCCCGCGCCGCCGCGCACTGGCTGGCGTTGATTGAGTCCGGCGAAGCGGGCGCTGACGATCATGCGCAATTGCAGGTCTGGCGCAACAGCGATAGCCGGCATGAACACGCGTGGCAGAAAATCCAGCGCTTGCGCGAACGGTTTTCCGCTCTGCCTTCTGCGCTGGCCATGGCTACGCTGGATCGTCCGGACGCAGCGCGTCGGGCCGTGCTGAAACGCGCGCTTGGTATCGCGGCACTGGTGCCGGCTGCCTGGTTGATCAGTCGGCAACTGCCGCTGGATGTCTGGCGCGCGGATTTGCACACCAGCACGGGTGAACACAAGCGATTGCGGCTCGCGGATGGCAGTTCGTTGCAGCTGAATACCGACAGCGCCGTCAATGTGGATCTTGCTGCCGGTCAGTTGACACTGGTGCGGGGAGAGATGGCCCTTGATGTACCAGGCAACTCAGCGCTGATCATCAATCTGCCGTACGGGCGAATCATCGTCAGTCACAGTGAGATTTGCGTGCGTCTCAATGAGCGTGACTGCAATGTGTCGGTGGTCAGTGGCTCGGTGCAGTTGCAACCGTCAAACGGGCCGGCGCTGATCCTCGATCAGGGCCAGCAGATCAGGCTGCAGGCTTCTGGCGCGGGTGCTGTCCGGGCGTTTGATGTCTCGATGCCGAGCTGGCGCGACGGTGTACTGATGGCGCAGAACCAGCCGCTGGGGGATTTTCTGCGCGAATTGAGCCGTTACCGCCCTGGCGTGCTGCGCTGGGATCCGGAGCTGGAGGCGCTGCGCATCACCGGCAGTTTTCGCCTGGATAACACCGATCAAGTGCTCTCGCTGTTGGCGGCCAGCCTGCCGATCGACGTGCAGAAACGCACGCGCTTTTGGGTCTCTCTCGTTCCGCGAAAATTGTCCCAGTCCAAAAAAACAGTCTGAGACCTGTCCCTTTTTTTCGCCTCGCTGGTCATTCCAGGCAAGTGAACCAAATCGAGAGCTTTTTCCTATGCCTGCAGTATTTCCAGGTCGTTTGCGTCCGTTGTTGCAGTTGAGCCTTTTGTTGAGCCTGAGTGCCAGCCCCCTGTTGATCCCCAGCAGTTGGGCGGAAAGCGCCGACCGCCGCGCTTATCAGGTGCCTGCCGGCAGCCTGGGTGCGGCGCTGACCCGTTTTGCCGGACTGGCCGGAGTCAATCTGTCGGTAGATCCGGCCTTGGTCAGCGGGCGCAACAGCAATGGTCTGTCGGGTGAGTTTGGCGTGGAGGAGGGCTTTACCCGGTTGTTGCTGGGGTCCGGTCTACAGCTGCAACCGGCGGGCGTCC
The DNA here is from genome assembly GCF_036861315.1 of Pseudomonas sp. S3(2024). Taxonomy (NCBI): domain Bacteria; kingdom Pseudomonadati; phylum Pseudomonadota; class Gammaproteobacteria; order Pseudomonadales; family Pseudomonadaceae; genus Pseudomonas; species Pseudomonas sp. S3(2024). The sequence goes on along the minus strand of NZ_JAZAQQ010000006.1, from coordinate 140,306 downwards.
GCGCTTACACAGTCATTCCTGCGCCGGACGGCGGCAGTCTGGAACTGGCACCCACTTCGATTCTTGGATCGACGGGTGGCACGGATACCGAGGTTTTTGCCGGTGGCCAGGTGGCGCGCCGTGGTTCGCAAGGACTGCTGGGTTCCAGGGATTTCATGGAGACCCCGTTCAGCATGACCACCTACACCAGCGAAACGGTGAAAAACCAGCAGGCCCGCACTCTGGGCGATCTGATCGCCAACGATCCTTCGGTGCGTGCGACGAACCCGGCAGGCGGCCGTTATGAGCAATTCACCATCCGCGGTTTCAGCCTGTTCAACAGTGATGTTTCCTACAACGGGCTCTACGGGGTTCTGCCCACTTACACGATTGACATGGAAATGGCCGAGCGCGTCGACATCCTCAAGGGCCCGAGCCAACTGATCAACGGGATTTCGCCGCGGGGCAGTGTAGGAGGGGGGATCAACGTGGTGCCCAAGCGCGCCGGCGATCAGCCGAATACATCGCTGACGGCCAGTTACGCCTCGAACAATCAGCTCGGCGGCGCCGTCGACATCGGCCGTCGCTTTGGTGAGGACAACCAGTTCGGCCTGCGTTTCAACGGCGTCAAACAATCGGGTGACACTGAATGGGATCACCAGAGCGTCGATCGCGACATGGCAGTGCTGGGCCTGGATTTTCGCGGTGAGCGCCTGCGGCTTTCCACCGATATCGGTCACACCGAGCGCGATACCGATGCACCGCAAGAACGTGTGCAGGTCGGTGCAAACGCGAAAGTTCCGGATGCTGATGATGTGCGCGACAACTACGCGCAACCCTGGAGCCAGGCGCGAACCAAAGATACGTTTGGCACGCTCAATGGCGAGTTCGACGTCAGCGATTCGGTCATGTTGTATGGCGGCGTCGGCGCCCGTAACAGTAACCACGATTTCCTTCGGCATGCGGTGTCGGTGACCAACGACGCCGGCGACTTCAGCGTTCAACCGCGGGACTTCACCCGTGACGAAAATGTCCGGACTGCCACGGCGGGTGTGCGCAACTGGTTCCATACCGGTTCAGTCAGCCACGAGGTCAATCTGGCGGCCAGCTACTTCTACATGGATTTCGAAAATGGTGGCGCGCGGTATGCGGCGGGGCGCAGCAATCTGTATGACCCGGTGGAAACCGCAAAGCCGCGCACGCCAACACGCTACGACGCCAAGGTCTACACGGAAAACCGCTTCAGCGGCGTAGCACTGTCCGATACGCTGGGGTTCTTCGATGATCGCCTGCAGCTGACCCTTGGCACCCGTTGGCAGAGGGTTCAAGTCGACGACTGGAGCGATGATGTGAAGGGTGACACAGCCTATGACGAAGAAAAACTCTCGCCATCCGGCGGCATTCTGTTCAAGGCGACGGACAAGCTCTCGCTCTACGCCAACTACATGGAAGGCCTCAGCCAAGGGAAAATTGCGCCATCGACGTCGATCAACGAGGATGAAATCTTCCCGCCTTTTATCAGCCGACAAGTCGAAGTCGGGGCCAAATATGACGCGGGTTCGTATGCGCTTACAGCGTCTGTGTTCAGGATCAAACAGCCTGCTTATGAAACCAACGCCTCGACACGAGTCTTCGGCCCGAACGGCAAACGACAGAACGACGGGGTGGAGTTGAGTGTGTTCGGCGAGCCGTTCAAAGGGTTTCGATTGCTCGGCGGCGTGATGTACATCGACAGCGAACTGACCCAGACCACCAATGGAACCTTTGACGGTAACCGCGCGCCCGCGACACCCAAATACAACGTCAATCTCGGCGCAGAGTGGGATGTACCCAATATGCAGGGGCTGACGCTGACAGGCCGTGGAATCTATTCGAGTTCGCAGTATCTGGATCAGTCCAACCAGAAGGAAATCGACTCATGGGAGCGATTCGACGTGGGGACGCGCTACGCCTTTAAACTGGACGACAAGACCATCACCGTACGCGCCAATGTCGAGAACGTATTGGATAAACGCTATTGGAGTTCGGCGGGCGCATCAGATGACAGCGAACCCGGTTTGACGCTTTCGACGCCGAGGACTTATCTGCTATCAGCAACGGTGGATTTCTGATTTGCTTTGTTAAACAAGTGCGCGCTTAAAAGGAGGGTAAAATCTTCGAAATTCAGTGATCTTCTGTTAACTACACTAAATAGCCGTTTAGTAGAGCTATCGTAAAATACGCCGCCATCCACCGGAGCAGACCATGTCTCAACGCACAGTAAACGCACAGGCCTTGATTCAGGCGCTGGATCTGCAATCTCACGTGGAAGGCGGTTATTTTCGCAGAACCTATCAGGCCGATCATAGAGAGATGCTCGATACCGTCGGTGGCCCACGGTACCTGATGACATCGATTTACTACCTGTTGACCGAGCAATCACCAGTGGGCCAGTTTCATTTCAATCATTCCGACATTGTGCATTTTTTCCATCTGGGCGATCCCATCGAGTACAGCATGATCCATGCTGACGGCTCGCTGGAAACGCTGGTAATGGGCAACGACATTCTGGCGGGACAGCATCTGCAAATGCACGTGCCTGGCGGAATCTGGAAAGCTTCGCGACTGCTCGAGGGAGAACATGGATTTGGATTGATCAGCGAAGCGGTGTCGCCGGGATTTGATTTTGCGGATATGGAGATGGGTGATCGACGCAAACTGATTGCGCAATTTCCACAGCACCGGATGCTGATTGAAAAACTGACGCGGGATGCTGATTGAAGGTCGCCAATTGCAGGCAAGGCTGAGGTTTTGAAAAGAGGACTCAGGGTAAAACTCTGGATTGAAATCTGGCGTGCAACCGGGCTAACCCTGAAATATCTTGTTACGTGTAATGTATATTATGTTAAACCATGTGTCTGGATGGAACTGTTATGAAAGCCCTGCCTGAGCTCACCCCCCCCTAACGAATGCTTTGAACATCGCTGCTACCTAATTGAAGCGCAGCACGTTCCATAAGCGCTAAACGAATGCCTAGAACCTCATACATCAGATCTGACATCGTCCCACGAAGGCTAGCGGACAAATCGGACGCCACTGTTTCAGCCACTTCGTTTTCTAGCTCGTTTTGAAAACGACTGAACACACGACTGAGAGAACCTGCTACGTCGATAAGTACATCATCTGCAGAACCTTCTAACTTCGTCGCTATGCACTCCATACTGCGCCCGCATCGTTCCATCATGATGGTTACAAACTCAAGCTCTTTGGCGTTCATCTCACGCCCTGATTCTGCGCAAGCTGCCGACATAGCTCCGATGGCCTCCAAAGCCTCATCGTAGAGCCTTAAGTCTTCATCGATTATCGGAGAATACGGTACGCTATCTTTCCATTTGTCAGCGAAGGTAGCGTCGGGAAATAACGAAACTATGAAAGTCATGCCCATAGGAGCTAAGCGTCCATTGATTACCGCTCCGTAGCTAACGGTTACTTGAGGCGATAGTGCTGCTGCCACTGCGGAGAAAGACTCCTCCGTGGTTAACCAATCAAAAAGGGTCTCAACCTTCAAGAGAACAGCAAACTCAGCATCTGGCCATTGAGCACCACTGCTTTCAGGCTGACTACGCGAATACACTTCGACGTCCAACCCCTTGTCCGCCATAGCGAGCCGTATCTGTTCTCGGCGAGCGGATGTCAATGAATCAGCCCTTTGGAACGCATCTTCCGCAGCGCGACGTAGAACTGAGTGGCGACGACTCATGGTACGAAAACGGCTTGCAGACTGACCGCGTTGCTCCGGATTTATAGCAGCGTCGGCAAGTACAGCGCGTATCTGCCGAAGCGTATCGGCTATTTGAACCAACATTTCCAGCGGAGGCTCGCTAGTCATGCGCCATAACTCTGGGCGGTGTAATAACTCTGCGTCGCGCACCAGGCTAGCTGTCCGGGCAGCCATAAGGTTCGGTTTTTCCGAAACACCGTCAGTGAGCTCAGTCATCAGCCGCTGCAGACCTGTAACAAAGTCATGAAGTTTGTCACTTTCACTCAAGTTACCTACCGATAGAGGTCCAGTGAGCGATTCATTGATACTCGGAGGTTGAATGAACGTGGTGAGCCAGTCCCGAATCTGTAGAAGCATTTTCCACTTCGCTCCCGGAGTTTCCATCCGACAGTAGAAATCCCCCGCCTCCCTCAGCTTGACTCCAAGCTCATTGACAGCGACGGCTAAGTCCGTTGTTCGCTGGGTTTCGGTCGGCGCAGCAACCAAACGATTGATCGCTCGAATTTCAGCCTGATTCCAGGCAATACGTGCCGGAGCAATCACTGCATGCCGCGGCATACGTTTGGAGTTCTGAGAGTGCTCACCATATCCAACGGGACTGCCGTCGCTGAAAATCGCGTCTGCGATGAGGAGCTCGGCATCAGGTATCACAGCGCTCATGGCCGTGCAAAGGCGTACGACCTCCTCGTTCAGATCTGGCTGAACCTCTGGATGAACGAAACGGACGTACCCAGTCACACTGAGCATGCCGTCGGACTCTCCGATTTCAGGGCGAGTTACCCAAGGCCTCTCATTGTACAAACGACTAATAAGAGCGGTTGTACCCCCGGACATATCGACTACGGTCCGCGCAGCATCTAAATCTACTTCTCTTAGCGTGATGAGAAGAGTTAGAAGATCTTCCAGGGGCGCTTCAGACAAGTCACCACTTGGAAGACACCTGATAGACGGCGGTGATTTGCAACCGGCAATTGGCAACAGCGTAGCCGCGAGCTCAGCTGTCTCACTAACACTTAGTTGGGTCGGCCAAGCGTCTTTTGCCATCTCGATCAATATTTTACGAAGATCGGCGACATCAACTTTCGAGAAGGAGGCGTGCGCTATCTTCGGTTTGGCAAACATCGGTTCATCGCCGAAATCCACACTCGCAAGAGTAAACATAAAAGTGAACCCGCTTAAGCGGTCATCAATATCTGCTGAGCGAGAGATTTTCAGCCATTTTTCTGCAACTCGATCCGCACTTGCGAGACCGAGTCCATGAAGAACAGGGGGCCAGCACTGCCCTTCTTCTGACTTTAGTCGAGCAACGAGACCTCCCAACATCGCTGCTTCCTCTTCAGGCCATTGTCGCAAGACTCTGACGATGAAAGGCGCAAACGTATCGCTCGCAAGGGTCTCAGCAGCCGCTGTAACTGCCCGACTGCGAGCTTCACCAAGAAGATCTCGGATGGCTCCGTCCAGATATGTCGAACGAATCTCGTGCAACCCCGTAAGCGCTCCATCAGGCTTGGCGCGCACCGCATGCTCATCGACCAGACGCTGAAGCAGCTTTGCAAAGCGAGGTTCATCCATTCCAGAAAGCATTCGAAGTCGAACTGGATCTATCGCTGCCCCTTGAGCCGCAGCAAAAGAAATGGTCCTTAGAATCATCAGCTCATCGCCGCGGTCTTCAGCAAGACGACGACGCACCTGCTCACGAATCGTCTCCTCAAGGCGCTCCCCTGCAGTTAGCAGATGGGTGTACTCGAGAAGCAGACCATTACTTAGCTCAAAAGGCTCTTGCCAGTGACTGAACGCTACTGGGCTGGAAGCTTGCAGGGCTTTCCAGATTCCGTATGCCAGGCTCTCATCGAGCTTGGGGCGGATCGTTGGCGTGCGAGCTGCAGATGAGAGAAGAAAGATGTCCTCTTCTCTCACCGTCCCAATCGTAAGCAGACCTGCCTGAGCCTCCACTTCCCGAACGAGCGCGTCCCATCCTGCCGTCTCCTGACGGCCCACATCATCAACGACGAAACCGACGGGGCGCTCAGGGCTCGCTTCGAGTAGTTTCGCGAGCTGAACAAGTTTTGCTACATCGGAAACCTGCAGCTCCCGAATGCGGTACCAACGCACGGCATGACGTGTATGGTGAGCCGACAACCAGGCAAGTGCTGATTTTCCCGCACCAGATGGGCCCGCGACCAATGTAAATCGCTTTGCCTCAAGACCGGTCAAAATGTCCGCCATCAACTCCGGCCGAGCAAACACAAGGCCGGCCCCGACGTGCCCTGGTGCCACGTTGACACCTTGGTAGAAGGCTCCAGCCGGCATAGGTTCGCTGAAATTTGCAATCTCTGCGAGGCCATCTGTCAAAGCAACGTAGCCGATAGGATCAATTATCCCTTGAACTCCATCGATACGCGTCTGCACGTCGCTTCGGTCCAACGTCTCTGGTTTTTCGCTCGATGCTGAGTAGTTGGAGTCAGATGCTTTCCCAGCCTGTTCGCGAAGTTGTTGGAGCACCAGCCGCACACCCGCAGGCGATAGTGATGCACTGGTGAGAGCAGCGCAGCCACGATCTAACGGATTGGGTTCGATCACCAGGTGGGTGCGCGCTAGTAAAGCCTCGACCACACCGTTCTCGGGTTGCCCTAAGGCCTCTGCCAAAAACCTTCCGAATTTCGTCAGATCTTGGTCACTTTCGGCAAGCGTGACTATCCAACCCGTAGGTTGAATACCTTCAAGCGGTCGCTCTAGCACCAGCGCTAATCTCACCCGATTGGATTCAAGCCAATCGTGAGGTAGATCCTTAGCACTCTTGGCGAGATGTTTTGCCGTCTCGGCTTGGGAGAAGACACCCTGAGGATCATGCCTAGCCTTGAGCTGGGCTCTAAATTCAAGTTCAGGTCCGTGCAAGGTAAGGTCGTCGACACCTTCCGGAATGAGCCGCGTCCAAGTGGCTTCGCCACTCCACGCCACTGAGGCGAGCCAAGCGGCTACCGCGTCCTGATATCGGAAACCCCGACCGGCCCGTGCACCTGATCGGGTCGCACTCCAAAGCTCTGGATCAATTAACAATTGCCCTGTTAACCCTGGAAATTCCATTTTTTGGCGTCTCTTTCAATCATGTATCAAATTATTTGCAACAGAGCGCGGACTTAGACGTGCAACATAGCTTTTTCATTGTAGGCCACGAACTGGACTCACAAGCCTAGGAAAACCGGGCACTTGAGGCATGAACTGTAAACGCAACACCCAGCGAAACGACCTACTCTGTTAAATAATGTGTCAGGACAGAACTTCTACCAAAGGTACTTTCAAGCTACCAATCCCCCAATCCCATTTTGAGCCAACTCAATCCCCCGGCTCCGGCAATCGACGCTCGAACCGTCTGTATGGCCCATCCGGAAAGCCTCGCGATGAAAGATACCCAAATCAAAGCATCAGCCAACTACCGCTACGGCGACAAATTCCCCCTTCGATCCTGCTAACGATCTATATCTACGGCTATCGCAACCGCATCAAGGCTGGCGCAGCGAACTTCGCCTACGGCGCATCGAAGGACTCTATATATCTCAGAAACCACCTGCACCGTAGCGTCTTCGATTGTTCCCTCATTACGGCACAGAACCCAACCGTGCTCCTTGACCGCTTGCTCGAACATCTCCGTACATGCCACATGCTCTGCGTACTTCTGAATCACAGTGCCGCCCAATCCTCGCGATCTCGTTGCAGCCCTTGCCCATGAAATGTCCGGGTCGGTGACGACGCCAACATGCAGGTCAGGCACGCGCACATCTCGATCCAGGTTCAACTGGAGAATCTCGGCAAACGGGATAGATCGGCGAAACGCGGCATCTGACGGATACCAGCGATCGATCAGGATGATGCTGTCCAGCGGCTGCTGCGTCAGTACGTGTCGGGAAATCCAGCGCCGACTATCAGCCAGGCGCTGGCACACAGCCCATTCCAGATCCTGAGAAGGATTTCTGGCAAGCGTGTTGATCAGGGCCATGGTTTCACCCCGGAAAGGATCGCTTTTTCTCTCGCAAAGCCGGATGACTTTCTTGTTGCCGGCTCTCAGCACTTTCGTAACGGCCTCCAACAGTGTGGTTTTGCCGGTGCCTTTGGGCCCATCCAGAGAAACAAACAGCGGACGATTCATTGTTCACATAACGATGGATTTATGGAGGTTCACTCTAACCGCATTCCCGGCATTCCACAGTGGCTGAATTGTCATTTCCAATGGCATAGCCCTGCCCTCACCCTACTTCACCGCCCTCCTCAGCTTATTGCTGGAGAAATGACTGGAGACTGTTGTGGCCGTCCACGATCAGTCCTCTAACGAGCGCCTCATAGTGTTCGGCAGTATTGAGATCTTGCAGATCGAAGCTTGCAGACCAGCGGATGAACGTCTTTGACTGCCCAGTCAGCGAGGCTAATTGAACAGTAGCTACATAGTTGTCCAGCGGTAACGGCGCCTCCTCCAAGCGATAAGACAGCGTCGTATTGCGATCATCGACCGACAAAAGACGCTCTCTGACCACAGCACCATCGATCAATATGAGTTTGCGAATACAGCCAACCAATCCATCGGGCTGGTTTCCCTCAATGCTGCTTTCCAAAATGGAGGGATGCCATTTACCAATCTCACCGAACCTCTTCAACACGCTCCAGGCGTGCGCTATGTCGCTGTCCAGGACAGCGGAGAACTCAACCATCGACATCGTGTACACCCTCAAAATCAACTGTTTTCGAACCTGACCTCTGCGCACGTCAGAGGTGGATGAAATCCGGTCCCGGTATGGATCAACAGGACCGGAAGACGCTCAACCTGCGAATTGGTGATAAACCTTGGCAATGACCTTCCAGGCCCCGTCGATTTTGATCAGGGTCAGGTAATCGTTGTAATCAGCGCCGATTGCATCCTGTTCCATATCGACACGAACCACGGCGGTGGTTGGCGTGATCGCCAGTACGTCGAGTCGGGTGATGATGTTCGGGGCATCGCCGTTCTTCTCTACGAAATCAAACAGATTCCTGATCGGGCCGCCCAGCAGTTCACCATTGGTGAATCCGTACATCACAGCGTCTTTATGGAACGCCTGCGCAACGCTCTGTGCACTGCCCACACGCAGCCCTTCAACATACTGATTGGCAATGGCGATGACAGCGTTGTACTCAGCGGTGGGTACTGCCTTGATGTTCTTCGACATGTGTCTCTCCTTCCAGTAAGGGCGAGGCGCGACGCACCTCGCCAATTGCATTCAACGGCTTAGGCGCTTGGGTGGGTGTGGTAGATCTTGCTGACAATCGTCCACTGACCTTCAACCTTCAGCAGGTTGAAGAAGTCGGTGAAACGGAATCCTGAAACATTGTCCGTATCGACCCGGGCACTGGCTGCCGTGCCTACGATGTCGATACGAACGATCGCTGCTTGCGCTTCCGGAGACGGGCGGAACGCGTTATCAATGACGTCGTACAGGTTCTGGATCGCACCGCCGACGAGCTTGCCGTCGTCGACCCCGAACATGGTGGCCTGCTGGTTGAAGGCGGGCTTCATCAAGGCGCTGTCAGCTTTGGCACCACCTTCGTTGTACTGGCTGAGCACGTCGACGATTGCGTTGTATTCCTGAACATAAGTTGAAGTGGACATGAGGTATTCCTGAGTTAGTAAATGGCTGAAGAAAGCAAGGAAGGTTTACGGACGAGGCTCGGTAAACAGTCACCAATCCTGGCGCGTCGGCGAGATGATCAGGTCGTTGACGGTGACGTTTTCCGGTTGGTTGAGCGCGTAAATCACGGCTCCCGCGATGTCGTCGGGGGCGATGGCAATTCGGTTGAGCGCTTGGGCAGCCTTGCGCCCTTCAGGATCACTGACCTTGTCGGCCCAGCCGGTATTGATGACACCCGGGCTGACCGTGTTGACGCGGATGCCGTGCTGCACACCGAGCTCCTTGCGCATGGACTCGGTCATGGCCTGAACGAAAAATTTTGTTGCGCTGTAAACACCCGCCGCCGGTCCGACCTGATGACCGGCAACAGAGTCCATATTGAGAATCTGCCCGGACTTGCGCTCCAGCATGAAAGGCAGCACCGCCGCCGTAGTGTTGAGGTAGCCTTTGATATTCACGTCGATCATCTTTTCCCAGTCCTGTACCGCCAGGTCGACCCAGTTGGAAAAAAGCATCAGCCCGGCGTTGTTCACCAGAATGTCTACGGCGCCGTAGGTATCATGCGCAAATTGCGCGAGCGCTTGGGTCTGATGCGCCTGAGTCACGTCGGTGGTAAAAGCGACCACTTCGTTACCGCCCGCCCGCAACTCGGCGACAAAGCTTTCCAGACCCTGTTCATCCAGTGCAGCGGCCACTACGCGCACGCCTTGGGCGACAAGCGCGCGGGTGGTGGCGGCGCCGATGCCGGAAGACGCGCCGGTAACGATCGCTACTTTGTTATGCAGATAATTCATGCTCATTACCTCTTATCGATAAATGCCGTCGTTCAGGCGTTCGCGGTTGGCCAGTCGATGTAACCCTTGGCACCGCCGCCGTAGTAACTCTCGCGTGGCGCGATGGTGAGCTCGATCCCGCGACGCAAGCGCTCCACGAGGTCGGGGTTGGCAATGAACAAACGACCAAACGCCACCGCATCGATCCGCCCCTGCGCACGACGCTCTAGCGCCATCGGCAGGTCGTAGTTGTTATTGCCAATGAATGGCCCTTCGAACTGCGCACTCAGCGCGTCCAGATCCACGCCTTCCGGGACCGTGCGGGAGGTCGCCGTGGCGCCTTCGACAAAATGCAGATAAGCCAGATTGAATTGATTGAGCTGCTGAATCAGGTAACCGTAAGTCGCCATGACATTGCTGTCGGGAGGTGTATTTCCGGCATCGGGTGTAACTGGCGAGAGGCGAATACCGACCCGATCGCTCCCCCAGATCGAAATCACGGCGGCGGTGACTTCCAGCGTCAGTCGAGCCCGGTTCTCGATGGAGCCGCCATATGGGTCAGTGCGTTGATTGGTGGAATCGCGCAGGAACTGGTCAAGCAGATAGCTGTTGGCGGAATGCACTTCCACACCATCGAAACCAGCTCGCCGGGCATTCTCTGCGGCCAGTTTGTACTGCTCGATGATTCCAGGGATCTCCGAGGTTTCCAGTGCGCGAGGCATCGACACCTCGACAAAGCCTTTCTCGGTGTAGGTGCTGCCTTCGGCCTTGATCGCCGAAGGCGCTACTGGCGCTTCTCCGTTGGGTTGTAGCTCGACACTCGAAAAGCGCCCCACGTGCCACAACTGACTGACGATTTTGCCGCCCGCCGCGTGCACCGCGTCAGTGACTCTTTTCCAGCCAGCTACCTGTGCCTCCGACCAGATACCCGGGGTCATGGCGTAACCCCGCCCCTGGGGAGAAATATTGGTCGCTTCGGCGATGATCAAGCCTGCACTGGCGCGCTGGGCGTAGTAAGTCGCGTGCATTTCATTCGGTACGCCGTCTTCGGCCATTCGGCTGCGTGTCACAGGTGCCATGACAATTCGGTTAGCCAATTGGAGTGCGCCCATTTGCATGGGCGAAAAAAGATCGGTATCAAACGTGTTAGCCTTCATAAAATCCTCGACTGAATAGACCGGTCGTCTAGTGGAAGGTTAAAAAAATACGCCCCTCTGTCAGCAGGCGTTTGCTGGTGATAATGCTGTTTCAAAAGCTGCCATCGTGTTCACGACTGTTACCGGCAGCGTTGCACCTGGTCACACAGGTGGTCGTCTGTATAACCCGTTCGTGAGGGCTCTAGTGCGACTTTCTCCCACTTGCTGATAACCAGCGGCGCAATCGCATTGCCCAGTACATTGAGCGTGGTGGTGCCGCTGTCGATAATCCTGAAAATGCCGGCGATCAATGCCACACCTTCCAACGGAAGACCGGCAGAGGCCAAGGTGGCTGACAAGATCACGATTGCAAACCCAGGCACACCTGCGGCGCCCTTCGAGGTCAGTACCATCGTCACGACCAACAGAATCTGCTGTGACAGAGACAGGTCGATCCCATAGAGTTGCGCCACAAAAATGGTCGCCACACCGAGAAAAATCGATGCGCCATCGAGATTGAACGCATACCCCACCGGCACCACAAAACTGACGATCCGACGCGGTACACCGTAGCTTTCCAGTTTGGTCATCAGTTGCGGCATGACGGCGGCTGAGGCGGCACTGGAAAACGCCAGAATCAACTCATTACGGAAGTAGCGGATCAACTTGAAGATGTTTTCGCCAATCAAATAACAAATGCCACCCAGTACCACCAAAGCGAACACCATCAGCGCCAGATACACCACCCCAATCAACTTGAGCAGCGGCAGCAGCGAGGCAAAACCAAACGTCGCGACGGTCGCGCCGATCATGCCAAACACCCCTATCGGCGCGTAGGCCATCACAATGGAAACCACCTTGAACATCGCATCGGAAAGGCTCTGAACAACCGCAATAAATGGCGCGCTTTTGTCTTTGGGCAAAGCATTCAACGCCAGCCCCAACAGCACAGCGAAGAACAGTACCGACAGCAACTTCGCTTCTGACATTGCCACTATCACGTTGTCTGGAACGATGTTCTGCAAAATCACCAACGCCCCTTTGGACGGCTCAAGCGTGATCGATGCAGCGCCATGCGAAAGGCCTGAAATATCGGTTCCTCGTCCTGGTTCGAAGAGGTTGGCAAAACACAGGCCTATGACGATGGCCAGCGCGGTAATCGCAAAGAAGTAGCCGAGCGACTTCACCCCCATACGGCCGAACGATTTGCTGTCACCGCCGCCCGCGATCCCCAAAATCATGCAACAGAACACGATCGGAACAACCACCATCTTCATCATCTTGATAAAGATGTCACCGAGCGGTTTGAGGATCTCCGTACTCACCCATGTCTGATAGTGCGGATGCGTATTGAAGTACCAACCTGCAAGCACGCCAAGCAATAGCCCGGCAACGATTTGCCACACCAAGGGAATACGTTTCATGTCTAGCCTTCTTGTTGGAATGAAAGGTCTGCGTCTATTCGCAGTTGCTAGAGTCATGAGCTTCCAGCTCACTTGAGATCGAATGGCACAAACGGGTTGTGCCATGCGTGTTCCTATTTAGCGAAGAGCTGGCTCATATCCTTGAACGCCTTGAATTCAAGAGCGTTGCCGCACGGGTCAAAGAGAAACATGGTGGCTTGCTCGCCTACTTGGCCTTTAAACCGAATGTACGGTTCGATCACAAACTCGGTACCAAACGACTTCAGACGTTCGGCCAGCGCTTCCCATTGTTCCCACCCCAAAATGATGCCGAAGTGCGGAACCGGGACATCGTGTCCGTCGACCGGGTTGCTGTGAACGCTCTCTTGTGAGGCTGTTTTCGGATGTTCGTGGATCACCAGTTGGTGACCATAAAAATCGAAATCGACCCATTGCGTGCTGGAGCGCCCTTCTTCAAGACCAAAGACCTCACCGTAGAAGGTGCGCGCCGCAGCCAGGTCATAAACAGGGATCGCGAGGTGAAATGGCGAGAGGCTCATCAGAACTCCAAATATTTTTTGTTGGTTGGCGAACATTTCCACCGTCATCAGCTCTCTGGGTTCAGCCGGTGCCGGGGATGGAAAACATCCTAGGACGGAAAACCAAACATAAAAATCAATATATATTTCTCAGAAACACAATTAATATTTGTGAATGATCAAAGAACTGAAAACACTCATTGCGGTGGCGCGGGAAGGCACATTCGCTGCTGCCGGGAACAAAATCGGCCTGACCCAGGCCGCTGTCAGCGCGCAGATTCAGCGCCTGGAAACCGAACTCGGTTTTGAGATTTTCGACAGGAAAGGACGTTCGGCCCATCTGAACAAAATGGGTCACCAGATACTTCTGCAGGCGCAGGAGTTACTCAGGCTATACGACGATCTGGGTTCCACTGCGCTGGGCCAACCTACCAACATACTCATCAACATCGGTGCGATCGCATCCGTGCAACGTTCCTATTTGCCCGATGCGCTGGCGAAGTTTCACCAGCAGTGTCCGCAATGTCGCACACGTGTCATTCCAGGGCTTTCAATGGAGATGGTGAACCTCGTAGACGCCGGCGAAATCGACATGGCTGTCATCATTCGACCGCCCTTCTCTCTTCAAAGTGACCTGCGCTGGACGACGCTGGCGCGAGAGCCCTACCGACTGATCGTGCCACGCGAGCTGGAGGGAAATGACTGGTCGGAACTGCTGTCCAGCCAGCCATTCATTCGCTATGACCGATCATCTTTCGGCGGCCGGCAGGTTGATCGTTTCCTGCGACAGATGCATTTCACCTTGCAGGAAGTTTGCGAACTGGATGAACTGGAGGCCATCATCAAACTGGTGGAAAAAGGTGTAGGCATAGCGCTGGTGCCACAGACAGAGCCCCATCAGGAATGGCCCGCAGGTGTACGAGCGATCGATTTGGGACAGCACACCTTTCACCGGGATATCGGGCTGGTACATCGATCTCGACAGAGTTTCACCGAGCCTGTGCGAATTTTGGCTCAGCTTATAAGTGATCAGGCAGCTGAATGTCTTTCGCATGAGAAGCGTTAAAGCCCGTCCATTTCACTCTCGTCGCAGAAGAGTATGGGGAGCAATGCCGAAGGTCTTGCGAAAAGCGTGGCTGAAATGAGAGAAGTCCGAGAAGCCGAAATCCAGCGCCGCCTGGGAAATGCTACGGACTTGACCACGCTCGATCGCGTCGCGGCTGGCGAACAACCGTGCCTTCCAGATTTCCGCGACCGGCGATTTCTGATGGCGGGCGAAAGCGCGCGTCACTGTGCGCGTGGAGACATGGTGAGCTTGAGCAATGCGCTCGAGTGAAAGATCCGCCTCGGTCAGATACTGGTGGATGTAATTCATGATCCGGCCATACAGGTCCAGCTCGTCATGCGTCTGCTTCAAATCCTGGAGTTCCAGGCTGACCACCAAGAGGTCGAGCAACGTGCTGGAATAACGACTGGACAGGCCTGGTTTTTGGAAGCCTGAAGCCATGCTTGCGGCCTGGCGCAACATTTCGCGTAACGGAATTACCCCTGGGCGACGATCATCCAGAACCATGGCGGTGCACTCCGCTATGCCGGGCAGCCGCTGGCTGAGCAATTGCCGCGGAATGCGCACAAGGTGGTTATCGGTACCACCGAAGCTGAATCTGAAGGGCTGGGATGCGTCATAAAGGAACAGATCGTCCGCTGCCAGCTTCGTCCGCCGGTCAGCCTGCTCCAGTTCGCCATACCCGCTGCGGGTAAAGCCCAACCATAAATCGTCATTCGGGTCGCTGCGCAGGTGCTGGGCGGTCCGCTCCCAATAATGCAAGGGTGCGGACAACGTGCAGATGTCCAATGCCCCCATGCCATGCACCTCCAGCGCCCCGTCGAAATCGCTCTGCGCCAGCAGTTTGCTGTCTGCGTCCAGGCAATGGTGACACACCACCTCCTTCCAGTAATCGAACCGTTGGGGCGCCGTGACGGCAAGCGTTGAATACTGACATGTCTGGCTCATTGCATGGACCTCGCGGCGGCGGTTCAACAAAAAAGCGTGGTAACGTTTTTTGCGAGCTCAGCAATTATCAGGCCATCTGCTCAGTCTCACGCCCAGCGCTTAGCCGCGCCGCGAGATCGCCCTCCGCACACTTGGCAGACAGTGCCTCCCCAGCACTTCCCCTGCAACTTTCCCGAGCATTTCGTCCCTTGTTTCACAAGCCCCGCACCATCACTGCGCATCGATGAGCTGGCCATTTACGGCTGTCCTTTTTAACCAAACGGTTGTCCATTCGAGCCAAGCACATCCCATCTCCCCTCGATAATTTTCACTCCATGCCGTGTCGCTCCCGACACCAATGACGAGGTGCCTCATGCAACGACGAGAACAGCAGCGACTGTCCGATTCGTCCTGGTTTTTACAGCGCTGGGACATGGCACCCGAAGAGTTCGCCAGTTACCTGGTGCAACTCGGGACCTTGGCGCTGCAACGCCGATGGCGTGGTCCTGATCGCAAAACAACAACATCCACTGGCCTGTAGAACAGCGAACCGTCCGTTTGAGACGGGAATAAAGGAGCCCCCATGGAATCTGCAATCGATAAACATCTGAAATGTCCGCGGACTTTGTCGCGTCGCGTCCACGACGAATACCAGCCACCCTTCCCCATGTTTGTGGGACGGGCTGACGAAAACGTGAAGCAAGTCGTGATGGCTTACCTCGGGGTGCAATTTCGCGAAGAACAACGCGCCGCCGCCCTGCAGGCCATACGCTACATTGACGCCAGCTTCGCCCTCGCCGATGGCCCCGGGCATTACGACCTGACCTACCACCTCGACAATCAGGGGTATGGAAACTTCATCGCCGTGGGCTACTGGCGTGATCCCGTCGCCTATCACCGTTGGCTGCTTTCACCGCCGGTGGCGAATTGGTGGGGCGACGATGCGCGCCTGAGCGAGGGGCTGGGATATTTCCGCGAGGTCATGGCCCCGCGCGCCGAGCAGTTCGAAACACTGTATGCCTTCAAGGACGATTTGCCAGGTGTCGGTGCGGTCATGGACGGCATCAGCGGCGAGATTGAAGAGCACGGCTACTGGGGCTCGGCGCGCGACCGCTTTGCCATCTCCCAGACCGACTGGATGCAGCCGACCAGCGAACTGCAAGTCATTTCAGGCGATCCGGCCAAGGGCGGCAGGGTCGTCGTACGTGGCCACGACAACCTGACGCTGATCCGCTCCGGACAAGACTGGGTCGAAGCCGGCGAGGAAGAACGCGCGCTCTATTTCAACGAGATGCTGCCGCCCCTGCAAGACGGCATGAACTTCCTGCGTGACGAGGGACAGGCGCTGGGCTGCTATAGCAACCGTTTCGTACGCAATATCGACCTCGATGGCAACCTCCTCGACATCGCCTATGACATCGGTCACTGGCGATCGCTCGACAAGCTGGAGCGCTGGGCAGAATCCCACCCCACTCACCTGCGCATTTTCACCACGTTCTTCCGCGTGATCGGCGGTCTTTCGAAGCTGCGGCTGTATCACGAGGTCTCGGTGGCGGATGGTAGCCAGCAACTGTTCGAGTACATCAACTGCCACCCGCAGACCGGGATGATGCGCGACGCACACGTGTCGCCCGCCTGACTCCATCGCTGACTCCACTTTTAGCCCTGCGCGTTGCCTGACTGGCGATAGCGGGGCTCTTTTTGCCCGAAAAAAGGATCTTCGATCATGAAACGGTTCCGCTACCTGGCGCTTGCAGCCCTCCTCCCCAGCCTTTCCTCCCACGCGCTCGAGGTCGATCCTGGCGACTACGAGCCGCTCCCCGTGGGCGCGACCATCGGCGTGGTCTACTACCAGCATGCCAGCACCGACAAAGCCTATTCCAACGGGCACAAGACCAGCTCCGATTTCAACCTGACATCCGACGTCGGCATTTTGCGTCTGCTGCACGTCTACCAGTTGAGCGAGCGGCTGACCATCGAACCGCAATTCCTGTTGCCCTTCGGCCATATCTCGGGCGGTGGAGATGCGTCTGCGCTGGGCGATGCCAGCGGCATCGGCGACCTCATTCTTACTGCGCCACTCAAGTACCGTCTCAACGACGCCAACGACACTCTCGGTGCGACTGCTTACCTGTACGTGCCGACTGGCAACTACGACAAGGACGACGCGCTCAACCTTGGCGAGAACCGTTGGAAATTCGATCTGCAGGCCGCTTACGTCAAGCACTTCACAGAAAAGTGGGCCATCGACCTCGTGGGTGACGCCATCTGGTACGGGGACAACAACGACTACGGCGCCAGCTCAGCCCGTCGCGAGCAGGACGTTTCCTATGGCGCCCAGTTGATGGGGCGCTACATGCCCGACGAGACGACGGCGCTGGCGATCGGCTTCGGCCACAGTTGGGGTGGGGAAAACCAGGTCGATGGTGTCAACCAGGACGACAGGATGGAAACCACCAACGTCCGCGTCACGGCCAGAAAGTTTCTGACCGCCAGGGACCAATTCCAGGTGCAACTTGGACGCGACCTTGCGGTGGAGAACGGCCCCAAAGAGGACTTTCGCATGAACCTGCGCTACGTCAGGGTTTTCTAGCCCCCTCCTCCGCGCAGCCCGTATCCAGCGTGCCAACCGGCTCATGAGATACCCCTGATCTTAAACGGAGTAACCCGACAATGACCGACCAGCAACCCACCGCAGAACAACAACCTTCCCTCTACACCCGTCTTGGCGGCTATGACGCGATTTATCAGTTCGCAGGCGCCGTGTTGAGAAAAACCATGGGCCATCCCGCCATCGGCCACATCTGGGCCCATATGTCGGAATCGACGTTCCAGAAGGAACACATCAATTTTGTCGACTTCCTTTCCGAGCACTGGGGTGGCAGCGCCAAATACAGGGGCAGAGACATGGTCACCGCGCATCGCGGGATGGGGCTGACCGAGGTGCACTGGCAAGCAGTGCTCGATTGTCTGGAGGCCTGCTACGACGACTACGGCCTGGCCCCGGACCTGCGCAAGGAGGTCAATGACTTCCTCATCAAGTTCAAACCGGCGGTGATCGGCAGCCCCTCCTATCGGGATGTGGTACTCGCGCACCCGGAAATGGACCCGGCCAAAGGCATGAAAAGCGTCGGGGTTGTCTGGCCGAAACCCGGGAAGTCGTCCCGAAAACCGACCACGGCCGAATCCGAAGACTGACACGCTCGGCAAAAACCGGCGCCGCCGCAATACGGCGTCCCGCTCAACCAAGTGAATGTCCTTCTCAACCAAGCGCCGCTCAATGTGCGCAGATAGCTTGATACCGCCCGGTCGCGACATCGCCAATCGTGCGCACCGTAACCGGGCTTCTCCGAGACGACGTTTGAACAGACATTGCCAACCCAGCAGGTTGGCACAGGACACAGGACACCCCATGGCCATCATCCGCCCGACGCTCGAACAAGTGCAGGATCTCGCCAGCCGCCTGCACATACAGTTGACTCCCGAGCAAGCCAGCGAATACCTGGCGCTCATGCAATCCAGTTTTGATGCCTACGATCTCGTCGATGAGTTGCCAGACTTCATCCCCCCGGTGTGCTACGAGCGCAGTGCCGGCTACCGCCCTTCAAGTACGGACA
The DNA here is from genome assembly GCF_036861315.1 of Pseudomonas sp. S3(2024). Lineage (NCBI taxonomy): Bacteria > Pseudomonadati > Pseudomonadota > Gammaproteobacteria > Pseudomonadales > Pseudomonadaceae > Pseudomonas > Pseudomonas sp. S3(2024). The sequence goes on along the minus strand of NZ_JAZAQQ010000006.1, from coordinate 121,452 downwards.
ATCCGCTGAACGCCTGGTACTACAGAACCGAGGTGATGGGCGCGAGTTCGGGCAAGCTTGCCGGCAAAACGGTTGCGCTCAAGGACAATATCTCTCTGGCCGGTGTCCCGATGATGAACGGTGCCTCGCCACTGGAAGGATTCGTACCGTCATTTGATGCCACTGTGGTGACGCGTCTGCTCGACGCTGGCGCCACTATCCTCGGCAAAGCCACTTGTGAACATTACTGCCTCTCCGGTGGTAGCCATACCTCAGACCCAGCCCCTGTGCACAATCCTTATCGCCGTGGATTCACCACCGGCGGCTCGTCTTCCGGCAGCGCAGCGCTGGTGGCGTCGGGTGAAGTCGACCTGGCTGTCGGTGGCGACCAGGGCGGCTCCATCCGCATTCCGGCAGCCTGGTGCGGCATTTATGGAATGAAGCCCACCTTCGGTCTGGTGCCCTATACCGGCGTCATGGCGATCGAGGCAACTTTCGACCATGTCGGCCCGATGACGAGCAACGTCCGCGATAACGCGCTGATGCTTGAAGTGATGGCTGGAGCGGACGGACTCGACCCGCGCCAGAGCGCGCCCGAGGTCGATGCCTATAGCGATTATCTGGAACGAGGCGTGACCGGGCTGCGGATCGGAATTCTGCAGGAAGGTTTCCAACTCGCTAACCAGGATCCGCGTATCGCAGAAAAGGTGCGCAGTGCTATCGCCCGGCTTGAGGCGTTGGGTGCGCGGGTCGAGGAGGTGTCAGTTCCCGAACACAACCTTGCGGGGGCATTGTGGAGCCCTATCGGCTGTGAAGGCCTGACCATGCAAATGATGCACGGCAACGGCGCGGGTTTTAACTGGAAGGGGCTTTACGACGTGGGCCTGCTGGACAAACAGGCCGGTTGGCGCGATCAGGCCGACGCACTGTCGCCATCACTCAAGCTGTGCATGTTCGTGGGTCAGTTCGGTCTGGAGCGCTACCACGGTCGCTACTACGCCAAGGCCCAGAACATTGCACGCTTTGCCCGGGCCGCCTATGACCGGGCGCTGAATACCTATGACCTGCTCGTCATGCCGACCGTGCCGATCACCGCCCAGCCACTCCCTGAACCGGGCTCTTCCATCACCGAAACCGTCACGCGTGCGTTGGAGATGCTGGGCAATACGGCCGCTCAGGACATTACCGGGCACCCCGCCATGTCGATCCCTTGCGGCCTGGTGGACGGACTGCCCGTGGGGCTGATGCTTGTCGGAAAACATTATGCCGAAGGCACCCTGTATCAAGCGGCAGCGGCATTCGAGGCCTCTGTCGATTGGCGGACGCTGTAAATCGGCGCATCGCGCTGAACGTGAGTAGCAAATTCAGAGGGATCAAAACATGAGCCATACGCACGAACATCATCACGATCACGATCACACCGAGCCCCCCGAAGCCATCGCCCTGCGCGTCAAGGCGCTCGAATCCCTGTTGATCGAAAAGGGTCTGGTCGACCCGACCGCCATGGATGCGCTGGTGGACACTTACCAGCACAAGGTCGGCCCGCGCAACGGCGCTCAGGTGGTCGCCAAGGCCTGGTTCGATCCCGATTACAAAAAACGGCTGCTGGAAGATGCCACCGCGGCGATTGCCGAACTGGGTTTTTCCGGCGTGCAGGGCGAAGACATGGTGGTGGTGGAGAACACCGCGACCGTGCACAACGTGACGGTCTGCACGCTGTGCTCCTGTTACCCCTGGCCAACCCTGGGTCTGCCCCCCGCCTGGTACAAATCCGCGCCCTATCGCTCACGGATAGTCATCGATCCACGCGGCGTACTGGCCGAATTCGGTTTGCTTGTTCCCGATGACAAGGAAGTGCGGGTCTGGGACAGCAGTGCCGAGTTGCGCTACCTGGTACTGCCGGAACGTCCGGCGGGCACAGACGGCTGGAGCGAGGAACGCCTGGTCGAGCTGGTGACGCGTGATGCCATGATCGGTACCGGCCTGGCCAAGACACCGGGCGACGCAGCCTGACCCCGTGAAGGAGAAAACCATGAACGGTGTACACGACTTAGGCGGTATGCACGGGTTCGGCCCGGTGCTCACCAAAGACAATGAACCGGTGTTCCATCACGACTGGGAACGCAGGATCTTTCCGCTGTTTGCCTCGCTCTTCGTCGGCGGCTACTTCAATGTCGACGAATTCCGCCATTGCATCGAACGCATGCAACCGGCGGAATACTTGCAGTCGAGTTACTACGAACACTGGCTGCACGCCTTCGAGACCCTGCTGCTGGAAAAAAGCGTGATCAGCGCTGGCGAACTGCAGGGCACGGTCAAACCGACCTCGCCGACGCAGCCGCCAACGGTGCTCACACCAGACATCGTCGAGGCGGTGACTCTTGGCGGCGCTTCATCCAGGGCGAAGGAGCCGGTCGCCGGCCGTTTCCGGGTCGGTGACCGAGTGCGGACGAAAAATTTCAATCCAACCACCCACACCCGACTGCCACGCTACGCGCGCGGCAAGGTCGGGACCATTGAGATTGCGCACGGTGCGTTTGCCACCCCGGACACGATGGCCCACGGTCTGGGCGAACAACCGCAACAGGTCTATGCCGTGCGCTTCAGTGCAACAGAACTGTGGGGCGTGGCGCGACCGGACAGTGTCTGCATTGATCTGTGGGACAACTATCTGGAGGCCGTATGAACGCCAGCAAGCTTCACATCCCGCCCATCGCTGGTCTGTCCCTTGACGATGAAGACCCGGTGTTCGACAAACCCTGGCAGGCCCAGGCTTTTTCCCTGCTGCTACACCTGCACCAAACCGGTCTATTTCCCTGGAAGGACTGGGTGCAGACATTCAGCGACGAGATCAAGGCAAGCCCGGCGCAACCCGGAGAAAGCATCAACGACGCTTACTACCGGCAGTGGATTGCGGCCATGGAAAGGATGGTCACCGCACTCGGTTTGACCGCTTCCGAAGACATCACCCGGCGCACCGAGGAATGGCAGCAAGCCTACGTGAACACGCCCCATGGACAACCGGTCACGCTGCTCAATGCGAGTTGCCCGCCGCCCCATGGACACGAGCACGAACACCTGCCACGGCGCGAGCCGATTGCGATCAGCCGAGCCGCAAACTGAGACCGCAGTCATCCGTTTTTTTACTGTCGAGGTCGCGAAGCGGCCAAGGAGCAATCGTCATGCATATCGAACCTGATCTGGTGGAAGCCGGAAAACTCTGGCTGAGCTATGTCACTGCCGCAGGTGTCGGCGCCTACACCGTCAAACTCGCTGCGCAAGCCATCGGTGAGCGTGGGGTCTTTTCGCTGCTGGCTCGGACTGTCACTGCCACGGCCCTGGTCTTCAGCTTCTTCGAGCTGCTGCCGCACTATCCGGTCGGTGTTTCCGAGGTGCATCTCATCCTGGGGTCAACGCTGTTTCTGCTGCTTGGCGCTGCACCTGCTGCGGCGGGTCTCGCCCTGGGACTGCTGATTCAGGGCCTGTTCTTCGCGCCATTCGACCTGCCGCAATATGGCATGAACGTCACCACGCTACTGGTGCCGCTGTGCGCAGTCGCTGCCCTGGCCAAACGCATCATTGCGCCCGACACACCGTATGTGGAACTGAGCTACAGACAAGCGCTGGGGCTGTCGACCGCCTTTCAGGCAGGCATTGTCGCCTGGGTGGCGTTCTGGGCTTTCTACGGAAAAGGCTTCACAGCCGAAAACGCCCTGTCGATTCTGTTCTTTGGCAGTGCCTACATGACCGTGATCACCCTCGAACCGCTGCTGGACCTGGCCGTACTGGCCGCGGCCAAGGCCAGCCATCGTCTGCGGGGTAGTTCGCTGCTCGAACGCCGTCTGTACCAGGCCGCCTGAGTCGACGCACTCCAGTCCGCATCAGCCTGCCCCGAGCATTCGAAGAGCGTAATGCTCGGGGTATCAACCGCAGGAACCGCCCCGCGACTGCCGTAGCAGCCGCGAACGCTGAAGATGGTTTCCTATGGCTTACTGATCTTGAACCAGATGGAGTACATCGCCGGCAGGAACACCAGCGTCACGATGGTTCCGACGAACGTGCCGCCGATCAGTGTGTAAGCCAGCGTGCCCCAGAAGACCGAGTGCGTCAGTGGAATGAACGCGAGGATGGCCGCCAGCGCAGTCAGCAGTACCGGGCGAGCACGCTGTACCGTGGCTTCGATCACGGCGTGAAACGGATCAAGCCCGTCTTGCGCGTTGTGATGGATTTGTCCAATCAGGATCAGCGTATTACGCATCAGAATCCCCGACAGGGCGATCAACCCGACCAAGGCGTTGATACCGAACGGCTGCTGGAAGAGCAGCAGTGTCGGCACCACACCCATCAGCCCGAGTGGCGAGGTGAGGAACACCATGATCATTGCCGGTACCGAACGCACCTGCACAATGATGATCAGCAGCGTGACGGCGATCATGATCGGCAGCAGTGGCAAGATCGCTTGGCCGGCCTTGCCCGACTCCTCGATCGCCCCCGATTGCTCGATACGATAGCCCTCCGGCAGCGTGTCGATGACCGGCTGCAGCGCCTTCGTGATCACGCTTGAAACGTCCGGAGGCTGCAAGCCTTCGGCAATGTCGCCGCGCACAGTAATGGTCGGCGTGCGATCACGACGCCGAAGGACGGGATCCTCCATGCGCACATCCACTGTCCCCACTTGCGACAGCGGAATCCGCTGGCCCGCCGTGCCTACCAGCGTAAAGCCTTGAATTTTTGCAGGGTCGAGCCGGATGTCCCCCGCCGCTCGCCCGATCACTTGTACCGAACGGATGTCCTCACGAACGGCCGTGATCGGTACCCCGGCAAGCAGAAACTGCAACTGCTGCGCGACCGCACTGGAGGTCAGCCCCACCGCCTGCAAGCGGTCCTGATCCAGGGTGAAATGCAGCGCGGGTGTCAGCGGCCCCCAGTCAGTATTGACGGTTCGCATCAAGGGGCTCGCCTGCATCACGGTCTGCACCTGAGCGGCAATCTCACGCAATCTAGAGGGATCAGGCCCCATCACCCGGTAAGCGACAGGAAACGGTGAATACGGACCAAACACCAACTGCGTCACCCTGACCCGCGCTTCTGGAGCCAGCCCTTCGGCGACGGCCTCGCGCAGACGGAGCTTGAGGACTTCCCGTGCCTCCTGACTCTGCGTCAACACCACAATCTTCGCAAAAGACGGATCAGGCAGTTCCGGCGCCATTGCCAGGTAGAAACGCGGCGCACCTTGTCCGATATAGGCCGTGACGATTTTTGCTTCATTCTGCTTTTGCAGCCAGGCTTCGACTTTGGCGGTGGTGATACTCGTCTGCTCGATGGCGGTTCCATAGGGCATCTGCACTTCGATCAACACTTCGGGGCGATCCGAGGTGGGGAAGAACTGCTTCTTGACCAAGCTCATGCCGACAACGGCAAGGACAAACGTCGCGATAACGGTACCGGCGACCAGCCATTTGCGGGCAATGACGCGCGTCAAGATCCGGCGGAAGCGGTTGTAGTTGGGCGTGTTGTAAATGGCCGCGTGACCACCTTCGACCTGTTTGATGTCCGGCAACAGCTTCACGCCCAGATAGGGGGTAAAGGCCACCGCAACCACCCATGAGGCAATCAGGGCAATGCCTACGATCCAGAACATGTTGCTGGTGTACTCGCCAGCGGTCGATTGCGCGAAGCCGTTAGGCAGAAAGCCGATAGCGGTCACCAGCGTGCCGGAAAGCATCGGTGCGGCAGTGTGACTCCAGGCATACGCGGACGCTTTGATGCGGTCGTAGCCCTCCTCCATTTTCACCACCATCATCTCGATCGCAATGATGGCGTCGTCCACCAGCAGTCCAAGCGCCAGGATCAGCGACCCCAAGGTGATCCGGTCAAAGTTCTTGCCCGTTGCCGCCATCACCACAAACACCACGGCGAGCGTCAGTGGCACCGCTGCGGCCACAACAATACCGACGTGCCAGCCCATGCTGAGAAAACACACCAGCATCACCACCAGCAAGGCGACGAAGAACTTGATCATGAACTCGTCGACGGCTGAACTGATATTCACCGACTGATCGGTGACCTTGCTGAGTGTCATGCCCAGTGGCATGCCTTCGTTGATCCGGGTGGTCTCCACGTCCAGTGCCTTGCCCAGGTCCAGGCCGTTCCAGCCCTCGCGCATCACCACACCCAATAACAGCGCTTCCTCACCATTGTTACGCAAAAGGAAGGTGGCCGGATCTTCGTAACCCCGCTCGACCGTCGCAACGTCCGAGAGCTTCAAGGTACGTCCCTGAATCGCCAGCGGTGTGTCACGAATCTTCTGCAACTTGTCGAAGGCGCCGTCGAGACGCAGGAAGACTTCTGGCCCCTTGGTTTCAATCGAGCCGGCCGGCGTCAGTACGTTCTGATTGTTCAGCGCGGCAAAAATATCCTGCGGGGTCACCCCCAGTGTGGCTAGCCGCTCATGGGAGAAAGAGACAAAGATGCGCTCGCTCTGCTCACCAATGATGTTGACCTTTTTCACGCCTGGCACATGCAACAGGCGCTGGCGCAGCGATTCGGCATCACGTACCAGCAGGCGCTGCGGCTCGCCTTTGGCTTTCAAGGCAAACAACGCAAAGGTCACATCTGCAAACTCATCGTTGACCATCGGGCCAATCACGCCGGCCGGTAGCTTGATCGACTCATCGTCGAGTTTTTTGCGCGCCTGGTAGAACTCCTCCTGCACTTGGGAGGGCGGTGTACGATCAAGCAGTGTCACCACGGTGAAGGCCAGACCTGGACGAGTGTAGGTTTCCGTGCGGTCGTACCATTTCAACTCTTGCAGGCGTTTTTCCAGCGGCTCGGCGACCTGGTCCTGCATCTCCTGCGCGGTTGCGCCCGGCCACGCCGTGATGACCGTCAGCTGCTTGACCGTAAACGGCGGGTCTTCCGCGCGACCGAGCTGGAAAAACGCGAGGATCCCGGCAACACCGATCAGGAAGATCAGGAACACCGTGATCGAACGCTCGCGAACGGCAAGCGCCGAAAGATTGAAGCGCCCCTGGCTCATGGACGGCTCCCGGCAACCTGGACGTCAGCCTGTTGAGCCAGTCTCACCTCCTCCCCCTCGCGCAGAAGATGTGCGCCTAAAGCGACAACTTGCTCACCGACCTTGAGTTCACCGTCGACACGCGCAATGTCATCGCTCACGCCCAATATCTGCACAGGCCGCCACTTCACCTTGGTCGGGTTGCCAGCAATCACCCAGAGGCCGGGGCCTTTGCCTGGGTCATAAACCGCCGCCAGCGGCACTTGCAACACCTGTGCATTTGCGCGGCTGCCAGCGATCTGCAGCGTAACGGTCGAACCCAACGGCGCATTGGCCAGCGCGCCCTCCAGCACATACCGCGCCTCAAAGGTGCGCGTCATGCGATCGGCCGAATCAGACAGCAGCCGCAGTCTGGCTGTCACGGCACCCGAGGTGTTGCCATAAAGTGTGGCCTGCGCGGTCGAGCCTGCCGCCGGACGTAGCGTCTCGGGCAGGTGCACGATGGCTTCGCGCTGCCCTGCCCGCGCCAGTCGAACCACGGCTTGCCCGGGGCTCACCACTTGTCCTGGCTCGGCCAGCGTCTCCACCACCACGCCATCGGAATCAGCAAGCAACAGCGCATAACCGGACGCATTGCGAGCGACATCAGCCTGCGCTTGCGCCGCGCTCAACTGAGCTTTGGCGGTATCTGCGGCGGCTTTGATCTGATCGTAGGCCGAGGCCGAGATGGCGCCGGCGGCGACCAGGTCGCGATACCGGGCCTCGTCATCCGCCGTCTGTATGGCTCGCGCCCGGGCGGCCATGACCGACTCTTGCTGCGCCCGCGCCTGCAGCCCGAGATCAATCGGGTCGAGACGCATCAGTGGCTGACCTCGTTTGACCGTCTGGCCTGTGTCAACCAGGCGCTCGAGTATTTTGCCCGAGACCCGAAAACCAAGGTCAGCCTCGACGCGGGCGATCACGACCCCCGTGAAAGCACGTGAAGCCTCGGACGCCGCCGAAACCGCAGCGGACCTCACCAACGGGGCATGCGTACGGGGATCGTCAACGACGGATGAGTCGCCACACCCCGTCAGGACGAGCGGCAACAGACAAACGGCAATCGGTACAGCTAGAGGCCGGCGCATAGGTTCCGTTACTCAAGAATAGGACATGGTCGGCATTTTCAGCACGGTGACCATTAATGTCAATGGTCACTCATTTTAAGTTGATGTCGCACATAGACAAGATATCGTTGACCTTAAAGCCGTGACCGTAATTTAATGTGGTCACTTATCATCTTCGTCGCAGGTACCTCAATGCCTCCTGTTCGCCCTATTACGCTTTTGATGGCCGCCAGTTTGATGGCAGGCTGCGCGGTCGGTCCCGACTATCAACGGCCTGCCCTCGCGCTTCCCGATCGTTACCTGAGTCAGCCAGCAGCCGAACAGACGCCGGCAACGGCGCCGGCCCGGCTGGTCAACTGGTGGGAGAGTTTTAACGATCCCGTGTTGACCGGTTTCGTCACCCAGGCGCTGGAACAGAACCTCGATCTGGCACAAGCAGCGGCGCGGGTCACACAGGCACGGGCAGGATTGGGGGCCGCCAATGCCGCTCTGTTGCCCTCGGGGAGCATTGATGGCCAGGCCGCACGCGCCTATCAATCCGTCGAGACGCCGCTCGGCCAGGTGTTGAACTCAACGCCTGGCTATGATCGCTACGGAAGTTCATACGAGCTCAACCTCAATGCCGGCTGGGAGATTGATGTCTTTGGCGGGTTGAGACGCGAGCGCGAAGCCGCACTCGCCGAATACCAGGCCTCTGAGGCGGGCGCGACCGCCACACGCCTGGCCATTGCAGCGCAGATGGCCGATATCTACATCACCCTCCGTGGGTTGCAGGCGCGACTGGAGATTGCCAACCGTCAAGTCGAAACCCAGCAGGGACTGCTGGAGAAAGTCCGCCTGCTCTACGGCAAGGGCCTCGCTGCCCGCTATCAGGTTCAACAGACTGAGGGCGCGCTGGCGCAAGTCCAGGCGAGCGTGCCAGTGCTGCAGACCGGCCTGGATGCTGCCATGAATGCGCTGGACGTGATGCTCGGCACCCCGCCGGGGACTCACCGCACGCAACTGGCCGGTACGGCGAGCATTCCTGTTGTGCCGCCGATAAACGCCTCGGGAACGCCGGCCGATCTGCTGCGCCGCCGGCCGGATCTGATCGTCGCCGAGCGCCGCCTGGCAGCCTCCAATGCACGCATCGGCGTGGCGATTGCCGAGTATTACCCGAAACTTTCGCTCAGCGCATTGCTCGGTAGCGCCACGGCTGTTTCCGGCGGCAATCTGTTCACCGGTGGCGCCAGTCAGTCGGCGGCGGTCCTTGGGTTGCGCTGGAGACTTTTTGACGTAGGCCGGATAAACGCGCAGATCGATCAGGCCAAAGGACAGGAAGCCGAAGCGCTGGCCGCTTATCGTCAGTCGGTGTTACGCGCCACTGAGGATGTCGAGAATGCCTTCTCCGCCCTGGTGAACCGCAACCTTCAGGCCACCACGCTCGCGGGAGGCGAGGCTTCTCTGACCCAGGCTCGCCAAGCGTCTTTTATTGCCTATGGAAAAGGCACCGCGAGCCTGATTGATGTGCTCCACGCCGACGAAACGTTGCTCCAGGCTTCAGATGCCCGTGCGCAAGCGCGGACAGAATCGGCGCGGGCTGCGGTCGCGGCATTCAAAGCGCTCGGCGGCGGCTGGCAAGTTCCTGAAACCCTGCCTGTTGCGTCGCGATGAAGTTCGCCAGCTTTGCAAAGAATTTGGCTCGACAGTACGCAGCAAAAGGTCGATCGCGGTTTTGACGTGGGCCACGCCACGGCGTTTTCATCAGAACCTGATGGCCAAAGTCATGGGGGTTTGACCTACAAAAAAGGGCCAACCTCTCTGCGAGAATCGGCCCGATCAACATGCTCTTGCGCGTGTGGGGTCGGGAGGCAGCACGCACTCCCGGCCCCACATTGTGAGTACCGTCCTCAGCTAAAAACGGTAGCTGACAGACGTACCGAGCCCGCTCGCACTGTTCTTGTACCTGGCGCTGTAGGCACCTCTGGATGGCGAGCTGTCGTTGACCTTCACGCTCTCCTCCCAGAGATAGGAGTAAGCGAAGTCGATGGTGACATTTTCCACCGGCGTCCAGCCCGCACCGAAGCTGATAACCTTTCGATCGCCCGTAGGAATACGGGGGCCGCGATTGGTATTGTTGGCGGGTGATTGATCTACCGAAAACCCGCTACGCAACACCCACTGGCTATTCAATTGATAAGCGGCACCGATGGCGTGTGCCCACGTGTCATGCCAGTTCTGCTCTTCGCTGATCGTCCCCAATTGACCGCTCAGCAACGGCGGCAGGCCGCTGTTTTCGATCGTCAGCTCCTTGAAGCGACTCCAGCGCGTCCAGGTGCTACCGACATAGAGCGTCCAGTCGTTATTGAATTGATGCGTGGCCGAAAAATCCACCGACTCCGGCGTATCCACATCCAGCGATGCGTCATAACTGCGGCCGCTTACGCCCAGCACGCTGAAGATGCCATCGGTGACCTTGGTTTTCGCATCCAGGTGGTAACTGACTTTGGAGTGATAAGTCAGCCCCAGGCGGGTCTGATCTGTCGCCTGCACCAGCACACCTGCGTTGAAGCCCAGCGCGGTGTCATCACCCGTGCTTTTGAGCTTGCCGTCATTGCGCCCCGGGGTTAATGGATTGGGCACCATGCCCGATATCTCTCCACCGATACGGTTGATAGTCGGACCGAAACCGATCGAGACTTTTTCGTTAAAGGCGTAACTGATGGTCGGCTGGAAAGTCAGCGTGGTGACTTCGCTCTTGTTGGCGTAATAGCGTCCGGCAAACCCACTGCCGTAGTCGGTGATCAACCCGAAAGGTATATAAAACCCGACGCCGAATGCCCAGTGCTCATCGATGGGTTTGACGTAATAGCCCATCGGTACGGTGGTCGTGGGCACCATGTCGCCGTCTTCCTTGCCAGCGAACGTACTGCGAGTCCGGCTGATATCGGACTTGGCGAACAATGTCGCCGCCCCCACGCTGACCTGCTCTTGTTTAAGTCGCGCCATGCCCGCCGGGTTGCCGTAGATCGTACTGGCGTCTTCGGCCGATGAAGATCGCCCGGCAAACCCGGACCCCATCCCGCTGATGCTTTGTTCGTTGAGTGCAAAGCCACCGGCCAGCACATTGGAAGACGCAAGCACGACGGCCAGGCCCACGGGGCTCTTGAGCATTGTTTTTTTCATTATCGGGACTCTATGGAGATCACTGGAATAGAACATCGAACTACAGCGAAGCCATATTATCCATGTGACCAATTCAGTCAATGGTCACGAAGGGCGAAATGTTGCGCCCCCCCGGCACTCATTGGCCGGGAACGGAAAACGTCATGAGGGGGATGTGGTTTTGACTCGAATCGACTGACAGATTTGACCAGCGACAGTCAGGGCATGAGGCTGCGCAGGATGAGGTTGGAGGTCAGCGTGGGCGCTTGCTCGATGAAATCCAGATTGTGCTGCAACAGCAAGGGGTTGACGAAAGGTCGCAGCGCCAGATCGATCGCCTCGACAGTCTCGTCCAGTGGAGTCTTGCGCTCGAACTCCCCCGCTTCTCGTCCTTGCCGCACGATGTCGACAATAAAGTCTTTGATCTGTGCTTCATACACCTGGGCACTGTGCCAACGCTCCGAAGCGGAAAACGCCGCGATGTCGTAAAGCTTGCGGTCGTTGAAGAACAGGTTCACACCCGTGGCAATGACGGTTTTTACCAATCTGCGCAAACGCTCGGTCGCCGAAAGAGATTCTTCGTTAACGGCCTGTTCGACGGCTGCAACGATTTGCCCCAGACAACTGGCGCAAATGGCTTCGCCAATCGCCTGTTTCGAGTCAAAAAATTTATAGATGTACGCCTTGGAAAAACCGATGGCCTTGGCCAGGTCGGAAACCGTGGTTTTCGCGTAGCCATACTGGCTGAAGTGTTCATTGGCCGCGGCGACAATCTGGTCACGAATGTCGTGCTCGGCCGGGCCACGAGTGTTTGGCGAGGAGGCAGATATTGATAGCTGATTCATGACAGCAGCTTACTCATCCTATGGCGGGCTGACAACTTGTGACCACACAGGAATAAGGTCACAAGTCTGGCGATTTCAGATGAGGCCAGCCGTTACATCTGCTTGCCGTTACGCGCAGTGATCGCCACGGTAGTCGGCGAATCAGCCAGGGGAACAAAGCGTCGGGTTGAACCATCCAGCGCATCGATGCACCCCGCCTCGATGTCGTAGACCCATCCGTGCAGATTCATGCGCCCTTGCTCGAGCGCGAGGGCCACGGAGGGATGCGTGCGCAGGTTCGCCAATTGCGCGATCACATTTTCCCGGACCAGACCATCGAGCTTCGCGCGCGGTGTGTCGAATTCATGCGCCGCGTTGATCGCTTTCGCAGCGTCCGCGTGACGCAGCCAATTGGCGACCGCAGGAAGATGATCCAGACAGGTGCAGCGCGATATCGCGCCCATCGCTCCGCAGTCCGAGTGCCCGCAGATCACGATGTCCTGTACGCCGAGCACGGCGACAGCATATTCGACGGTAGCCGACACGCCACCGGGTTCGGGACCATACGACGGCACAATGTTGCCGGCGTTGCGGATCACGAATAGTTCACCGGGTTCGCGCTGTGTAAGAAGCTCAGGCACTACACGACTGTCCGAGCAAGTAACGAATAACGCCTTCGGATTTTGTGAGGTCGCAAGTTGCTTGAACAGCTCGACACGTTGCGGATATACCTCACGCTGAAAGCGCAGAAAGCCGTCGATAATGTCACGCATGAAGTTCTCCAAATCCTGATGCCGGATGCTTGCAAAAGTACTCGATATAAAAGGTCGTGGGTGTTTTCAGCGCTGCAACAGCCGCTTCGTCATCACCATCGACGTCTGCAGCGACTGCCCCGTGCGCTGCAGTTTGTTCAACAAACTGGCACCCAACCAGAGTTGGTACAGGGTTTCTGCCAGTTGCCGAGGGTCAGTCTGCGGCAAACTTTTATCCAACTGCCCTTCTTCCAGGCACGTCGTGATGCGCGCAACGATGCGCTCGGCGCCGTCGCGCAAGGTCAGGCGCATCGACTCGGACAGGTCGGCGACTTCCGCGCTCAACTTCACCACCAGGCATTCATCACCATGGCCTTCCAGGGTGCAGCGGTTCTGCCAGCCCTGCCAGTAATCCATCAGCCGCTCATAGGCACTGAGCCCAGGCAGAGTCAGGCGTCGCTCCATATCTGCCAGGTAGCCGACAAAGTAATCCTCCAGCAGTGCCTGGCCGTAGAGTTCCTTGGATTTGAAGTAGTGATAGAACGAGCCCTTGGGCACACCGGCGGTCTGCAGGATCTCGCTCAGGCCAACGCTGGTGAAGCCCTTTTCGGCCATCATGCGGTGGCCAGTGTCGAGCAGGTGTTGGCGGGTATCGTCGTAGGTCGGTTTCATGGGGCGCAAAATACCAAACATTAGACCAGTCGTATATTTCTGATGAGCAGGAGTTTGCCACAGTGATGGCGCGGAAACACGGGCGTAAAAATTTACTAGACGACCGGTCTATTATGAATCTATTCTGTGCCTGTCACTCCTTCCGAGGTGTCGCAGACGAACCCGTCGAGGACACCAGACCAATACAGGGCGCTCTATGAAAATCTTGATGGTTCTGACTTCCCACGATCAGCTTGGCAACACCGGCAAGAAAACCGGCTTCTGGCTCGAAGAATTCGCGGCCCCCTACTACGCCTTCAAGGATGCCGGCGCGCAGATCACTCTGGTATCGCCGGCCGGCGCCCAGCCACCGCTCGATCCGAAAAGCGATGAGCCCGATGCGCAAACCGCTGAAACCGATCGCTTCCGCAAGGACCCTGCTGCTCAGCAGGCGCTGGCCAATACCGGGCGCCTGGCGGATGTCAGCGCCGAGGATTTCGATGCCGTGTTTTATCCCGGTGGCCATGGCCCACTGTGGGATCTGGCCGAAGACAAACACTCGATTGCGCTGATCGAAGCGTTCGACCGCAGCAACAAACCTCACGGTTTCGTCTGCCATGCGCCGGGCGTTCTGCGTCACGTGGTGGCTGCAGATGGCAAACCGTTGATTCAAGGCCGGGACGTCACCGGTTTCACCAACGCTGAAGAAGCCGCTGTAGGCCTGACCGATGTCGTGCCGTTCTTGATCGAAGACGAATTCCAGCGTCTCGGCGGTCGCTACTCCAAGGTCGCTGACTGGCAGGTTCACGTGGTGACCGATGGCCAACTGGTGACGGGTCAAAACCCGGCCAGCTCGGCAGCCGTCGCCGAAAAACTGCTGAAGCTGTTGGCCTGAGCCATCCACCGCTCCAGACACCGTGCGCATCCCGCACGGTGTTTTTTTACCGCATTGCTAGTCGACTGGTCTAATAAGGCCAAAACAGGAATCACATGAAAAACAGCCCTTACTTCACCCCCGTCAAACTGGGCCTGCACACCCTGAAGAACCGCATCGTCCTGCCGCCCCTCACCCGCCAGCGCAGCACACAACCGGGCAATGTCGCCAACGCATTGATGGCCGAGTATTACCAGCAACGCGCCGGCGCCGGTCTGCTGGTTACCGAAGGCACGCAGATCGAGCCTCGCGGTCAGGGCTACGCCTGGACTCCCGGCATTCACACCCCTGAGCAAATTGCCGGATGGCGCACAGTCACCGAAGCGGTGCATGCAAAGGGCGGCGTGATATTCGCCCAACTCTGGCACGTCGGACGTGTGTCCCACACCGCGCTGCAACCCGATGGGGCGGCCCCGGTTTCAGCGTCCGCCATCGCCACCGAGCGAGTCAGCGTGTTCATCGAAACTGCGCCGGGCACCGGCGAACTGGTTACGCCATCCGCGCCGCGAGCACTGAGCACCGATGAAGTCCAGGAACTGGTTCAGCTCTATATACAGGCGGCGCGCAATGCGATGGACGCCGGCTTCGACGGGATCGAACTGCACTGCGCCAATGGCTATCTGGTGAACCAGTTCATTTCTGCCCACAGCAATGTGCGCACCGATCAATACGGTGGCTCGCTGCACAATCGCCTGCGCTTTCTGCGCGAAGTGGTGTCGGGTGTCGCCGAGTGCATCGGTAAAGAGAAAGTCGGTGTGCGTTTCGCGCCGCTGTTCACCACCACCGATGAAGCGCGCACCTATCTGGGCATGGTCGAAGAGGATCCGCACACCACTTACATCGAAGCGATCAAAGTGCTTGAGGATGTGGGCATCGCCTACCTGTCCATCGCCGAAGCGGACTGGGACGACGCGCCCGCGATGCCGCAAACCTTCCGCCGTGCAGTGCGCGATACCTTTAGTGGCGCGATCATCTACGCCGGGCGTTACAACGCTGAATCCGGTGCGCAATTGCTTGAATCGGGACTGGCGGATCTGGTGGCTTTCGGCCGTCCGTTCATGGCTAACCCGGACCTGCCGGCGCGCATCGCCAATGACTGGCCGCTCAATCCACTGAATCCCGCGACGGTCTACGGCGGCAATGCCGAAGGCTATGTGGATTACCCGACCTACAGCGAATAACTCCGCGAATTCGCACAGCGCTCCCACTCACCGGGAGCGCTTCCTCCTCTCCCCCGCTACACCCGCAACCTCGCGCGCTGCGCTGCGAGGTTTTCGCATCTGCACAAAAAAGATTGCCGATTGATTGTCAGGTTTATTTTTTCAGCCTATCTTGAATAAAACCTATACAAAGCACTTCTTTACGTACAACTCTTCCGCTACGGATTGGCCCCCACGCACAGCACTGCCGCGAGCACCCTGAATGAACCCACTACTAGCCAGCCATTACCGCGAAATCCTCGTCGGCGTCGGTGAGAATCCCGAGCGCGAAGGTCTGCTCGACACACCCCAACGTGCGGCCAAAGCGATGCAGTATCTGTGCAACGGCTACTCGATGAGCCTGGAAGACGTCACCAACGGTGCCCTGTTCGAATCGCAAAGCGATGAGATGGTCATCGTCAGTGACATCGAGCTCTATTCCTTGTGTGAGCACCATATGCTGCCTTTCATCGGTAAGGCACACGTGGCGTACATCCCCACCGGCAGGGTGCTGGGACTGTCGAAAGTAGCGCGCGTGGTGGACATGTTCGCCCGCCGTCTGCAGATCCAGGAAAACCTCACCCGGCAAATCGCCGAGGCGATTCAGCAGATCACCGATGCCGCCGGCGTGGCCGTGGTCATTGAAGCCAGGCACATGTGCATGATGATGCGCGGCGTCGAAAAGCAGAATTCGATCATGACCTCTTCGGTGATGCTCGGTGCCTTTCGCGACAGCTCCACGACGCGTCAGGAGTTTCTGCAATTGATCGGGCGGCGAAGTTGACTTCCGACCTTCGACAGGCGCGATAAACCTGTACACGATAAATCCACTGTACAAGCACGATATTCCCAACTTCACCCCCATACCTGTGCACTCAGGGAGAACGGCAATGGCCCGACTTGTGCTCTTACTGGCTCTGGCACTCGGCGTTGCAAGCTGCGGCAGCGTGGATGTCAGCCACTATGCCGATCAGCAACCGGCGCTGAATCTGCAACGCTTTTTCAGCAAACCCGTGAAAGCCTGGGGGATGTTTCAGAAGCGCTCCGGGGAAGTGGTCAAGCGCTTTGAGGTCAACATCGTCAGCCAACGTGAAGGCGACAACCTGATTCTCGATGAGCGCTTCCTGTACAGCGACGGCACGCGCCAACGCCGCGTCTGGACCCTGACGCCCGAGGGCCAGGGGCGCTGGAGCGGGCGTGCGGGTGATGTGGTGGGCGTCGCCAAAGGTCAGGTCGCCGGTAATGCGCTGCACTGGCGTTATCGCCTGAATCTGCCAGTTGATGGCTCGACCTATGAAATGAGCATGGACGACTGGATGTACCAGATGGACGAGGACACGCTGATCAACCGCACCAGCATGTCCAAGCTCGGGGTTGAAGTCGGCCAGGTGACCTTGTTCTTCCGTCGCCAGAGCGCGGGAGAAAATCAATGAACAGTGCTGAATTGATAGGCAAGGAGTGAAGCATGAATCTGCAAACCCTGACCGAACGTGCGGCCAACAGCGAGATACGTGAGCTGGAGCTGCTCTCGCTCGAAGGTGGTTTTTATCTGGCCCGCATCCGTCTGGATCACGGCCAGTTCACTTTGCTCGACGATGCAGCCAAACCGATGCATCTGCGCTCGATCACCCATCTGCGTGACCTGCTGCAGACTGTGCCGGCGTTCCCCTGCGTGCTGGTGCAGCAATGCGTGCACGACGAAATGTGCGGGCGTGATAGCGGGCCCGTCGAAGAGCTGCGGATTCCGTTTTCGTTGGCCACATCGCTATGAAACGGATGCTGTGAATGAACCAGAACCGTCGGTTGTGCCTGGTGCTGGGCGATCAGTTGTCCTTCGATCTGGCTTCATTGCAGACGCTCGATAGCGAGCGCGACACTGTGCTGCTGGTCGAGGTCATGGAAGAAGCCAGCCATGTGCCGCACCACCCGCAAAAGATTGCCCTGATCTTCAGTGCCATGCGCCATTTCGCCCAGGCCCTGCGAGACCAGGGCGTTCGTGTCGAATACGTGACCCTGGATGATCCGCACAATAGCGGCTCGGTGCCGGGGGAATTACGCCGCTGGCAACAGCGGTTGCAGGTCGAAGAAGTGCACGTCACCGAATGCGGGGACTGGCGCCTGGAGCAATCGATCAGGGACTGTGGCCTGCCCATCCATTGGCACGCCGATACGCGTTTTCTGTGCAGTCGCGCCGAGTTCGCCGCCTGGGCCGCCGGCAAAAAGCAGTTGCGCATGGAGTTCTTCTATCGCGAGATGCGCCGCAAGAGTCGCTTGCTGCTCAATGGCGACGGCACGCCGGTGGGCGGCGCGTGGAATTTCGATGCGGAGAATCGCAAGGCCCTGCCCAAAGGCGTGAAAGCCCCCTACCCGATCCGCTTCAGCAACGACGTCATCACTGGCGAAGTGCTCGCGCTGGTGAAGGCGCGCTTCAGTCAGCATTACGGTGCACTCGACGACTTCAACTACCCGGTCACCCACGCCGACGCGCAGGCGCTGTGGGAGTATTTTCTGGATTCTGGCCTGGCAGGATTCGGCGACTATCAGGACGCCATGGCCAGTGACGAACCGTTCCTGTTTCATGCGCGCATCAGTGCCGCGCTCAATATCGGCCTGCTGGATTTGCGGCAGTTGTGCAGTGACGTCGAGTCCGCCTATTGGGCCGGCAGGATTGCCCTGAATGCCGCTGAAGGCTTCATTCGGCAACTGATCGGCTGGCGGGAATATGTGCGCGGCGTGTACTGGCTGAAAATGCCGGACTACGCACTCGGTAATGCATTCGGCAACAACCGCCCGCTGCCTGAGTTCTACTGGACCGGCGCTACGCAGATGAACTGCATGCGCCAGGCCATCGGCCAGAGTCTGCAGCACGCCTACGCGCACCACATTCAGCGGCTGATGGTCACCGGCAATTTTGCCCTGCTCGCCGGGATCGCGCCGAGTCAGATCTGTGAGTGGTATCTGGCGATCTATATGGACGCTTTCGACTGGGTCGAGCTGCCGAACACGCTGGGCATGGTCATGCATGCCGATGGCGGTTACCTCGGTTCCAAACCCTATTGCGCCAGTGGCCAATACATCAATCGCATGTCCGACTACTGCCGAAGCTGCGCCTACAAGGTCAGCGAAAGTACCGCGGACAATGCCTGCCCGTTCAATGCGTTGTACTGGCATTTTCTGATGCGCCACGGTGAACAACTGCGCGGCAATCAACGCATGGCGATGATGTACAAGAACCTCGACCGCATGCCGCCAGCCAGACAGGAGGCGCTGTGGCAACGCGGGCAGAACCTGTTGGCGCGCCTGGATAACGGCGAATCGATCTGAAATGAGCGCTCGCTTGCGCGGATGGTGAAACTTAAGCACAGCGCGCCCGGTCAACGGATGATCGGCGCTCAAGTCCCCTGCGAGCGCGACGTTCACTGCTCGCGTTGTGCCTACGCGCTCTATGAAGCCAGCCCCTGAACATTCAATAAAGCAGGTCACATGGATACCCTTGAACACCTTAGTCGCGAAGCGCTTGAGTCAGAGGTAAGGCGATTGCGCGCGGCGCTTCAGAGCACCCTGGTCGACACGCAGGACGTTGACCTCGATCGCGACATGGCGGCGCAACTGCAAGCCAGTCGGGATGCGCTCGCCCGCAGCGAGGCACGCTTCATCACCATTCTGGAAACCATCGAGTCGGCGTTCGCCATCGTCAAGGTCAAATTCGACGCCGAGGATAAACCCGTCGATTACTACTTCGTCGAAGCCAACCCGGCGTTCGAACACCAGTGCGGGGTCAACCTGCGCGGCAAATGGGTGACCGAGTTCGCGCCGAATCTGGAAAGCTTCTGGTTCGAAACCTACGGCCATGTGGCCAAAACCGGAGAGCCGGCGAACTTCGAAAATTACGCCAACACCTTCGAACGCTGGTTCGACGTGCGCGCGGTGCGTGTCGGCGATCCGGCCGACCGGCAGATCGCGATCCTGTTCAACGACGTCACCCAGCGGCGCGACGCCGAGGAGCGTTTGCGTGCCAGTGAAGCGCTGGCGCGGGAGAACGTCGAGCGTGTGCAACTGGCGCTCGCCGCCGGTGCGATCATCGGCACCTGGCACTGGGACCTGCTCACCGACCGTTTTGCCGTGGACGAAGCGTTCGCCCGGGTGTTTGACCTCGACCCGGCGCTGGGCCGCGAAGGGCTGAGCCTCGAACAAGTCATGGTGACCGTGCATCCCGAAGACCAGGATGGACTGACCACCGCGATCAACGAAGCCATCGGCCGTGGTGGCGCCTACTCCCACCAGTACCGTGTGCGCCGCACAGACGGCAAATATCAGTGGATCGAAGCCAACGGCCGTGTTGAGTGTGCCGATGATGGAACGCCGCTGCGCTTTCCCGGCGTGCTGATCGATGTCGAGGAACGGCGCAATGTCGAAGCGGAGCGCGACCGCGCCATCGCCGCGTTGCGCGCGCTCAACGATACGCTGGAGCAGCGCGTGTCATCGCGCACTTCAGAGCTGATGCAAGCCGAAGAGAAACTGCGTCAGTCGCAGAAAATGGAAGCCGTCGGCCAACTGACCGGGGGCCTGGCGCATGACTTCAACAATTTGCTGGCCGGCATTTCCGGCGCGCTGGAGTTGATGGGCGCACGCATCAGCCAGGGCCGGCTGAATGAGGTCGACAAGTACATGGTGACCGCCCAGGGCGCGGTGAAGCGAGCCGCCGCCCTGACCCACCGTCTGCTGGCGTTTTCCAGACGCCAGACCCTCGATCCGCGGCCGACCGATGTCAACACGCTGATGACCGGGATGACCGAGCTGATCCAGCGTACGGTCGGCCCCAGCATCGTTCTGGAAACCCGCGCCGCGCCGGGGCTCTGGCCAACGCTGGTGGATGCGAGCCAATTGGAGAATGCCCTGCTCAACCTGTGCATCAACGCGCGCGATGCGATGCCGGACGGCGGGCGCATCACCATCGAAACGGCCAACCGCACGCTGGACTGCGAGACCGCGCGCACTCTGGACATGCCCGAGGGCGAATACCTGTGCCTGTGCGTGACCGATACCGGCACCGGCATGACCGCCGATGTCATCGCCAAGGCCTTCGACCCGTTCTTCACCACCAAACCGCTGGGCCAGGGCACCGGGTTGGGGCTGTCGATGATCTACGGTTTCGCCAAGCAGTCCGGCGGCCAGGTGCGCGTGCATTCGCAGGTCGGCCAGGGCACCGAGATGTGCATTTATCTGCCGCGCTACCATGGCGAGCCTGTGCCGAATCAGGATCACAAGGACAACACGCCGGCAGCCTTGCCCAAGTCTGGCGAGACAATTCTGGTGGTGGACGACGAGCCTACGGTGCGTGCGCTGCTGACTGACGTGCTCGGCGATCTCGGCTACACCTTGATAGAGGCCGCTGACAGTGTGGTCGGGCTGAAGATGTTGCGCTCGGACATACACATCGACTTGCTGATCACCGACGTCGGCTTGCCGGGTGGCATGAACGGTCGGCAACTGGCCGATGCCGGCCGGGAAATCCGCCAGAATCTGAAGACCCTGTTCATTACCGGGTACGCAGAAAACGCGGTGATTGGTGCCGGTCAATTGGGCCCGGACATGCAGGTGCTGACCAAGCCGTTTGCCGTCGACACGCTGGTGGCGCGGGTCAGCGACCTGATGGCGATGAAATCCGAATGAGCGACCGTTGCGGCGCTGAAATCCCAGAGAGAGTGGCTGCGGCCAAGGAGTGATAAATGGTGACGTTTCTGATTTTTCTGATCGCGTGCGGCGCTGCGGCGACTACCGGGGTGATTTTCAAGCCCGGGCCATGGTACGAAGGGCTCAATAAACCCGGATTTACTCCACCCAATTGGGCGTTTCCGGTGGCCTGGACAATAATCTATCTGTTGCTGGCCTGGGCCGGTTATCGCTTGAGCCTGATTCCTGGCAGTCAGACGGTACTGGCGCTGTGGGCGGCGCAGATTGCCTTGAACACGTTGTGGACGCCGGTGTTCTTCGGCGCGCATCAGGTGGCCGCCGCCATGGTGATTCTGCTGCTGTTGTGGCTGGTGGTCGCGGTGATGGTGTTTATGGCATTGCGCCTGGATTTGATCACCGGGTTGATCCTGTTTCCTTATCTGGCCTGGTTGTGTGTGGCGGCGGCGTTGAATTTCTCGATTCTGCGCAATAACCGCGGTTGATGACGGCAGCTGTCATAACTCGCATTTTTTCTGACAAAAAGGCTCTTTTTCAGGCATTCAAAATATCTTTCCAGACCCTTGAAAGCGCAGGTCCCCGCTCAGGACGGGGATTTCGCAATGAACAACAGTTCATTACTGAATTAGTGATTTAACTAGGTAGTTACCTATCTATATAATGCACGCCTCATTTCAACGGGACATTCAACGTGAAGCAGAGTCAACGCCTCTCGGGCATATCAAAATTCATTCTGGTCGGGCTGGGGGTGATCATCGCCCTGCTCGGCCTGGCACTTGCGGCTGGCGGAGTGAAGCTGGTCAGCCTGGGAGGGTCGTGGTACTTCCTCGTGGGCGGTCTGGTGATGGCCGTTTCCGGTCTGCTGATCGCTCGCTTCAAGACGGCCGGCGCCTGGCTGTTTGCAGCGTTTCTGGTCGGGACAGCGATCTGGGCGGTGAGCGATGCCGGGCTGGTGTTCTGGCCGGTGTTCTCGCGTCTGTTCATGTTCAGCGCCGTGGGTCTGGCGGTGACGCTGGTCTATCCGCTGCTCAAGCGTGCCAACGGTGGTGTTCCAGGTCGCGGTGCATACGGCCTCGCGGCAGTGTTGGCAATCGCCCTGGCGGTGGCTGCCGGCAACATGTTCGTTGCGCACCCGACCGTCGCGGCAACCGGCACTGGCCCGGGCCTGACCCCGGTTGAGCCAGACAAGGCGCAAAAAGACTGGGCGCACTACGGCAATACCGAAGGCGGCAGCCGCTTTGCTGCGCTGGACCAGATCAACCGCAACAACGTCGACAAGCTCAAAGTAGCGTGGACCTACCACACCGGTGACGTCGCCGAGAGCGATGGCAACGGTGCCGAAGACCAGCTCACTCCGCTGCAGATCGGCAACAAAGTGTTCATCTGCACCCCGCACAACAACCTGATCGCGCTGGATGCCGACACCGGCAAAGAGCTGTGGAAGAACGCGATCAACGCCAAATCCAAAGTCTGGCAGCGTTGCCGTGGCATGGCTTATTTCGATGCGACCAAGAGCATCGCTCAGCCAAGCAATTCGAGCATCATCGAAGCCAAGCCTGCGCCGGCCGCCAACTGCCAGCGCCGTCTGCTGACCAACACCATCGACGCCCGCCTGATCGCGGTCGATGCCGATACCGGCGAGTTCTGCCAGGGTTTCGGCAACAACGGTCAGGTTGACCTGAAGGCCGGTCTCGGTGACGTGCCGGACAGCTACTACCAGCTCTCCTCCGCTCCGCTGATGGCCGGCACCACTGTGGTGGTCGGTGGTCGTGTAGCCGACAACGTACAGACCGACATGCCGGGCGGCGTGATCCGTGGTTTCGACGTGATCACCGGCGCCATGCGCTGGGCCTTCGACCCGGGCAACCCGCAGGACAAAAAGGCCCCGGCCGACGGCAGCACGTACGTGCGCAGCACGCCGAACAGCTGGGCGCCGATGTCCTACGATCCGGCGACCAACACCGTGTTCCTGCCGATGGGCAGCTCGTCCACCGACATCTATGGTGTCGAGCGCAGCAAACTCGATCACACCTACGGCGCCTCAATCCTCGCGCTGGACGCCACCACCGGTGATGAACGTTGGGTTTTCCAGACCGTGCACAACGATCTGTGGGACTTCGACCTGCCGATGCAGCCGAGCCTGATCGACTTCACCAAGGACGGCAAAAGCGTTCCGGCGCTGGTCATCGGCACCAAGGCCGGACAGATCTACGTGCTCGATCGTGCCACCGGCAAACCGTTGACCGAGGTTAAAGAAGTCCCGGTCAAAGCCGCGAACATCCCGAACGAACCGTACTCGCCAACCCAGCCGAAATCGGTGGGCATGCCACAGATCGGTGCCCAGCATCTGACTGAGTCGGACATGTGGGGCGCCACCCCGTACGACCAGTTGCTGTGCCGGATCGATTTCAAATCGATGCGTTACGACGGCCTGTACACCGCGCCGGGTACCGATAAATCGCTGAGCTTCCCGGGTTCGCTGGGCGGCATGAACTGGGGCAGCATCTCCACTGACCCGGTGCACGGCTTCATCTTCGTCAACGACATGCGCCTGGGTCTGTGGATTCAGATGATCCCGTCGCAGAACAAGGCGCAGGCCTCGTCCGGTGGTGAAGCGCTGAACACCGGCATGGGCGCGGTACCGCTCAAAGGCACGCCGTATGCGGTGAACAAAAACCGCTTCCTGTCGGTGGCCGGCATTCCGTGCCAGGCACCGCCGTTCGGCACCCTGACCGCGATCGACATGAAGACCCAGAAAGTCGCCTGGCAGGTTCCGGTCGGTACCGTTGAAGATACAGGTCCGCTGGGCATCCGCATGCACCTGCCGATCAAGATCGGTCTGCCGACCCTGGGCGGCACCCTGTCGACCCAAGGTGGCCTGATCTTCATCGCTGGTACTCAGGACTTCTACCTGCGCGCCTTCAACAGCGGCAACGGCGAGGAAATCTGGAAAGCGCGTCTGCCGGTCGGCAGCCAGGGCGGCCCGATGACCTACGTTTCGCCGAAGACCGGCAAGCAGTTCATCGTCATCACCGCCGGTGGTGCGCGTCAGTCGACCGATCGCGGCGACTACGTGATGGCTTACGCCTTGCCGTAATCCGCAGCGCCCGTGCTGAACACGGGCGCTTTCTTTTTGCGCGCGGCACCTGAGGGTGCCGCGCCGCTTTCCGATATCGCTACAGCTTTGAGCAGGAAGATCTCCATGTTTGGTTTTACTCGTAACGGCTGGGTCAACGGCGTGCTGTTGGGCCTGACCTGCGCCACCCTGCCCGCCTTCGCCGATACCGATTCAAACCTGTTGACCCGCAACACCCTGACCGGTGACTGGGGTGGCCTGCGCCACCAGATGGACCAGGACGGGATCAAGTTCACCGGCGATTACACCGGCGAAATGGCTTACAACGCCGACGGCGGCCTGCACCGCTCCGGTCGTTATTCGCAGAACATCAAGCTCGGCGCGCAGTTCGACCTGAGCAAGTTGTATGGCGTGGAGAACGCCGGCAAGGTTCAGCTGACCATCAACGACCGCCGCGGCAATAGCGCGTCCGAAGATCTGGTTGGCAACCGTCTGCCGATCCAGGAAAACTACGGCGGCCTCTACACCCGCCTGACCGAACTGAGCTATGAGCGCAGTCTGTTCACCCCGGCGCTCAACGTGAAGCTGGGTTACATGGCCATGGGCAACGACCTCGGCGGCCTCGACAGCGGCATTCTGTGCAACTTCATGAACGCCGGTTTCTGCGGCCATCCGCTGAACATGTCCGGCGGCAGCGGCTGGACCAACTACCCGAACGCACACCTGGGCGTGCGGGTGAAATACGACTTGTCGCCGTCCTGGCAACTGCGCGTGGCCGCGTTCAACGTCGATCCGGAAAGCAACGGCAACTCCAGCCGCGCCTGGCATCTGGGCCCGAAACACACCACCGGCACCGTGGTGCCGATCGAACTGGTGTACAAGCACGCGGGCCAATTGCCTGGCGAATACAAGCTCGGTTACTACTACGACAGCTCCGACGTGAAACGCATCGGCAGCGACAAGGAAGTCTCCGGCCGTGGCGGTCACTACCTGCTGATCGATCAGGCCGTATGGAGTTCGCCAACGTCCGAGGGCCGCAGCCTGCATGCGTTCGGCCAATACTCGGCAGCCAGCGAAGCGGCTTCGCCGTTCAGCAAGTGGTACGGCACCGGTCTGGTGCTGTACAAACCGTTCGAAGGTCGCCCACGCGACACCGTCGCCCTGGGCTACGGCCGCGCCGTGCCTAACCCGCGCAGCCGCGACTTGCAACAGGACGCTGCCATGGCCAACGGCACGCAGTTCCCGAACCTGGACAGTGGCGAGCAGTTGATCGAACTCGGCTACGGCTATCAGGCCACGCCGTGGCTGACACTGCGTCCGAACCTGCAATACATCATCGAGCCGGGGGCGTTTTCCGGGCAGGACATCGACAATGCATTGGTGTTTGGCTTGCAGGTGAAAGCCTCGCTCTGACTTCTGACAGAACTGCAGGCAATAAAAAACCCGGCGTAATGACCGGGCTTTTTATTGCCTGAAAATTGTCGTAACCAAGAAGCTCACTCGACACCGAACCTTTACCCCCGAACCAGCGTCGGAGCTAGGGCGTTAACGCTTACCGCTCGCCACGAGGTTTCCGTTTGAAAGCAGCCATCGTCAAAAAATACCGTTTGATCATCAAGACCATGGGCTACGTGGGCTGGTCGCTGTTCTGGCTCTTGCTCTGGGACATCGCCGTCACCGTCGATTTCATGTTGTTCCTCAACGCCAAGATCAACTTGCCGCTGATGCCGCTGACGCTGCTCGGTTCAGCGCTGGTGGTGCTGATCAGTTTCCGCAACAGCAGCGCCTACAACCGTTGGTGGGAGGCGCGCACGCTGTGGGGCATGATGATCAACAGCTCGCGCAGCTTCGCCCGGCAGGTGCTGACGCTGCTGGATGATCCCGACAACGAAGTGAACCCGGTGAAGGCGACGCTGTTGCGCCGCCATGTGGCGTACGTCAATTGCCTCGCGGCGCATCTGCAGGGTCAGCCTTGCCCGGAGGAAGTCCGCGCGTTCATCCCGGCGGATGAGTTCGCCCGCAGCGGCACCACCAACAACTTTGCCAACGACATCCTCACCGGTTCCGCGGCGTTGCTGGCCAGGGAATACAAGGCCGGGCGCCTGGACAGCATTCGGCTGGCACGGCTGGAATCGACGATGGTCGATCTGTCCAACAGCCAGGGCGGGATGGAACGGATCGCCAATACTCCGCTGCCCTACCCCTACGTGTATTTCCCGCGCCTGTTTATCTCGCTGTTCTGCCTGATTGTGCCGGTGGGGCTGGTGGAATCGCTGGGTTGGTTCACCCCGCTGGCCTCGACGGTGGTGGGCTTCATGCTGCTGGCCATCGAACGCATCGGTACTGACCTGCAAAGCCCGTTTCGCCATAGCGAGCACCAAATCCAGATGGAAGCCCTGTGCGAAACCATCGAGAAAAACCTGCAGTCGATGCAGCGTGATTCACTGGGGGATGTGCACAGGGTTGAAGAAACGGCTTGAGGAGCGATCTGAGGGACGCCAGGGCGTAATGCCCTGGCGAGTCGCAGGTATTACTTCTTCTTTTTCGCCGGCTTGTCAGCCTTCTTAGCATCCTTGGCCTTTTCCGGCTTGCTGTCGGCTTTTTTCGCAGACTTTTTCGGTTCGGCGTCTTTCTTCTTGTCTTTCTTGTCGGAGGACTTGGAAAGCGCCGAAGCTGCCGCTGATTTCTTTTCCGGCGAAGACTTTTTGACTTTCAAGTCCTTGCTGGCTTTCGAAGCATCGTCTTTTTTGCTCTTCTTCTCGTCTTTAGCCACGTTGACCACCTCTCGGAATGTGCCGGTATTGGCACCGGGCCTGTGCGAATGAACACAAGCTGATCGTTAGGCGTGGGCGTTCGGGCGGGGTTCAGATTATTTAGAGTTGGAGAGCGTTTAACCAAGAGGCCAGCAATTTTTGAAGTGGATTTCAATCAGGCCGGCAAATAGCCCATGGAGGCGCAGGGGTAAACTTTGACTCGATCCACTGTTTGAAAGCTATTACCACAGCGCTGGGAAACTTGGCTGACGGCCTGACCAGGTAAACCCCACCAGCGGTGTCGAGTTGCCAGTCCGGAAGAACGTGAAGCAATTTTCCTGCAGCAATGTCATGGCGCATCAGCCATTCGCCTGCGCCGAGTATCCCTGAATCAGCGCAAGCGGCGGCAAGTAACGATTCGCTGTCGTTGGCCGTGAGGTTTCCTTTTGGCGCGACTGTTTGCAACTCGCTGCCGCGAAAAAGCCTCCATTGCGGAAAAGACGCAAGGCCACTAAAGCGAAGGCAATTGTGCTTGATCAGGTCGTGTGGATGGTCGGGCATGCCATGCTTTTCTATGTAAGCGGGCGAAGCGCCGAGGATCCGGCGGTGGTCACTTAACCGTTTGGCGATCAGTCGGTTGTCTTCCAGTTCTCCGATTCGGATCGCAGCGTCGAATCCTTCGTCGATGATGTCCACCAGGCGTTCGCTATAGTCTGCGAGGATCGAAACGTGCGGATGTTCCTTGAGAAACTCCGGCAACATCGGACCAAGCCAGCGCCGTCCCATGGCTGCCGGCAGTGCAAGCCGCAACGTTCCTCGAACTTCGCTGGCACCTTGCGTCGCCTGCTGTTGCGCTTCATTCATCAGGTTGATGGCCGAGCGCAGATGCTGCTCAAGCTTGGCACCTACTGGCGTAATTCGAACCTGACGGGTTGAACGCTCGACGAGACGCACACCGAGGCGCTTTTCCATGGCGGCCAGTCGTTTCGATACGACGGTTGGGTGTCGCTGCAGGAGCCGACCTGCAGCGACAAACGAGCCTTGGGAGGCAACGGCCAGAAACGCAGCGATTTCGTCACTGTGCTGACTATTCAGAACATCAAGATTCATGGTTTTAGAATGATCGCCCCCGATGACTGCCCCGACTCCAATGCCGTATGCGCCTGCGATGCATCTTTCAGAGCGTAGCTGGCCCAAATCCTGGGCTTGATAATACCTGCGCCTATGGCGGCCAGCACATCCTGCGCCCGTTCCTGGTACTCACAGGCACTGGCGGTGTGTGCTGCCAGTGAAGGACGTGTGAGGAACAGCGAGCCTTTAGCATTGAGCGTCGACAGTTCTACAGCCGAGGGCGCACCTGACGAGGCCCCGAACGAAACCATCAGCCCGCGTGGCCGGAGACTATCCAAAGACGCCTGGAAAGACGCACGGCCAATAGGGTCGTAGACCACGTCAACCTTTCTGCCCTGGGTAAGACGGCTGACCTCAGACGCCAGGTTGTCGGCATTGAATACCAACACCTCATCACAACCGGATCTCAGCGCTTTTTCGACGCTGGCCAGTTTTGAAACCACACCAATCACTGTCGCCCCCAAGTGCTTGGCCCATGGCACCATGATTTCCCCCAATCCTCCAGCCACGCCATAGATGAGAACTGTGGTGCCCTGTGCCACTGGATAGGTGGTTTTTAACAGGTACTGCGCAGTGATGCCTTTGAACATGACAGCTGCGGCATCATCGAACGACAAGGCGTCGGGTATCTTCACCAGTCGCTCGGCTGGATAAAGTCGGGCCGAAGCATATGAGCCAATGGGCCCAGTAGCATAAGCGACCCTATCACCAACGTGCACATTGCTGACGCCCTCACCCACGGTGACGACTCGCCCGGCCCCCTCCAATCCGAGTCCGGATGGCAGCGCAACAGGCACCGCACCCTTGCGTTGAGTCACATCGAGGAAGTTGACCCCGATGGCGTCCTGTTCAATCCAGACCTCACCTGGCCCGGGCAATTGTTCGCTCAACGTTTCCAGACTCAACACATCAGGCGCGCCGAACTGATTAAAGCGGATAGCGGATACCATGGTCGTTTCCTCTAAGGTCAGAAGTCTTCCAAACAGATGCCGCTAGTGTGAGAACTGACTTGCCGACGAACAAGACGGGCTGACTGCACGACATTAATGCATGATTTGCAGCAATAACATCATGGAATGGAGCGCTGCATCAGTTGCGGCGCTGTAAATTCCAACGGTTCAAAACTGTCAATAGCACAGTTGTGCGACTGTTCCGCAGATAGCGCAGTGATAGGCTTTTCTGGCGTGACATCACGCGAATGCCCGATCTGTTCAGAAGGCAGGTCGGGGCCAATGTTTAAGCCCGCTGTCAGCTAACTGAAAGGATTCGAACATGAAAAAGTCCATGACTACTCTGCCCATCGCCGCGACACTCGCTCTCGCCGCAACGGTCACAAACGCAGCCGTGCATCCAACGACCATCAGTGCTCCACAGACGGTCAAGCAGGCGACCGCCTCGATTGACACGCCTTTCTCAACACAACAGAAAGCTGGAGAAATCCAGACGGCCAGCCTGGCCAGAAGCTGCTCTGATGAGCGCTATTCCTGGTGGGAATTCAGTGGCTGGGAAATAATCGCCTGCCTCGGAAGCGGTCAGTGGTAATTATTCAAACGAGTCTGGTGCGTGACTTATGTGCTGAGCACGCACCAGCGCCTGTTGTAGCCAAGCGACAGTCCTTACTCTCGGCGATTGAGCCAATGCCGCAACCGCGACTCCGCCCTGCCCCACAAACCCTCTGCTCTGATGCCCCCGCATGCACGCCCCGGCTTGGGGTAATCCTCAAAACATAAAGGTAGGTATGACCGGAATGAACGACAGCCGGAAATTCCAGCGGCTGCTGATCAGGTCATCCGGATGAATCGCCGAGTACTGAATTTCCCCGGAGATCCTCACCGGCAACTTGCCGAAATTGAAAATTCGCCCAGCGCCGATCCCGATGGGAAACGTGACTTTGTTGCCGCCCTCGGCCTTCCAGTTGACCGTGACGTTGGGGGTCATGCCGATGCGCCACTGTTCCGGCCCTGGAATCGCCCGCTGAATGAAATACTGCACATTGGTCAGGCTGACATCCTTGCGCTTGCTATCACCGCCAACCGACCACCAGTGCTGCGGGAACACGCCAAGGGTCCAGTCCGGGCCGAGGTACGCGGCGACGAACGCCGGGCCCAGCGAGTATTTGCCCGTACCGAGCACGTCTTCTTCAGCAGTCGGAAACATCGCGGTCGGGCCGAACCCCCAGACCATCTTGCCACCCCCGTCAAAGCGGATCGGCTCCTTGGGCGAAAACACACCGACGTAGGCCAGGTCGCCGAAACCGCTGGTACGGTCGAACGGATCCTGCACGACCGAGGTGAAGTCACCGCGATCGTGCAGAATCTCGTTGGGGCCCATGCCTATCAGGTTACCGGCCCTGCGGTTGACCGGAGCGCTGACGTAGCTGATCGGCAGGCGGTTGATCAGGTTCCAGTCTTCGCCAAGAGAGATCGGAAAAGTCGGCATGAAACTGTATTTGCCGAGCATCCGTGTGCCGTTGCTGTGCGGACCTTTGAGCGCGGTGTAATCGTACTGGTTGAACAGCAGAACAAGGTTGCCCACCGGGTTGTCCATCAGTCTGGATATCTGTTCGGTGGACGGTTCGCAGCCGGCCTTGACCACTTCTTTCAGGTCAATGTCGAAGTCCTGTTGTAGCTGGTGGCATTTTTCCGGATCGACCTTGGCCCCTGCAACTGACGGGGAACCCAGTTTCGGCAGAGGGCTGGCGGCACAGGCCAAGCCACTGAGCACCGCCCCGCAGAGTGTCAGACTTGATCGAATCCTTATCGATGGCATCGATTTGCCCTCCATTTCACCAGGCGTACTGAAGGCGCAGGGTCCAATTGTTCACGTCTGGGGAGCTTCTATTGTTTGATCAGATCACTTGGCTTCCAGCTCTGATCAAAGAACGCCTGCTTCGGCCCATACAACCGCACGATCACCAGGAAGCCTTTCTCCGGTACGGTCTTGATCCAGTTCTTGCCCTCGCCCGGCGATGTCGGCCCGAAGTAGATGTCGGTGGAGCCGTCGCTGTTCTGCGCCGGTTTATCCATTTGATTGAGGGACGGGAACGGCTGGCCGTTGTCCAGGCCCGATGCCGTGAGGTTGTCGTAGGCGGTGACCGACCAGAACAACGCCGCCGGGACATTGGCCGGGAGGTTGAGCTTGTAGGTCTGGGCGCCGTCGAGGAACTTGCCCTCAGCGTCTCGGGTGGTGGCGGGATACTTGGCACCGGCGCCGACCATGTTCATGACCATGCCCGGGCTGTCGGAATAGGCCGAGGTGAAGAACGCCACGCGCTGCTCAAGATTGGTGAAGCTGCCGCTGGACTGAAACTCGGTGTTCTCCCCGGCGAAGGTGTTCACGTACTGGCGATCCTTGTAGTACAGACCACCCGGCTCTTTGTACAGCAAGTGGCTGGTCACCACCTTGCTCATCTTGAACGCGGTGCGCGCGGCGTCATCCAGCAGTTTGCGCCGCTCGGCATCCGGGGCAAAGGGCTTGCCCTTCTCGATGCCCAAGATGTGCAGGAAGCCGCGCATGTCCATGTCCGCCGGATCGACGGCTTCGGCGTCGATGAAACGCGAGAGCATGTCGAAGTAACGACCGTCCTCGGGGAACAGCATGTTGATCGGGGCACCGGTGGCGTCGGGGAATTGCATCGGCAGGGCCGAATCCTTCTTGCCCAGCGGATAGATCTTCGTGCGCTCGACTTCGGCTACCGGCACGCTGAGGTCTTTCGGGTCCTTGAAAAAGGTCCGCCAGAACAGGAACACGTTGTTGGTGCGCGAGCGATAGACGAATCCCTCGGTCGGCTCCGGCCCTTTGTAATCAGGCGGGAGCAGCACATAGGTGCCGCCCTTGCCCTTGTCGGGACCCGCCAGGCCAACGTCACCGCGCCAGGTTCTGCCGTCGATGGTCGGCCCGACAATCGGGCGCTGGAAGAAGTCATCGAACATGCCCTGCACGCCGGGCGGTGCTTCGACCACCAGCGGGCCGTACTTCGCCAGATCCAGATAGCTCATGGCGTAGACCAGGTCGGAGTTTGGCGTGGTCACCAGTGTCTTGGCGTTGATGCGCTTTTTCCAGGTCGGCAGGATGTTGTAGCCCGCGCCGAACTGCTTCTCCGACGCTTCCTTCATCGACCAGATATTGATCGCCGGCAGAGCCCACAGATACGACTGCACGGCGCGCTGGAACACCAGCTCATCGATCAGGCTGCGTGCCGTCGCTTCCGTCGGGAAGCCCTTTTCAAAAGGCTGATTGGCCAGTTCTTCATAGCGCGTCGCGGCATCGGCCACGCCGCTTAGAGAGAGACTTACGGCCAGGGCCGTCAATGAGGTGCGCAAACGGTTCATGGGCTGTCCTTATGAACGCAGTTGGGAATTTGGTTCAGTTGACCTTGACCACCGCCGGTGGCGTCCACTGGCCATTCATCGCGGCCGCTTCCGGCCAGTAGGCGCGAACATAGAGCGAGAAGTCCGCGCCCTTCGGCGCCGGGAGCCAGTTGCTTTCCTTGTTCGCCCCTGGTGAGTCACTCTGCACGTAGAGCGTCAGCGAGCCATCGGCGTTGGTCTTGAGCGACTTGTTCTTGGTGCCGAGGGAATAACGCCCCAACGAGTTTTCGGCGAAGAAATGCTGCTGGTTGTACAGCGTCAGCGACCAGAAACCCTTGACCGGCGGCAGCGCGCCTTTGGGGAAGGTCACGCTGTAGCGCTGCGCGCCGTTGAGTCGGGTGCCCGACTCGTCGAGATCCTGGTAGAAGTACTTGGTCTCGATCTGTTTGTTGACGAAGATGTTCGACCGGGCAACTGCCGTACGCAGGAAGTAGTCAGTGCCGAACGCTGCGCCGTTGTCGATGGTGCTCCAGTGATTGGGCAGTTGCTTCCCGTAGTTGCGGAACTGCAACAACGGCTTGACCACGTCTGCATCAGACTTTTGCGCCTCGTCGATCATGGCTTTTTTCAGCTCGGGATCGCGCTGGGCGATTTGTGCCAGCACCGCCAATTGCGCATAGCGCGCCTCTTCTCCCGGCAGCGGTTTGGCGTCCTTGAGAATCGCCGGCAGCTCATCGAAGAACTTTTCCGGGAGCACCCAACGCGTTTCCTCGTCACCCGAGGCCTCGGCGGGGAATTTCGGCGACTGGCTCCAGTCACGCTGCTTGAGTTTGCCGTCGTATTTGGACAGCGGGTACATGTCGATGCCCGACAGATAGTGCTGAATAGCCTTGCGATCTTCGGCCGTATCGTCCTGGAAGACCCGCGGAATCACGAAACCGGTGTTGGTCTTTGCACGAAACACCTGGGCGATGCCCTCAGGCACCTTGCCGTTCCAGTCCGGCCCCACCAACAGATAGAAGCCCGGTTTGGTGGCGTACATCTTTCCTAGCTCGGCGAAGCTGTCGGAGCGCAGGTCCACCACCTGATAAACCCAAAACCGGTCGCCAAAGTCCGGGACCTGCAAAACCACCGGTTCGATATCCAGCGCAATGCTGCCCGCACCGTAGACCACATCCTGGTTCGGACAAGCCACCAGGCGTTCCCCCGGTGAAATGTAGTCGGTGAGCATCGACAGATGGTTGATCGGCGCCACGGGCACGATGCCCCCCATCAAGCCGGCCTGCGGCAGATCCTTGAATTTCAGGCGACGGTTGTAAATATTGGCCATCGGCCAACCCCAGAAATACGCCTCCTGCGCCATCATCCGTACGTAGGTTTCGGTCACCTTCACATCGGCTTCGGGGCCGGATATTTGTACTACTGGCGAGGTCTGTGCCTGCACGGCAACCGCGCCGAGCAATACCGCGGTAGCGAACAGACCGCTGGCGAATAAAGGTGTTTTATTCATACGGAAGGCATCCTTGCTTGGGACGGTTTCTCGGTGAATCAATCTTCCAGCGACAGATTGAACATTAGAAAAACCTAGCAGAGGAAATGAGATCGGCCAGAAAAGGTATGAAAAATTAAGATCCTATTTCCATTTCTGATAACTGCTCCTCAGCTCTTGGCCGACATTCCAGGCTGAGGGCAAGAACTCTGATAAGGATCGCGACGGAAGAAAGGCATCACAGTGCTCGTGCAGCTGTAATGGCCCAGAGCAAGCGTTTTTTGACCAGCGCTGGAGGACGCATGATTTGATTCGATCAATAGAGATGAAGTGTGTTGCCCCCTTATCCAAGGGGCAACGTACAAGCGTTGGTGAGTATTTTAAGCCACCATCTCGCTTCTTTACCCGAGTACGCTGGCAAACGCCTGGGGCGTCGGGCTCTCTTCCCATTGTGCAAC
The DNA here is from genome assembly GCF_036861315.1 of Pseudomonas sp. S3(2024). Classification (NCBI taxonomy): domain Bacteria; kingdom Pseudomonadati; phylum Pseudomonadota; class Gammaproteobacteria; order Pseudomonadales; family Pseudomonadaceae; genus Pseudomonas; species Pseudomonas sp. S3(2024). The sequence continues at coordinate 86,937 of NZ_JAZAQQ010000006.1, read as the reverse complement.
GCCTTGCGGCAGAACCAGCCAGGGTTGCTTGCGTCGCGTCCAGATATGCGCCACCGGCGTGAAGCGCTCCGTACCTTCCAACACGCCGGCCCGCACCACACGCATGCCGGGCGCGGCGGTTGTCTCGTTGAACAGGCGGGTATGGCACTCGCCGCAGACATGTTGCGTGGAGGTCTGCCCTTGGTATTCGCGTACAAAGGTCGCCGTTTCGCCCTTCACCTGCACTGCCGAAGCCGCGCATAGCATGTGCAGGCCGAATGCGCTGCCGCTCCAACGCTGGCAGTTCAGACAATGACAGGCATACAGCGGTGGCAGTTGCTGCGCCTCGATTTCGATGCTGACCTGTCCACATAGACACTGACCGGTGAATCTCATGCGTTGACTCCTTACAATGACGCCCGGATAAGTTCGGCGCGCATGATCCCTTTTCACACGTCCGAGCAGAAGAGCAAAAAAGGAGCAGCTGTTGGTCAAGAATGTATGAGCGGTCTTGAATGGGAGAGCCAGCAGGTGTTCCTTGCGGTGCTGCGTTCCGGCAGCCTGAGCGGTGCTTCGAAGTTGTTGGGGATTGCGCAGGCCACCGCACGCCGACGCCTTGATCATCTTGAGCAGACACTCGGCTTGAGCCTGTTCACCCGCACGCCCTCAGGCCTGACGCCTACGAGTGGGGCGCAGCGCCTCATCGATCATGTCGAGGCCATGGACCTCGCCGCGCAAGCCTTCAACCGGGCGGCCAGCGCTGAAACGTCGGTGGACCACGGCACGGTGCGGCTGACCTGTGGCGAGTTGCTGGGAGTGGAGGTATTGCCCGCTTTACTGCGGAACTTCCATTACGACCATCCTGGACTGAAGCTCGAACTGAGCATCGGCGACGCACTGGAAGACATCGCCAGGCTGCAATCGGATATAGCCGTACGCCTGATGCGTCCGATGGAGGCCGATATCGCGGTGCGGCGGGTCGGCAGCTTGCGGATCGGCGTCCATGCCAGTGCCGAGTGCCTGGAGCGTTATGGTGACCCCGGCAGCCTGACGTCGCTGCGCCAGCGGCCGCTGATCGGGCCAGACCGTCGCTCAGCTGACTTGCGTCGCTTGGTCGACGCCGGGCTGTGTGAAGCCGATCAGCATTTCGCGATTGCCACGGATCACCACCTTGCGCAACTGGCTGCATTGAAAGCGGGATTGGGCTTCGGTCTTTGCCCGATACCTATCGCCAGAAGTCATGGGCTGATTCACGTATTGCCAGACAGCTTCGGCTTCGAGGTCGAAGTGTGGATCGCGATGCACAGTGACTTGCGCAAAATCAAACGGATCGCCAAGGCGTTCGAAGTGGTGGGTGAGGAACTGCATCATTATCTGCGCTCGAACGCCCACTGAGGGAAGTGATCCATGCCAGCACCAGTCCCTGCCCGCCCTACCGGGATAATCGCGATTTATTGGTCTCGCTCTGAATCAACCGGCGCGAACGCTTTGGCAGCGGCCACGGTATCCAGGGATTCGCGCAGCAGCTGAATCTTGCCGTCTTTGGCCACCAGGCGGCCGGCGTACATTTGCCGGTAGATGCGCCCAGTGGCAGGCACCAAGGCCTCTACGCTGTATTCGGCAAACGCCTGGTCGGGTGTGTCGATCAGAAAATGAACGTTGCGAAATTTGAAGTCCGGCACTTTACCGAGCAATGAGCCGATGAAACTCTCAATGGCGGCGGGGCCTTGCACACGGTGGGGAATGCCCAGCGACTCCAGGTAGGGCAACTCCAGCACGCCATCCTCCGCGAAAAGTGCTGCCGCCAGGTGCGGCGTCTGGATGGCATCCAGGTAGTTTTGAAGTAATTCCACGGCATTTTTCATGACGACTTTCTCCGAAACGCATAAGGGATAGGCACGCTGCAGGTGCTGACCTGATCACGTTAGGAGATCCCTTTGATTTCAAAAATAGACGTTAATGAAAATCATCGTTTCATAATTGAAAGCCAACGTCTCATGACGGCCATCGCCATTCAGGCTGGCTTAGATGCTCGGCAAAGAAGTCCGACAGCGCTTTGATTTTTACCGGCCGGGTACGTGCCGAGGGGGTGACGAAATACAAACCGCCACGGGCCATGCTCCATTCCGGTAGCACCACGACCAAGCGTCCGTCTTTCAAGTATTCACTGGCGATAAATTCCGGCAGTTCGGCGATAGCCAAGCCCTCAAGCAACACCGGCAATAGCGCGTCCGAGTTGGTCACTCTTAACGGGCCGCTGGGCACCACGTCTTCTTCGCTGCCGTCTTTATGGGTGAACCGCCACACTTGGCTGCGGGCCCGGTAGGCATAACTCAGGCACGTGCGGGACGCGAGTTCGCGGGGGTGGCCAGGATGGCCATAAGCGTCCAGATAAGCCGGCGAGGCGACCAGGTATTGAGTGACGGCACACAGGCGCCGTGCAACCAGCGAGGAATCCGGTAATACGGCGATGCGTAACGCCGCATCAAAGCCCTCGGCGATCAGGTCAACCGAGGCATCCGAAAGGTGCAGGTCAATCGACAGCTCGGGATACTGGCGGATCAACTGCGGCATCAGCGGTGCCACCCAACGCAGTCCAAACGACATCGGGATCGCCAGACGAACCTGGCCGCGGGGCTGAACCGATAAATCCTGAGCCTCGCTTTCCACCTCTTCAGCCTGCCGATAAATCTCACCCGCCTTGGCCGCCATGCTCGCGCCGAACTCGGTGAGTGCCAGTTGCCGTGAGGTGCGGTTGAACAAGCGCCCGCCCAGACGCTCCTCCAACCGTGCGACCGCTCGCGATACCGTCGGCACCGACACGCTCATGACCCGTGCCGCGCCGGCGAACGAGCCCTCTTCGGCTACCTTGGCAAACATCGCCAACCCTTCAAAATCCGGAAGTCTGCTCATTTCATTTCTGCAACGATAGGTTTCAGACAATTCTATTTTGAAAGTTTTTTCCCGTCGATAAGCTTCTCCCACACCGCAACTCACTCAATCGAAATACGGGAGAAACACCATGACTGACAAACTCGAAGGCAAAATTGCATTGGTTACCGGCGGCACCTCAGGCATCGGTCTGGCCACTGCCAAACGCTTCGCTCAGGAAGGCGCTCACGTCTATATCACGGGCCGTCGTCAAGCCGAACTGGACGCTGCTGTCGCCGCGGTTGGCAACGCCACCGGCGTTCAGGTGGATTCCGCCAACCTTGATCAGTTGGACGCGTTGTATCGCCAGATTGGCGCAACCCACGGCCGAATCGATGTGCTGTTCGCCAATGCGGGTGGCGGATCGATGCTGCCACTGGGTGACATCACTGAACAGCAGTACGACGACACCTTCAATCGCAACGTAAAAGGCGTGCTGTTCACTGTGCAAAAGGCACTGCCACTGCTGGCCCAAAAAGCCTCGGTGATTCTCACCGGCTCTACGGCGGGCAGCTCGGGCACCGCCGCATTCAGTGTTTACGCCGCGTCCAAAGCCGCCGTGCGTTCATTTGCCCGCAACTGGATTCTGGACTTGAAAGACCGCCAGGTGCGCATCAACACCATCAGCCCCGGCGCCACCCGCACGCCTGGCCTGGTTGAATTGGCCGGCCCCGATGCCGCTCAGCAGCAGGGCTTGCTCGACTATATGGCCTCGCTGATCCCCATGGGGCGTGTCGGTGAAGCTGACGAAATTGCCAGCGCCGCGTTGTTCCTGGCCTCCGATGACGCCAGTTTCGTTAACGGTATCGAGCTGTTTGTTGACGGTGGCCAGGCGCAAATCTGAGCAGCCAGCGGGCGATTGTCGCGGTCGCCCGCCACCCCACGCCTGAGTGTGTGCATTACCAACCCGGACGGCGTTCGCTGGTGCTATTGTCAGGCGCAGATTGAGCGGGTGTCACTGCCGCACAATCTTTTTACAGGGTTCTGCCAACGGCTAGCTCGTAGCAGGAAAGGAAATGCCGCCACTGCGACTCATCCCAGAAAGAATGCCGTCTGAGTTGAGGAATGTCGTGACGCGCCGCGCCCATTGCCGTAGCACGACCGCGAGATTTCTCCAGGTCAAGCAGCGCCAGTTCGAAATCGAAGTCTGTGTCGGTAATCGATGCCTTGATAAAGATGTGTTTGGAACGCATGCAACCGTGCTGCCATTTGCCCGAATGCATCCGCGCCAGCATTTGCGCCAAACGTTCAAGAAGTCGCAGATGTTGCTCTGTGGTCAACAGGCTTGCAGCGCCCTGGCTATACCAGGTATCCAGATCGATGAAGCCGCCCAGGTCTTTGGTAACCAAGACACCCTGCCATATGCCGTCGACTTTTCTCGCGCCATAAAATACCGGTCTTGGCGCATTCACGCCCAGTTGTTCGAGTCTTGAAAGGGCAACGCCTTCACGCAGTGCGGTGGGTCGGCCAGTGGGGTAACGGAGACTGCGGAATAAATGGCCGGTCTGACGCTTTACGAAAAACGTCTTGTCACCTTGAACAACCAGCTGGACACCGCTGGTGCCGCTGCGGCGCACATTCGGCGGTTCCACCCACGACCCGGAAGTACCCCACCAGAAATCAAATTCATCGCCTGCCCTGCCCATTGTGCGCTCCATTTATTGTAGAAATCGTTTCGTGCGACGTTTGCATGAGGGTCGCAACAGCAGCTCAGTCTGTTGGTGGACGTTAATAGTTCCCTCGGTTTTCGAGGATTTTAGGGCCAGCTTGGGGCTTTTACGCAACCACGTGACGAAAATTGGCTATTGAGGGGTGTTTATCCCTTCAGGTGTGTCCTTTTCGCCGATAGCCGACGACATCAAACACAGATGCCAACCGCGTCGCGAGGGTCCGCCCGACTGTTTTTTCGATTAACTTGAAAGCCGTTAAATTGACCCAGGTCATGATTCAATTCGATTGAGGGAAATAACGAACAACCTTCTTGATCGGCGTTTTCTTTGTGCTAAAAGTATTGCCGCCAGTGGCTCCTTACAGGGATGAGTAAGGGTTTGCTCATCCGCAGCCATTGCCCACGGATGCATACTTTCAACAAGGAAGTCATATGAAAATAGTTGGGCTGTCCGGGATTCTCCCGTCACGCATTATCAGCAATCAAGACGTTATAAACCTGGTCGAGGAACACTCTAAAGATACCTTCCAGGAAGACTTGCCTAAAACCTTGAAGACCATCAGCAAGTTGCTTGAAAAAAGCGGCAGCGGCACGCGTCACTGGCTAGGCGCCAACGAAACGCCGATGCAACTGATGGAGACAGCATTCAACTCCGCGCTCGCCCAGGCCAATATCGACAAGGCCGATCTGGATCTGTTGATCTACCCGAACGTCACCCGCGGCTTCATCGAACCCGCCAACAGTACGTTCATCGCCAAAGCGCTGGGCCTGAGTTGCAGAAACTTCGATGTGGTCGACGCCTGCAACGGTTGGGTGACAGCCATGGATGTCATCAACAGTAAGATGCAGGCCGGCGAGATTCGCTACGCGGCGATCGTCAATATGGAATTTGGCATGTCTGCTGGCGGGCCGGTGATGCCGAAGAACTTCTCCTTACAGTCGTCAGCGGAACTGGCATACAAGTTTCCGAGTTTTACCATTGGCGAAGCCGTCACGGTCACCATCCTCAGTCATGAGGCCCCCGGCAACTTCAAGTTCTCGTACATCAACCGGCCGGACTTGAGTGACTTGTCGACCATTTCCCTGCCGGACTGGAAACTGTTCTGCAATGAGGAGGATATTCCTCGTATTTCACCGACCGGCGGGCAATATCAATTCAACTCCTACGCGGCAGCCTTGCATGAAGATGGCCGCAATGAAGCGATCAAAGTCTTCAATCTGCAAAACATCTCTGCAGCAGATGTTCATAAAGTGTTTATTCATACCGGTTCGCCAAAGATGTGGGAGCACATTGGGCAACTGATCGGTATTGATCACAAGTTGCACCATGTCGGGCATAAAACCGGCAACATCATTACCGCGTCCATCCCCTACGGGATCTTCGATGCGATGAGTCGGGGCGAAGCCGAGAACGGCCAGTTTTGCATGGGCTGGGCAGGCAGTGGCGGGATGGTCTTCTCTGCGTTGTCATTTACTCTGTAAGGCCTGAAGCAACTTGCCGTCGTGAGGCGGCAAGTTGTTCGACCCTGTTGACGACAGGAACCTGACCCAGTCATTTCAACGTGTCATGGCTGATCAACGTCTTCGGCTCCAAATACGCGCTCATCCCCCACCTGCCCATTTCGCGCCCAAGGCCTGAATGCTTGAATCCACCGAAGGGGGCACGCGGTTCGTGGGTCAGGGTGTTGATGAGCACGCGTCCCGCATCGATCTGACGGGCTACGTTCATACAACGTTCAGCGCTTTTTCCCAGTACCAGGGCGCTCAGCCCATAGTCCGTATCGTTGGCAATGCTGATCGCATCGGCATCATCCTCGTAGGGGATGATCGTCAACACCGGCCCGAAGATTTCCTCACGTGCAATGCGCATCCGGTTGTTGGCATCAGTGAAGATCGTGGGCTTCACAAACCAACCGGCATGCAAGCCTTCCGGGCGACCTTCGCCACCCGCCAGCAACCTTGCGCCTTCTTCCTGGCCGATACGGATGTAGCGCTGCACCCGTTCCCATTGTTTCTGGCTCACCATCGGACCGATATCGGTGTCGGTGTTACGCGGATCGTCCGATCGGATCTGTGAGACGCCCTCCTTCGCAATCCGCTCGAATTCTGCCAGCCGGCCGCGCGGCACGAGAATGCGAGTGCCCGCGATGCACGCCTGACCGCTGTTGAGAAATCCAGCTTGCAGCACCATCGGCATGACCGCCTGCAGATCAGCATCATCAAGCACCACGGTGGGCGACTTGCCGCCGAGTTCCAGCGTCACACGCTTCATGGTGTCGGCACCGGTTCTGACGAGATGCTTACCGACAGCGGACGATCCCGTAAACGAGATTTTGGCAACGTCGGGATGACCGGCGATCGCCTCGCCAACCACATCCCCCCGTCCGTTGACGACATTGAATACACCCGGTGGCAACCCCGCTTCGTGCAACGCACTGACCACGACCTGCGTCTGCAACGCGCTCATCTCGCTAGGCTTGATGACGGCGGTGCAGCCTGTCGCCAGCGCGGTGGCCAGCTTGTTGCAGATGAAGCCCGCATTGCTGTTCCATGGCGTGATCAGACCGGTCACACCCACGGGCGTCAGGATGACCCTGGCCGTGCCGACCTGTACCTCGAAATCGAACGCCTCCAGAGCATCGATTGCCTGCGAAATCACGTCGGCCGGATAAGTCGCCATCCAGCGCCCGCGAGCTACAGGTGCACCGTACTCCGTGAGGATGGCTTCCAACAGCTCTTCCTCCTTTGCCGCCACCGCCCGGTGCATGCGGTGCAGTGCCGCAATGCGCTCCTCCCGGCTTGTACGGGCCCACGCCGGGAATGCAGCCTTGGCGGCTGCGATCGCACGCTGTGCGTCCAGCGCATCGCCCAACCGAACCTGACCGATGACTTGCTCGGTGCTCGGGTTATGAAGGTCGAACCATTCCTGACCGTGTGGAAGAACGAACTCGCCGTTGATATAGATATGTTCAATGCGTTGCATGGCGACTCCTCGCTCAAAACGACTCGTCTGAATCGAGCCTCTGTGATGAAGTCTAAGAAGGGTTCATTATTCCGATAAGCCATCCTTTGGCTGATGAAGCATCCTTATATTCAGGACGATCCATGCACAGAGCAGGAATGACCGAGCTGGAAGTGGTACTGGCCGTGGCGCGGCGCAGCAGTTTTCGCGGCGCCGCACAGGAGCTGGGCATGTCCACAACTGCTGTGAGCAGCGCGGTGGCCGGTCTGGAAGCACGCCTGAAAGTGCGCCTGTTCAATCGCTCCACGCGCAGCGTTGCTCTCACCGACATTGGGCAACGCTATGTGGCACGCATCGCACCTGCGTTGGCACAGATCAAAAGTGCCGGCGAAGAAGCCAGCGTCGGCCCCGATGAGCCGAGCGGCACATTGCGCATCAATGCACCCCATGGCGCGGCCTACCTGCTGCTGGATCCGCTATTGAAGCAGTACGCTCAGCGCTATCCCGACGTACGTATCGACATCGTCAGCGAATCAAGCATGGTCGACATCATCGCCGGTGGCTTCGACGCCGGGATCCGCCTGGCGGAGTCCGTGCCGCAAGACATGATTGCCGTGGCACTGTCAGGTGACATTCGGATGCTTGTGGTCGCAACGCCCGAGTACTTCGAACGCCACGGCGTGCCCGAACATCCGCGAGATCTGCTCACCCACCGAAGCATCGGCATGCGCATGGCCCATGGTGGCCTCTACCAGTGGGAATTGGAGCGCGATGGCCAAAAGCTGCAGATGGATCTGCCGGTGAGCTTCGCCTCCAACGAAATGCTGGCAATCAAACAGGCCGTTTTGTCAGGCCTTGGCATTGGTTTCATTTCCGAGTGGTTCATTCAGGAAGAGCTGGCGAGCGGCGCCCTGCTGCCGGTGTTGATGCCGTGGTGCCCGTCATTTGGCGGACTGAGGCTCTATTACTCGGGCCATCGCTTCGTGCCCGCGCGGTTGCGCGCATTGATCGAACTGGCGCATGAGTTGCGGCCTACTGTGATTTGATCCTGTTTTGCCCACTAAGCCGGGCCATTTGCCGGAACACTCTGACGAACATAATAATTGTCGAATTCACTGCTTTCCGTGAATTGGAAGCCATGGCGGGTATAAAAGCGATTCGAAGCACTTTCTTTGAGAGCGCCAACTTTAACAGGAAGCGCAGCCGCATCCGCCTCTTTGAAAATCTGAGTGAGAACAGCAGCCCCTACACCTGATCCTTGCGCGCTCGGTCTCACATACAAGTGGTCGAGCAAGAGTTCATTGTGGTGATGCTTGACCACTACAAAACCAACCCTCTCTCCAGATACCTCGATATAGCGTGTGTTGCGAGCGTCAAAACCGCCAAGAAACCGCTCACGCGCACGCACCGGATCAAATCGCCCGACACGCTCCAGACTTTCGCGCATGGCCTCAATTCGAATGGCTACAAGATTTTCCAGGTCGCTTGGTTGAGCCGGAACCAAAATGACTGGGAAATTTTGATTGGGTGCGACGGGCATAGGTTGTGCTCTATTTACCATCCTGGAAGGCCAGTATAGAGAGCCTGACTTGTGGGACCCAGTTTGGCTTCACCGTCGAATTCAGGCCCCCATCTCAAAAACGAACATGACTTGGTCAATCTGGATTTTGATTGCCAGAGCCTTGCGTGACCGACGGGTCTCCAATACGACCTCGTGGTATTCACATGTCGATATCAGACACGATCATGGCGCAATCAGGCTATTGAATCGGCAGCAAGGCCGGCTAAGGTGCCGTGTCTTCCTATCAAAACAACTCCACTCAAATCATGGGGTTGATAAGAACTGCGGCGGTTGGACGGGCTTCTCTCGGGAGTTCAGCAGGCAACGATGGTGACCGATCGTATGCCCGTTCAATTGCTTAAATGTCGATCAGCAGAGAATAAAAATACCGATGATCAGCCCGAACTCCATGGATTCGAGTAGCCAATTGGCGCAGGGCTTCAAGCCTCGTCACGTCACAATGCTGTCCATCGCCGGGATTATCGGCGCCGGTTTGTTCGTCGGTTCAGGACACGCGATTGCCGCAGCAGGGCCGGCGGTGCTGCTCGCCTATCTGTTTTCAGGTTTGCTCGTCGTGCTGGTCATGCGCATGCTCGGCGAGATGGCGGTGGCCAATCCGGACACCGGTTCGTTCTCCACCTACGCCGACCAGGCCATCGGCCGCTGGGCCGGTTTTACCATCGGTTGGCTGTACTGGTGGTTCTGGGTGTTGGTGATTCCCATCGAAGCACTGGCGGCCGGGCATGTGCTGCACCAATGGTTTCCGCAGGTCGATGCCTGGCTGTTCGCATTGGGATCGATCATCGCGCTGGTGGTGACCAACCTGTTCAGCGTATCCAAGTATGGTGAGTTCGAATTCTGGTTCGCCATGGCCAAGGTCGTGGCGATCATCGGCTTCATCGGGGTCGGTTTTGCCGTGTTGATGGGCTGGGTGCCCGACCGCGAAGTCAGCGGCTTGAGCGGCCTGATGGCCGAGCACGGCGGATTTGCGCCCAACGGCTTGTCGGCGGTGGTCGGCGCTTTCATCACGATCATGTTCAGCTTCATCGGCACTGAAGCGGTGACCATTGCCGCCGCCGAATCGAATAACCCGGCGCAGAACATCGCCAAGGCCACCCGCTCGGTGATCTGGCGCATCGGCGTGTTCTACCTGCTGTCGATCTTCGTGGTCATCTCCGTGGTGCCCTGGAATGATCCGTTGCTGGCGTCGGTGGGCTCGTATCAGCGCGCCCTGGAAATCATGAACATTCCAAATGCCAAGTTCATGGTCGACGTTGTCGTGCTGATCGCCGTGGCCAGTTGCATGAATTCCTCGATCTACATTGCCTCGCGCATGCTGTACTCGCTGGGTCGTCGCGGCGATGCACCGAAAGCGCTGAAGGCGACTTCCGCTGCCGGTGTGCCACGCGCCGCCGTGATCGCCAGCACCGTGCTGGGTGCGTCGATCACCGTGTGGAGCTACTTCATGCCCGCCGGGCTGTTCGAGTTCCTGCTGGCCAGTTCCGGGGCGATTGCCCTTCTGGTGTACCTCGCCATTGCGGTGTCGCAGCTGCGCATGCGGCGGATATTGCAACAGCGCAAGGTCGAGCTGACCTTCCGCATGTGGCTGTTTCCATGGCTGACGTGGCTGGTGATCGGCTTCATCTGCGCGGCGCTGGCGGTCATGATGATCACCCCGCAGCACCGCACCGAAGTCACCACCACCATTGGCCTGGCGCTGGCAATCTCCTTTATCGGCCTGATGACGTCGCGTCACCCTGCCTCGGCGGCACGCGCAACGTCGGTGGGCTAGGCGTTCACGCCGAAGCCGATATTCCCTTGGCGAAGACCAAGGGAATGACCGACGCCTGCATCTCAGACCGATTCCTGTGAGGACACGATGTCATCGACCCCCTCCGTGGCCGACGGTACGACCCAATCCGTCGGGTTTCTGCTGTTGGATAAATTCACCCTCATGTCGCTGGCATCCGCCGTCGAACCACTGCGCATGGCCAATCAATTGTCGGGGCGAACGCTGTATCGCTGGCATACCTTCAGCGCCAATGGTGCGGCTGTTTGGGCCAGCGACGGGGTCCCGATCACGCCGGATGGCTCGTGGAGCAACCCCGGCGTGGCGGACACGGTGATTGTTTGCGGCGGGGTCGGCATCCAGAGCGTGATCACCCGCGAGCACACATCCTGGTTGCAAGCCCTGGCCCGGCAATCCAGACGCTTGGGCGGTGTGTGCACCGGTAGCTGGGCACTCGCCAAAGCCGGATTGCTTGATGGCTATGAGTGCAGCGTGCATTGGGAATTTCTGGCGGCCATGCAGGAAGCTTTTCCACGCGTCAACGTCAGCACCAGCCTCTTCACCCTTGACCGCAACCGCTTTACCAGTTCCGGAGGAACAGCGCCGCTGGACATGATGCTGCACCTGATCGCCCGTGATCATGGTCGTGAGTTATCAGCCGCCATCTCGGAGATGTTTGTATACGAGCGCATCCGCAACGAGCAGGACCATCAACGCGTACCGCTCAAGCATGTGGTCGGTACGCATCAGCCCAAGCTGCAAGAAGTCGTTGCGTTGATGGAGGCCAATCTTGAGGAACCGATCGAGCTGGACAACCTCGCCGAATACGTCGATCTGTCACGCCGACAGCTGGAGCGGTTGTTTCAGAAATACCTGCAATGCACGCCGTCACGCTACTACTTGAGGTTGCGGCTGATTCGCGCGCGACAACTGCTCAAGCAAACCTCCCTGTCAATCGTGGAACTGGCGTATGTCTGCGGATTTGCCTCCACACCGCATTTCTCAAAATGCTATCGCGAGCACTTTGGGGTGCCGCCGAGCGACGAGCGCTCTGGTTCTGCAATGAGTCGTAAACGGATAACGCAGCCGTCATCGATCAACATACTGACAACGCTTGATCAGGCGAGAAACGAATCGACGTTTGCCAGCGTTCGAATGATGGCGAGTACCGATCTGGCTTGAATGAACCGAGGCAAATCGGCCGGGAACACACAAGATGCCCCGGCCATGTGCCCTGCCCGTTTACGCCTGATCCAAAGCCTCCACCACGCCTTTGTCTTCACCCAGAAACCCGCCACTCTGATGCGCCCACAGCCGCGCATACACGCCGTTCTTCTCCAGCAATTCAGAATGGGTGCCCTGCTCGATGATGCGTCCGTCATCCATGACAATCAGCCGGTCCATCGCCGCAATCGTCGACAGTCGATGCGCGATCGCGATCACGGTCTTGCCCTGCATCATGTCATCGAGGCTTTCCTGAATCGCCACTTCGACTTCCGAGTCCAGCGCACTGGTGGCCTCGTCGAGCAGCAGGATCGGCGCGTTCTTCAGCATCACTCGGGCGATCGCCACCCGTTGCCGCTGGCCGCCGGACAGCTTGATCCCGCGTTCACCTACCAGAGTGTCGTAGCCGGTATGGCCCTGACGGTCGCTGAGTTGGCTGATGAACTCGTCAGCCTGCGCATTGGCAGCGGCGCGGCGGATCTGTGCGTCGGTGGCATCGGGCCGGCCGTAGGCGATGTTGTCGCGAATCGAACGGTGCAGCAGCGAAGTGTCCTGGGTGACCATACCAATCGCGCTGCGCAGGCTGTCCTGAGTCACGTGCGCAATGTTCTGGCCATCGATACGAATCTCGCCGCTGTCGACATCATAGAAACGCAGCAGCAAGTTGATCAGCGTCGATTTGCCGGCACCGGAGCGCCCTACCAGACCGATTTTTTCACCGGGACGAATGCTCAGGCTCAGGCCATCGAGCACCTGACGCTCGCCACCGTAGTTGAACTTGACCTTGTCGAACGTCACCGCGCCGCCAGAGGTCACCAGCACGCCGGCATCTGGCGCGTCCTGAACCTTGGTACCTTGGGTCAACGTCGCCATGCCGTCCTGGACGGTGCCGATGCTTTCGAACAGCGAGGTCATTTGCCACATGATCCAGTTCGACATGCCATTGATCCGCAACGCCATGGCGGTAATCGCCGCCACCGCACCGGCGCCAACGTCGCCCTGGTGCCACAGCCACAGGGCGTAGCCGCCGGCGGACATGATCAATGCCACCACCAAGGCCTGATTGACGATCTCGAACAGGCTGACCAGACGCATCTGGCGAAAGCCAGTCTGCTTGAAATCTTCCATCGCCGCCCGCGCAAAATGTGCTTCGCGGTTGGAGTGGGAGAACAACTTCACCGTGGTGATGTTGGTGTACGCGTCGGCGATACGCCCGGTCATCATCGACCGCGCGTTGGCCTGTTCCTGGCCGACCTTGCCCAGGCGCGGCACGAAGTACCACATGGCCAGACCGAACAGCACGACCCAGGCGAGGAACGGCAGCATCAGCTTCAGCGCAAAGCCGCCGGCCAGGGCAATGATCGCGATGAAGTACACGCCAATCCCCGGCAGGATCTCGATCATGGTGAACAGCACGTCACGCACGGCGAGTGCCGTCTGCATCACCTTGGTCGTGACTCGGCCGGAGAACTCGTCGGAGAAAAACGAAAGGCTCTGCCGCAGCATCAACCGGTGGAAATCCCAGCGCAGGCGCAGCGGCAGGTTAATCGCCAGAATCTGGTGCTGGACCATGGTGCGCAACGCCACCAGCCCGACACTGAGCACCATGACAATGCCCATACCCCACAACACGCGGCTCTCCTGCACCGCCGCTTCACCGCCGGCCTGCCACGTCGAGAGCAGATCGACGACCTGGCCGAGGAAGGAAAACAGCCACGCTTCATAGATCGACACAGCAGCGCTGAGCAACGCCAATGCCAGAATGTAGCCGCGAGCGCCGCGAGTGCAGGCCCAGAGAAATTTAGCCAGACCGTTGGGCGGCGGTGGCACCTCGTCAGGCGGGAAAGGGTCGAGTCTTCGTTCAAACACACGAAGCATGATGTTCTCCTGAACTTTCAAGTCAGGGAGATTCTGCCACCGATTGGATCCCGGGAGGTCTTTGTAAAAAAGTGTGTGCTCCCCACCTGACGAGTGCCTGCCGTCTCTACCAGACTGCGATATGCGAATCCGCCCGCGGCTCAGTCCCGCCACACAGTACGCCCGTCACTGGATCACGCAGAATAATCTGCCCTCGTCCGTAATCCGTCAGGTCACTGGCGATCTGCACCTGATGCCCGCGACGCGCCAACGCATTGGCCAGATCCCTTGAAGCGCCCTGCTCGATGCCAACCTTCATGCCACCCAGCCACTGCCAGCGCGGCGCGTCCAGTGCCGACTGCGGGTTCAAGCCGAAGTCCACCAGGTTCATCACCATCTGCACATGACCCTGCGGCTGCATGTAGCCGCCCATCACACCGAACGGGCCCAACGCCTGACCGTCCTTGGTGAGGAAGCCGGGAATGATCGTGTGAAAGGTCTTTTTGCCCGGCGCCAACGCGTTGGCATGCTCGGGATCCAGGCTGAATTCCTGCCCACGGTTCTGCAGGGCGATGCCGCTGTCCGGCAGCACCACGCCTGAGCCGAAACCGTGATAATTACTCTGGATGAACGACACCATATTGCCCTGCCCGTCCGCCGTGGCCAGGTACACCGTGCCGCTGGCGTGAGGATCACCCGGCTTCGGCGGCTGCGCCTGTTCGCCGATCTGAGCGCGGCGGCGGGCGCTGTATTCGTCGCTCAACAGATCGGCCACGGCCACGCGCATGTGCAGCGGATCGGTGATGTAGTGCAGGCCATCGCTGTAGGCCAGTTTCATCGCCTCCAGTTGCCGGTGCCAGGTCTGCTGGCTGTCACGGTGATCGAAGTCGAAGCCTTCAAGAATCTTCAGCGCCATCAACGCGACCAGCCCCTGCCCGCTCGGCGGGATTTCCCAGACATCCACGCCACGGTAATTGACGTGAATCGGTTCCACCCATTGCGCGCGGTAATGCTCCAGATCCGTGGCGCGCAGATAGCCGCCCGTTGCCCGCGAATGCGCATCCAGGCGTTGCGCCAGTGCGCCGCGATACAAACTCTCGCAACGAGTGCTGGCCAACTCCTCAAGGGTTCGCGCCTGCGCCGGGTTCCGGAACAGGTCCCCGGCCTGGGGCGCGCGACCGTCAATCAGGAACGTATCGAACCAGGCCTGCAGCACCTCATCACGATGCGGGCCGAACTCATCCAGCGCGATCTGCCATTGATGGGCAACCACCGGCGACAGCGGAAAACCGTCTCTGGCCAGACTGATCGCCGGTTGCAGCAAATCGGCGAACGGCAACACGCCAAAGCGTTGCGACAGCTCGGCCCAGGCCGATGGGCAACCGGGCACCGTCACTGGCGTCCAGCCATATAGCGGCATCTGTTCATGGCCGGTCGCCTTGACCGCTTCGATACTTAGCGACGCCGGGGCATGGCCGTTGGCATTGAGGCCATGCAGCTGATCCTTGAACCAGACCAGCGCAAACGCATCACCGCCCAGGCCGCAGCCAGTAGGCTCGACCACGGTCAGTGTCGCCGCCGTGGCAATCGCGGCGTCGACCGCATTGCCGCCCTTTTGCAGCATCTCGATACCGGCCTGCGCGGCCAAAGGCTGAGACGCTGCGACCATGCCACGACGGGCGAACACGCTTTGGCGTTGCGATGGATAGGGATATTCGTGAGCAGAGAATTTCAACATGGCAAAGGCTCTTCAAATCAGCAATTCATTGGCCGGACTTGATCCGGTTCCCTTCACGGGTGATCAGGCGCTGGATGTTTTCCGACGGTCTTCTCGAAGATCTGCAACGTGTCGGGGCTGCGGCGCCGCGGACAAGCTCGATAAACGCATCGTCAATATCCTTGTGAAATTCACAGCACGCGGCTGAGAAAGGCCTGGGTACGGGGATGGGTGGGCCGGCTGAAAATCTGTTCCGGCGGGCCTTGTTCGATCAGTTCGCCCTGATCGAGCACCACCACCCGATCGGCCACCTCGCGGGCAAAGCCCATTTCATGGGTGACCACGACCATGGTCATGCCCTCCTCGGCCAGCTCCTTCATGACCTGCAGAACCTCGCCGACAGTTTCCGGGTCGAGGGCGCTGGTGGGTTCGTCGAACAGCATCGCCTGCGGTTTCATCGCCAGTGCGCGGGCGATCGCCACCCGTTGCTGCTGACCACCGGAGAGCATTGAGGGGTAATGCCCGGCCTTGTCTGCGAGCCCGACTCGTTTGAGCAACGCGTGCGCCTGCTCCAGCGCAGCCTGGCGCGGCACGCCCAGTACCTGAATCGGTGCTTCGATGATGTTTTCCAGCGCGGTCATGTGCGGGAACAGGTTGAAGCGCTGAAACACCATGCCGATGTCGCGGCGTTGGCGAGCGATGTTGCGTTCCGAGTCGCGCACCAGACTGCCGTCCGCCCGGGTGCGATAACCCATGGGCCGGCCCTTGACCCGGATCTCTCCGCCCTGAATGTCTTCGAGCAGATTGATGCAGCGGATAAACGTGGTTTTGCCCGAACCCGAGGCGCCGATCAGCACCACCACTTCACCGCGTCGCACTTGCAGCGAGATGCCCTTGAGAATCTGCAGATCACCGAAGGCCTTGTGAATGTTCAGCGCCTCGATGATCAGCTCGTCACTTTGCTGCGCCATGATCAACGTCCCCTCAGCAGTTTCAAAGTGCTGCGACCGAACATCCGGCTGGAGGCCGGCGGTGGCGCAGAAGGTCGGTCGGACTGGCCGAAACGGTTCTCCAGCCAGCGCTGAAAGAAGCCCCACAGCGTGGTGAGCAACAGGAAATAAATCGCCACCACCAGGTACAACTCGAACACCCGAAAAGTCGCCGAGGTGACCATCTGCGTGCTGAGCAACAACTCCTGCACGCCGATCACGCTGACCAGCGTGGTGTTTTTCAGCATCACGTTGAACTCGTTGCCCAGCGGCGGCACGATCACCCGGAACGCTTGCGGCAGCACGATGCGACGCATCAGTTTGGCAAAGGTCATGCCCAGCGAGCGTCCGGCCTCGTACTGGCCCTTGTCCACGGCGCCGATTCCGGCACGGATGATCTCGGCCATGTACGCGCCTTCGTTGAGGCCCAGAGCAATGATCGCCGCCTGAATGTTGCCGGGGATCACCAGCCCGAACAGCTCAATGTCTTCGAAGCGAAAAATCCCGCCCGCCGCCAGCGCGGTGTAGAGGAAAACGATCTGCACCAGCAACGGTGTGCCGCGCATCAGCCACACATAAAAACGCACCGGCAGATGCAGCAGAGGGTTCTTCGACAAGCGCAACAATGCGGCGGCCAGCCCCAGCACACAGCCCAGCAACATCGCCAGCACACTGATCAGGCACGTCAGCCACAGCCCGGTGAGGTATACGCCGCTTGGCTGCAACAGGTACTGCCAGTACACATCCCAATTGAAGTTCATCAACGCTTACCTCAATCGAGTGTGTCGCTGGAGACGTGCCACTTGTTCAAGAGCTGGTTGTAGCTGCCATCGCTGCGCATGTCGGTGATGATCTGCTGCACGGCGGCGCTCAGTTGTGGATCGTCCTTGCGAATGCCCAGCCCGGTCAGGATCCGGCTGAAGGCTGGCACGCCTTCCTCGAACAGATCCGGCGCCATCGCCGCGTAATAACCGGCGGTTTCCACCGTGGTGCCGTAAGCGTCGACCTGATTGATGCGCAGGGCCTGGAAGGCATCGGTATCGGTGTTGTAGACCACCAGTTTCATCGGCGGCTTGCCGGCCTTGCTCAGGCTTTCATTCTCGGTGTCGAGCAGGGTCTTGATGGTCGAACCGTTGAGCACCGCGATCTTGTGCCCGCTGAGATCCGCAAGGGTTTTCAGCGCCTTCGGATTGCCCTTGGGCACCACCACCGCCTGGCTGGAATACATGTAGTTGACGATGTCGATCACCTCACGGCGCTCGGGCTTGTCGAACAACTGGTCGACGATCATGTCGCACTGTCTGGCGAGCAAGGCCGGGAGCAATCCGGAGAATGGAATCACCCGCCAATCGACCTTCTTGTCGCCCAGACGCTTGGCGATTTCCAGGCCCAGATCGACGGTCAGCCCTTTGGGCTTTTGCGCTTCATCAAAAGACACCAGCGGCGGTGAATCCATGCCCGAGCAATAGGTGAGTTTGTCGACCTTGACCAGACGCTCTGGCACCGTGGGTGCGGCAAGCGCCCACTGAGTACAGAGCCCGAGGGATATTGCAGCCAGTAACAGGCGAGACGTATGCATGACCAGACACTCCAGTTCGGTTAGTAACGGGGCAGTACTCAAAGTCAAAACATCGGCGGACTCGTGTTCCGCTCTGTGGTTATTTTTCCGATTGCAAAAATTTGATCAGTTCGGGGACGGTGCCTTCGATGTGCTCGCGCACCACGGCTTCGGCCTTGCTGGCGTCGCCGGCGCGAATCGCATCGAGGATCATCTGGTGTTCCTGGCGCGCACTCAGGGGCTTTTCGATGTGCTGCAGCCACAGGCGCATGGGGGCTTCGATCAGCGAATAGAGGGCGCCGATCTGCTTGAGCAGCCGTGGGCGATCGCTGAGGCTGCACAGGTATTCATGGAACTTGCGATGGCGGCTGACCCATGCCGCACTCTCCTCGCGGTAGTCGTCCATTTCATCGAGCAGCCGCTCCAGCGCGGTCAACTGACGCTCGCTGATCTTGGGCACAGCGATGCGAATCGCCAGCCCTTCCAGGGCGCTGCGCATCTCGAACACCTCATGCATTTGCTCGACATCCAGACCGCTGACCACCGCGCCGCGGTTAGGCCGCAGCGTCACCAGGCCCTGCGCATCGAGGCGGCGAAAAGCTTCGCGCACCGGCATGCGGCTCATGCCGATTTCACTGGCGATGTCCTCGGCGATCAACCGGTCGCCCTTGCGATAACGACCACCGCAAATGCCTTCCAACAGAAAGTTGTAGGCCTCTTCCTCGGCGGTCATCGGTTGACGCTGATCGTAGGCGGGAGCGAATTGCATGGCAGCACCTTTTGTCTTTTTGTATCCAATTATCCACGGATACAAAAAAAAGCACGATGCATGCCAGATTTCACATGTGCAGCCCAAGCTTTTGATTTACATGATTTAAGCGGCAAAACGGCGATAAGACCCTGCCGTGCAAGACTCGAGCGGTGCTACCCGATCGCCCATGGCGAGCACCGCAAAGGTGCAGATTGGTAGCTGAGTAACACTCAACTGAATGGCAGCGCCGCTCCAGGAGCGACGCTTTTTTGTGGGCTGAAGGACAACTTCCTTTGCGGGCCTGCCTATAGAAATAGGCAATCCTCCCAGACAAACCGGCATACCCCTGCCACGCCGCGCTGCCTACCATGTCGTTTCACCTATCCGTCGGAGATTGCCATGCACAGCAGCAAAACCTTATTCATCACCGGTGTCAGCAGCGGCTTTGGCAGCGCGCTCGCGCAAGAAGCGATCAACGCCGGTCACCGGGTGATCGGTACCGTGCGCAACAAGGCCGATCTGAAGTCGTTCGAGGCCTTGTCAGCGGATCGGGCACACGGAGTGTTGCTCGACGTCACCGATTTCGAACGCATCGACGAGGTGATCGCCGACGTCGAAGCCACACTGGGTCCGGTCGATGTGCTGGTGAACAACGCCGGTTACGGACATGAGGGCATTTTCGAGGAGTCACCGCTGGCGGAGATGCGGCGTCAGTTCGACGTCAATGTGTTCGGCGCGGCGGCGATGATCAAGGCGTTCGTGCCGTACTTCCGGCAGCGGCGCGCCGGGCACATTCTGAACATCACCTCGATGGGCGGCACCATCACCATGCCCGGCATTGCCTATTACTGCTCGAGCAAGTTTGCCCTCGAAGGGCTCTCCGATACGCTGAGCAAGGAATTACAGCCGTTCAACATTTTTGTCACGGCGGTGGCACCTGGCTCGTTTCGTACCGATTGGGCCGGGCGTTCGATGCAGCGCACGGCGCGCAGCATTGCCGACTATGACGCCAGCTTCGACCCCGTGCGCAAGGCCCGCGAAGAGAAAAGCGGCAAGCAGTTGGGCGATCCGCGCAAGGCTGCGCAGGCCATGCTGCAACTGATCGCCAGCCCCGCGCCGCCCGCGCACTTGCTATTGGGCAGCGATGCGCTGAATCTGGTGCGCGATAAACTGCAACGCAGCCTCAGCGACATCGAGCAATGGGAAACCCTGACCCGCTCCACCGATGGCTGAGTACCCGGCGAGGACAAAAATGCCCATGAGTCCATCCGATCCGTACACCGCACGCATGGTGCAGTTGCTTGAACAGCTCGCGCCGCTGGAGGGCTACAACCTCAGTGCGCTGGAGGAC
The DNA here is from genome assembly GCF_036861315.1 of Pseudomonas sp. S3(2024). Classification (NCBI taxonomy): domain Bacteria; kingdom Pseudomonadati; phylum Pseudomonadota; class Gammaproteobacteria; order Pseudomonadales; family Pseudomonadaceae; genus Pseudomonas; species Pseudomonas sp. S3(2024). The sequence continues at coordinate 66,599 of NZ_JAZAQQ010000006.1, read as the reverse complement.
GTGCGTTTTCTGCGCTCGAATCGGCCGCTGAGCAACACCCCGGTGCTGTATGAGCCGGGCATCGTGATTCTCTGTCAGGGGCGCAAGCGCGGCTTTCTGGGCGATGACGTCTACGTCTATGACGCACAGCATTATCTGGTGGTGTCGGTGCCGGTGCCGTTCACCATGGAAACCGAGGCCAGTGCGGCTGAGCCGATGCTGGCGGTGTATATGCGCCTCGACCTGCAGTTGGCCAGCGAATTGATGCTGCAGGTCGACGAGGTGTTCGGCCCCAGCGACGCTTTGCCAAAGGGCATGTACGCCTCGCCGATGGATGATCCATTGCGCGCCTCGACCCTGCGTTTTCTCGAAGCGATGAGCGATCCGGGCGATGCGCAGATCCTCGGGCCGGCGCTGGTCCGGGAGATCTACTACCGGATTCTGACCGGTGCCCAGGGCGGTTCGATGCGTGCGGCGCTCCAGCAGCAAGGGCATTTCGGCAAGGTCAGCCGGGCGATCCGGCGGATTCACAGCAGCTATGAACAGCGTCTGGACGTCGAGTCCCTCGCCGAGGAAGCCGGGATGAGCGTTCCGAGCTTCCATGTGCATTTTCGCAACGTCACCGACTCATCGCCGATGCAATACCTCAAAGCCACGCGCCTGCATCAGGCGCGTTTGCTGATGCTGCGTGGCGCCATGCCGGCCGCGACGGCGGCGTTCAACGTCGGTTATGAAAGCGCCTCGCAGTTCAGCCGCGAGTTCAAGCGTTTCTTCGGGCGCACGCCGCTGGCTGAGGTCGCGTGGATGAAAGCCACGTATGCCCTGCCCCAGTCCGCCACGCCCTCCCCGTATGTTTCTTCGCACTAAGCACTGATCGTTCCCGGCCATCGCATGCCCGCCGCAGTCTCAAGGCAAAATCCCCGCGCATTCACTACGCTTGAGAAATCCGCCTCGGTGCAAGCCCGGCAAACACATTGAACATTGCACGCGGGCCGCTGTTCCAGATGATTCAGACAGAGAATCAAGGACGAACATATGGATGTCTTCGCTCCCGCTGCGCCTGTTCCGCCTCAACAAAGCGCAATCACCCGCCGCCTGGCGTTTGCGGTCGGTACGCTGTTTATCGTCGGGGTGATTGCCGCTATCGGCACCCTGCTCGGCATTGCCGCTCGCCTGGATCGCGAGGATGTCGAGCAAAACCGTTTCTACACGGCCCGCGCCCTGGAAAACCGCATCAGCACCTCAAAGAGCTACATCACCAGTTACGCTGACTGGACCACCGCCTATGAGCACCTGCACACCCAAGTCGATACCGACTGGGCGTACACCCAACAGAACATTGGAAAGACGCTGTTCACCACTGACGGTTATGACGGGGTGTTTGTGCTGGATCGGCAGCGCACCAAATACGCCGTGGTGCAGGGGCAGCAGGAAGACGCGGACATCGCGCACTGGCTCGCGGTGCCTGCCGCGTCGTTGATTGAGCAGGTGCAAAACCAGTCCGAGTTGACCGTGCCTGTCAGCACTTACTCGCTGTTCGACGGCTGGCCGGCGCTGGTCACGGCGGCGGCCATTCTGCCCAACGATGAGCGTCCGGTGGGCGACCCGCAACAGACGTCGGTGCTGGTATTCGTCGACAAGCTGACACCGGCCAAACTGCAAGCGCTTGGCGTGGCCTATGGCCTGAACAACTTGACGCTGATGCCGGATGAACAGCTCAGCGGGGAGCAACCACACGTGCCGCTGGACAGTACCGGTTTCAGCTTGACGGCAGATCTGAAGCGCCCCGGGCAGCAATTGTTGTGGTCATTGCTGCCAACGCTTGGCGGCGTGCTGACCGTGCTGATGCTGTTGACCGCCTATTTCCTGCGTCACGCCGTGCGATCGTCGACCTACGTCGATCAGAGTTTCAGCACGTTGAAGAGCTCGAATCAGGCGCTGGAGGCGGCCAACCATGCACTGGAAGCCAGCGAAGAACGCTTTCGCGCCGTGGCCGAAGCCGCATCGGACTGGATCTGGGAAGTCGACAATCAACTGCGCCTGACCTATCTCTCGGCGCGCTTCAGCGAGGTGACCGGTTACCCGCAAACCGAGTGGCTGGGCCAAGGCATCGGGCAACTGGTGTCCTGCGATACCACGCCGCTGGAGCTGTGGCTGAAAAAACTCACCGAAGACAGCAATGCCAGCGACCTGCGCTGCACCTATCGCGATCACGCCGGGCAGCAACGCCACTGTCGGCTATCAGCGCGGCCGATCATCGAGAAACAAAGCGTGGTCGGCTATCGCGGCACCGCCAGTGACATCACCGACGAAGTCGCTGCCCATGCGCAGATCCAGCACCTGTCCATGCACGATGCCCTCACCGGCCTGCCCAATCGCAACCAGTTGTCGCGTTATCTGGATGACGCGCTGCTGCTCAAGGAGCATGCCCCGCCACTGTCGCTACTGGTGATCGATCTGGACAACTTCAAGCCGATCAACGATTCCCTCGGCCATCCGGCCGGTGATGCGGTGCTGCAGGAAGTCGCCAGTCGCCTGCGCGAATGCACCCGTGAGCACGACATCGTCGCGCGCCTGGGCGGTGACGAATTCGTTGTGGTGCTCAATGGCATGGACACTCGGCAAGAGGTCGACCGATTTTGTACCCGGCTGGTCGAGAGCCTGCATCAGCCGATGGTCTTCGAACATCACCCGCTACACGTCGGCGCCAGCATCGGCATCGCCCTGAGCCGCCGTCAGGGCTTCGTACCCAGCGAGTTGATCCGTTGCGCCGACATCGCGCTGTATCAGGCCAAGTCCGAGGGCAAGAACACCTGGTGCTATTTCGAAGCGCACATGAACGACCAGATCCAGACCCGCCGGCAAATGGAAAGCGATTTGCGTGGCGCATTGAAGAACGACGAGTTCATCCTGCATTACCAGCCGCGCTACACCGTCGACGGCAAGCACATCGTTTCGGTCGAAGCGCTGGTACGCTGGCAACACCCAACCAAGGGCCTGCTGGGGCCGGACGTGTTCATCGGCCTGGCGGAACAGACCGACCTGATCGTCGCGCTGGGGCGCTGGGTATTGCGTGAAGCCTGTGAAACCGCACTGAGCTGGCCGTCAGACATTCTGCTCTCGGTCAATCTGTCGCCGGCGCAGTTTGCCCTCAGCGATGTCGTCGAAGACGTGCGCGAAGCGCTGATCCAGACCCGTTTCCCGGCCAGTCGCCTGGAACTGGAAATCACCGAAAACGTGATGCTCGTCGACACCGACGGCGCGCTGGCCACGATGAATGCGCTGAAGCAACTCGGCGTGCGCCTGAACATGGATGACTTCGGCACCGGCTACTCGTCCCTCGGCTACCTGCGCGCCTACCCGTTTGACGGGATCAAGATCGACAAGCGCTTCATCGCCTCGATCAGCAACGGCGCCAACGATCGCGCCGTGGTTCAGGCGATCATCGGCCTGGGCAAAGCCATGGGCCTGACCGTCACCGCCGAAGGCGTGGAAACCGAGGAGCAACTGGAGATTCTCGGCAAGGATCAATGCAACGAGGTACAGGGTTATTTCATGAGTCGACCGATCGACAAGAGCGCGTTTGCGCAGTTGTTGAAAAGCGCCAGGGCTGAACCGGCCGAGCATCCGTCGCCGAAGAAAGGGCGCGTCATTTAGCCGGCCTTGTATCACTGCCATTCAATCATTGAAATGCACAAAGCCCGTTTCGACACGCGTTGTTAATACGTTTTCCTGTTGACTTCAATTGGTTTTGTTCAGGGTGTGTTTAGGGCCGTCATGCTTGAATATTCCTCACCGCGGATCAGGCTCAACGTCAATCTCGCGCTACACACAAGTTCAATGCAGGCATCACCGGACTGTCAGGACTGCGGTCAAAAGAACGACGTCACCAAAGGGTTAACGATGGATCGATATGAGGCCCCGCTTGTTGTAGGGCGCACTTCGCGGGCTGGAATGTTGACGGGGTTGATTACGAGAAATCCATGCCTGAGCATTTTTTTCATGACACTGGCCGTGTTCATGGCATTGCAGTACAAACCCGCTGTCCTCAACTACACAACACGTTTTGTCGACTTTGCCGAGTACATGTTGCTGCACGGCATCACACTGTTCCCGATTGCCGACGACCTCAAGCCTTATCCCGACTACACGGTCCTTAATACCTTGTTGGTCTATCTGGTTTCCCTGCCATTCGGCCGGATTTCCATTCTTTCCATGGGTATTCCGTCCTGCGTGGCCGCGTCGCTGATGCTGGTATTCATTTATCGGCTGGGCGCGCTGCACAGCAAAAAATGGGGCGCGTATGGCGTTCTTTTCAGCCTGCTCACCTGGGCTTTTCTTGACGGCGTCAACTCGCTGGCACTGGATGTCTATCCGGCGTTGATAACGGTGATGTGCTTCTACTTTGCCTATGCGGCCGATATAAAAAAGGACCCGCGTCGCCTTGCATTGCTGTACCTCGGGTTGGCACTGGGTTTCGCCTTTCGGGGGCCTATTGGCTTGATCGGGCCGGCGAGTGTCATTGGCGCTTATTACTTGCTGAGCCGGCAGTGGCGCATGTTGCTGCTGTTTTCATTGCTCTCGGGCGTAATTCTGACTGTTGGTGTTGCGCTGCTGGCATGGGCCGCCTACTTGCAAGGGGGGCAAGCGTTCCTTGAGGAAGTGCTGAACATGCAGGGCATCGGACGCTTCGGTTCCGACCACGCGCCACGCTATTACTTCTACTTCTCCGCAGGCTTGTTGACCTACGGCATCACGGTGTTTTACGCCATTAATGTAATTCTCAAGAAGTACAAACTGTTCTTCCGCTCGACCCGCGATAAAGACATCGACCTGCTGCTGTATCTGACCGGGTGGCTGTTGGTGCTGCTGGTGCTGTTCACTGTTCCCAGCTCGAAGAAAGCGCGCTACATCCTGGCAATCACCCCGGCCATTTCGCTGCTGGCCGCCTACCTTTTCGTCAGCAAGGAAGCCGCCTTGATCCGCGCCAAAGACGGCCTGCTGAACTTCTGCCTGAAGTTGCCCATGCTGGGGGTGGTGATGCTGGTGGCGATGCTGGTCTACAACAACTTCGCCGATGTTCCGTTACAGCCCAACTACCTGGGCGTAGCCTTGGGATTGTCTGCGCTGCTGAGCTTCTACCATGGCAAACACCAGTACTTCGCCGAGCATCCCTATCGGGAGTTCATGACGCTGTCGATTGGCGTAGCGGCATTTCTGATACTGGATATGTTTTTCTTCAACCCGATCACCTACCACCTGGAACTCATGATCGAACCCACGCCGAAGTTTTTGCCGTATTGGTTTTGGTGAAGCTTCTTCCTGATTCATGAGTAAGCGACACGACTGTCCAGCATCCACATGTTGGTATCTGACAGGGTCATGACGCATTCAGGGTACTGAATCGGCGGCAGGGCCTGCACAAAAGCAGTCGTTTGCAGCAGGAAAAAAATAAAGGTGGCGCCCGCTTTCGCGAGCGACACCTTCATCCACTGCCCGCTAATCAAGCCTGCTTGTTCGCCTCTTCCAGCGCTTTTTCAGCGTTGAACCCGTCGAAGTTCTCGAATACGCCCAGAAAGCCCGGCACGGTCACTTCCCGCGCCCAGTCGCGCTGTAGTTCGCAGTACATTTGCACCCGACTGATGAGCTTCGCGCCCGCCTGTTCCATTCTGCGCAACGCCGCCTCGTGCGCGGCGAGCGATGTGCCGCCGACCGCATCGACAGGCACATAAACGTCATAACCTTCCTGGATCGCGTCGAGCACCGGGAATGTCAGGCACGCTTCGGTCCAGAGTGCAGTCATGATCAGCTTCTTGCGCCCGAGCGCCTTGACTGCCTGCTTGAATTGCGTGTCCTCCCAACTGTTTATCGATGTGCGGTCATAGGTCGGCAGATGGCCGAGCACCTTTTGCAGCTCCTGAATCGGCGGCTTGTTGCGGCCGGTCGCGACATTGACTGTCGAGTGGATGATCGGAAGGTTGTAGTTGACCGCCGCCTTCGCGACGCTGGTTATGTTGAAGACGAGTTCATCACGCGGCATCGAGCGGATCGAAGAAACCTGAACAGGTTGATAATCGATGATGATCAACGCCGAGTTTTCCGGGGTCAGTAGCTGATCGGTATGGGGGTTGCGGAGAGTCTCGCTTGCCATTGGTAAATCCTTTTCATGGGTGACGCACGTTTGTGAATCAGGCCGGAGCCTGTGCGGGTGATGGGTTCCGAGACACGTGCGAATGACGCCATGCCCGGAAAATCCATTGTGCTGTTCCCATGTTTGACGCAGTAGTAGCATTGCGCGACGTGCTGTGTCGCGAAAAGAGGAACGCAAGCGTGGATATCGAAGAACTGCAGACCTTCGTGGAAGTGGCTGATGCCGGGGGCATTTCGCAGGCAGCCCTGCGGCTTGGCGTGTCGAAATCGATCGTCAGCCGCCGCCTGGCTCGGCTTGAAACCGAATTGGGTGTGCAACTGCTGGCACGCTCCACGCGCGGGGCGGCGCTTACCGAGGCCGGTGCGACGTTCCGGGACTACGCCGCCAGGGTTTGCACCGAGATCGACATCGCCAAGGAAACGATCCTGCCCGCCGGCGCCCTCCGCGGCCGCTTGCGCGTGGCCGTGCCGCTGTCGTTCGGCCAGAGTCACTTCGCCCCGATGCTGGCGGAAATGGCGCGTCGGCATCCGCAGCTGCACATCCAGACCTGTTACAGCGATCGCTTCGTTGACCTCATTGCCGAGGGGTACGATTGCGCCATCCGGGTTGGCTATATGCAGGACTCCAATCTGATCGCCAGACGGATTGGCCCGGTCTACGGCAAGCTCGTCGCGAGCCCCGCCTACATCAACGCGCACGGCGCGCCCGAGACTCCGGATGAACTGCTTGCCCATCAGGCGCTCATGCAGGGCACCGAAGCCTGGCAATTCATGGATGGCGACAACGTCATCACGGTTCGTCCGCAAGGCCGCTTCAAGGCCGACAACGGCATCGCCCTGGTCGCCGCCGCGACCGCAGGCCTGGGTGTCGCCTACCTGCCCGACTGCCTCACCCATGAACACGTGGCATCCGGCGCACTGGTGCCGATCATGACAAACCATCCTCCCCCTCCGGCCGGTGCCTACATCATCCGCCCGCCGGGTCCGCACCCTGCACGCAAAATTCGTGTGCTCACTGAACTGCTGATCGAGTTCTTCGGCGAAACGCCACACCTGGCGGTGCAGCCGCTGTCACATCAGGATGATGCGCTGGTGTGAGGTTGGGCTAAACGAAAGAGACAGACATTCATCTTTATCCGCCGTTCGCGTCGGGCAGCGTCCGGTCAACGCGACTCGATAATTCCCAACCGAGCGTGCATCATCGCCACGATCCCGTCGTGGTATCGAAGCCATCAGTGCAGAACCTGCCCGTCCGCAAAACGAGCCATTTGAAACGGAAGTCATCTCATGTTCGAACGTAACAAACTGTTCCGGAGTTAATGGTCACCAACCTGGATAGCAGCCTGGCATTCTGGGTTTTCGTCTGGGGTTCAAAGTCGCCTATCAACGCCCGGAAGATGGATTTGCATATCTTGATTTGAATGGTGCTCAAGTAATGCTTGAGCAGATTGATTCCGACGCGGGTCAATGGCTCACTGCGCCGTTGGCCAAGCCGTTTGGAAGAGGCATCAACTTACAGATTGACGTTGAGGCTGTCGCACCCATCATCCAGAAACTTGATGAGTCTGGATGTCCACTCTATCGAGAATGCAAAGACACTTGGTATCGGGCTGACAATGTAGAAATAGGCCAGCGTGAATTCATCGTCCAGGATCCCGACGGTTATCTCGTAAGGTTGGTAGAGCGGTTGGGGGAGAAACCGGCTTGCCCGTTCTGATACCGAGCCAAGCCGTCCGTCAGCTTCGGGCCGGTGCAGCCCTTCACGACAGGCAGCAATCGGCCAGAAGCGGGCATCGGCAAGCGACCGCTGTTGCCTAATAGCGGCCGTTGTGGAATGGCAGGAAACGACCGATAAATGTCTTCATATGCAACTTTCGCCCGACAGCGGCTCGATTGTAAGAATATGGCGGAGAGCTGCAAAACCGCCTACGCTTATAGAATGATTCCTCGAACACCTTGTCCATCTGGTGGTATAGAGCCGAGAGATCTGACTTCCTTTGACCGTCCACTTAACACCCACCCGGACCAACCCGCGCCTATCGCCAGCAACTGGCCCCTGAATCCGGTTCACACGACCAGCAGTACGGCGCAACGGGTAAAAGCCAGACCCAGTCCCCCACCTGTCGTTCAAAAGCGACCGATGCCGCAGCACCTCTGGAAACGGGGGCGCTGTTCACGTTCTGCCATGAGGTCAATCCGTATGTATCGGCCGAGCACGATTCCTTACCAGCAGCATCTAGGGTTTAGCCGAACCTTCACTCAGGGGCATTTGAGCCTTGGATTATTCTTTCCCATGGAGGCGTTCGACGGGGACACTCCGAGCATGCTCAACCAGGTCACACTGGCTAAACAAGCCGAGGCGCTGGGCTTCTGCGCGCTCTGGTTTCGCGACGTGCCGCTTCGCGACCCTGGCTTCGGCGATGTCGGCCAAGTCTTCGACCCCTGGGTGTACCTGGGCTATATGGCTGCCCATACCTCGGAGATTGCGCTTGGCACCGCTTCCATTGCCATCCCTTTGCACCATCCCCTGCACACGGCCAAGGCGTCAGCCAGCGTCGATCAGTTGAGCACAGGTCGCTTGATTCTGGGGGTGGCTTCGGGAGATCGGCCGGTGGAGTTTTCGGCTTTTGGTGTCGATCCCGAAAGGCGTGGAGAAATCTTTCGAGAACACTACGAAGTGATTCGGCAAGCCCACAGCACCAGCTTTGAGCCCATCCACTGGAGCACTGGCGAAATGCACGGCGCAGACCTTATTCCGAAACCCACCACCCAATTCATTCCAATGCTCGTGACCGGCAACAGTCGCCAGTCACTGGATTGGATCGCGCGTGAGAGCAACGGATGGATCAACTATCCACGCATTCCGAACATGCAGCGGCTGGTCGTGGAAGATTGGCGGCTGGAGGTCACCAGGCAATGTGGCTCTGTGTACAAGCCCTTTACTCAGTCGCTGTACATCGATCTCGATGAGAATCCGTCCACGCCACCCACACGTATCCATTTGGGGTTCAAACTTGGACGTTACCATCTACGGTTTTTGCTGGAGTCGCTTGAGGAAATCGGCGTGGACCACGTCATTCTCAATCTCAAATATGGCCAGCGTCCTGCGGCGGAGGTTATTGAGGAATTGGGTACGCACATCGTTGCGCAGTTCGGAGTGCAGCCGCGTCCGGCAGCGCATTGAATATCGGTCACTGCTACGCCGACGGATGCTCACTTGACGAAGCCATCGTGAGCCTCCCCGAACTGAATGGAACTTCCTGTTGGATTTGCTTAACCGGGCAGCTTGGCCGCAAGGACGTCAACCTTCTCGATTGATGGCGGTTCGGCAAACAGCTCGGCAGCGTTTGCCATAAGCGCCGCCGCGACCTTGCCCGAAAGATGAGCCTGCCGGCCCGCTTCATCCGGGAATGCGTCAAAGATGCCAAAGGTGGACGGCCCCAAGCGGATTCCAAACCAGGCTGTAGTTGCTGGCTCGTCCTCCACTAAAGGAAGGCCGCTCAAGAGAAAGCGCTCCACCTCATTCTCTTTCCCAGGTTTTGCTTCCAGACGAACGAACAACGCTACTTTGACCATGACGTGGCTCCTGTTGTTACGGTGCGGCTGGTGCTATCTGGTCGCAATAGCTAAAAGGGGCATCCGGCAATTAACTATGGTCGACGACACCAGGATTACAACCCCAAAGAGACCAAGGGTAGCGTCGCATGTCGCTCGGACACTGAGAATGACGTAGTGGGCAACGTGCAAGCCGCAGACCGGCCGCTTGATCACTTTTCCCGAGCTGTGGCCTGATAATAAAGACTCAACGATATCTGAAATTCAGGAGAACATAACAGATCATGGTTACTGTCAGGCCGACCAATATGTACTCGACACGCGGTAGAAATATAACTAACCCACCTAAAGAAAGCACGATCAAGGTGTTTTGCAGTATGTATTTCCGTATTCGACTCACGGCTATGAAATAGCCATATTGCTTCCCCAGGAAAAACAATGCCATGCCGATGATCGACATGATCTGGAAATCGCGCATCGCAATGTCATTCAGGATCGCATGCCTGATCAAATTTGCCAGGAGTGCCAGCCCCATAAAAAGAAAAAGGTGCGAGTAGATCAAGGCGTGCCCACTCATACTGCTGTGATTTTTGCTCAGCAGGTAAAAGCTATCAAAATAGATCCACCAGATACTGCAAATCATGATGAATCCGGTGATGGCCGCCATCACATTGTAATAACCCCATTGAATGTTAGATAAGCCTCCGGAAAGGCTAATAATTGACTCCCCCAATAAGATTAGGGTGAGTAGGCCTATGCGCTCAACCAAGTGTTCTGTGTGTGCTGGCAACGGCTTTAGTTTAGTCCAGAAAAATACAGGAAACAAAATATCAAGAACAATCCCAATATAAGCAACAAGGTAACGCAAGGGCGGGTCAAAAATAACCGATGAGAGACTAATGACTGCGCTAATTAACAGGGCGAAGCCGAGCCTAGAGGAGAGCTCGCCGCGAGAATCGAATTTACTTATGGACGAAATGTACATGATGCTGATGATGGCACGTATGCCAAAATAGCAGGCAATAATAAGCGGGTAGTTTACTTCCAGATCTTCCCCGATCCGTGCCGATAGCACAATGAGCAGGAGCATTATGAATAATGTTGCCAAACGGTGAAGATTGCTGTCTGTATCAAACCTATTGGAGTAAATCGTGTGACTGGACCAGATCCACCACAACGGTACAAAAAGCAGCAAGAATATCCATAATTGCTTATGTTCAAAGTGGCCTTCATGAACATGTCCGAGAGTATGCGTAACCTGGCCTATCGTCACAACGAAAGTCAGGTCGAAAAACAACTCCAACCATGTGGCGTGTCGATTTTTTTCATAATACTTCAAAGATTTCATTAGCTGTCGGCTCCGTGTACACCTCTTTAATGTAGAAGGAAGCTAACGCTGGTTTGCCCTCGGCTCTGGTGTGGGTGATGCCGGGCCGATGTCGCAATCTAGCGATTTCGTCCGCGCACTAACAGAAGCTCAATCATCTGACTCATCTCGTTGAACTCTGGGACCCCGTCATAGCGAAGCCCGTCAAAGTAAAACGCCGGAGTACCGTTCACGCCGCTGCGTACACCGCCATTGAAGTCGGATTGTATTTTGGGGATGTAAGTGTCCTCTCGCATGGCAACGTCGAGTTCCTCGCTGGAAAGGCCGTGTTTTAGAACAATGGCGCGATACAGCGGCAGGCCCAATCGATCCTGATTTTCGTACAATTCGTCGTGGGCCTCCCAGAAGAACCCTCGACTACCGGCATGCTCCGCGGTGACCGCTGCACCCAGCGCATGCGGGTGAGCGGTGGTCAGAGGAAAGTTACGGAACACGAACAGCAAATCATCGCGAAAATGCTGTTGCAGATTCTTGACCATCCAATACGCTTCACCGCAATAGGGACATTCATAGTCGCCAAATTCGACCAAGGTGACCTTGGCATGCGCACTTCCCTGGCGATGGTCGTTGGCACTTACCGGGACTTTGAGAGTGGCCATGTAATCACCTGTTAATTTTTGGTTGGCGTGCTTTGTGGTGAATTCGCCAGAGCATCCAGCGCATCCAGAATGCCGTCCGCCCCAGGGTTGATTGCCATTGGTGAGATGTAGCTCCAGGCGACCACCCCCTCCTTGTCAATCACGAACAGTGCCCTCTTACAAACTCCGAGCTGGGACTCGTACGCTCCATACTGTCGTGCCACCGCCCCTTTGGGCTCGAAATCGGCCAGCAGGCTGAAGTGGAAATTTCGATCTTTGGCAAAGGCCTGATGACACCAGGCGCTGTCAACCGAGATACCCAATAGCACCGCACCGTATTCTCTGAAGGTGGGTAACAACTGGTTGTACAAGGTCAGTTGGTCACCACACACCGAAGTCCAGTCAGCGGGATAAAACGCCAATATCACGGGATTTCCCTTTAGCTCACGCAGCGACAACTGTTGATCAGGGGTTGCGTGAAGAGTGAAGTCGGGCGCGACAGTACCGGCCGGCAGCGGACCCTGAACCAGGTCGCCATTGGTTTTTTGTGCATCATCGAACTCTAAAATATTCATTGCTTGAACCTTGATAGATGGGTGGTTGGGACGTGCTCAGTGGGATGCGACGTGCCCGGCGGGATAACTCCATCCACCATCAAGGGGTTCAAAAAAAGACAACGCTGCCTCGATCTCAGCCTGAGCCTGAGTGATTTCGGCAGCGAAACGTTCACATTCCGCATCAAGGAACACAAGAAGATCCGCCGTGTAATCGCGGAATTGGATTAGGCCAGGTTGGCAGGGGAATGGTCAGATTCGCTCTGGCTCACCAATGACTATAGTCGTTGATGACGCTTGCCGTAGTAGCTGAACGAATTTTCGGAACCCTCCAGTGCCAACAACACTCACGCGCTTATCTTGCTGCCATTTCAGGCGGCGTTTTAACACGATGATTTTGTCAGCTATTTCGCCACTTCAGACAAATCTACATCTGCTTTCTGGACGACAACTGCTGCCCGTTACGACAAGCAGAAATCGACCAGTGGCAGACAATGAACCGCCTTCAGGTCGACAGAATAAAGGTTGATATGAGAAATGCTCTGGGCAAACGAGTCGTTGTCATCAGTGCCGGCATCGTGGGCACTTCGCTGGCGTATCACCTAGCTGATAAAGGCGCGAATATCATCTTGGTTGAGGCTGAAGGTAATCAAAGATGCGGCTCGTGCAGCGATGGTGCTGTACCTAACGAATAGTCGAGATCGGTCTTCGGGAAGCTGAGCGGTAGCCTTTGCGAATATTGTCACTGACCGCTTTTGGCCGGAAGCAGACGATCGGCGCGCTGCATGTGTGAGGAACATTTCTTTAAGGGAAAACCCTCATTGTTGGGCCTACGTCACGCTACTAGCATGAACCTCGGCAATCGGCCCATTCGTAGGAGAAAACCCATGACTACCTTGCAGAGTGACGACAAGCGCCCCACTCCGGATCAGGCGGAGGACAATGCCTTTTTTCCCTCCCCATACTCGCTTAGCCAATTTACCTCGCCAAAATCTGATCTGAGTGATGCGGATTACGCTAATCCCTACCGAGGTGGCCGCTGGAAGATTTTGCTGATTGGCGCCGATGAGCGCTACTTACTGACCGACAACGGAACAATGTTTTCCACCGGTAATCACCCAGTCGAGACGTTGTTGCCCATGTATCACCTCGACAAAGCCGGTTTCGCGTTCGACGTTGCGACCCTGTCAGGCAATCCAGTGAAATTCGAGTTCTGGGCCATGCCTAGCGAAGATACCGAGGTCAAGGATTTCTACGCCAAATACCGTGAGCAGTTCAAAAAACCTTTGAAGCTGTGCGAAGTGGTTGAGAAGGCGCTGGGGCAGGATTCGGATTACATCGGCGTTTTCATACCTGGCGGGCACGGCGCGCTGATTGGATTGCCGGAGAGTGCCGACGTGAAAGCGGCTTTGCATTGGGCAATCACCAACGACAAATTTGTGATTTCCTTATGTCACGGCCCAGCAGCAATGCTCGCGGCGGGCATTGGTGAGTCTAGGAATTCCTACATATTCAACGGCTACAAGATCTGCGCATTTCCAGACAGTCTCGACGCAAAGACGCCCGACATAGGGTATATGCCTGGGCATCTGACGTGGAAATTTGGTGAGCAGTTGAAATCCTTGGGAGTTGAGATCATCAATCAGGATATTTCAGGTGCGACGCTCCAAGACCGCAAGTTGCTGACCGGCGACAGCCCATTGGCAGGCAACAATCTGGGCAAGTTGGCAGCTGAAGCATTGTTGAAAGAGGTTGCATCGGAGTGAGCGACGGGCCGGCCGAAACAGCGATGCGCGCTGCTCTGGAGATAGAGACGGCGCGCACGCTTGAATCAATCAAGAAATCCGTCAGGGGTTTCGCCACACCCTACGGTTATGATCGATTCGTGCTGTTTTCTGCATCGACGGCAAGTGAGGAAGTGGTTGAGCATATCTACTGGGTCGAAGGCGATTGGTTCGATAACGGCCAAGCGGTGGATGCCGAGACTTACGTTCGACATTGTCCGGTGACTCGTCACCTTTTGAATGCTCGGCAATCCTTCTTTTGGCAGAAAGAGCAGGTTAAGGGAGAAGAGCGTTACCGGATGATTCGTTCTCCAGGTGGACCAGGAATTCAGGGGTTGCAGGTGCCAGTTTTTGGCCCACAGGGGCTTGAGGGCGCAATGAGCTTGGGGGGGGGAGCCGGTGGATGGGAGCGCGCGGGTGCGCTTGGGACTCAGCCTGGTTGCGACGGCCGCTTTTTTCGCGGCTCGGCGGTTGCTTGAGGCGCCATTGGACGAAGCGTTAAGAACCCTTTCCCCGCGAGAGCGCGAAGTCATGGAATGGACGGCTGCCGGAAGACGGCAAGCGGATATTGCAGCGACTCTCGGTTTGTCGGAGCGTACAGTTGAAAATCACCTGCGCTCAGCACGCCGACGTCTGGGCGTGACAACGACAGCACAAGCCATCAGGATGGCCATTCGTAACGGCGAGATCGATGGGTAAGGACGCGGCAAGACGAGTGCTAGACGGTTTGGACTTCCGAGTAATTTCCTCATCAACTGATCTGAGTGTCCACTGTTGGCCGCAAGACGCCACTCCCGACCGCCTGCTTTTGGCCGATAGCTGCCAGCCAACGTCAACTATTTCCAACTCAGCGCAGACATTACACGGGATGGCGTTGGATTATCTCCAAACGTCATTCGAAGCCGTTCTTCCGCCATCCTCACGCCCCGTGTTCAAAATATCTCTTGGCACGCTCTTCAATTTTGATGAGCGATGGAATTCACCGGTACTGAACTCCATCCGGTCATCGCGGCCCCTGCACCCGATTCATGTGGTGTGCTGAACCAGTGATCACAAATACCAGCGATACTCCCGCGCACTGATCTCCTGCATGAATGCCAGGTGATCCTGACGTTTGTTCTCGCAATACACGTCGACAAACTCGGCGCCCAGTCCCGCACGCAGTTGCGGCTGAAGCTGCAAGGCGCGCACCGCGTCGAGGATTTCCGTCGGGAAATCGATGCCGCTGTTGCGATCGTCGTTGAGTGGCGGGATCGGTTCCTTGCCTGATGCCAGACCATGTTCCAGGCCCACCAGAATTGCCGCCAGCACCAGATACGGGTTGGCGTCGGCGCCGGCCAGCCGGTATTCGATGCGCAGGTTTTTCGTGTCCGATTCGGGAATGCGCAGGCAGGCGTCGCGATCCTCGTAACCCCAGCTCGCCTTGGTCGCGGTGTTCACCGTGCCGCTCAGGCGGCGCATGGCGTTCTGGTTCGGGGCGAAGATCGGCATGCTGTGCGGCAGCAGATCCAGGCAGCCGGCCACCGCGTGGCGCAGCGCTTGCTGGTGATTGGCCGCCAGCAGGTTGTTGCCGGCCGCGTCATACAGGCTGACATGCACATGCATGCCGCTGCCCGGATGCTGCACGTACGGCTTGGCCATGAAACTGGCGCGATAGCCATGCTTGAGCGCAACGCCGCGGGTGCTGCGACAGAACAGCGCCGCCCAGTCGGCGGCGCGCAAACCGTCATCCAGATGGCCGAAATTGATTTCGAACTGCCCCGGTCCCAGTTCGGCGGTGATCACCGTGGCGTCGATGCCCTGAGCTCGCGTTGCTTCCACCATTTCATCAAGCACTGGGGCGAAGCGCGACAGACGCTCGATGTGCATGTTCGGCTGATCATCGGCGTCGTCGGTCAGCTCGTCGCGAGGGAATTGCGGCAGGCCGTCGCGCAGTTTTTTGTCGAACAGATAGAACTCCAGTTCGAAGGCCACCACCGGGTGAATGCCTTTGCCCGCCAATCGATCCAGTACCTTCGCCAGCACTTCGCGGGGTTCGAACTCGATCGGTTTGGCGGTGCCGTCGGAGGTAATCAGCATCTGCCCCAGCGGCTGCGCTTCCCAGGTCACCGGTTTGAGCGTGCCCGGCACCAAGCGCCGCACAGCGTCCGGGTCGCCGTCGTTGAAGCAGTAATCGCCAATCTTGAACAGACCGCCCTGCACGCCGAGCAGCACGCAGTTTTGCGGCAGTTTCAGCGCACTGCCCGCCGCGACTTTTTCGAGCATGTCCACCGGATAGCGCTTGCCGTAAAAATGCCCCGGAATGTCCAGGGAAATCAGGTCGACATAACGCACCTCGGGGTAGCGTTGGCGAAACGCGCGCACTTCGGCGAGCAGGTCAGAGCAGACAGCGTCCATCGTGTTCATCCTTTGTTGTTATCAGGTGTAGACCCAGAGCACGCGGGTGAGCTGCCCGGTGCGGTTGCCGTAGCGGCAATGGGTGTGACTGTCGAATTGAAAGCTGTCGCCGGCCCTCAAGGTCACCGGCTCGTCGTCGTTGCCCAGCCACAAGGTCAGTTCGCCTTCAAGGACGTAGCCGCCCTGCTCCGAGCTGTCGCTCATGTGCCGGTCGCCACTGCTTGCGCCGGGTTCCAGATGACTTTCGAGCATGGAGAACGAGGCACGCATCTGCGGCGACACCAGAATGTCGGTGATGCCATTGGCGTAATACAGCGTGCGTCGTTCGTCCGGACGGGTGACCCACGGCACTTGTTTGGCTTTGGGCAGGCTGTAGAAATAGGTGGTCGGCACGCCGAGGGTTTCGCTGATCGCGGTGAGGTCGGCCACGGTCGGGCGCGACAGCCCACGTTCGACCTGCGAGAGAAAACCCACCGAACGGCCGATCTTGTCGGCCAGCTCTTTGAGGGTGTATTTCTTGTGCTTGCGCAGGTCGTGGATCAGGATCGCCAGCGCAGCGATTTCTTCTTGCTTGTTCATGATCAAAATCTCATCAAATGCTGTCGCGCAGGCGATACCAGGCCTTGCCGATAGCCTCCAGCGGTGCGGCGAAGTGCTTGCCGCCGGGGAAACGGCCATTGCTCAGGCCCTGGTACAACGCCAACTCATCGTCCTTCCCGAGAATCGCATCGGACACCGCACGGGCGGCGGCCAGCGTCGGCAACACGCCGTGCCCCGAATAACCCTGAAGCCAATAACGATTGCCCTCGCCGCCGACATCCGGCGTACGGTTCATGGTCAGATCGATATGCCCGCCCCAAGCGAATTCCACCTCTACACCTTTAAGCTGCGGAAACACGCGTTCGAGAAACGGCCGAGTCGCCGCCGCAATGTCCTTGGGCATGCCGCCCAGATAGGTGCAGCCACCGCCGAACAACAAGCGGTTGTCCGGCGTGCGACGGAAGTAATCGAGAACAAACTGGTTGTCGGTCACGCAGACGTTACTCGGCAGCAGCGCGATGGCTTGCTCCGGTGTCAGCGGCGCGGTGGCGACTTGATAAGTGCCGACCGGCAGGATGCAGCTGGAGAGTTGCGGGTCGAGCTCATCGAGATAGGCGTTGCAGGCCAACACCAGCACGTCGGCCTTCACCGCACCGCGCTCGGTATTGACCCGGAAACCGCTGCCCTCCTGCTGATAACTCAACGCTTTGCTTTGCTCATGAATACGCCCGCCGGCCCGCTCGATGGCGGCGGCCAGCCCGAGGGCGAGTTTCAGCGGATTGAGGTGTGCGCCTTCGGCGTCAAAGAGCCCCGCCTGATAACGATCGCTGGCGACCCACCGCGGCAAGTCTTCACGAGGAATGAACTGCAGACCGTCGTGGCCCCACTTGTGACTGGCTTCGTGTTGCCACTCAGTCAGCAGGCTGACCCGACGCGGCATCACCGACGTCCACAAATGGCCCGGGCGATAGTCGCAATCGAAACCATGCCGCCCGGGCAATTCACGCAGCTCCTGCGCAGCCCAACGCATGCCATCCCACAGACGCCTGGCGCGCTCATGGCCGAGCGCCGCTTCCAGTGGCGGCATGTCGCACGACCAGCCCAGAATCGCTTGCCCGCCATTACGCCCGGACGCGGCCCACGCCACGCGACTGGCTTCGAGTACGGTGACGCGCTTGCCGGCCAAGGCCAGACGCAACGCGGTGTGCAGCCCACTGAAACCGGCCCCGATGATCACCACCTCGGTCTCGTGCGCACCTTCCAGTGCCGGTCGTGTGCTGAGAATATCGGCGCAACTGTGGGCGTAATAACTGGCGACATGCTGCTGGGATTGCTGAAACATTCGGCGCCTCATGAAATTTATTTCTTATAATTTCATGAAAATCTACAGAACAAATTTCATATCGGCAACCGACAACTGTTTCACTCACACAGATCAATGCTCCAGCGCATAACGCCGGCAATGCTCCAGATAACCTTTCTCATGGCTGCCAACCAACTGCACAACACTGGACCACAGCCACGACGGTGCATCCAGTGTCTTCGAGCGGCACGCTTGCAGTTCACGCATCCATGACGCCCGGGTGCTCATGTCCATCTGCCGGGCATGGGCCAGCCCCACGACGCGGGCCAGATAGCCGGCGGCGAGCATCGCGTCGGTCTGGCTCAACTGATCCAGTTCCAGTTTCATGTCTTGAGGCAGCAGTTCGCGGATGAAGAAGCCATGGTCGAGCACCCGTGTGGCGATCATCCGATTGCCCAGGCCCGGCGAGAGAAAACGCGCGCCTTCAACCACACGTTTGCCGTTGTCGCGCGGCATCGCGGCTCGCGCCACCCGAGGTGCGGCGGCGGCAATCGCTTCCTTGATATCCAGCAGGCAATATTCCTGATCATCGCCCTCGCCCACACCGAGTAGCACCGCATAACGCTTGAGTCCCAGCGAGCTGCAGCCTTTGACCCAATAGGCCGAGTCGAGCATTTTCACCCGGTCGTCCTTGTTGCGGCCCTTCAATGAGGTCACCAGCGTGTGCAGGTCTGGCGTGGCGCAAAGGGTCTTCAGCGCACTGCGTTCTTCCCGTGACAGCGACCAGAAATGCTTGCCCAGCGGAATAGTTGGTTTGGTGCTCTCGATGCGCTCCTGGGCCAGATGCTTCCAGGTGCGCTGCACCGCGCTGCGCATGCCGGCCTTGACTTGCGCAGGTCTTGGCGGCTCTTTGTCGACGTCGTCTTCGAATGCTTGTTCATAGCCGCGCATCATCTCTTCAAGCATGCGGGCGGTGGCGACGCCGGGCAGGTCCGAACCTCGGGCGGCGGTGGCCAAGGACAGCGCCAGGCGTACCAGATCATGCGCGGGGTTGCCGATAACGGTTTGGTCGAGGTCGCGGATGTGGATGTCGATGCGCCCCTTCAGATCGCCGGTCGGCCCGAGATTGCCGGCGTGACAATCGCCGCAGATCCACACCGCCGGCCCTTTCGGCAGGCTGCGCCCGGGCTGGCTGTGCAGCCACTCATAAAACTGCACCGTACTGCCACGGACATAGGCGTGGGCGGAGCGGGCCATTTTCAGATTGCGCAGTTGCGACAGGGGTTCAAGACGTGCGGAGGGCCGTGGGGTTTTCATGGACGCTTCTTGCAGAGAATGTGTCCTGTTGACCGCCGGCCACTTGCAAATGTTTCAAAGTATTACAAAGGCAACTCCACCCGAGCCAGCAAGCCACCGCTGCTGCGATTGCTCAAACTCAGTTCGCCGCCCTGCTCGCGCACGATGGCCCGCGCCGCCGACAGCCCGAGCCCGACACCACCAGTCTCGCGGTTGCGCGAGGTTTCCAGGCGAAAAAACGGGTCGAACACCCGCTGCAACGACGCTTCGGGAATCCCCGGCCCGTTGTCACTGACGTCGATGCACACGCTGTAACCGTCGCTGCTCAGGGCGATTGCCGGCTGCTGCGCGTACTTTTCGGCGTTTTCCAGCAGATTGACGATCACCCGTTTGATCCCCAGCGGCCGGCCCTCGTAGACCAGATGCGCCGGGCCGGTGAAATCGATGGCAATGTTCTGGTCGCGGTAGTCGTCAATGATCGTCTGCAACAGTTCCGACAGGTCGAACGCGGTGCTTTGCTCCGGCTGAGTGTCTTCCCGAAAGAACGCCAGTGCCGCGTTGATCATCGACTGCATTTCTTCGATGTCGCGGATCAGTTTGCCCTGATGATCAAAGTCCTCCATGAACTCGCTGCGCAGGCGCATGCGGGTCAGCGGTGCGCGCAAGTCGTGAGAAATCGACGCGAGCATGTGCGTGCGCTCGCTGATGTAGTGCTGAATCTGCGCCTGCATGGTGTTGAAGGCGATGATCGCCTGGCGGATCTCGTCGGGGCCTTCGACTTTGATCGGCGGCGCACGCAGATCACCGCCAAAACGCCGGGCGGCGCTGGCAAAGCGTTGCAGTGGCTTGGCCAGTTGCTGCGTGGCCAGCCAGGCCACCAGCACGGTGGCGATCAGGCCGAGGGCGATGATGATCGCGATGCGCGTGCCGATGTCCAGGCCCCAGGAGCGTTCGGGCGAAGAGAACAGCAGCCAACTGGCATCCGGCAGTTGAATCAGCGCCGCATAGCGGCCCAGCGGGCTGCCGCTCGGCCAGTCAGCGGGATTGAACACCCGAATGTCTCGCTCATCGCCCAACAACTGATGCAACCCCGACGTCTTGTTGGCGAGGAGCTGCGTGCCACCTGCTGGCAATCCAAGTTCGTCGCGTTGCGCACTCCACGTCACCTCCTGCGTCGGGCCGGTTGCCGCGTGCGCCAGTTTCGGACGTAAAGGCGCTGGTGCGGCCTCGATCACTTTGACGGTCGCGGCAATCTGCTCCAGCAACCCGGTACGTTCAATCGGTGGCCGCGCCCAGGTCCCGGCCACCTCCACGAACAGGAAATTGAGTGCCAGCGACGCGAGCATGGCCGCGACGATGGTCAGCGCGATCCGCCGACTCAGCGGATCACGGCGCAGGAATCGATGGATCATGAACGAGTGACCTTGGCGGTGAACATATAACCGCCGTTGCGCACGGTGCGGATCAGGTCCGGGCGCTTACTGTCCGGCTCGATCTTGCGCCGCAAGCGGCTGACCTGCACGTCGATGCTGCGATCGAAGGCGTCGTGGCCCTGACCACGAGACAGGTCGATCAATTGTTCGCGGGTAAGAATGCGCTGCGGGTGTTCGAGAAACACCACCAGCAGATCGAACTCGCCACCGGACAGCGGAATCATCACGTTTTCCGGGGAGCGCAGCTCGCGACAGGTGATGTCCAGATGCCAACCGGCGAAGGCGATCACCGGCCGCGAAGGTTCACTCGCAGGGCTGACCTGCTCACCGGCGCGACGCTGCACGGCGCGCAGGCGGGCCAGCAGTTCACGTGGGGCGAACGGTTTGGTGACATAGTCGTCGGCGCCCAGTTCGAGGCCGACAATCCGGTCGCTCAATTCGCCCATGGCGGTCAGCATGATGATCGGAATGCCCATCTGCGCGCGCACTTTCTGGCACAGGCTCAGGCCACCCTCGCCGGGCAGCATCAGGTCGAGAATGATCGTGTCCGGGCGCTGCTGCGCAATTGCCGCCCACATCGCTGCGCCGTCGGCAGCGACATCGACCTCGTAGGCGTGCTGGACGAAGAACTTCTTCAGCAGGGCGAGAATTTCCACGTCATCGTCGACGATCAGCAGTCTGCTCACGGGCACAGGATCCTCAGGCCAAAAAAGAACGCATCTAAAACTATTCTGGCGGGCGGGTCATATATTTCAATCGAGCAACATTCCGTCGTCCCGGACATCAAGCGGACATTCTGCGGCAAAAACCCTCAGGCACCCTGCACGCCATCGACAACCGGGGGGCTTTCAATGAGCGCATTGCACAACCGTTATACCGCCGAGGGCCACGACGCCCGCTATCCGTTGATTCTCAGCCAGCGCACCAGCGCGCCCGAGCAGGATACGCCGCTGTTGTTCCAGGAGTTCTGCCTGGGCCTGTCAGATGATCAAAGCCGTATCGTCCTGCGCCGCTATTTCGAGCAGTACGGCCCCGGCGATTCGCAATGGGTCGAGTACGTGCATTCGATTCCGACCGCCGACCTGATCCAATGGATCATGAGCCACGGCCAGCTGCACATCGAATGCTCGGACAACACCCCGCCGCTCTCCTCCCCAATCACTGCCCGCGCTTGAACGATGCGGGGCAAAAGCGCAAAACAAGGATTCGCATGATAAGAAGCCATTGCTTGATGTCGGTGCTGTGTACGGCGTCCCTCAGCCTGTCGGCCTGCAGCAGCAAAACCGTCGAACCGCAGAAGTACACGGGATTCCTGCACGATTACAGTGTGCTCAGCGAGCACCAGTCGCCATCGGGGCAGATGGTGCTGGGCTGGGTCAGCCCGGCGCTGGCCCGGGGGCGTTATACCCAGGCCTATCTGGCGCCCAGCCAGTTCTACCCCAGCGCCGCGCCGACCGAGCGGATCCCGCTGAGCACGCTGTCCGGCGTCACCGACTACTACGACGCCGCGCTCAGGCTGGAACTGGGCAAGGTCATGCACCTGGTGTCGCAACCCGGCCCGAATACCCTGACCGTCAGACCGGCGATCACCCGCGTCGCCGCCAGCACTCAGGGCCTGCGCTTTTATGAATGGCTCCCGGTGACCTTGGTTGCCGCCGGCGTGAGCACCGCAACCGGCATCCGCGATCAGGACAGCGAAATCACCACCGAAGTCTCATTCGAAGACGGCACAACCGGCGAAGTGGTCGCCGAAGTCGTGCGCAAGGGCATCGGACTACCGCTGGAAAACGACAAACAGGTGCTGACCGCCGATGACGTCAAAGCGGTGCTGGACGGTTGGGCCAGTGATCTTGGGAAGTCCTACCTGGCGACCCGTCGTTAGCCGAGCGACTTTTTCAGCTAGCCTTGCTCACTGAATGTGCTGACCTATTCGCGAGCAAGCCCGCTCTCACAGGGGAACTGCATTCCAATGTGGGAGCGAGCCTGCTCGCGAAAGCGGTGTGTCTGGCAACTAATCACTAGAGACTTTCAGCGATCGAAAACACCGTAGACAAGGTCCTGGGCAATCTGCCGGGTTACCAGTTGTTCAAGGACACCACCACACGCTTTGCCGGGATGGAAAACCCCGACGGCTCGAAGGTTGGCCTGATTGCCGAGGAACAAGGCTGGCGCTTGTGTCTGGTGGTGGAAAGTCTCGGTGACTGGATGACGGTGTACATGCCGGATGGCGGAACGGCCGGTGGCACGGCGGGCGAAGTGCGCTTGCTGCATGCTCGCGAAGTGATCATTACCGAGCTGTCGTGGCTGACCATGGCCGCCGGGTTGCGCCGTGGCGGACGCGGGATGCTGGAGTTGATGCAGCCGTGGTTGCCGAAAACCTGAAAACCACTACTCGCTGCTCAAAATGCCATGGCAGATCAAACCCAGCACACCGCGCATGTGTTCGGCATGTGCCGCCCTGTCCGGCTCAGGCTCGGTCGCCAGACGGATAAACGCCATGTTCGCGTACTGGTTGAACAGCGTCGCGGCCACATCGAGATCGACCGCCGCACGCACCTTGCCCTGCGCCTGAAAATGCCCGAGCAGCGTCTTGGTCTCTTCGATCACCGCCGCATTCCACGGACTCAACGCCTGAGCCAGTTCACCCGTGAGCAGAAACGGCGCCAGTTCACGCCACAACGAGGCCGGCATCGCTTGCAGTTGGTAGTCGGTCATTAGGCCTTCGAACTCGCACAGCGCCTCCAGCGGATCACTGTCGTCATCCAGATTGGCCCGCGCCTCGCGCATCGCCTGCTCGTCCGGCTGTTTGAGCAAGGCCAGCAGAATCTCCTGTTTGCCACCGAAATAATTGACCACCGTCGGCGCGGAAACCCCGGCCTGGACCGCGATCTGGTCCAGCGTGGTGGCCGCAAAACCGTTGGTCTTGAACAACTCCAGCGCTGCCTGCGCGATGACTTCCCTGCGCTGTTCCTTTTGCCGTTCTCTGAGCCCGCTCATGGTGCTGATGTCCTGTCTTGCTGATCGGCGTCAGCCTACGGATTTCTTTTTTCACCGACAAATATTTTCTTTACAAAAATATTTTTAAGTGACAAATATTAACCGTGCACCGCTGGAATGAACGCGCACCCACTTGCCCCGTTTCTCTGGAGAACCGCCATGTCCGCCGAATTCGATCCGACCCGTAGCACCCGCGATTATCAGGCCGCCGACGCCGCCCACCACATTCACGCGTTCGTCGATCAGAAAGCCCTCAACGAGGAAGGCCCGCGGGTGATGGTCAGCGGTGATCGCTTGGCGCTGTGGGACAACGACGGCAATCGCTACCTGGACGGCATGTCCGGCCTGTGGTGCACCAACCTCGGTTACGGGCGCAAGGACCTGGCCGCTGCCGCCAGCGCACAGCTGCAACAACTGTCCTACTACAACATGTTCTTCCACACCACTCACCCGCAGGTGATCGAGCTCTCCGAGCTGTTGTTCAGCCTGCTGCCCCAGCACTACAGCCACGCGATCTACACCAACTCCGGCTCGGAAGCTAACGAAGTGCTGATCCGCACCGTGCGCAAGTTCTGGCAGGTGATGGGCCAGCCTGAGAAGAAAATCATGATCGGCCGGTGGAACGGCTACCACGGCTCGACCCTGGCTGCGACGGCGCTGGGCGGCATGAAATTCATGCACGAAATGGGCGGCACCATCCCTGACGTGGCGCACATCGACGAGCCGTACTGGTTCGCCCACGAAGGTGATCTCAGTCCGGAAGAATTCGGCCTGCAGGCGGCGCGGCAACTGGAAGACAAGATCCTCGAACTGGGCGCCGACAAGGTCGCGGCGTTCGTCGCCGAACCGTTCCAGGGCGCCGGCGGCATGATCATTCCGCCCGCTACCTATTGGCCGGAAATCCAACGCATCTGCCGCAAATACGATGTGCTGCTGTGCGCCGACGAAGTCATCGGCGGTTTCGGTCGCACCGGCGAATGGTTCGCGCACCAGACCTTCGGTTTTGAACCGGACACCCTGTCCATCGCCAAAGGCCTGACCTCCGGCTACATCCCCATGGGCGGGTTGATCCTGTCGCGACGCATGGCCGAGGCGTTGGTGGAAAAAGGCGGCGTGTTCGCTCACGGCCTGACCTACTCCGGGCACCCGGTGGCGGCTGCGGTGGCGATTGCCAACCTCAAGGCGTTGCGCGATGAAGGCGTGGTCACTCAGGTGAAAAACGACACCGGCCCGTACCTGCAGAACTGCCTGCACGAAGTGTTCGGCAACCACCCGCTGGTGGGTGAGGTTCAGGGCGTCGGACTGGTGGCGGCATTGCAGTTCGCCGAAGACAAAGCCACCCGCAAGCGTTTCGCCAACGAGAACGACATCGCCTGGCGCTGCCGCACCATTGGTTTTGAGGAAGGCCTGATCATTCGCTCAACGCTGGGCCGGATGATCATGGCCCCGGCGCTGATCGCCACACGGGTCGAGCTGGATGAACTGGTCGACAAGACACGCATCGCCGTGGATCGCACGGCTCGCGAATACGGCGTGCTGTAACGCATACCCCTTGTAGGAGTGAGCCTGCTCGCGATAGCGGTGTGTCATTAACATCGATCTAAACTGATCGACCGCTATCGCGAGCAGGCGAAGGCCTACAAGGAAATCAGGAATGGCTTGAACTCAGCACATCGGCTCAATCCAGCCCGGTTGATCCTGCCCATCATCAGCAGACCTTCCCTGATTGTCGGTCTCTCACGATGGCTCCCTCAACACCACGCTTTGCATTGTTGGCACTGCTTTGCGCAGCGAGCGACAGTGCTTTGGCCAATGACTTCTTCGACGACGCCAAAACCGAAGTGCTCAGCCGCAACTTCTACCTGAGCAACGACTACCGCTCACCCTCTCCCTCCGGCAAAAACTATAAACAGGAATGGGCCCAGGGCTTTATCGGCACGTTCACCTCTGGCTACACGCCAGGCACTGTCGGATTCGGCATCGATGCCCATGCCTTTCTCGGCCTGAAACTCGATGGCGGCAAAGGACATTCCGGCACGGGTCTGTTGCCGGTCGACAGCAATGGTCGCAGTGAACCGAACTACTCCAGCGCTGGCGGCGCGTTCAAACTGAAAGCTTCACGCACTACCCTCGCGTTTGGCGAAATGACGGTGGAAACGCCGGTGTTCGACACCTCGGACAAGCGCCTGCAACCGGAATACGCTACAGGTTTGCTAGTGAACAGTCGTGAAATCGACAACGTTAACTTCACGGCCGGCCACTTCACCGCATTCAAGAATCAGGACAGCTCTTCGAGCCACGGCGACTTTTCCGGTTACGGCGCCACTACCGAGGCTGGCGGAATCAGTTTTCTCGGCGCCGATCTGTTCGGCGACAGTCCGGTCGGTGGATCGCTTTACGCCTCGGACCTGACTGACACCTGGCATCAGTACTACGCCAATCTGCACTTCAAACAGTCCGGCCTGTTGCTCGATGCCAACCTCTACCACACCCGCGATACCGGTCGGGCGCTGGCCGGGGCGATCGACAACACCGCGTTCAGCCTGTCCGGCAAGTACAGTTTCGGCCCGCACGCGATCATGCTCGGCTGGCAACGCATCAATGGCGACACGCCGTTCGACTTCGTGGGCGGCGACTCGATCTACCTCGCCAACTCGATCAAATACGCCGACTTCAACGGCGCCGGCGAACGCTCCTGGCAAGCACGCTACGACCTTGACCTCGGCGCCTTCGGCATCCCTGGCCTGACCTTCATGACCCGCTACGTCTCCGGCGACCACATCGACGGCACTCACGCGCCCAAGGGCGGCGCGTACAACCCGTTCGATGCCGAGACTGGCGACTATCAGCCGCAGCAAGGCGCTGGCGGCAAGCATTGGGAACGGGATATCGATCTGAAATACATCGTGCAATCGGGCACGGCGAAGGACCTGTCGGTGCAGCTGTCGCATGTCTCGCACCGGGCCAACGAGGCACAGGCCGGGGATGATATCGACCGGATTTATTTAGTGATTCAGTACCCGTTGGGGTTCTGATGGCTGGTGGTTAAACCCAGCCTCTGGCCCGATGTCGCCCTACGAATCCATCGACTGGAAAACCAATCCCCTGTGGGAGCGAGCCTGCTCGCGAAAGCGGCGGATCAGTCGACATAGACGTTGAATGACTTACCGCATTCGCGAGCAAGCCCGCTCCCACAGGGGGGGGGGGATTGGGTGAGGTTTGGAATATTGCGTAATTGGCGGAAGGCAGCCGGAGTCGAACCTGCCCGGGAACGGATGCCGTCCCCAACCGGGTTTGAAGCCCGGCCGCGCCACCGGGCGCGATTGCCTTCCTTTGAACTCAGGGTGCGTCGGCACTGGCCAGCGCGTTGTCGTGGCGGATCACCCGGGATTCGCCGATGCGCCGGGTCAGGCCGAGGCGATCGAAGTATTCCAGGTAGTGAATACAGCGTTTGCGTCCCAAGCCTAGCGCATCACGGAAGGTTGTCACCTGGATCGACGGATTTTCCTGCTCCAGTTGCAACAGAATGTTGGCCATGCGCCGCAGTTGCCCGTCAGACAGAAACAGGTCGCGCACCACTTGGTGCATCAATCCCAAGCGCGCCAGTTTGCGCAACAGCAGGCGCACCATCGCATCTTCCACGCCCAACACTTTGGCGACATCACGTACCCACGGCGGATCAAACCCGGCCTGCTCGAACAGCGGCTGCATGCGCTGCCACAGGGTTTCGTCTTCGGCATTCAAACGCACCTGATGATCCGGCAGATGCAACCACGGCCCGCTGGCGTTGATCGATCCGGCGGCGCGCAGTTCTTCCAGCAGGCTGACAAAGGTCGAGCGCTCCAGCGCCAGACCACTGAAGCGTCGCAGGCGGTCGCGATCCGGTCCCATCTGGTCCGGTTCCAGCTCGTGCAATTTCGCCAGTTGCTCCAGCAGGGTGAACTTCAACTGCCCCCAGCGCTGCACGTTGAACAGCACCGGCCCTTGGCGGGTGTCGATCAGGCGCACGTTGGCTGGTAGCGCCCAGTCTTCACGCTGACGATTGAATTGACGCTCCAGCCGTTGCGGATCGAGGCCGCCAGCGCTGTGGTCGAGCAACAGCGGCAGCGCTTGTTCAAGACTATCGCTGCCCACCAGCGCTTGCAGTTGTGCCAGCCGCTCCGGGCTGCGGCGTTGACGGGCCGGGGCGAACGGGTCGAGTACCTGACCGCCACCGAGGGTGCGTTGCGCGCTGTGGTCACGCAGGATCAGGCGATCGCCCTTCACCGCGTGCACCGGGGCGTTGATCAGTAATTGCGCGAACATGCGCTGACCGGGACTCAAGCGCGGGCCTTCGAGCAACGCCACGCGGGCGATGATGTCTTGCGTACCGAGGTGCACATGCACCGGGTGAAAGTGTTCGAAGGTGCGCTCACCGGGCAGCAGTTGAAATTCGATATCGACCCGTTGCGTCGGCGCATGCAGCCATTCGGCCAACAGCCATTGGCCGCGATGGATCTGCTCCAGGGTCAATCGATCGCCACTGATGTTCAGCGCCACCCGTTGCCCGGCGAAGGCCTGCTCGGCGGCCTGATTTTGCGCGTGCAGTCCTCGCACCCGCACCGATTTCCCGGACGGCCCGAGGGCCAGTTTGTCCCCGACACCCACCGTGCCCGACAACGCCGTGCCAGTGACCACAATCCCGGCGCCCGCCACGCTGAAGGCGCGGTCGATGGCCAGGCGAAAACCACCATCGCGACTGCGCTCATGCACTTCGCTTTGAATCTGCAGCAAGCTCTGGCGCAGTTCATCGACGCCCTGCCCGGTCACGCTCGACACCGTCAGCGTCGGCGCATCGGCGAATGGCCCGGCTTCGAGCAGATCGAGAGTCTGCCGCTGCACCTCCTCCACCCTGCCCGCTTCAACCCGATCGCATTTGGTGATCGCCACCAGCGCCCGGGGAATGCCCAACAACTGGACAATCGCCAGATGCTCGCGGGTCTGCGGCATCACCCCGTCGTCCGCCGCCACCACCAGCAACACCAGATCAATGCCCTGCGCCCCGGCAAGCATGTTGTGGGTGAATTTCTCGTGGCCCGGCACGTCGATGAACCCGGTCAGCCCGGCACCGGCTTCCAGTTCCGCGTAGAGATAACCGAGGTCGATGGTCATCCCACGCTCGCGTTCCTGCGGGCGGCGGTCGCCGGTTTGCCCGGTCAGGGCTTGCAGCAGCGAGGTCTTGCCGTGGTCGATGTGCCCGGCGGTGCCGACGATCACGACTCGACCTGCAACTGCGGCAACTGCGCCAGCCACGCCGGCTCGTCATCGAGTTGGCGTAGATCGAGCCATAGCGCGTCGTCGTCAATTCGACCCAGCACCGGAATCGGCAAATTACGCAACGCAGCTTCCAGATTCAGCAGACAACGCCCGCGCAAACGCTTGGACACTTGCGGGCGCAAGCACAGCGCCGCACTCGGCAACCGCGCCACCGGTTGGCTGCCGCTGCCGATCATGCCCAACGCCTGCACGGCGCTGACCTGCCACGGTTCGCCCAAGACTTCAGCCATCGCCGGTTGCAAACGAGAGGCCTGGGCGAGAATGTCGGCTTGCGGGCGAGTCAACAGCCGCAGGCTCGGCAGACGTTCAGCGAGGCGATCCGGATCGCGATACAGGCCAAGCACCGCTTCCAGCGCCGCCAGGGTCAACTTGTCGACACGCAAGGCGCGTTTCAACGGATTCTTCTTGATCTTCGCGATCAGTTCTTTGCGCCCGACAATCAACCCGGCCTGCGGGCCGCCGAGCAATTTGTCACCGCTGAAGGTGACGATGTCTGCACCGTCGAGCAGCGCCTGGCGCACTGTGGGTTCCGCCGGCAGGCCCCAACGGGTCAAGTCCAGCAGACTGCCGCTGCCCAGATCCTCCAGCAGCGGCAAGCCGTGCCGATGGGCCAGCTCGGCCAGTTCGGCGGTGGGCACCCGGGCGGTAAAGCCTTCGATGCTGTAGTTGCTCGCGTGCACGCGCATGATCAAACCACTGCGCGGGCTGATCGCCGCTTCGTAGTCGCGGGCGTGGGTGCGGTTGGTGGTGCCGACTTCATGCAGGCGCACACCGGCGCGGGCCATGATGTCGGGGATGCGGAACGCGCCACCGATTTCGATCAGTTCGCCGCGCGAGATGATGCCTTCCTTGCGCGCGCCGAGGCTGTTCAGCGTCAGCAACACCGCAGCGGCATTGTTGTTGACCACGGTGACGGCTTCGGCGCCGGTCAGTTCGCGGATCAGGCCTTCGATCAGGTCGTCGCGATCACCGCGCTTGCCGGTCGCCAGATCGAATTCCAGATTGAGCGGATAACGTGCGGCCATCTGCACCGCGTCGATGGCTTCATCCGGTAACAACGCCCGGCCAAGATTGGTGTGCAGCACCGTGCCGGTGAGGTTGAACACCCGCCGCACGTTGCTGCGCTGCTGCTGGGCCAGACGCTCACCAACCCGCCCGGCGAGCACGTCAGGGCTGATTTCGACGGCTGACAATTGGCCGTTCAACACGCTGGATCGCAACTCATCGAGCAACTGGCGCAAGCTGGCCAGCAACGACTCGCGACCATAACGCTCGGCCAACGGCACACAGGCCGGGTGACGCAACAAACCATCAATGGAAGGCAACCGCAGGGCAACGCTCGAAGACATCAGCCACTCCCGAAAAAACAAGACTGTCCGGCGAGTGTAGACGTTCTGGTCATTCGTCTCCCGGCGCCAGCATCAGATTCGGTGCCAGACGCTGAATACCGTCCTGCGCCAGACGCATGTCGAGCAGCAGGCTGCTGAGATCCGCCGACAACGCTTCGCCTTCGGCATCGTTCTCCAGATAGACCAGTTTCAGGTAGCTGTTGCAGCCTGGGCAGACTTCCGCCCGAATCGGCGCCTGATTGGCCGCATGCCGATCATCCTCAAGACTCAGGTAATCCAGGCCTTTGCTCGACTCGCAATACACGCACTTGACCCGCACCACGTGCCATTCGCAGGCGCACAACGAACACACCAGATAGCGCAGGCCGTTGTGTTTTCCGCGATGGCGGATCACCCCGGCCATCGCTGGTGAACCACAGCCCGGGCACTGGCTGAGGCTGTCGCCGGGTTTCAGTTGCAGGTTCGGTGCGCTGAGCAGCCAGTGGCTCCACGCCGCTTGCAGCCCGGCGCCGAGAAACGGCACCAACTGTGCCGGCACCATCGAATATTGACCGCTGACCAACGCCACCGCCCACGCACGCAACTGGCCGGCACTGGCGCTGCGCAGTGTGGCGAGCGCGTCGACTACGGCGGGTTGATCGGGCGGCACATAGCGTTGCAACAGAGCATCCAGATAAACCTGCCAGCCCTCCTCGCGCACCAATGTGTCGGCAGCAAACGGCGGCAAACCATGCAACTGACAGGCTTCGATCCTTTGCTGATCAAACGGTGCCGTCAGCGGTGGATCGTCGAAAACCTGCTGCTGAGCCCGGCACAATCCGGCGATCAGTCGCAGGTAATCGGCCAGCGGATGCCCGTGAGCCAATTGCTCCAGGCGCTGGGCGCGCAAAGTGAACAGATTGTGCGGCGGCAGGTGCAGAAACGGCGGCGAACTGGCCGCCGCTTCGATTTCCCCGGGTTCAAGAATGGTTGCCAAAAGTCAGCCCTTTTTGGTGATCGGTCGCTCCGGTACGTCCGGATTGCGTTCATCGCGGGTGATGTCGCGATACCACAGTTCGTGGTGTTTCCTGGCCCAGGCGCGGCTGACCCAGCCATGCAGCATCGCGTCCACCGAACCCTTGATCCACAGGCCTGCGTAGATGTGCACGATGATGCTGAGGATCAGTACAAACCCGGCCAGCGCATGCAGGAGCATGGCCCAGCGGATCACGGTGATGCCGAAGTAAGCACTGAAATACGCGCGCCAGATCACCAGACCGGTGAACAGCAAACCGAGCATGCACAGCAGTAAAGTCCAGAACAGCATCTTCTGCCCGGCGTTGTACTTGCCCACCGGCGGCACGCTTTCCTCGTCGTTAACCAATACCCGATCAATGCGGCGCATCCACTTCCAGTCGTTGTCGATGAAGAAGTTCGCGCGCCAGAAGCGGAACACCAGGCCGAGGAACAACACGAACATCAGCACGCCCATGAACGGGTGCAGAATTCGCGTCCACGGCCCGCCGCCGAACAGGTTAGTCAGCCAGAACATCGACGGATGAAACAACGCCAGCCCGGACAGCCCGGCCATGAAGAACAGAATCGCCACCAGCCAGTGATTGGTGCGCTGGTTGGCGGTGTAGCGCAGGATCGTCTTGTTGCTCATGGCCGGTCCTCCCCGCGTGGATCGAAGGTGTGCACCGCCGGATCGACGACGTGCACCGAAGTATCCGGTGGCGCCGGATGATCATCTTCCTCGACTCGATTCGGCCCGATGCGCACATAGTGGAAGAAACCGGCGAGCACCGCCGCACCCATCGCCAGCAGGCCCAACGGTTTGCTGATGCCTTTCCACAAGCCCACCAGCGGGCTGATGGCCGGCGCCTCTGGCAACCCGGCGTAGATCTTCGGCGTGTCGGCGTGGTGCAAC
Organism: Pseudomonas sp. S3(2024); assembly: GCF_036861315.1. Lineage (NCBI taxonomy): Bacteria > Pseudomonadati > Pseudomonadota > Gammaproteobacteria > Pseudomonadales > Pseudomonadaceae > Pseudomonas > Pseudomonas sp. S3(2024). The sequence continues at coordinate 34,072 of NZ_JAZAQQ010000006.1, read as the reverse complement.
ACATACATCACGTGAGTGCCGCCGACGCCTTCCGGGTCATACAGCCCGGCGTTGTCGAAGCCACGGCTTTTTAAATCGACGATGCGTTCGGCGGCGTGTTCCTTCATGTCTTCCTTGGTGCCGAAGACGATGGCGCCGGTAGGACAGGTTTTCACGCAGGCCGGCTCCAGCCCTACCGCGACGCGGTCGGAACACAAGGTGCATTTGTAGGCCTTGTGATCCTTCTGCGAGATGCGCGGAATGTTGAACGGGCAACCGGTGATGCAGTAACCGCAGCCGATGCAGTGATCCTGATCGAAATCGACGATGCCGTTGGCATGCTTGATGATCGCCCCGGGACTCGGACATGCCGCCAGGCAACCCGGCTCGGCGCAATGCATGCAGCCGTCCTTGCGGATCAGCCACTCCAGGTTGCCGGCGTCGGTTTCGTGTTCGGTGAAGCGCATCAAGGTCCAGGTTTCTGCGCTCAGGTCCTGCGGGTTGTCGTAGGTGCCGTGGTTGTGGCCGACCTCGTCGCGCAGCTCGTTCCATTCCGAGCAGGCGACCTGGCAGGCCTTGCAGCCAATGCATTTGGTGGTGTCGATCAGCTTGGCCACCGCCTCCTGATTCCTCACCGAGGGCGGCACCGTGGTGGTGGCCGAGCGGGCAATGATGTCTTGGCTGGCCATTTACAGTTTCTCCACGTTGACCAGGAATGACTTGGATTCCGGGGTCTGTGTGTTGCCATCGCCGAGGAACGGCACCAGGGTGTTGGTCAGATAACCGTGGCGCGTCTGGCCGGTGAATCCCCAGTGCAGCGGGATACCGATCTGATGCACCACCTGGCCGTTGACCTGCAGCGGCCGGATGCGTTTGGTCACCACCGCCACCGCCTCGATGAACCCGCGTTTGCAGCTGACCCGCACCCGATCTCCAGCCGCGATGCCCTTCTCCTTCGCCAGCACTTCGCCGATTTCGACGAACTGCTCGGGCTGGGCAATCGCATTCAACTTGCAATGCTTGCTCCAGAAGTGGAAGTGCTCGGTCAGCCGGTAACTGGTGCCTGCGTACGGGAAGTCCTTGGCTTCGCCGAGGCTTTCCCAGACCGAATCGAAGATCCGCGCCGCCGGGTTGCTGGTGGCTTTCTTGTTTTGCGGGTGCAGCGGGTTGATGCCGATCGGCGTTTCGAACGGCTCGTAGTGCTCGGGGAAAGGCCCTTCGTTCATCTTGTCGACGGCGAAGAACCGCGCCACGCCTTCGGGGTTCATGATGAACGGGTTCATCCCCGCTTCCGGCGGCACATCGGCCTTGTAGTCCGGCACGTCGGTGCCGCCCCAGGCCTTGCCGTTCCACCACACCAGACGTTTTTTCGGATCCCACGGTTTGCCCGCGACGTCCGCCGAAGCGCGGTTGTAGAGGATCCGCCGGTTGGCTGGCCACGCCCAGGCCCAGCCCTGATGCTGATGCATGCCATACGGGTCGGCATTGTCACGCCGGGCCATCTGGTTGCCGGCCTCGGTCCAGCTGCCGGCGAAGATCCAGCAACCGGACGCGGTGCTGCCGTCGTCCTTGAGCAACCCGAACCCGGCCAGTTGCGAGCCGGCCTTGACCGCCACGCCGCTGGCATCGGTGAAGTCGACCATGGCGCTGCCGTTGATCTCTTTGGCCAGCTCCTCCGGCGATGGCTCGTCGGGGATCTTGTACGGCCACGACAGGTTCAGCAGCGGATCGGGGAACTTGCCGCCCTCGGCCTGATAGCGCTTGCGCAGACGCAGGAACAGTTCGCTCATGATGCGGATGTCGGTCTGCGCTTCGCCGGGGCCGTCGGCGCCTTTCCAGTGCCATTGCAGCCAGCGACTGCTGTTGACCAGCGAGCCGTCCTCCTCGGCAAAGCAAGTGGTCGGCAGGCGAATCACTTCGGTCTGGATCTCGGCGCTTTTCACGTCGTTGTACGGCCCGACGTTTTGCCAGAACTCCGAGGTTTCGGTGGCCAGCGGATCCATCACTACCAGCCATTTGAGTTTGGCCAGCGCAGCCATCACCCGGTTCTTGTCCGGCAACGCAGCGATCGGGTTGAAGCCCTGGCACATGTAGCCGTTGACCTTGCCCTGGCTCATCAGGTCGAACATTTTCAGGACGTCGTAGTTCGGAATGTCGAGTTTCGGCAGGTAGTCGTAATTCCAGTTGTTCTCCAGCGTCGCGTTGGCGCCGTACCAGGACTTCATCAGGCTGACGTGGAATTTGCTGTAGTTCTGCCAGTAGGACAGCTGCCCCGGACGCAACGGCATTTGCGTACGTTTTTTGATAAAGGCGTTGTAGTCCTGCTCGGCATCGCCACCCAGGGTCAGATAACCCGGCAGCGAATTGGACAACAACCCGAGGTCAGTAAGGCCCTGAATGTTCGAGTGTCCGCGCAAGGCATTGACCCCGCCGCCCGGCATGCCGACGTTGCCCAGCAGCAGTTGCACCATCGCCGCACTGCGGATGATCTGCGCGCCGATCGAGTGCTGCGTCCAGCCGAGTGCATAGAGGATGGTCATGGTCTTGCCCGGCGTGGAGCACGTGGCAATCTCATCCCAGATTTTCTGCATGGCATCGACCGGCATCCCACAGATCTGGCTCGCCAGCTCAATGTTGTAGCGGCTGTAATGCTGCTTCATCAATTGATAGACGCAGCGTGGATCCTGCAGGGTCGGGTCGACCTTGACGAAGCCGTCCTCGCCCAACTCGTAACCCCAGCCGGATTTGTCGGTGTAGCTGCGCTTGGCCGCGTCGTACCCGCTGAAGATGCCGTCTTCAAAGCTGAACCCGGCTTTGACGATGAACGAAACGTCGGTGTAGTTGCGCACGTATTCGTGCTGGATCTTGTCCTGAGTCAGCAGGTAATTGATCAATCCGCCCATGAAGGCGATGTCGGTACCGGTGCGGATCGGCGCGTAATAGTCGGCCACCGAAGCGGTCCGGGTAAAACGCGGGTCGACCACGATCAGCCGGGCAGCGTTGTGCGCCTTGGCCTCGGTCACCCATTTGAAGCCGCACGGATGCGCTTCTGCTGCGTTGCCACCCATAACCAGGATCAGATTCGCGTTGGCGATATCGGTCCAGGTGTTGGTCATGGCACCACGGCCGTACGTCGGGGCAAGACTTGCCACCGTCGGGCCGTGTCAGACACGCGCCTGGTTATCGAACCCCAGCATGCCAAGACTGCGAATCACCTTCTGGGTGATGTAACCGGCTTCGTTGGACGCGGCCGACGCGGCGAGGAACCCGGTGGTCAGCCAGCGATTCACCGTTTGCCCGGTGGAATTTTTCTCGATGAAGTTGGCGTCGCGGTCGGCCTTCATCAGGTCGGCGATGCGATCCAGTGCTTCATCCCAGCTGATCCGGGTCCATTCGCTGCTGCCGGGCTTGCGCATTTGCGGGTATTGCAGACGGCCCGGGCTGTGAATGAAGTCCAGCAGGCCCGCGCCTTTCGGGCACAGGGTGCCGCGGTTGACCGGGTGGTCGGCGTCGCCCTCGATGTGAATGATATTTTGCGCGACGTTCTTCGCGGCATCGCCCTGGCTGTACATGATCAACCCGCAACCGACCGAGCAATACGGGCAGGTGTTGCGGGTTTCATGGGTGTGGGCAAGCTTGAAGTGACGCACCTGCTCGGCGAAGGCAGGCGTCGGGGCCATGCCCAACGCGCCCAGGCTAGAGCCTGCAAGGCCGATACCGGCGACCTTGAAGAATTGACGACGGCTGAGATCCATCGTGCACTCCTGATCAGGTGGAACCCGGTACTTGAGCCGGGCTTTTTCTGGACAAACACGGTTACGGCAGAATGCCTGCCGGCTTTTTCACTGTAGACAATGACCACACACTCTGTGTGAAAACCGACCGTCGGCGACAATCGGTCATGCCCTGGAAAACCTGTGGGAGCGAGCCTGCTCGCGAAGAGGCCCTGTCAGTTGAGACAAATATTGACTGACACACCGCCTTCGCGAGCAGGCTCGCTCCCACAGGTTTTGTGTATCCCCAAAGTGTCATGGGTTTATCATGGCGCCCATGAACAACCCGCCTTCACGAGACCGCGCATGACTTTCGATTTTGATCAGCTATTCGACCGCCACAACACCGGCAGCATCAAGTGGAGCCGCTACCCGGAGGATGTGTTGCCGATGTGGGTCGCTGATATGGATTTCGCCGCGCCACCGGTGATCATCGAGGCGTTGCAGCAGCGTCTGTTGCACCCACTGGTGGGTTACAGCGTGGCGCAGGACAACTTGCGTGAGGCGATCGTCGCCGACCTGTGGGACAAGTTCGCCTGGAAGGTCAAACCGCAGGAGCTGATCTTCCTGCCGGGCGTTGAATCCGGTTTCAACATGGCTTTGAAAGCGCTGGTGCAGCCGCAGCAGAATGTTGTGGTGCAGGTGCCGAACTACCCGCCGCTGCGGCATGCGCCGGGGCATTGGGGGCTGAACAAGGTCGAGCTGGAATTCATAACTCAGGCCGATGGCACCTACGCCACCCCGCTGGAGACCTTGCGCGAATCGCTGAACGGCGGCGGCGCCCTGCTCCTGAGCAACCCGCACAACCCGATCGGCAAGGTGTTTGGCCGTGAGGAGCTGCAAGCCGTAGCGGATATCTGTGCGGCACAGGACGCCTGGATCATCTCCGACGAGATCCACGCCGAGCTGTGCTTCGACGGCCGCGTGCACATTCCGACCGCGTCCCTCAGCCCGGAAATCGCCAAGCGCACGATCACCCTGATGTCGGCGAGCAAGGCCTACAACATCGCCGGCCTCAAGACCTCGTTCATGATCATCCAGGACGCCGCCCTGCGCGAGCGCGTCAACCACGCCCGTTGCGGCATGGTCGACAGCGTCAACCCGCTGGGCATGGAAGCCACCCGCGTAGCCTACAGCGAAGGTGCGCCGTGGCTGGCCGAACTGAAAACCTATCTGCAGGCCAACCGCGACTGGTTGGTGGATGCGGTGCGCAACCGCTTGCCGGGGGTGACGATCAATGTGCCGCAAGGGACGTATCTGGCGTGGCTCGATTGCTCGGCGCTGGACCTGGACAATCCGCAACAGTTCTTCCTCGAACAGGCCAAAGTCGGCCTGAGCCCCGGTCTGGATTTCGGCGATCAGCACCAACAATTCGTGCGCCTGAACTTCGGCTGCCCGCGGTCGTTGCTCGAAGAAGGCATCAACCGCATGGAGCGCGCCCTGACAAACCGCAATATCTGAAAACACCACCAATCTGTAGGAGTGAGCCTGCTCGCGATAGCTGACTGACATTCCACATTAATGTCGGCTGATACACCGCCATCGCGAGCAGGCTCACTCCTACAATGGTTTTGTGGTCATCCAAAATTCGATCGAACTCACGGCAAACCGTCCGGGTCAACCACCCATACCTGCCCTGAGAACCTCGGAGATTTGTGATGACCGATTACCCAAAACCACCCTTCCCCGCACAAGCCCAAGCCGTCCCCGGTGCGCAAAGCAAAATGCAGCCGTACCCCGACTGCGGCGAGCAAAGCTACGTCGGCTCCGGGCGGCTGGCTGGCAAGATTGCGCTGATCACCGGCGCCGACAGCGGTATCGGTCGCGCCGTGGCGATTGCCTTCGCCCGTGAAGGTGCGGACGTGGTCGTGGCTTATCTGAATGAACACGACGATGCCAAAGAGACCGCGCGCTGGGTCGAACAGGCGGGCCGTCAATGCCTGTTGTTGTCCGGCGACCTCGCGCACAAGGCCCACTGCCAGGAACTGGTGGACAAGACGGTCGAACGCTTCGGGCGCATCGACATTCTGGTGAACAACGCCGCGTTCCAGATGACCCACGAAACCTTCGAAGAAATCCCCGACGATGAATGGGTGATGACCTTCGACGTCAACATCACGGCGATTTTCCGGCTGTGCCAGGCGGCGATCAAACACATGCGTCCCGGTGCCTCGATCATCAACACCAGCTCGGTCAACTCGGACATGCCCAAACCGACCCTGCTCGCCTACGCCACCACCAAGGGCGCGATTGCCAACTTCACCGGCGGTTTGGCGCAGATCCTCGGGCCGAAAGAGATCCGCGTGAACTGCGTGGCCCCAGGGCCGATCTGGACGCCGCTGATCGTCTCGACCATGCCCGATGAGGAAGTGCAGAACTTCGGCGGCAACACCCCGCTCGGCCGCCCGGGGCAACCGGTGGAAGTGGCGCCGATTTACGTGCTGCTGGCCTCCGATGAAGCCAGTTACATCACCGGGCAGCGCTATGGCGTTACCGGCGGCAAGCCGATGCTCTGAGCGGCGCGAGAAAAACTGAACCTGGCGGCATGACGTCCCTCCATACCTTTAAGAGCCCCAACCGGTCCGCAGGATCAGGAGGTCGTCATGTCCGCCCCGCTCATCAAACTCTTCACTCAGCCCAACTTCGCCTGGACTGACATCCGCCGCGAGGAAGAAGCCCATCCCCGCCACTATCTGGCGCATCTGCTGCTATTGGCGCTGATTCCCGCCGTGTGTCTGTTCCTCGGTACCACGTATGTCGGCTGGAGTCTGGCAGCCGGCGAGACCGTGCGCTTGAGCACGGCCAGTGCGCTGCAACTGAGCATTCTGCTGTATGTGGCGATTGTCGCCGGGGTCGCGGTCATCGGCGGGTTCATCCGCTGGATGTCGCGTACGTTCGACGCGCGCCCCACGCTTAACCAGTGCATCGGTTTCGCTGCCTATACCGTGACGCCGTTTTTCGTCGCCGGTATCGCCGGTCTTTATCCAAGTCGCTGGCTGGCGATTCTGGTGCTGGGTGCCGCGTCGGTGTATTCGACGTTCCTGCTGTTCGTCGGCCTGCCGACGTTCATGCATGAACGCAAGGAACAGGGCCTGCTGTATTCGGCTTGCGTCTGGGGCGTCGGCCTGCTGGTGATGGTGACCATTCTGGTGTCGATGATTCTGCTGTGGTTCAACGTGCTCGCGCCCGAGTACTTGCGAACTACCGTTGGTTAACCCGGTGCCAACGCTGTCGTCGATGGACGGCCGAACATGAGCTTTGTCATCTGGGTCGCGGTGCTTGGCGCGGTGTTGCTGACCCTCGCGCTGACCTCGTCGTACCTGCGCTGGATGCCGGTCACCACTTCGGCCGTGTGCCTGCTGCTGGGGATCGGCATCGGCCCCAGCGGTCTGGATCTGCTGAAGCTGTCACTGGAAAACGCCTCGGTGTGGATGGAGCACCTCACGGAAGTGGCGGTGCTGTTTTCGCTGTTTGTCTGCGGGCTGAAGTTGCGTCTGCCGCTGCGCGACAAGCGTTGGCGGATTGCGTTCGGGCTGGCCGGCCCGGTGATGGTGTTGACCATCGCCGGGGTCAGCGTGTTGCTGCACTGGGGCCTGCAACTGTCGTGGGGGCCGTCGCTGCTGATCGGGGCGATGCTGGCGCCGACCGACCCGGTACTGGCCGCGCTGGTGCAGGTCAACGATGCGCGGGATGTCGACAGCGTACGCTTCGGTCTGTCCGGTGAAGCCGGGCTCAACGACGGCATCGCTTTTCCATTCGTGATTCTCGGCTTGCTGCTGTTGCAGGCCGACGCGCAACCCGGCGCCCTGACCGATTGGGTGTTGCACGGTTTGCTCTGGGCGGTGCCGGTCGGTTTGCTCACCGGTTACTGGATGGGTCGCGGCATCGGTCGGTTGACGCTGTCGTTGCGCATTCGTAACGACGACAGCACCCTGAGCCCGAATGATTATCTGGCGCTGTCGCTGATTGCCCTGGCTTACGTCGGCGCAGATGCGATTGGCGGTTATGGTTTTCTGTCGGTATTCGCCGCCGGCCTCGGCTTGCGTCAGGAAGAAGTCAAATCCACCGGCGCCAGCCAGCCGCCCGCCGAACATCTGGTGCAACCGGTGGTCGGCCACCAGAACATCGAACCGCAGCACGCGGTGCACGGCGATACCGAACGACTGGAGAGCAGTCAGGTCGCCGCCGGCATCATGATGGGCGACATGCTCTCATTCGGCAGTCTGGTGGAACGGGCCATGGAAGTGTTTCTGGTGACCTTGCTGGGTGTGGTACTGGTGCCGCATTGGGACTGGCGCGCACTGGTCATTGGCGCGGTGCTGTTCTGCGTGGTGCGTCCGGCCTGCGTTGCGCTGATGCCATGGGGCACTTTGCTCGACGGTGGTCAACGGCTGTTGATCGGTTGGTTCGGCATTCGCGGGATCGGCAGTCTGTTCTATCTGTTTTATGCCTTGAACCACGGGCTGAGTCCTTCAGTCGCGACGTTGTGCACCAACATCACCCTGTCCGTGGTGGCATTGAGCATTTTGCTGCATGGCATCAGCACGCAGCCGCTGCTGGCGCGCTACGAACAACGGCAAAAACGAAAAAACTGATTTTTCCGGCGGCAATATGTCGGGAAATCCATCGAAGTTTTTTCTGAAAATAAATGGATCCCTCGGCCAAAACCGACAGTCACAACCATAACCCCTCGCTGGATGCACTCGGCGAGGTCCGGCAGGTTCGGTTCCCCTGCGGCTTGCAGCCCATGAAGAGGAATCTTTGGATAACAAGGTCACGGTCATGAAAGAATGCTCGACTCCGGCACAAATCAAGGCTTGCAGGGCTTTGGCCCTGGAACGCAATCGTCAACTGTTCGAAGATGCCCACGCCCTCAACCGAGCGGCTTACGAGCTGCTGGAAGCGGACAATCTGGACCTCGAACAGTTTGAGTACTATCGAGCAATGCGCCGCAAAGCCGATGGGAAGTTCGAGGAAGCCATCGATCACTTGTGCGTCCTCAACGAAGACTTCCCGCCGATTCCAATGTCACCGCATCACTCGCAGGAATTGCGTCGGCAACTTGAAACCGTCGAATAAAGCGCACAAGAAAAAGCCCGGCAGCGATGTCCGGGCTTTCTCTTTGGGCGGCGTTCAGCCCCCGGGGTTGGTCACCTGAATGAACACCGCGTAAGCCCCGAGCAGGATCCAGAACGTGGCGAAAATCCAGGGCGTGCGCACCGAAAACAACAGCGACTTGCGATAGCCCTTGTGGCTCGACTCCATTTCACTGAACAGCGGCGACTCGTCGTAAGCCATGCCCATGATCGGCTCGCTGCGCAACAACTCGCTTTGCTTGTAGTGCCAGTGATCGATGATGTCATAGGCCGCACGAATGCCCGGCCAGGCGTTGAGCGAACTGAGCAGCCCGAGCAGTGCGAGAAACGGCGGCACCACTAGCGTGAACAGCTTGCCCCACTCGGGGTTGAGGTTGGCCATGCACGAAGCAAAGGCAATCACCAGAAACGACTGCGCCGCGAGATAGGCATCGGTGCGATTGGCGAGGATGCTGGTTTCGTACTGGATTTCCTTGCGATAGAAATCCAGGCGTTCCTTGGGTGAGCCGAACATCTTGGCATCGTGTTCAGTCAGGTGCTCTTCAGCGCTGGGCTCAGTCAGTATGCGAGGCAAGGGACGCGCACTCCGTGGCGGGGAAACCTTTTAGAAGGCCCTCGCCACGGACAAGTTCAGGCGGATTCACTTCATCGACTGCGCGATGATTTCCACCAGGTTGAGCTGGGTGAATGGCTTGGGCAGACGCGGCAATTGCGCGGCAAAGCCTTCCAGACGTTCGGCGTAACCGGTGGCCAGAATGATCGGCAGATCCGGCTTGAGCAAACGCACCGCATGCGCCAGTTGCGCGCCGCTCATCTGCGGCATGGCCATGTCGGTGATCATCAGATCGATGACTTCGCCCTGCTCGAACAACGCCAGCGCCTTGGCACCGGACGTGGCGCTGATCACGCGATGGCCAAGGTCTTCGAGCAGCAGCGTGGTGCTGGTCATCACCAGCGAATCGTCGTCCACCACCAGAACGCTGAGGCGCGGCACCAACACCGGTTTGACCGCCGGGTAGAGGTTTTTTGTCGTCTCCCCGGCCAGCGCCACCGGTATCCACATTTCAGCGCGGGTGCCATGGCCTTTTTCGCTCTTGAGAATGAAACGGCCGCCCAGTTGCTCGATAAAGCCATGCACCATCGACAGGCCCAGCCCGGTACCCTTGCCCACGCCCTTCGTGGTGAAAAACGGATCCCTGGCCGAACCCAGCGTGGCTTCGTCCATGCCCTCGCCCGTGTCGATCACGCTCAGGCACACATAGTGCCCGGCCGCCATTGACGAATGGCTTTGCTCAAGCACGACTTCCGGCTGCGCGGTAATGCACAGGCTGCCACCGTCGACCATGGCGTCGCGGGCGTTGGTCGCCAGATTGAGCAACGCCAGTTCCAGTTGGTTGCTGTCGGCCAGCACCGGTTGCAGATCCTCGGGAAAGCGTGTCTCGATGCGAATCCCCGGGCCTATCGAGCTGCGCAACAGTCCGGTGATGCCTTGCACCAGTTGGGGAATATCGACCGGCTCGGTCTTGAGTTCCTGACGGCGGGCGAAGGCCAGCATGCGTTGGGTCAGCGATACGCCACGCAACGCACCCTGCGTGGCGTTTTCCAGCAGACGGCTGTTTTTCGGATCGTCACCGATGCGCTTTTGCAGAATCTCCAGATTGCCCAGAATCACCGTCAGCAGATTGTTGAAGTCATGGGCGATGCCGCCGCTGAGCTGACCGATGGCCTGCATCTTCTGCGCCTGAAACAGCGCTTCGCGGGTCTTTTCCAGCGCCACTTGCGACTCATGGGCTTCGGTGACATCGCGGGTGATCTTGGCAAACCCGAGCAGCGTGCCGGTTTCGCCGCGAATGGCATCGACCACCACGTGGGCCAGAAACCGCGTGCCATCCTTGCGCATGCGCCAGCTCTTGTTCTCGAAACGGCCCTCGCGGGTGGCAATCTCCAGTGCCCGTTGCGGTTCGCCGGCCACACGGTCTTCCGGGGTGTAGAAAATCGAAAAATGCTGGCCGATGATTTCTTCCGGCTGGTACCCCTTGATCCGCTGGGCGCCCTGATTCCAGTTGCTCACACGACCTTCGGGGCTGAGCATGTAGATCGCATAATCGGTGACACCCTGCACCAGCAGGCGAAACTGCTGTTCGCTTTGCTTGAGGGTTTCCTCAGCCATCTTGCGGTCGGTCAGGTCACGGGTGATCTTGGCGTAGCCGAGCAGTTTGCCGTTGGGATCAATGATCGGATCGATGACCACATGGCACCAGAAGCTGGTGCCATCCTTGCGCACCCGCCAGCCTTCGCCTTCGAAGCGTCCTTCGTGCAGCGCTGTGTCGAGCGCGCGTTGCGGCAGGCCCGCCGCACGATCATCGGCGGTATAGAAGCGCGAGAAATGCTCGCCGAGAATTTCCGCCTCTTCGTAGCCCTTGAAGCGTTTGGCGCCGGAGTTCCAACTGGTGATGATGCCGTCCGGGTCGATCATATAAATCGCATAATCGACCACCGCATCGATCAGCAGACGAAAACGCATCTCCTCGATCGCGGCAGTTTTGCTCGGGTTGTCACTCATCAGGTTCACCGCTGGTTTTCATTAGCGCAAGTATGCGGCAATCCGGCGCCATGGGAAGGTGCAAACGCGCTTCTATTCACGGCGTGATCAATGGGTTGATTGAGGACGAGTCGGTGCCGAGCGACCACCAGCGTGGCAGCAGTTGCTGAATGCGCGGTTCGGCGAAGCGGTCATCGATCAGCATCACCACGCCGCGATCCTGACGCGTACGGATCACCCGCCCGGCAGCCTGTACCACTTTCTGCACGCCCGGATACAGGTAGGTGTAATCGTAGCCGGCACCGAAAATCGCTGCCATGCGCCGTTTCAACTGTTCGTTGACCGGGTTGAGCTGGGCCAGTCCCAGGGTCGCAATGAATGCGCCGATCAGCCGTGCTCCGGGCAGGTCGATGCCCTCGCCGAACGCACCGCCCAACACGGCGAAGCCGATGCCCTGGCTGTCGGCGGTGAACTGATCGAGAAAGGCCTGCCGCTGCCCTTCGGCCATGCCCCGGGACTGTTGCCACAGATTGATCTGCGGATGGCGTTCGGCGAGCAGCGTCAGCACTTGTTGCAGGTAATCGAAGCTGCTGAAGAACGCCAGGTAATTGCCCGGGCGCTCGCTGAACTGGCGGGCGATCAGCTCGACGATCGGCTCCAGCGACGCCTGCCGATGATTGAAGCGCGTGGAAATGCGGCTGACGATCTGCACCTGCAACTGTTCGGCGCTGAAGGGTGATTCGACGTCTATGCATACCGTGTCGGCGGGCGTGCCGAGCAGGTCGGCGTAATAGCGCCGCGGGCTTAGCGTCGCCGAGAACAACACGCTGCTGCGCGCCGCTTTCAGCCGGGGGCCGATGAACGCCGCCGGCACCACGTTGCGCAGGCACAACTGCGACAGCGGCCGCTTGCGCTCAAGGTCGCGCTTGCTGATGTCGAACAGGTAATGCTCGTCGAACAGCTCCGCCACCCGGCCGAACTGCAGCATGTCGAAGTAGAAGGTTTGCAGTGTGCTGTCGAGTCCCTGCGGATGGTCGTTGAGGTAATCACCAATCGCCGCGCTGCACAGGGACACTGCTTGCAGCAGTTTCTCCGGGGCCTTGTCGTAGGCTTGATATGGCGCCAGTTGCGGCTGATGCAGCGCGTTCCACTCGCGGTTGACCCGTTGCAGGGATTTTTTCAGCACCTCGGGGGCCGTCTTGCGCACACTGGCCAGCGCGGCCTGATCGAGACTGGCGCTGTACATCGAGCGCCCGCGTTCGACCAGGTTGTGCGCTTCATCCGCCAGCACCGCAACCTTCCACTGGTTAAGCTGAGCGAGGCCGAACAGCAGCGCGCTGAAATCGAAGTAATAGTTGTAGTCCGCCACCACCACGTCGGCCCAGCGGGCCATTTCCTGGCTCAAGTAATACGGGCACACCGTGTGCTCACGGGCCACTTCGCGCATCGCCGCCTGATCGAGCAGATTGATCCGGCTGGCCGCTTGCCGGGCGGCGGGCAGGCGATCATAAAAGCCCTGGGCCAACGGGCAGGACTCACCGTGACAGGCTTTGTCCGGGTATTCGCAGGCCTTGTCGCGGGCGACCATCTCCAGCACCCGCAGCGGCAAGCGTTCAGACTGATCGAACAACACCTGACTGGCATCCAGCGCCAGTTTGCGCCCCGGGGTCTTGGCGGTCAGGAAGAACACCTTGTCCAGTTGCTGCGGCGCCAGCGCCTTGAGCATGGGGAACAGCGTGCCGAGGGTTTTGCCGATGCCGGTGGGCGCCTGGGCCATCAGGCAACGGCCGGTGCTGACCGCTTTGAACACCGATTCGGCCAGATGCCGCTGGCCGGGGCGAAAGTCGGCGTGGGGAAAGCTCAATTGCTGCGCGGCCAGATTGCGCGCCTCGCGGTGGGCCATTTCCTGCTCGGCCCAGTCCAGGAACAACCGGCATTGTTGTTCGAAAAAGGCCTGCAAGGCGGGTGCATTGAAGGACTCGACCAGACAGGTTTCCTTTTCGCTGACGATGTCGAAATACACCAGTGCCAGATTGATCTGCTCAAGTTCAAGCTTGCGGCACATCAGCCAACCGTAGATCTTCGCCTGCGCCCAATGCAGCTGCCGATGGTTGGCCGGTTGCTTGCTGAGGTCGCCGCGATAGGTTTTGACTTCTTCCAGACAGTTCTGCGCCGGGTCGTAGCCGTCCGCCCTGCCCCTGACCTTCAACTGCAGAAACTCGCCTTCCAGTGCCACTTCGCTTTGGTATTTGTCGCTGCGCCGCGAGGCCACGGTGCGGTGCCCGAGCATGCCTTCGAGGGCTGTCGGCGAAGGGGTAAAACGCAAGTCGAGGTCGCCGGTCTTGGCGGTGAACTCGCATAGGGCACGGACGGCAATGCTGTAGCTCAAGCGCTCTGCTCCGCCCATTGCACGTAGCACACGGCGACCGGCATCTGATGTTGGTGACAGAACTCCAGCCAGCGCAGCTGGTTGTCCTGCAAGCGGTCACCGGGGCCTTTGACTTCGATCATCCGGTAGGTCTTGTGCTGCGGCCAGAACTGGATCAGATCCGGCATGCCGGCGCGATTGGCCTTGATGTCGAGCAGCAGCCGATTGAACCAGTGCTTGAGGTGTTCGGCCGGCAAGCACGCCAACGCCTGTTCCAGCAGTTGTTCATTCAACGCGCCCCAGAACACGAACGGCGACTGCACGCCCCATTTGGCGGCGAAGCGCTCACGAATGGTCGCCGCATAACGGCCGTCGTCGAGTTGGTCGAGACAGGCCTGGAACAGTTCGGCGCGGCGTTGCTGAAAGTCTTCGTTGAGCAGATCCACCGGCCCGCGCTGGAACGGATGAAAGAACGCTCCCGGCAACGGCGCAAAAATCGCCGGCCAGCACAACAGGCCGAACAGCGAGTTGATCAGGCTGTTCTCGACGTAATGCACCGGGCCGCTGTCTTCGTGTAGATGCGCCTGCACGTAAAACTCCACTGACAATTCCGGATCAGTGCGCGGCAGTTGCAGATCGAGGCGCTCGACCGGGCGTGGCGTTGCCCGTTTGAGCGGCGGCCCGCCGAGTTTGCGCCGCAGCCGTGGCAGCATCCGTTGCAGGCTCTGCTGCTCCGCAGCGCTTTCCGGCGCCTGTTCGGCGAGGCTGGCGAGCTCCAGCGCCAGTGCGTATTCGCCACAGCGCTCCAGCACGCGGATCATTCGCTGACGGGCGCCGGGGTAGGTGCAATCGCGGTAAATGCTCAACGCCAGGGCGAACTCGGCGACGCGCTCGCAATACTGGCCGATCTGGAACAGCACCTTGCCGCGCCGCCGCTGCAGCCACGGGTTGTCGAACTGCAGCGCGCTGACCTGCTCGACAATGGGCTCCAACGGTTCACCGGCTTCGAAACGCAGTTGGCACTGATGCAGGAACAGACAGGCGTCAACGTCCTCTCGACTGCGCAGACCACGGGAGTCGGAGCAGAACTCGACTTTTTCGTAGGTAAAGATCCCGAGGTCGGCGAGGACGAATTCCGACCAGTCCTGATACAGGTTGCCGAAGAACATCAGACGCAGGCGGTCGCACAGGTCCATGATGGTCAGGCTGAGCAAGCGCTCGCCGAGCGTCGGTGCCCAATCGCAGAGGCTGCGCGACTCGCTGAACTGCTCGGCGAGCGCCGGCAGCCAGTCGTCCTTGCGGCCCTTGGGTTGCTTGATAAAGCTGCCGAACGCCTGCAGCAGTTCAGCCTTGAGCAACACGTCGAACACTTCGGCCACGCTCAACAGAGCCTGATCGTCGAGCCAGCCGTGACTGAGCAACGGCTGCGCGGCAGCGCTGATGTCCCCGATTTCCGGGTAATTGAGTTTGCCGAGGCGGAAATGCACGCCCTTGCGCATTATCATGCGCACCAGCAAACCCTGCGAAGTGCGTGGCAAGGCCTTGAAGTCGCGGATAAAGCCGTGCTCGGATTCGCTCATCACATCGGCATAGCGAAGCTCAAGCCAATCAAGCACTTGCCGAAAGTTGTTGAGGTAATAAAACGGATCGTCGAGCGGGTTGGCAGTCACGGGAATTCAGGGCCATGGCGAGCGAATACTGGTTATGCGTACAGATACCAGCTCTGCCCCGTCGCGTGCAAACGGAAAAAGATCAGTGGCAGCGGCAATCGGGATTTTTTCAGGGTGCCATCGAACTTTTCCCGGTTCGATGGCACCAACCGCGTTAGAGACCGGATACGGTCAATTGATATGGAATGAGGTATTTGAGGTGGGTATGAACATCAAGACTCTGGGTCTTCCCCTGGCGGTAGCGGCCTTTCTGGCATTGGGCGGCTGCTCGACACCGACCGTGGTGACCTTGCAGAACGGTACTCAGTATTTGACCAAGGACATGCCGAAAACCAAGAACAAGGACGGGTTCTATGAATTCGAGGATATTTCCGGGACCAAGGTGAAGGTCCGCTCTGACGAAGTCGCGACCGTACGCAAGGAAGACTGACCCCCGCTGTACGTGTAGGAGCTGCCGAAGGCTGCGATCTTTTGACTTTGTTTTTCAAGATCAAAATCAAAAGATCGCAGCCTTCGGCAGCTCCTACAGGGAGCGCGCGATCTATGTGGGTTATTCGAAAGCAGGCAAACCCATAATGCTGTGATCACAGCTGAAATACTGCTCACCGCGCCGCGCCAGCTCGGCTTGCAGACGCCGGCAGCGCTCCAGATCCTGTTGGGTCATGCGGTCGATGCTCAGGTTACCGGTGGCTTGTGCCTGTTTGTCATCACCGCGCCGAAACGTCACGAAGGGCTGTTCGGGCTGGATCTGAAACAGGCTTTTCTCTTCGACTGGCTCGGCTGCTTCGGTCTTCGCCGGTTTCGGCAATTGATCGCTGCTGATGCCGTAGCGGCTCAGAATCGAGGTTTGAGGCAGATCGGCCCAGGCATTGGCCGATAACAGCGCCAGTCCGACAATCCCGACATACCCCTTGAACCTTTTCACGTGTGCATCTCCTGTACTCAATGGCGGCTGGCTATAGAACGTGTGTGCACGTGCTGGCTTTAGGCCGCTTCTGCTGTTTGCACAGCTTTTGAGTCAGGGTGTGGCTGTCGAGTCACTTTTGATACCGAGTAATCCTTCAATCGCGGGCAAGACCGCTCCCACAGGTTATAGGCCGTTCACAAAGCTTGTGTACGCCGCAAAACCCTGTGGGAGCGGGCTTGCCCGCGATGGCGTCCTTACAGACGCCGCTTCAACCTCAGGCGATCACAATTCCATCGGCACTGAGGCTATTCAGCGCCACCCCGACCAGCGTCACCGAATCACCACCAAACTTCAGCACCGTGTCCTGCCCCACCGCCGTCGCATGCGCGCGGAAGTCGTCATTGGGCAACACACCCTGCACGCCAAGAAACACCAGTTTGTCGTTCGACGTAAAACCCACCACCCGATCCTGACCAAACGCGCCGTTGAACAGGAACGTGTCCGCGCCGCCCCCCGATTCCATCAGATCATTGCCGGCGCCTCCGACAAACACGTCGTTGCCCGCACCACCAATCAAATGGTCATTGCCGTCCAGACCGAACAACCAGTCACCGCTGGCATTTGCCTTGAGCGTGTCGGCGCCGCTGGTGCCTTTGACGCTGGACTCATACTGAGTGACGTTGCTGCCGACCTTCAGACCGCTAGCCGTGACGCTATGGGTCACGTCGTCCTTGAACAGGCCCCAGAGGAAGCCCGGCTCCTTGGTGACGATGCTGCCGATGTCGCGGGTGATGCTGATCCCGCCGTTGGCGTCGCGCACGTACAGATTGCCGGCGCCGTCGTTGGCGAAGTCGAAGGTGTTCACCGATTTCTGCAACTCGAGGGTGTTGTTGCCGGCGCCACCGAGAATCACGTTGTAGCCGCCAGCGTCGCGGAAGGTGTCGTTGCCGGCGCGACCTTCGAGGTAGTCATTGCCGCTGCCGCCCTGGATCAGGTCGTTGCTGTCGCTGCCGATGATGAAGGTGCTGCCCTTGTGGGTTTCGGCGTTGCGGTTGAGGTCCTGCACCCAGGTGTTGGCCCGCGCCGGGTCCGACAGGTTGGCGACGATGATCGTCGAGTCCTTGCTGGTCAGGTCGTAGAACTTCGACTCGATAATGCGGTTCATGCCGTCGCCGTAAGCGGTCGGCAGGTGCGAGATCCAGGTCGGGATGTTGAGGATAGAGAACGGCAGCAGATTCCACGCGGTCGAGGCGTAGTGATCGTTGAAGCTGACGATGTTGTCGGTGGCCGATTCCTTGGGCGCGTCGTGTACGCCGACCGAGGCGCCGGTGAAGGTCGAGCCGTCGAGGGCACGAAACACCGGATCGTTTTCGTAACCGACGTTGAGCACTTTGTCGGTGCTGCTCTGGGTCGGCGAGGCGTAGGCGATGTAGTTGGAATCGGCGAAGAATCCGCCCCACTTGCCGCCACTCAGGTCAGCCATGCTGTTGACCGCCAGCCCGCCGAGGCTGTGGCCGCTGACCAGCACGTCCTTGCCGCTGAGGCCGTTGGCCTTGGCGAACGCCACCACGTCATTGAGCAGATTGCCGAACGCTTCGCCGACGTAATTCTTGGCGTAGTCCTTGGGACCGAACGCTGCCAGCAGATCGTTGATCACGTCGCCGATGGAATCGAGGATCAGGTTTTCCCGCGGGCCGCTGGTGCCGCGAAAGGCAATGCCGATTTCCGTGAGATGGCCCTGGGCGTCGTACTTGCCGAGGATTTCCACCTGAGCGGTGGTGTAACCGGCCTTCTCACCGAAGAAGGTTCCGCGCGCGTCGGTCTTGCCGTCGTAGCCCAGTTGCGAGGCGGTGATCGGTGTCCAGCCAGCTTTTTTCACGGCGTCGAGGGCGAGTTTTTCCGAGTCGGGGTTCCACGGAATACCGGGGATCACCCCTTGCGAATCGGTGCCGCCGAGCAGCGCGGTCACCAACGTGGCGGGCAGGCCGAGGCCGAAGCCGTTGTGCTGATAACCGGCGGCAAAGCCGTTATCGAGGTTGTGGTAGGAATACAGCGTGATCGCCATGGCATCGCTGAACAGCGCCTTGGAATCGGCTGTGCCGAAGTTCTTGTAGTCATACACACCCATTGCTATTGCCTCTCTTTTGTTGGAATTGTCAGAGATAGCTCACAGCCAGGGCGCCCCTCACGGGCACGCCCCGGAGCATTTCAGTACTACTTGCATTGCTTTTAACTGTAGGAGTGAGCCTGCTCGCGATGAGACCGTGTCAGGCAACATGGATGGAGACTGACTTACCGCGATCGCGAGCAGGCTCACTCCTACAGGGTTTGTCTTAACAAGGAGCTAGGCGAACACGAACGCCGAGTCCGACAGGTTAGCCACTCCCACCCCGACCAGGGTCACGGCATATTCGCCAATCTTCAGCACGGTATCGGCCCCCGACTGCACAGCATGCTGCTTGTAGTCGTAGCCCTGCCCCGCGCCTTCGACGCCCATGAACACCAGTTTGTCGCTGCCCTGGTAACCATTGATCGCATCAAAACCGAACGCGCCGCTGAACAGGAAGGTGTTGTTGCCACCCACTGCCGTCATCACGTCATTGCCGGCGCCGCCGACGAAGGTCACGTGGCCCTTGTCGCTGATCAGCTTGTCATCGCCGCCCAGGCCGAACAGCCAGTCACCGTCGGCGCTGGCGTGCAGCGCATTGCCGTAAGCATCGCCGTTGAGCGAATGGGTGTACTGGGTCAATTCGCTGCCATTGGTCAACCCCTTGGCCGTGACACCCCAGGTGATTTCCTTGCTGCCCCACCACGAACCCGACTCCTTGCTCACCAGCGCGCCGATGTCGCGGGTCATGCTGATGCCGCCGTAGGCGTCGCGCACGTACAGCGTGCCGTCACCGTCGTTGGCGAAGCTGAAGTTCTGCAGCGGTTTCTGCAGCTCGAAGGTGTTGTGGCCCTGGCCACCGAGGAGGATGTTGAAACCGCCGTCATCGCGGAAGCGGTCATCGCCGCCCAGGCCTTCGAGGAAGTCGTTACCCGCCCCGCCCTTGAGCCAGTCGTTGCTCTGCGTGCCGATGATGAAGGTGCTGCCGGTGTGCGGCTCGCCGCTGCGCCCCAGATCCTCGACCCAGGTCTTGCCCCGGGACGATTCCTCAAGGTTGGAGACGATGAGGGTCGAGTCCTTGTGCGTGAGGTTGTAGAATTTCGAATCGATCACCCGGTTCAAGCCATCGGCATACCCGAGCGAGCTGTGGGCCGACCAGTTCAGCGGATTGACGATGCTGAACGGCACCAGGTTCTGCGCGGTGGACGCGTAGTTGTCGGTGAAATTGACGATGTTGTCGGTGGTCGACTCATGCGCCCCGTCGTGCTTGCCCAGCGAACCGCTGCTGAAGGTGGTGCCGTCCAGCGCACGGAACACCGGATCGTTTTCGTAACCGATGTTCAGCACGTTGTTGCCGGTGCTGCTCTGGGTCGGCGAGGCGAACGCGATGTAGTTGGCGTCCTTGAAAAACCCGCCCCAATTGCCGCCGCTCAACTCGGCCACGCTGTTGACCCCAAGACCACCGAGGCTGTGGCCACTGAACAGCACGTCCTTGGCGGCGATACCGTTGGCAATGGCGAACGCGGCGACAGCCTTGAGCAGGTTGTCGAAGGCGTTTTTCGCGTAGTTGCTCGCGTAATCCGACGGCCCGATGGCGGCCAGCAGATTGTTTTTCATGTCGCCGAAGGTGTCGCTGTAACCCAGCCCGCCGGTGCCGCGAAAGGCCACGCCGATGCCGATCAATTTACCGCCAGCGTCGTACCGGCCGAGCACTTCGGCCTCGGCGCTGGTGAAGCCGTCCTTCTCGCCGAAGAACGTGCCCTGCGCGCCGACCTTGCCCTGATAACCCAGCGCCGTGGCGCTGAGCGGTTTCCAGGCGGTGGCCGGCAACGGCTGGCCGGTTGGCGTGTAGGCATACAGCGTCAGCGCGATGGCGTCGCTGTACAACGCTTTGCCGTCGGCATTTTTATAATCGAACAATCCCATGTTGTACTCTCTCTTCCTTCAAAACCGGCAGCCCCCAAGGGACTGCCGGCACGCTTTTAGAACTGCCAGTCGAGGGTCAGACCCACACCGTGGTCCTTCTCGTTGTTACCGATCAGTCCGTTGTAGTCCAGGTTGACCCGGACATCGCGATTGAGCGCCAGCCCGGCACGGACGCCGACCACTGCCGCATCACGATCCATCGACACACTCTGCACGGTGAACGCGCTGTTGCCATTGGCGAAGGCCAGGTGGCTGTCAGCATCGACACTGCTCAGGTTGTGCTGCCAGCCGAGGGTCGCGCCCAGTTCCAGCTGATGTTTGTCCGACAGCGCGAAGGTGCGCTTGGCGCGTACGCCAAGGGTCGACAGCACCACATCGCGGTTGTCTTCAGAGCTCTTGAGCGCCGCCGCATCACCCTTCTCGGTGAAGCTCTCGGTGTTCAGATGCACGTAGGACAGATTGGCGAACGGCTCCAGATTCATCGGTTGCAGACGCAGATCGTAAGCCGCTTCGGTGAACACCTGAGTGGACGCCGCATCGTGCTTGGTTTTCTCTTTGCCGCTGACGCCTGCGAACTGCAGATCACGCTTCACGTCCACGCGGTGCCAGCTGTAAGCCGCACCGGCGGTCAGGCGCAGCGCATCAATCTGATGCCCCAGGTACGCACCCAGATGGTAGCTGTCGACCGAGGCCGACGAATGCGTGCCGCCGCCCATGTTCAACGAGCTGTCGCTATAACCGGTAACGAAACCCAGACGCGTATCTTCAGCAATCAAACCGTCGACACCGGCCAGCAGCCCGCCAATGGAGCTGTTGGAGTCGGCGTTTTCATGGCCGCCATCGCTCTTGCCCCACGAACCCAGTACCTTGACCCAGGCGTTGCTGCGGTCGTCGGTCGGTGCGTCGGCATTGAACAGATCACGCTCACGCAGACGCTCGCCCACCGCTTCACGCAGGTAGCGGCTGTCGTTGATCAGCATCGTGCCGATGGCCGGGTGAATCTCGCCGGACAGTTGCTGGAAGGCTTGTTGCGCCGACGCCGCGTTCGGCGACAGCAGCAGGGTTTCGAACAGCGCATTGCCCGCGCCCAGACCCTCGGCAGCCGCGCCAACCGCACGCTGGTTCGGCGTCAGGCCGACACTGGCGAACGACGCGCCGTTGCGCCCGACGTCCAGTTGCACGCCGTTTGCCGAGTACGCCAGGGTGCCGCCGAGGAACGCGTAGTTCGGCAGCACTTGCCCGAACTGGCCTTGGATGCCACCGGCCGCTTGCAGGATGTTGAACTGCGAACCGAGCAGGCTCTTCACTTCAGTCGTCGTCAGCAAGGTCGGGCTGTTTTCCAGCGACAGACTGACTGTGGCGCCATCAATCACCGCTTTGCCACCGGCAACGATCTTGTCGCTGCTGGTCGGCGAGACTTCCACCGCGTAGGTCGAACCGCGCTCGAAGGTCACGTCACCGGCGACGTTCAGCGTGCCGATCGAATTGCCCGGGGCGACGGTACCGCCGCTTTTCGCGGTCAGTGCACCGATGCGGCCGTTACCGCCGAGGATGCCGCTGTCGTTGACCGTGACCGCCGAAGCCAGCGAGCCATTGATCGCCAGACGTCCCTGATTGACCAGAGTCGGGCCGCTGTAGGTGTTGTTGCCGGTCAGCACCAGCGTGCCGATGCCCTGCTTGGTCAGGCCGCCGTGACCGGAAATGTCGTTGCGCCAGGTGTCGAGGCCGCAAGTGATGTCGGTGCACAGGCGCTCGGTCGGTTTGCCCTTGTCGATGATCGCGCCGATGCCCGGCAAGTCCGCGACAAACTGCCCGGAACCGTAGGCCCCCTGAATGCGGAACTCTTCCGGGATGTCCTGCTCGGTGACGAACATCGCCGGGCCGTCGATGCCTTTGCGCAGGTTGATCATGCCCCAGCCGTACAAGGCGTCGATACCCGGTGCGCCGAGGTCGGTGGCGGTGGTGCGCAGCACCGTGGCGACCTGATCGCCAGTCATGTACGGGAAGCGCTCCATCAACACCGCCATCGAGCCCGCCACATGCGGTGCGGCCATCGAGGTGCCGTTGTAGTTCTTGTAGCCGGTGGTCAGGTTGTCGGCGTTGGTGCCGCTGATGATCGAGCTGTAGATCTGCGTGCCCGGCGCCGAGACGCAGAAGCTCGCGGTGTAGCCGCAGCGCGAGGAGAACGTACTCATGATGTACGGATTGGCGCTGGCCAGATCCGGGTTCTTCTGCAACGCGGCGACGGTGATCCAGTTCGGCGCGATGTCCGGCACGAAGTAACCGAGGCCGGCGATGGCGTCCGGATTGTTCAGGTTGTAATCGTTACCGGCGGCGAAGATCGTCACGATGCCGCTGCGGGCGGCGGCGATGGCGCCGTCGTAGGCGCCGCCGGGCTTGGTGCCGAGCAGCGTGCGGATTTCGTTGAACTGCAATTGCGCGTCGTTGACGGTGAAGTGCGGATACGCCGGGTCGCGGCCGCCGAGGTCGAAACGGTCAGTGATGCCGATGCCCCAGCTGTTGTTGATGATCCGCGCGCCACTGGCGATCAGCGCATCCCAACCGGCCTTGTACACCGCGCCGTCGTTGCCACGGACGATGCCGTCTTCCGGACCCGGGTCACCGTTATCCGCGCTGATGATCTGCGCACCGAACGCCACGCCGTGCATCGGCCCGCCGTCACGGCTGCCGGCAGCGATGCCACCGACGTGGGTGCCGTGGGCACCGAGCTTGCCGTCGGAACCGACCGAGGGCGAACCGTCATAACGGAACGCATCGCCGGCTTTGACCGGGATGTACGGGTCGGTGTATTCGCGGATCCCGCTGGTGACCAGGGTGATGACTTTATTGGCACCGGAAAACTCCGGGTGCGCGGCGTACACCGGCTGGTCGAAGATCCCCAGTTTCACACCTTTGCCGGTGTAACCGGCGGCGTAGGCGTGATCCGCGCCAATGGCGCCCAGGCCCCATTCCGCCTGGAACTCGGCGCTGCGCCAACTGGCGGGATCACCGCTGCGGCCGCTTTCCACGTAAGGCGCCGCGTGCGCGGTGCCCCAGGTGGTCAGCGCACAAATCACGGCGCAATTGAGGGTTTTCATGGCGAAGCGACCGCCCGTTTGCGCGGGGGTATTGTTGTTATTCATCCAGCGACCTTCCTTAGTGTTGTTGCGAAAAATCCGTCTACTTCAATCTCATGAATGCTGCTTTGTGTGGCGAGGGAGCTTGCTCCCGCTGGGGCGCGAAGCGGCCCTGTGCATGTTTCCAGTCGAACCCGGTGTGGCGGATTTACGACTGCTGCGCAGCCGAGCGGGAGCAAGCTCCCTCGCCACAGGTATGTGTTCACAGCTCCTACAGGGTTACGCGTACGCCCTCCGTCAGAACTGCCAGTTCAGGCTCAGCCCCACGCCGTGGTTCTTCTCGCGGTTGGCCAGTTGTCCGTTGTAATCGAGGTTGACCCGCACGTCCTTGCTCAATGCCAGGCTGGCTTGCACGCCGACCAGCGCCGCATCACGCACCAGAGCCGAACTCTCGACCGTGTACGGCGTGCTGCCGCTGGCAAAGCGCAGATGCTGTTCGGCGTCGATATCGCTGAGGCTGTGCTGCCAGCCGAGATGCCCGCTCAGGTCCAGCGCCTGCCCTGACGACAGATTGAAGCGCTTGACCGCGCGCACACCGAGGGTACTCAGCACCGCATCACGCTGGTCGCCGGAGCTTTTCAGCGCCGCCGCATCGCCCTTTTCGGTGAAGCCTTCGGTATCCAGATGCACATAAGCGAGGTTGGCGAACGGCTCCAGTGCCAGCGGCTGCAGGTTCAGCCGATAAGCCGCTTCACCGAAAACCTGCGTGGTCGCCGCATCGACCTTGGCTTTCTGTTTGGCGCTGACGTCGCCGTATTGCAGATCGCGCTTCACATCGGCGCGATGCCAGCTGTACGCCGCGCCGGTGCTCAGACGCCAGGCGCCGGTTTCATGACCGGCGTAAGCGCCGAGGTGATAGCTGTCGACCTTGGCCGACGAATGCGTGTCCGAGCCCATGTTCAGCGAGCTGTCGCTGTAACCGGTGACCAGACCGATGCGCGTCTGCTCGTCCAGCGCGCCGTCGACACCGGCGAGCAAGCCGCCGATTGAGGTGCTGTAGCGCGAGGTGTCGTTACCGGAGTTGGTCGAACCCCAGGCGCCGAGGGCCTTGATCCAGCCATTGCTTTGCGTGGCGTTGGCATCGTGCAGACGCTCACCGACCGCGTCGCGCAACTGGCGGCTGTCATTGATCAGCATCGAGCCGAGCGCCGGGTAGATTTCGCCGCTCAATTGCTGGAAGGCTTGCTGCGCCGAGGCGGCAGACGCCGACAGCAGCAGGCTTTCGTACACCGAATTGCCGGCGCCGAGGCCTTCGACGGCGGCCGCCACCGCACGCTGATTCGGGGTCTGCCCGACGCTGGCGAACGAGGTGGCGTTGCGCTGAATGTCGAGCTGAATGGCGTTGGCCGTGTAGTCGAGGTTGCCGCCGATGAACAGGTAATCCGGCAGCACCGCGCCGAACTGGCCTTGAATGCCACCGGCCGCTTGCAGAATGTCGTAAGAATGGCCGAGCAGGCTGCGGGTTTCAGTGGTGCTGAGCAGGGTCGGACTGTTTTCCAGCGACAGGCTGACCGTGGCACCGCTGATGCTCGCGCTGCCGCCAGCGACGATGCGGTCGCTGCTGGTCGGCGACAGCTCGACCGCGTAGGTCGAGCCTGGGGCGAAGGTCACGTCACCGGCCACGCTTAAGGTGCCGATGGAGTTGCCCGGCGCTACGCGGCCGCCGCTGTTGGCGAGCAACGAGGCGATCCGCCCGGAACCGCCGAGGGTGCCGCTGTCGTTGACGGTCACCGCCGAGGCCAGCGAGCCGTTGACGCTCAACAAGCCGCCATTGACCGTGGTCGGGCCACGAAAGGTGTTGTCGCCGGTCAGCAGCAAGCGCCCTGCCCCGGACTTGATCAGGCTGCCCTGATAGACCCGGGTGGCCGCTGCGGCATCGCGCGCCATACCGACGGCGTAGTCGGTCTGATCCTGCTGACTGGCGCCGGCCGGGACGCCGTTCTGCCAGCCCTTGTCCTGCAGAGTCTGCTGCCAGGCGCGGTGTTCGGCGAGGTCTTCGCGCTGGCGCTGAATCAATGCCTTGTCGGAAATGTCATTGCTCCACACATCGCTCTGCCCGGCGGCCAGATTGGCATCGAACGCGCCGAGCAATTGTCCCGGCCCGTGCATCGCCCGATTGAGATTGGCCACGCCCCAGCCGACCCGCTCGGTCGGTGCATCGGTGATCGAACCATCGAGCTGTGTGGCGGTGGTCAGCAGCACTTCGAGTGCCTGCTGGTTGTTCATGTACGGGTAGCGTTCCATCACCAGCGCCAGTGCCCCGGTGGCGTGCGGCGCGGCCATCGAGGTGCCGGACTTGATTGCGTAATCGCCACCCGGAATGGTGCTGTCGATCTTCGCCCCCGGCGTGGTGATGCACCAGTATTTGGCGATGCCGCACTGGTTGTACTTTTGCTGATTGCTTTGGTCCAGCCCGGAGACTGCCAGCCAGTGGCCTTCGAGGTCCGGCTGAAAGTACGGCAGCGCCGAGCGCACGCTGGCGTTCGGGTAGCCGCTGTTGCCGGCACTGAACACGTTGATCACGCCACGGCGCGAGACGTCCGCCGCCGCGTCGAGCCAGGTGCCCTGATTCCAGTGCTGAGCGTACGCGGCGTGCAGATCGGCCAGGGTGCGATAGCTGACATCCGGCGGCTGGCTGCCCCAACTGTTGTTGATCGCACGCACGCCGGCAGCGGCCAGGGCGTCATACGCGGCTTTGAAATAGCGCGGATCGGGTTTCGGGCCGAACAGAAAGCTGTCGTTGTTGTTGGTGTTGCCGACGTAGATTTGCGCGTTGTACGCCACCCCGTGCATGCCGTTGCCGTCCCGGCTCGCGCCCATGGTGCCGACCACGTGGGTGCCGTGGGAATCGTTGTTGGAATTGAGGGTGCCGTTGACGTTGAACAGCGAGCCGTCGACGTAACTGCCGGAGGCCAGCACCGGGTGATAGCGGTCGCTGGCGAACTCGGGGTGGCCGGCATCGAAGCCGGAATCGAGGGCGCCGATCTTCACGCCTTTACCGGTGATGCCGGCGGCGTAGGCTTGATCTGCCTGCATCCGCGCAAGGCCCCAGTCGCGCTGGAATTCGGCGCTGCGCCAACTGGCGGGATCGCCGGGCTTGCCGGTTTCAAGGTACTGCGCGTTGGCTTGCGCAATGGAAACTGCGAGCAACAGAGTGCCGACCGCTGCCGGCTTGATGCGTACTTCCATGTTCACCACTCACTTTTATTGTTTTATGCAGGTTCTTCTGCGGTGTAAAACCCTCACCCCAGCCCTCTCCCAGAGGGAGAGAGAGCCAATCCGGGTGTCTTGAGCCATGCATCGACCTGAGAAACCGAGTCGATTATGGATTCAGCACCGCTCACTCATATCGGTGCCCATCTGGAACACCCCCCATTCAGTCCCCTCTCCCTCTGGGAGAGGGTTAGGGTGAGGGCCACTCCCAAGCCATGCACATTAGCGATGAGCAACACCGAACGCCTCATCCACCCGCGCCAGATCCTGTTCGTTCAAGGTCCCTGCGTAGTAATGCAGTTTGGTCCAGGCCATCAAGTAGTCGTAGCGCGCCTGGGCCAGATCGCGGCGGGTGGTAAACAGTTGCTGTTCGGCGTTCAGCGCATCGAGGTTAGTCCGTTCACCACCGAGAATGCTTTGCTTGGTCGACACCACCAGCGCTTCAGCCGAGGCCAGGGCCTTCTGGTAGGCGCGCAGTTTGTTGACGCCCGACAGGCAGGCGCTGAACTGGCGGCGCAGTTCGATCAGCGTCTCGCGGGTCTTGCCGTCGAGTTCGTATTCCGCCTGCTCCATGGTGCGGCTGGCCTGACGGGTCGAGGCCGACACCCCGCCACCGGCATACAGCGGCACGTTGACTTCAAAGCCGATGGTGTTGGTGTCGTAGCGCTGGTTATAGGTGTTGCCGCTGTCCGATTCAGTCTTGCGGATCGACGCGTAGGCACTGACTTTCGGCAGGTGCCCGGCGCGGTTGCGCTCGACTTCGTACTTGGCCACTTCCACCGCCTGGCGTTGCGACGCCAGATTGGGGTTGTTGCTGATCGCCAGTTCGTGCCAGGTGTCGTAGTTGGCCGGCATCAGCGCGAAAGTCTGGAAGTTCTGATCCAGCGGTGCCAGCTCGCTGATATCCACTGTCTGCACGCCGACCAGCGCGCCCAGCTCACGCAGCGCCGCGTCCTGCTCGTTGCGTGCCTCGATCTCTTCGGCGGTCGCCAGCTCATAGCGCGACTCGGCTTCCAGAATGTCGGTGCGCGTGCCCTCGCCCTGCTTGAACATGTGTTCGTTCTGCTGGAACTGCTGCTCGTAAGCCTTCTTCTTGGCCTGGGCGATGTCGATCTGATCCTGGGCGAACAAGGCTTTGGTGTAGTTGTCCAGCACCCGTACCAGCAGCTCCTGACTCTTGCCGCGAAACGCTTCGTCGGCGAACAGCGACTGCGCCACGCCTTTGCGATACGCCGCGTAGGCTTCGTAGTCGAGCAACGGTTGCTGCAAGGTCAGGGTCGAGCCATAGCTGTTGTAGTTGCGGTCTTCGGTGAGGTTGCCGCGAGCGGTCAGTTGCGTGGCCTTCGAGGTGTTGTGACCCCGGTTGTAGTTGTAACCCAGTCTCGGCAACAGCCCGGCGCGGCCGATGATGCGGTTTTCCAGGCCCGCGTCGCGCTCCTTGATCGCGCCGAGGAACACCGGATCGTTGCGCAATGCCTGTTCGTAGACCTCGAATGGCCCCATGGCCGCCAGCGCGCTGTTTCCTGCGAGCAGCGTGAACGCTGCTCCCAACATCGAAAGCTTATTCATACAGCCGAACATCCTTATTCTTCAGTCAACGCAGAGCCAGCGCGATCGAGCAGTGGTTTGAACAGGTAGTTGAGCAGTGACCGTTCGCCCGTGCGCACGAACATTTCCGCCGGCATACCGGGCTTGATCACCAGGCCATGGAGTTTTTCCATCGCCTGATCACTGACGCTGCTGCGCAACACGTAGTACGGCACGCCGGTTTTCTCATCGACCATCTGGTCGGCGGAAATCAGGCTGACCTCACCCGGTACACGCGGGGTCTTGCTCTGGTTGAACGCGGTGAACAGGATATCCACCGGCAGATGCGTGCCGACCTTGTCGATCAGGTTGATCGGCAAGTGCCCTTCGACTTCCAGGGTGGTGCCTTGCGGGACGATCTCCAGCAGGGTTTCGCCCTGACGCACCACGGCGCCTTCGGTGTGCACGCCAAGGTTGACCGCCACACCATCGGCGGTGGCGAGGATCTCGCTGTGTTGCAGGTCGAAACCGGCCGAGGTCAGTTGCTCGGACAGGGTCACGCTTTTGAGCTGCGCGTCGGCCAGTTGCGTGCGTACTTCCTTTTGATATTCCTCGCCATGCTGTTGCAGCTTCAGGCGCGATTCGAGGATGCCCTGCTCCACCCGGCCGCTTTCACCGGTGTTTTCCGCCAGTTGCTGCTGCACTTGCGACAGCTGACGCTGGTACTCCATCAAGCGGTTGCGCGGGATGTAGCCGTTGTCCGCCAGTGGCTGCAGGTTGCTCAGTTGCTGTTGCAGCGAATCGGCCTGGGCATTGAGGTCGGTGCGGGCGCGGCGCATGCCCGCCAGCTGCGCGGTGGCGCCTTCGATGCTGGCGCGCAGACCGGCCTGCTCGCGGTAGAACGCTTCGCGACGGCTGCTGAACAGTTGACGCTGGCCTTCAAGAACCAGCGCCAGACGCGGATCCGGGTCGTTGCTCAGTTCGGCAGGAAAGGTAATCTCTTTGCGGTTGTCGCGCTCGGCCTGCCAGCGTGCGAGGCTGGCCCAGGCCATGCGGTACTGGGCTTGCAGCGACTGCACGTCGGCCGCGACCTGGGTCTGATCGAGGCGGAACAGCGGCTGGCCCTGTTTGACGATCTCGCCTTCGCGCACCAGAATCCGGCTGACCACGCCGCTGCTCATCGACTGCACAGCTTTGCGCTTGCCCGAGACCACCACGGTGCCTTGCACCGGAATCCCCTGATCCAGCGGCGCCAGTGCGGCCCAAGTGAAGAAACTGCCAGCGCCGACGATGGCCAGAATCCAGCCCATGCGGGCGAAGAATTTCGCATCGCGCTCCGGGCGCTCGGTGACGTACGCGTGTTCCATGGAGGCTTCGTTTTCAGTGTTCATGCTGGCGCTGCTCATACACCCGAATTCCTTGTCGAGGGCTGGTACTGCCGGCTCATGCTGAGCCCGCCCGGTGCCTGCGCGGATTTTTCCCGTTGTTGTTCCTGAGCGCCGGACAGCGCCTTGAGCACTTCCTGACTGGCGCCGAACGCCTGCAAGCGGCCATCGTTGAGCACCAGCAGTTTGTCCGCCTGAGCCAGTACCGAAGAGCGATGCGTCACCAGCACTACGGTGGTGCCCTTGGCCTTGAGCTGGGCGATGGCGCTGGCCAGCGCGGCTTCACCGACAGTGTCGAGGTTGGAATTCGGCTCATCGAGCACCACCAGGCTCGGATCGCCATACATCGCACGGGCCAGGGCCACACGCTGCTTTTGACCGCCGGACAGGCCACTGCCGTCCTCGCCCAGTTGCGTGTCGTAGCCTTGCGGCAGGCGCAGAATCATCTCGTGGACGCCGGCCTGTTGCGCGGCGGCCACGACCTTCTCCGGGTTGGCTTCGCTGAAACGGGCAATGTTTTCGGCGATGCTGCCGCTGAACAGTTCGATGTCTTGTGGCAAGTAGCCGATGTACGGGCCGAGCTCGTCGCGGTTCCAGCGATGGATGTCGGCACTGTCCAGGCGCACCGTGCCGCCGAGGGTCGGCCACACACCGACCAGCACACGGGCCAGGGTCGACTTGCCGGAACCGGAAGCACCGAGCACGCCGAGCACTTCGCCAGCGCCCAGATTGAAATTGATCATCTGCAGGGTTGCCGCGCGCTGCCCGGGAGGGCCGGCACTGACTTGCTCGAAGGTGATCTGGCCTTTCGGCGCCGGCAGCGCCATGGCGTCATCACTCGGCGGGAACGCCTGCAACAAAGAGTCCAGACGACGATAGGCCAGCTTCGCCCCGCTCCACTGTTTCCACACGGCGATCAACTGGTCGATCGGGCTCAGCACGCGGCCCATCAGGATCGAACCGGCGATCATCATCCCGGCGGTCATGTCGCCCTTGATCACCAACAACGCACCGAGGCCCAGCACCAGCGATTGCAGGCACAGGCGCAGGGTCTTACTGATCGAGCTGATCACCGCGCCGGTGTCGCTGGCCTGATTCTGCAGGCCGAGGAAACGCGAGTGCACACCAAACCAGCGCTTGCGCAACGCGCCGAGCATGCCCATGGCCTGAATGGTTTCGGCGTTGTGCAGGTGGCTGGTCGCCAGTTGACTGGACTTCTGCGAGTAACCGGCGGCTTCCCCCAGCGGCTTTTTGGTCATGTATTCGTTGAGGCAGGCCAGCGCAATCAGCAGCAGCGCGCCGGCCGTGGCGAGCACGCCCAGCCAGACATTGAACAGGTAGATGACAAACAGATAGACCGGGAACCACGGCGCGTCGAAAAACGCGAACAGGGCCGGGCCGGTGACGAATTGGCGAATGTGGGTCAGGTCGCCCAGCGATTGCCCGGCGTTACCCTCGCCCTTGAACAGATTGCGTTCGAACGCCGCCTGATACACCCGCAGGTTGAAGCGGCGCTCCAGTTGGCTGCCGATGCGGATCACGATGAAACTGCGCACCACTTCCAGCATGCCGATGAATGCGAAGAACCCGACGACCATCAACGACAGCATCGCCAGGGTGGTTTCGTTCTGCGAAGACAGCACGCGGTCATAGACTTGCAGCATATAAATGGAGGGCACCAGCATCAGCACGTTAATCAGTGCGGTAAAGCACCCGACGCTGATCAGAATGCTTTTATAGTCGCCCAAAGCCTTGAATAAGGGAGCGGTGGCTGGGGCCTTCGCCATCTTCATTGATTATTCCTGCAATAATTTCCCCGCCATTCTTTGGCGAGACGCTTCAAATAATTATCCGTGCGCAGACCGGACGGGTTCTTGCAACTTGCATTTACATTTCAATAACAACTTCCGTTGCTCAACGGCTATTCGACGTATCGGGCTGCCACTTATAACTGCAACGTGAAACCTTATATTCAACTGTGCAACCGATTTCGCTGTTCACTGCGTTGGAGTATTCCGTTTCAGCGTAATCTCCAGTCCCGACTTCAAAGTGCTCAGATAAAGCCCATCACGTTGTCGGCTGAAGAACTGGATTCTTGAACCTTCCTTGCCGGTAATCGACAAGCCGTCCGGTTCAGGAAACCAGCCGATTGGCGCTTGCTCAAGCCATGCCCCCAGGCATTCGGCGCCCTTGCCCAGCGTCTGGTTCGGTTCAAGATCGATCAGGCAGGTGTTCGACGGTTTGTCCTGCAATGCCTGCGCTTGTGGTGCGTCGTCGGGCGCAGTCAATACAGCCTGCCATTGCCCGGCAAAAACCGATGGATCTTCAAGTCTGAGGCTGCTTGCCATGGTTGTTTCTCCAGAAATCATGATCAGCGCCGCCGAAAGCCACGCCATTGCCTTGTAGGTAAAAACTTTACAGATCATCAGAAAATTCACTCCAGCACCTAGCCTTGCCCAGCCATCAACACGATGCAAGCAAAGAAAGCGGCGCATCAAGCGCCGCTTCCCGTTTCACATCACGCCACGATGTCGCTGGTCGCTGCCTGGCCCACGGTGCTGACCTGGAAGTCCGCCACGCCGTGCCCGGAGAAGTCCACCGACAACAGGCTGTTGCCGCCCGACGAGGTCAGGATCGCGTCGCCGGCCGAACCGGTGAAGCTGCTGACGAAGTGCAGGCCGGAACCGTTGGTGATGGCGCTCAGGTCGATTTTGTCCAGACCGCTGACGAAATCGAGGATCTGATCGATTGCACCCGGCTTGGAGTCGGAGCTGGAGGCGAACACGAAAGTGTCCGAACCCGCACCGCCCCACAGTTTGTCCGCACCACCAGCGCCGTAGATGATGTCGTTGCCGGCACCGCCCTTCAGCTCGTTGGACGCACTGTTACCGATCAGCAGATCGTTGCCCGAACCACCAATGGCGTTCTCGATGGTCACGCCCTTGGCGATGGACACGTTACCGATCATGCCGCCAACGTCGGAGAACGAGGCTTCGTTGAGATTGATCTTCTGGTTCTGGGTGAAACCCGAGAAGTCGAAGGTGTCCTTGCCGCCCGCGTCCCACACCGAGAACACCAGCTTGTCGCTCGACGACGAGGCGCTGAGGAAATCGCGACCGGCGTTGGAGTTGAAGCCGTAGGTGGTGTCACCGGTACGGGTGGTCAGGTTGGCGCCGTACAGCTTCTGGATCGCTGCAATGTCGTCCATCAGCGGGCCGGAAGCGTAAGCTTCCACACCGCCCTTGCTGAAGTTCTGGGCGGTGTTGCTTTCGCTCCAGTAACTCATGAGGCTGTAACCGCGGGTGTCTTGCCCGTAGGAAGCATCCTTGTAAGTCGGATTGCCTTCGCCGGCGTTGTAGTCGCCAGGGTGAGACAGGCCCAGGGTGTGGCCGATTTCGTGGGTCAGGGTCTGACGCCCGTAATTGTTCAGGCCCGGGGTCTTGTTGACGTCATAGCCACTGCCGGTCAGGTACCAGGATTGACCGTCATAGCCTGGCTCGGTGCCTGGCAGGAACGCAAACGCCGCCGCGCCTTCCTGACCGCCACTGTAGTTACCGAAGGTCATGTGACCGTCGCCACCACGGGCCGATTCGGTGAACGTCACGTTGGCGACATCCGCCCACGACTGCATGGCGAGCACGGCCTGGGCTTTCTGCAGGGAGCTGAACTGACTGAAACCGGTGACGCCCAGGCCGCTGAAGTTAGCGGTTTTGGCGGTCAGAAAGGTGTAGGTCAGTTCGATCTTGCCGCTGTTGTCGAGGTCGTGCCAGGAGGCACCGTCGCGCAACAATTGAGTGGCGGCTTGATCCACCGAGAAGGACGGTTTGCCATTGACCGTGAGGTTGCCGCCACGATCGTATTGATGGCTGAAGCTATTGATCTGGTTCCAGGCAGAGCTGGTCGCAGCCAGAGATTGCGCTGCGCCGACAGGCACGAATGTGTCTGCGGTGATATCAATAGCGTTCGCTTTTACTTTCGACATAAACACACTTCCTTGTTTAGCAATGGAACAGTTTTTGTCAGATAGCGACGATCCCTGGCGAGATCGTCCTATCACTCGCCCAATGAAGGCGTAAGAAACCTGACACAATTTGAAATCTGTCGTCTAGCGTTTTTTTGAGATCAAATTGAACTGTTGCGTAAAACTGCCGAAAACAAAGCCTGCGGGGTCGAAAGATTGTTTTACCGGGCATCACCACGCCCAATTGTCTGACGATTTTCTATTTAAATATTAAATATTAGTAAGTTGTTTTTTGTTAGACGCGTCTCACTTTCCTGCACTCTACTAGTGCAATGCCAGTGTATTGATATCAAATAAAATGCTGCGCTGAAAACACATTGTGGGAGCAACTGTCTTACTACCACCGTTCGTCACCGCCACTCTGTGCCGTCTCGCAGCATGGCATTCAATCTGATCAGCAGTATTCGCATGCAGGCGATGA